>JBEBGV010000011.1:0-90354 GCA_040081265.1 Vicinamibacterales bacterium
AGAACTGCCGGCGAGGGCGCCGGCCGGGCTTGCTTGGCGACATGCGGGACATCGTATCCACCTTTCGGAAGATGTCCACGGAAGCGGATCAAGCGCACTCCCAGGCCGCCGCGTCGACGGTCACTATCGACACGAGTGCCTCGTGGACTGATCTCTGGAACTATCAATGGGACGGGAGCGGGCAGTCGCTGACAGTTCCGACGGTCGAGAACATCCTCCAGGACATCGGCTTCTATTTTCACGAGGACTCACAGGGCGAGACGTTCACCCTTTATGTGAGTGATGCGATGAATGACGGCGAGACGCTGTTTACAACGCCATTTACCGTCACGACTGGACTCAATGTCATTACCACGAATCTTGTGCTGGCACCCGGAAGCCTGGCTTTCGCGCTGATCGACTACAACGGATTCAGCGAACACACTGCGGCCTACATCGAATTCGCCGGCTATGACGGTGGTCAGTCGGTGTTCAAGGCAGAGGGCAGCTTCACTGCTGACTTCGAATCCTATGACCATCGCTTCATCGCGAACTTTACCGACTCGCTAGGCGGCCCTGTGGAGACGCTCGACGTTCCGAATCAGGTTCCCGTTCCCGAACCCGGCACGCTGGTCCTGCTGGGCACCGGTGCTGCCGCGCTCGCGGCCCGTCGTCGCAAGCAGCACTCGTAGCCTCTCTGGCGGACGGCGGCCCTGCGCCGTCCGCGCTTCAGTTCTCGCCACCGCGCCAGCGATTGAAGCGAGCGGGTCTTTCACGCAGGTGTCGTGCGCGGAAGATACGCATCTTCCTTCGCTCCGCATTCTCGATCGCGTTCCGTCAGTATGCGCCTCCTCACCCTGAGGTTCCGGGACGGAACGACCGCGGAGCTGACTCACCCCATGAGAAACTACGATCGGCTGCAGCGGTTCCTCAGCGAAAATCAGGTCCCGCGCCGATAGCCACGCCGAGGGCGTCTCGACGGATATCGAAGGATGATTGTGTGTCCTGCGCAGTTCAAACCAAAGGATGCCTGAGATGACGACGACACGGTTGAGACGAACAGTCGGGATTGTGGCGGCCGTCGTGCCGCTCGTGTCCGCCGTCCTCTTCGGACAGGCTTCATGGCTGGATGCGTATCGTCCCGCGACCGCGAAGATCATCGCCGAGGCCACGGCGAACTCGGGATCAGCAGGCTGGGCACGACTCGCTGAGCTGACCGATAGCTTCCCGGCGCGCCTGAGCGGCAGCGCTTCGCTCGAGCAGGCGATCCAATGGGCCGCGGATCAGATGAGACGCGACGGCCTGGAAAACGTGCGGATCGAGAAGGTGATGGTGCCGCATTGGGTGCGTGGCGCCGAGAGCGGGGCGATTGTCTCGCCAAACCCGCAGCCGATCCTGATTGCGGCCCTCGGAGGCTCGATTGGCACTGGTCCGGCTGGCGTACAGGCCGAGGTCCTCGTCGTTCGAAGTTTCGATGAACTCGAATCGAAGGCAGGGCTGGCGACGGGGAAAATCGTGCTCTACAACGTGTCGTTCAGGACTGACGTCGATCCCCTCACGGCGTATCAGGAAGGCACCGAGTACCGCCGGTCAGGAGCACCGCGGGCCGCGGCCCACGGCGCGGTGGCGGCGCTCGTGCGATCGATTGGGCCGATCGGTGATCGCACACTGCATACCGGCAACATGAACTATGCGAGTGGCACGGCGCGCATCCCGGTTGCCGCCACGACGGCGGAGGATGCGGAACGGCTGCAGCGCATGCAGGATCGCGGGCAGGCGACGGTGATCCGCCTGGTGCTGAACGCTCAGACGCTTCCCGATGTGGAATCAGGGAACGTTGTTGCCGAACTTCGTGGACGGGACCTGCCTGACGAGATCGTGTTGGTGGGCGGCCACCTGGATTCGTGGGATCTGGGGTCAGGAGCCATGGACGATGGTGGTGGCTGCGTGGTGACATGGGAAGCGTTGCGCGTGCTCAAGAAGCTGGGGTTGAGACCGCGGCGCACTATTCGGCTGGTGTTGTTCACCAACGAGGAGAACGGCACGCGAGGCGGCCAGGGGTATCGCGACAGGCATGCCGACGAGCTGAGCAAGCACGTCCTGATGCTGGAGTCTGACAATGGTGTCCTGCCATTGAAGGGATTTGGTTTCAGCGGTAGCGATCGCGCGCGGGCCGTTGTTACCGAGATCGCGAGCCTGATGCAGACCATCGGGGGCGATCAGATCACCGACCACTTCGACGGCGCAGACATCCAGCCATCAGTCACCGCCGCAGGCATTCCTGCCATCTCGCCGGAAGTCGACATGGCCAGATATTTCATGATTCACCACACTGCGGCCGACACGGTGGAGAAGATCGTGCCGAGCGATCTGGGGCGGCTGGTCGGCGCGGTCGCGTCGATGGCGTACGTCGTTGCCGATATGCCGCAGACGCTGGAGCGTGCACGTCCTGTGTCTCCGCGGTAGTGCTCGGGGGCATGGCCGCCTGATGGAGGCGATCAAACTCCCTGGAACTGCGGGTGCGACCGGATGGCCTGTTCGAATGACCCCTGCTGCTCGGTGGGGACGTCGGCGGGAAACTTCGCGCCCGAGCGGCTCCATCTCCCGAGCCAATCGTGCGTGAGCAGTCCATGCCGGCGCATGGCCGGCATCCGCGACGCCTCTGGCGTGAACGCGACGGTCGTGTCCAGTTTGTCCCCGGTGCTGCGTCCCTTCGCCACGTGAAAGCCGGCGGCGAGGAGCGCCGCACGGATACGGGTCGAGCAGGTGTAGGTAAAGAGCTCGGTGACACGGCCGTCGCAGGCGCCAAATAGTTGGCGGAATGCGCCGAGCGTCCACTGGTCGCTGTCGGTCTTGCTGGAGAACATGTCGAAAAAAATGAGATCTGGCGGGGCGGGCGCCGCACCCATCGTGGTGAGGAAATCGCCGAGGATAAGCGTCCACCTCAGGCCAGCGTGCTGCGACGACTGCCAACGGCCGGCGCCGAGAATGCCGCCGATGGCACTGTGGCGGAGATAGGTAAATTCGCGGTTGTGCTGAAAGGCCAGTCGCAGCGAATCGAGGTCGTTCTCAAAGCTGACGAGATGCATCGGTCGCGCGGGACCAGCGGTGGCTTCCGCTTCGTAGCAGCGGATCGCCGCCATCGCGTTCGCCGCGGCGCCGAGGCCGACATCCCAGACCACGAGCGGCGCAGCAGTCACGGGATGTTCATCCGCGGAAAGGTGGAGGCGAGCGGCGAGATCCGATTGCTCGATGTAGAGGCGCTGCGCTTCCTCCATGGGCGGCGTGCGCGAGTGCATGATCTCGCCGGAGGCCTTGTGCCGGATGCTGGCGAAACCCTCCGGCGCGCGATGTACTTCGTAGTTCCCGAGATGGGATGCGATCTTGCGCCTTGGCTTCTGTGCCTGGATCGGATGATCGGCACACGTCTCGTGCAGAAAGGCGCGCTTTTCCCGGTAGAGCTCGAGGAAGCGGTCCTCGAAAATACTCTGGCGGATGTCGCGCATGAGCTGGTGGTAAAAATAGAGATTGTGCTGCCCGAGGAGCTGCCAGCCCAGGTGCTCGCCGCACTTGGTGAGATGGTGCAGGTACGCGCGCGAATAGCGCTCGCACGTCGGGCACGTGCAGAGCGGGTCGAGCGGGTCCTCTGAAAATTTATACACACCGCGCCGCAATTGCAGAAAGCCGCGCGACGTGAATGCCGCGCCGCGCTGCGCGACCTGCGTGGGGATGATGCAGTCGAACATGTCCACGCCGCGGTGCACCGCCTCGAGGATGTCGAGCGGCGTGCCCACACCCATGAGGTAGCGCGGGTGATCGTTCGGCAGGAGCTGTGTGGTGAGTTCACACGTGTCCTGGCGTTCGCTCCGGCTTTCGCCGACCGCGAGGCCGCCGATGGCGAATCCATCGAACGGCATCGCGCTCAGATAGTCCGCACTCTCGCGGCGTAGTTCTGGAAAGAGCGCGCCCTGCACGATGGCAAAGAGTGCCTGCGGTGAGTCCCCGCGTGCGGCGAGACTTCGCGCCGCCCAGCGGTGCGTGATCCCGAGCGCCGCGCGCGCGGCGGCTTCATCCGCCGTGGACGGGATGCACTGGTCGAGCGCCATCATGATGTCGCTCCCGATCGCGATCTGCGTCTCGATGCTCAACTCCGGGCTGAGCAGGATCGTACGCCCGTCCAGATAGCTCTGAAATGTCGCCCCCTCCTCGCTGATCGCGCGCGAGTGCGGCAGCGAGAAAATCTGAAACCCGCCGGAGTCCGTGAGCACTGAATGTTTCCAGCTCATGAATCCGTGAATTCCCCTCGTGCGCCGGAAAACCTCCGGCCCCGGGCGCAGCAGCAGATGGTAGGTATTGGCCAGGAGAATCTGCGTTCCCGCATCCTCGAGGGCCTGTGTGAGCTGCCCCTTCACCGTCGCCTGCGTGCCGACGGGCATGAAGATTGGCGTGCGCACTGCATTGTGCGCCGTGTGAAACGTTGCCGCACGCGCGCTGGAACCGGTGGCCTGCGCTTCGACGCGGAACTTCAGACGGCCAGGATTCATCGGCACACCCATGGGAACATCGCCATTCATTGTTGCGCATCCATCCCTGGCGCGCGTCACGCGGCTGGTACAATGGGCGGATGTCCTCCCCCGTAGATCGTTCCTTCCCGATTGCCCTGCCGGAGAAGCCGGCGCTCGAAGGTCTCGAGCAGAAGTGGAACGCCCGCTGGGAGGAACAGCAAACCTATCAGTTCGACCGCAGTCGCCCGCGCGCTGACGTCTATTCGATCGACACGCCCCCTCCGACGGTGAGCGGGTCGCTCCATATTGGTCACGTGTTTTCCTACACGCACACCGACGTGATCGCGCGATTCCAGCGCATGCGGGGCAAGTCGGTGTTCTACCCGATGGGGTGGGACGACAACGGCCTGCCGACCGAGCGACGTGTTCAGAACTACTACGGCGTGCGCTGCGATCCGTCGCTCCCGTACGACCCGTCATTTCAGCCGCCCGACACGCCGCCCAAGCAGCCGATCTCAATTTCTCGTCCGAACTTCGTGGAGCTGTGCGGCCGGCTCACGACCGAGGACGAGAAGGTCTTCGAGGGGCTGTTCCGCCACGTCGGCTTGTCGGTGGACTGGAAGCTCACCTACGCGACCATCGCTCCCAATGCCCAGCGAGTGTCGCAGGCAGGCTTCCTTCGCCTCCTGAAGCGCGGTCTGGCCTACCAGCACGAAGCCCCGACGCTCTGGGACGTCGACTTCAAGACGGCCGTGGCTCAGGCTGAACTGGAGGATCGGGAGCAGCCTGGCGCGTATCACCGTATTCGTTTTGCGCGGCCGGACGGAAGCGCGATCGAGATTGACACCACGCGACCCGAGCTGATTCCGGCCTGCGTGGCGCTCGTCGCCCATCCAGACGATGAGCGCTATAAGCCTCTTTTCGGCACCGAGGTTGTGACGCCCCTTTTCGGCGTGCGCGTGCCCATCAGGGCGCATGCACTTGCGGACCCGGAAAAGGGGACCGGCATCGCCATGATCTGTACGTTCGGCGACCTGACCGACGTGATCTGGTGGCGCGAGCTGTCGTTGCCGGTTCGCGCGGTGATCCAGGCCAATGGCACGCTGAAGCCGCTGACCTGGGGCAGTGCGGGATGGGAGACTGACGATGCCGTGCGTGCGCAGGCAGCGTACGAGCAGCTGGTCAACCTTCCTGCGAGCAAGGCGCGGACGAAGATTGTCGAGCTCCTCCGCGAGTCCACGGACCTGCTCGGCGAGCCCAGGCCGATCACCCATCCGGTGAAGTTCTTCGAGAAGGGCGACCGGCCGCTCGAAATCATCACCAGTCGTCAGTGGTTCATCAAGACGATGGAGTTTCGGGAGACGCTGCTCGAGCGCGGACGCCAGATGCAGTGGCATCCGGAGTTCATGCGGCACCGGTTCGAGAACTGGGTGAATGGGCTGGCGGGTGACTGGTGCATCAGCCGGCAGCGTTTCTTCGGTGTGCCGATTCCGGTGTGGTATCCGGTTGGCCCTGACGGCAACGCTGACTACTCGAAGCCGCTGTGCCCCGCGGAGACGCGCTTGCCGATCGACCCGTCCACCGACGCGCCGGAGGGGTACGTGGAGGCGCAGCGCGGGAAGCCCGGAGGATTTGTCGGCGATCCCGACATCATGGACACGTGGGCGACCTCATCCCTGACGCCGCAGATTGCCGGGGGCTGGATCGACGATCCGGATCTCTTTGCACGCGTCTTTCCGATGGACCTGCGGCCGCAGGGGCACGACATCATCCGCACGTGGTTGTTCACGACCGTGCTGCGGGCCCATCTCGAGCACGACTCGCTGCCGTGGACCAACGCCGCAATCAATGGCTGGGTGCTCGATCCCGATCGCAAGAAGATGTCGAAGTCCAAAGGCAACGTGGTCACGCCGATCGGGCTGCTCGAGGAGTTTGGGTCTGATGGCGTGCGGTACTGGGCCGCCAACGTCCGTCCGGGAGGAGACCCGGCGTTCGATCCCAGGGATCCCGGCCAGATCAAGATCGGTCGTCGCCTGTCCATCAAGATTCTCAACGCGGCGCGCTTTGCGCTGCTGCAGTCCGAGCCGCGCGGGACCATCACCGAGTCGCTCGATCGCGGCATGCTGACGGCGCTCGACAAGCTGATCGGCGAGGTCACGGAGCACCTCGACGCGTACGACTACGCTCGCGGCCTCGAGCGTGCCGAGACGTTCTTCTGGGCGTTCTGCGACGACTACCTCGAGCTGGTGAAGGGACGGCGCTACGGCGACTTCGGGAGCGACGCGGCCGCGTCTGCCAACAGCGCCATCCTGGTGGCGCTCGACACCTTGCTGCGACTCTTCGCGCCGTACCTGCCATTTGTGACCGAAGAAGTCTGGTCGTGGTGGCGACCGGGATCGGTGCACCGGTCGTCCTGGCCGTCCTCTACTGATGTGTTGTCGCCGATTGGCGGCAGGGACGAGGCGGCGCTGGCGGTCAGGCTCGCGACGCAGGACGGCCTCGCCGAAGTCCGGCGTCTCAAGTCGCTGCTGAAGAAGCCGACCAAGGCCGTCATTGCGCGAGCCGTGCTGCCGTCTCGTTTTGCGGGGCTCCAGCCTGCAGCGCGCGACTTCCAGGCCGCCACCCACATCCGCGACCTCTCGTTTGGCGACGTGGACGAGGCCCAGCTCGAGTTCGCAGAAGAAGGTCCCGCCCCGGGGGCCGCGGGCGTATGACGACCGCGCTGACGCCGCTCCCGCCCGAGGCATATCGCGATCTCGTTCGCCGGGCATTGGCTGAAGACATCGGCGGCGGTGATATCACCACGCAGGCGACCGTCGGGCCCGATCAGCAGGCCAGAGCCGTGGTGCTCGCCAAGTCCGACTGCGTGGTCGCTGGCCTCGAGGTGATGTTCGAGGCGTTCCGACAGACCGATCCCGGCGTTCGCATCGTGACGCACCGTCCCGACGGCAGCCGGTGCCGTCCTGGCGACGAGGTCGCTGAGATTCGGGGGCGTGCCGCGGCGCTCCTGACTGCCGAGCGCACGGCGCTGAACTACCTGCAGCGCCTGACCGGCGTCGCCACGCTGACGCACGCCTTTGTCGAGGCCGCGGCCGGCCGAATCATCGTGCTGGACACGCGCAAGACCACGCCGTTGATGCGCACGCTCGAGAAGTACGCTGTGCGCGCTGGAGGCGGTACCAACCATCGTTTCGGGTTGAACGACGGCATCTTGATCAAGGACAACCATGTTCGCCTGGCCTGCGGCGTTGCGCCCGCCATCGAGCGTATGCGGGCCGCAGGACGGGGCCTGCCGATCGAAGTTGAAGCACAGGATCTGGCGCAGGTCGATGCCGCGCTGTCTGCAGGTGCCGACATCGTGTTGCTCGACAACATGACCACACCCGAAATCATCGAAGCCGTGGGGCGGTGCGCTGGACGAGCGAAGACTGAAATTTCTGGCGGCGTCACGCTGAGCCGGATGCCCGAGCTGGTGCCGACGGGCGCGACGTTTGTCTCCATCGGCGCGCTCACGCATTCGGCGCCGGCCGCCGACATCAGCCTCGAAATCGAACCGGTCTGAGCCTGTCGCTGAAACAGCCGTGGCCCACGTTCCAACGTCCGGAAGCCTGCCTCGTCACTTTTCTGAGCCGCTCGAGCGCCTGGCGGATCGTGTCGGCGTGTTCGGCGCCCGTGTGCTGTGGTTTGAAGAGGTAGGTTCGACCAACACGATTGCCGTGGGCCTGGCCGAGCGGGGCGAGGAAGAGGGGACCGTAGTGGTGGCCGACGCGCAGTCGGCTGGCCGAGGGAGGCTGGGACGAACGTGGGCGTCGCCGCCGGGGGCCGGCCTCTATATGTCGGTCATCCTGCGTCCGGCCGAGACGATGCCGCTTCTGACGCTCGCAGCGGGAGTCGCGGCCGCGAACGGGCTCTACACCGCCACCGGCCTGACGGTCGATCTGAAGTGGCCCAACGATCTCTACTGCGGCGGTCGCAAGGTGGGCGGGCTCCTCGCCGAGAGCGGGCGTGCGGCGCAGGGGAAGCCGTTTGTCGTGCTGGGAATCGGGGTCAACGTCCAGCGCGCATCACTCCCCTCGACCGTCGATGCCCGCGCCACCTCGATTGAGGCAGAGCTGGGACGGCCGGTCGAACGCGGACTCATCTTTGCTGAGGTGCTGGCAGCCGTCGCGGATGTC
The DNA here is from genome assembly GCA_040081265.1 of Vicinamibacterales bacterium. Taxonomy (GTDB): domain Bacteria; phylum Acidobacteriota; class Vicinamibacteria; order Vicinamibacterales; family UBA2999; genus JBEBGV01. Next base: position 8,660 of record JBEBGV010000011.1, read on the forward strand.
TACGCGACGCTGGCCCGGGGAGGTTCAGCGGAGGTGCTGGGAGCGTGGCGGGTCCGTGCGCAACGAATGCTCGGCAGGGCCGTGGAGTGGGATGAGGGCAGCAGCGTCCAGACCGGACGTGCCGTCGACATCGACGACACCGGCGCGCTCATCGTCGAGACGGCCGGTGGGACCAGGCGCATCGTCGCCGGTGAAGTACGCTGGAGCGGTCTGACCCCCCGAACATCACCGTGACCGAAGACCAGGGCGAATACTGCAGGCAAGTCGAGGCATACCTCTGCCGGAAGAACGACGGTCACCTGATCCGGATCGTCGGCCCCGCCTTCGAGGCCGTGTGTGGGTGGGCGGCACGTGGAGTGCCGTTTGCCATCGCCTGCCAGGGGATCGACCGGTACTGCGAGCGCTACTACGCCAAGGCCGGACGCCGCCGGCCGGTGCAGATTCAGTTCTGCGAGGCCGACGTGCTGGACCTGTTCGATCACTGGCGCCGAACCGTCGGAATCAGCCGTGTCAGTGAGACGGATGCTGACTTCCCGGAGCCGGGGGAGCAGCCTCGTCACGGTTCGTTGTCGGCCCATCTCGAGCGCGCGATCGCGCGGCTGACCGCACTGCGCGGCAGCTTCGGTCCTGGCGATGAAGCGATCGACCGCGTCGTGCGGGAACTCGACACGGTGCGTGCGTCGGCCCGAGGCGCGCGAGGTGCCGCACGTGAGGCCCTGCTGGATCGGTTGCGGGACATCGATGTGGAACTGCTGGCGTGCGCTCGAGATGCTACGCCCCATGCTGAGATGGCGGCGCTGACCGTCGAAGCGGAAGGGGAGCTGGCGCCGTTCAGGGAACGCATGCCTCCCGACGCTCTCGCACGGGCCATTCAGACCACCGTCGACCGGCTGCTGCGCATGCGCGCTCGCCTGCCCGAGGTGGCCTTTGACTGAGGTGAAACCCGGCAGCATCCTCACCGTCGAGATCGAGAAGCCCATCGCGGGTGGCCGGATGCTGGCGCGTCACGGTGGGCAGATCGTGTTCGTGGCCGGGGCCATTCCCGGTGAACGCGTCAGCGCCCGTGTCTCGCGCGTGGCCAAAGGCGTCCTCTACGCAGATGCCGAAGAGATCCTGACTTCCTCGAGCGATCGGCGGCCCGGCATCAGTGACCTTCGATGCGGTGGCAGCGTCCTCAGTCACATCGCACCGGCGCGACAGCTCCGGCTGAAGGGTGAGGTCATTGAAGACGCCTTCAGACGGGTCGCGAAGATTCCGCTGGGCAGTGTCCCTGTCGTCGTGGGCTCGCCCGAACAGGGATACCGGATGCGTGCGCGGCTCCACGTGCGCGGGCAGCGGGCGGGATTCCTGCGCGAGGGCACGCATGACCTGTGTGACGCCGAGTGCACGGGACAACTGCTGGCGGCGACTTCCGGATGGGTGCGACTGGCGACCGAGACGCTGGCTCGCAAGAACCTGCACGACCTGCAGTCGATCGAGATCGCCGAGAACGTGCCAGCCAGTGAGCGCGCGTGTCACCTCGAGCTTGCAGGCGGCGCCAGGATTGAGAGTTACGCAGAGCTGGCGAGCGGCCTCACCGGTCTGTCCGCGCAGCGGACCGGCGATGCCGACGCGGTGCAGCTGTCCGGTCAGTCGGTCGTCACCGATCGTCTGCCCGTGGTGAGACACGGCAAGAGCGCGACCGTGACGTTGTCACGTGACGTCCGGGCCTTTTTTCAAGGCAACCGTTACCTGCTCGAGGCGTTGACTACCTGCGTCGCCGAACTGGTGCCCGAGGGGCCCGTCGTGGATCTCTACGCGGGGGTCGGGTTGTTCGGGCTCTCGCTGGCCGCGCTGGGGTACGACCGCGTGACGCTGGTCGAAGGCGATCGGGTGAGTGGTACGGACCTGCGTGACAACGCCGTGCCGTTCGGCTCCGGCATTGTGGTGCAGCGCGTGGCCGTCGAGCAGTTCCTGCGCTCCGACCGGACCGCAGCCAGTTCCTCGACATTCATCGTCGATCCGCCGCGGACCGGACTCTCTGCCGACGCGCTGCGGGGCATCATTGGCCGCGCTCCCGCTGCCGTGGTCTATGTGTCGTGTGACGTGGCCACGCTGGCCCGCGACTCGCGTGGCCTGATCGACGCCGGATACCGGCTCGAAAGCCTGAAGGGCTTCGACCTCTTCCCCAACACCGCCCACATCGAGACCGTCGCCTCCTTCGTTCGCGCCCCCGAAGCCCGTACGTAGGGCGGGTCCGCAGGACCCGCCTCCGGACCCAACGCGCGCAACGGCTTCACGAAGCCCTACGCGGCAAAATAGGCCGCTACATGCGGGGCGGGACTTCGATGCCCATCAGATCCAGCGCTGTTGTCAGCTGATTCCGGACGTACAGCACCGCAGCCGCACGCCATCGCCTGACGTCGGCGCGCTCTTCGTTGAGAATCGACGAGCGACTCGGGTCGAGGTTGTAGTACGAGCTGAACGACTGGGCCAGCGAGAACGCGTACTTCGCAAGGACAGAGAACTCGAGCGACCGAATGACCTGCTCGACGATTTCGTCCAGGCGTGACGCCTCGAGCACCAGCGCCCAGAGATCCTGTCCGCTGTCGCCGTTCAACTCGCCCGCAGGGACGTCGCCAAGACCGGCAACAAGCGACGCATCGGTGACGCCGTCGCGCTCCCTCAGCTTGTGCAGGATCTTGTTCGCCCGGACGACGGAGTACTGGATGTAGGGGCCGGTGTCGCCGACGAAGCTGAGCGCCTCTTCCATGTCGAAGACAATCATCCGGCCGCGCGAGAACTTGATCATGAAATAGCGCAGGGCGGCGATGCCGATGCTGTGCGCAATCCGCGCCGATTCCTCGGGGCTGAAGTCGGGGTTACGGCGGGTGACCTCATCGAGCGCCCGTGCGGCCATCGTGTCGATCAGGTCGTCGGCCTTGACGCCGAGGCCCTTGCGTCCAGACACCTCGACAAACGGGCGCTTCGCGTCCTCAGACCCCGGTGGGGGCGCGAAGCCGAGATCGGCCGCGGTGCCATGCGAGAGCGTGACCATTTCATATGAGAAATGGTGGGACCGCTCGGCTCCTTCCGGGTGACCGACGGCGATGAGCGCCTGCTTGAGCAGCTTCTGCAGGTACGACTGTCGGACATCGATGACGTTATAGGCGTAGGCAGCGCCGCCAAACGGCGGATGGACCGACTCGCCGTCGTGGTCGCAGGTTGCCCACAGCGGCCCTTGTGGCCGCTCGATGAACCTGCGGTAGTGGAAGTCCTTGCCGAGCAGCCCGAGCTTCCAGAACTGGTAGGCGATGTCCTTGCCCACGTAGGTCACCACGCCGTTTGAACGGACGATGACCTTCTCGCGTTCGTCGGCATCGGATTCCTCGACGTCGGCGTCGGGGACGGCGTCGAGGTCCTCCTGAATCGGCATCACCCAGCATCCGGCAAGCTTGCCGTCGTGCCGCAGGTAGACCGCGCCCTTCTCCTTGAGCACGTCAAACGCCCGTGCCCAGAACTTGAGCCGCAGAATGTCGCCCTCCCACGTCAGGAGGTCATAGTCCACATTCATCCGCTTCATCGTCTTCAGGTGCTGCCGGACGATGCGGTCGGCGATGAAGGCGGCGATATCGGCTGTGGGGTTGCCGCCCTGCTCGATGTCGTGAAGGGCGTCGGCTCGAATCTTGAGACGGTCCTTGTCGCCGCCATACCACTCACCGACGCGGGCGTAGAGGTCCCAGCAGTAGTAGTCGAAGCGGGTGCTGTCGGCGATGGCGCGGACGCGCTCGAGGTCCATGCCTTCGAGGACGCGAAAGCCGACGACGACGTCAGCGACCTGTACGCCGGTGTCGTCGATGTAGTTCTGCACCTCCACGTGGGTACCGCGGAAGCGCAGTACGCGCACCAGGGTATCCCCGAGCGCGGAGTTCCGCAGGTGGCCATGGTGGGCCGCCTTGTTGGGATTGATGGCGGTGTGCTCGACGATCGCCTTTCCGGCAGCCGCGCGTGCGGAGGGCACCGCCCCGGCGAGACGGTCGGCGAGAAACCGCGGCCGCTCGAGGAAGACATTCAGATAGCCGTTTGGGGCCGCCTGCACGCGGGTGACGCCGTCAAGGGTCCCGAAGCCGGCGGCAATCTCCTGTGCGATCGCGCGGGGAGCCTTGCGCAGGCGGCGCGCCAGTTCGAACGCGACGGGTGAGCCGAGGTCGCCCAGATCGCGGTTCGGTGGGTACTCGATCGCGATCGCCGGCAGGTCGGCAGTGTCGAGGGCGAAGAGCGTGGTCAGCAACTGCGTGAGACGATCACGCAGACGATCGTGCACCGGTAGAATCATGGATAATGGTGTCCGTCAGCAGCCGAGCGATAGTCCTCCGGCGTATTCACATTCATCATGAGCCGGCCATCGGCATTGAAGTGGGCAAGCGAGCCTTCGGTGACGTCCCGAACATCGAGGCCGGCCAGCGCGGCGTCGACCCGCAGCGTCCGGGTCTTGAGCCGCGCCTTCAGGGCCGGGGCGATTCGCCGGTGAAACACGCCGCACAGAGGGCGCCGGCCCTGAGCGTCGCGGGGGATGACGACATCCGCCGTATCGTCCAGATCGACGAGGAAGCTGAGGAACGCGGTGGTGAGAAACGGCATGTCACAGGCGACGATCATCACCCTGTCGGTGGCGCTCGATTCGAGCGCCGTATAGATGCCGCCCACCGCTCCGCAGTCGGGCACGAGGTCTGGCACCACCCGTACGTCAGCGGCAGTGGTATGAGTGGCGTCGCGGTCGATGATCATCAGGTGTGGCGTCAGGGGGCGCAGCGCGTCGAGCAGTCGATCGAGGATCGTCTGTCCGCCGACGAGCAGGCTTCCCTTGTCGGCGCCTCCCATTCGGCGTCCGCCGCCACCACACAGGATGGCGCCCGAAACTGGCGTGCGGACGGCCATGGGTTCGCTCCCCATTATCTATGAACGAGGCCGGTGTTGGACGCATGCTGCCGGCGAGCCTTCATCAGGGCATCGCTGATCTGCTGCCAAACCGTCTCGAATTCTACGAAGAGTGGCTGAATCCCAAGGCCATGCGCGACGGCCGAATTGGCCTGGCACCGCTGGCAGCCGTGCTCAGTTTCCTGAGGCGCGAAGGCGATGCCTATCAACTGGTGTCGGCCCGCGCCGGCGAATACGCCGCAGAGTGGACCTTTGCCGATCTGTCCTCGCTCCGGCGGTCGTTCATCAAGGCGGCGCCCCTGTGGCTGCGGCTGCGCCTGCTGACCGGGGTGATGCAGAACATGGCGGGTCGTACCTACCGTGACTGCCGCACCAGCGTGAAGTGGAAGAAGCACACCGGGACCCTGCGCTTGTCGGGCTCGCTGTTCTGTGTCGTGCGAGAGCCCGTCGACCAGGCGCTGTGCGAGTTCTACGGATCCGCCGTTCGCAGGCTCGGTGAGTTGGCGGGTCTCGAACTGGACGTGACCTCTGACCGGTGCCGTGCCACCGGTGCAGAGCGGTGCACCATGACCCTGACCGTCCGACAGCCATGAAGGCCGCCGCGCGGCTCATCGTTGCTGCCACCATTGCGGTGGCTACCGCGACCGGCGCGGCTGCACAGAGCCCTGCTGCTGCCGCTCCAGACAACCGCGTGATGGTCGTGCCATTCGAGAACGCCAACGGCGCGGCGCGCGTCTACTGGCTGGCCGAAGCCTCCGCCGTGTTGCTGACCGACGACCTGACGGCCCTGGGTGTGCGGGCGATGCCGCGTGAGGAGCGGCTGCTGGCGTTCGAGCAACTCGGGATTCCACCTTCACCGGTCCTCAGTCATGCCACCGTGATCAGAACCGGACAGCTGGTCGGAGCCGCGCAGGTGGTCGTCGGCAGCTACACGCTGACCGGCGAGACGTTGACCGTGCGTGCCCGTGCCATTCAGCTCGACTCCGGGCGCCTGCTCCCGGAAGTCAGCGAGTCTGGACCGCTTCCCGAGATCTTCCAGATCTACGGACGCGTGGCGCGTCGACTGGCGTCTGATTCCTCCCCGTCGTCCGGCGATCCCGAGACCGGCCATCCACCCCTTCCCGCCTTCGAGCAGTACATCAAGGGATTGGTGGCGCGCAGCCCCTCGACGCAGGTGGGATTCTTCTCGCAGGCGCTCACACTATCGCCGGCCTTTCATCGCGCACGACTGGGTCTGTGGACCGTGTACACCGAGCAGGGGGAGCACCAGCGTGCGCTCGAGGTCGTGCGGCAGGTGTCGCCCAACCAGCCGCTGTCGAGGCGCGCGCGGTTCCTGGCATCGCTCTCGATGCTCGAGTTGGCCCAGTACGGGCCGGCGGCCGACGCGCTCGGTGACCTTGGGCGCGAACGTCCCGACGCATCGATTGTGAACAACCAGGGCATCATCCAGTTCAGGCGACCGGCCGGTACCTCGCTGGTCAAGGCCTCGTTCTTCTTCGAGGAGGCGGCACGGATGGATCCTTCCGACGCCAGCCTGTTCTTCAATCTCGGGTATGCCCGCTGGACGGAACGGGACCTCGCAGGCGCCGTCGACGCGCTGCGCGAGGTGGTCCGGAGAGACCCGGCAGATGGTGATGCCCACTTTGTGCTCGCAGTCGTGTTGCAGGCCTCAGGCAGCTCCGTTGAGGCCGGCAGAGAGCGGGAACTGGCGCGGCAACTTTCGTCGAAGTACGCAGAGTGGGAGGCCAGGCCAGGCGGGATCACCACGATGCCGCGCGGGCTCGAGCGCGTGAAGACCGAGCTCGACGTACCCCCGGCGCTTCGGCTGAATGACGCCATCGTGGCGGCCGGTCAGCGCGATCAGCAGGATCAGGCGTTGTTCCATCTGGAAAGCGGCAAGCGTCTTTTTCAGGCCGAGCACGATGCGGAGGCGGTGGCCGAGCTGCGCCGCGCGGTCTACCTGGCGCCATACCAGAGCGAAGCGCACCTGATGCTCGGTCGTGTCTACCTTCGCACGGGTCGCCTGAGCCTGGCCGTGAGCGAGCTCAAGATCTCGATCTGGAGTGCCGACACCATCGCCGCTCGCCTCGCGCTGGCAGAGACCTATCTGCAGCTCAAGGATCCGGCAGCGGCACGCAGTGAAGCCCAGGTCGTGCTGCGTCGTGACCCCGGCAACCTCGACGCGCGACGGATCACCGAGCGAGTTGCCGCCAATTAAGGCGGATCCGCGTGCTACAATTGCACGCGATTTCAACTAGATCACCCTGACAGCCGACTGTCATCGACGTTCAGCAGGATGTGACGCATGAACGATGAGTCCCTGCGCGAGATTCAACTCAACGGCAAGCAACTTGTATTTTTGTTCATGGCCTCCACCGTGGTGGCCGTCGTCATCTTCCTGTGCGGGGTGATGGTCGGGCGCGGGGTCAGTGCGGCTCAGAGCGCGGCTGTGACCAACAGCACGGTCGAGACGGGCGATCCCACGGCAGGAGAGGTTCCAGAACCTTCGGCAGCGGCGCCCTCGGCCCCGCCTGCAGATATTGCCCCTGATGCACCCGGCGACGAACCCGATCTGAAATACCCGACCGCGCTCACCGGCAGCACCGAGAAACCCGAGCTCGAGACGCCGAAGAGTGCTCCGAAGGCTGCGGCACCTCGCCCCGCTGAGGTCGTCCGCGCCAGGGCCGCGGCTCCGGCTGCCTCGCCGGCTGCGGCGCCACGGACGGCTGTCGTTCCTGCGCGTTCCCCGGAACCCGTCGCGGACACCGAACCAGGAGGCGCTGGCTTTGTGGTTCAGGTGGCGGCCACGCCCCGCCGCGCGGAGGCAGACGCGATCCGTGCTCGTCTGCAGAAGAAGGGCTATCCGGCCTTCGTCACGACCGCCGGGCGGGTGTTTCGCGTCCGAGTCGGGAAATACAAGGACCGGGCCGAGGCCGCAGGCGTCTCCAAGCGGCTCGAAACCGAAGAACGCTTCAAGCCCTGGGTCACCAGGTAAGCAGAGGCTCGGCCGAGCCCTGCCCGACTTGACGTGACTTACTTCCTCGCGCTCGTGTCGGGCGCGCTTCTCGCCCTCAGTTTTCCCCGCTACGGTCACCCCGCATTCGGTTGGGTGGCTCTGGTCCCTTTGCTGCTCGCCGTGTCGGGCTGGAATGGACGGCCAGGTCCGCTGCGCGGCTCATCTCCGCGACGCGCGTTTCAGCTCGGCCTGGTCGCCGGTCTCGTCTACTTCATCGGGACCGTGTATTGGACCGGGACTGTGGTGGCCACCTTCGGCGAGGTGCCGACGCCCATCGCGATGTTCGCGATGCTCCTCCTGGCGGCGTATCTGGCTCTGTACCCCGCGATAGCTGCTCTCATCACCGGCTACCTGGTCTCGCGCATGGGGGCTCGTGCGTTGCTGGTTGCCCCGTTTGCCTGGGTGGCGACCGAGTTCCTTCGGGGGTATCTCTTCGGCGGCTTTCCGTGGGTGCCGCTGGGCAACTCCCAGGTGACGGTGCTGGCTGTGGCGCAGCTGGCCAGCGTGCTCGGTGTGTATGGGTTGTCGTTGCTCGTGGCGCTGGTCAACACCGGTGTGGCCTTCAGCCTGGTCTCCGCGGGGCGCAGCCGGCTGACGGCGGGCGCCCTTGTGGTCGTCCTGCTCGGCGGTGTGGGTGGATGGGGCGCGCTGCGCGTTCGTGACGGGGCGCTCCTGCGTGAGGGCGAAGCGATTCGCGTCGGGCTCGTGCAGGGCAACATCGACCAGGAAGACAAGTGGAAGGCCGGTGAGGCCCGCCGCATCTTTACGACCTACATCTCGATGACCCGTGACGTCGTCAAGCGCGGCGCGCAATACGTGATCTGGCCTGAGTCGTCTACACCGTTCCTGTTCGAGGTGGATCAGGCCGGTGGCGCGGCGCTGCGCGATCTGGCGCGGGAGGTGGGCGTCCCGCTGCTCTTTGGCAGCGATCAGATCGAGCGCTCCCCCGACCGGATGTACAACGCGGCGTTTCTGGTGAAGCCTGACGGACAGACCGGCGCCGTCTACCGCAAGATGCATCTGGTGCCCTTTGGCGAGTTCATTCCCGCCAAGCGATGGCTGTACTTCGTCTCGCCGCTGGTCGAAAGCCTTGCGGAGTTTGCGCCCGGCACCGAGGTCGTGACGTTGCCGGTTGGCAATCACGTGACGAGCACTGCGATCTGCTACGAGGTCGTCTACCCCTCGCTCATCCGCCAGGCCGTGCTCGACGGCAGCGAACTTCTGACGACGATCACCAACGACGGCTGGTATGGCAATTCGTCGGCGCCGTATCAGCACTTCGCCATGGCCTCGATGCGCGCCATCGAGCAGGGGCGGTATCTTGCACGGTCGGCCAACACCGGCATCAGCGGTGTTGTGGACCCCTACGGGCGTGTCGTGAACGCGTCGCGTATCTTCGAGCAGGTGGGGATGGTCGAGGAGGTACGCTTCCTCACGTCACGAACCATATACTCGAGACTCGGCGACGTGGCCGCATGGGTGTCACTGCTGGTGTCGGCACTCGCCCTCGGCGTTGCCCGGTTCGTGTAGTTCCCTTTCTCAACGGAGTAGATACGTGGCCATCGCCCTCGACGAATTCGACCGACGCTTCGACGACCTGAGCCGCCGCGCGGCCGAACTCCGGAGGTATCTTTGAGGGAGCTCGACTCGACGAACAGATCGCGCAGGTCGAATCGCAGATAAACGGTCCTGGATTCTGGAACAACCAGGCCGACGCGCAGGCTGTGATGCAGAAGCGGCGTCGTCTCGATGACGACCGCACGCTTCGCGACAGCCTGAAACGCCGCACCGACGACCTGACCGTGCTCTTCGAGTGGGGGCGCGGCGGCGAGGACGTCCTTGCAGACCTCACTCGAGGCCTCGACGAACTTCAGCAGGAAGTGGAAGCCGCCGAGACACGCAAGATGCTCGGCGGAGAGCACGATGCAGCCAATGCCATCGTGACCATTCATCCCGGGGCGGGTGGAACCGAGTCGCAGGACTGGGCTGAAATGCTGCTGCGGATGTATCTGCGCTGGTCCGAACGGCGTGGATTCAAGCGCGAGATCATCGACTATCAGCCCGGCGACGAGGCCGGCCTGAAGAGCGTCACGCTCACCTTTACCGGCGAGTATGCCTTTGGCCTGATGTCCGCGGAAGCGGGCGTCCATCGTCTGGTGCGGATTTCCCCGTTCGACTCCGCCGCCCGACGGCATACCTCCTTCGCGTCGGTCTTTGTGTGGCCGGAGCTGGATGACGATGTGGATGTCGAGATCGACGAGAAGGACCTTCGCATCGATACCTATCGATCCAGTGGTGCCGGCGGCCAGCACGTCAACGTGACCGACTCGGCCGTTCGCCTCACGCACCTTCCGACAGGGATCGTCGTCTCGTGCCAGAACGAGCGCTCGCAGCACAAGAACAAGGCCTCGGCCATGAAGGTGTTGCGATCGCGTCTCTACGATCTCAGGCTCAAGGAACAGCAGTCCAAGCTGGCAGACATCGCCGGGGCGAAGAAGGAGATCGGTTTCGGCAGCCAGATCCGCAGCTACGTGCTGCAGCCCTACCGTATGGTCAAGGATCTGCGTACCAGGCTCGAGGTCGGCGATCCGCAGCGCGTGCTCGACGGTGATCTCGATCCGTTCATCAAGGCGTATCTGATGCAGAAGGCGAGCGGGACGCTCGGGGTGCCTGTCACCGACGACGGAGACGTGTAGCCCGCTGGACCGCCGCGGCTGCGGCCCTGGGCTATCGCCCAGGCACTTGCGTCTGGGCAGGCACCGACACGGCGGGTGAGACTTCCTCAGTTTCCGCAGGAGGAGGCATCTCGGTGTCGTCGACGGCCGGGAGAACGGTCACGCCGGCGGGTTCGGTACCGCTGATGAAGGCCTCAATTGAGCCGTTCAGCAGCGTCGCGAACACGATGTTGTCAGGCGGCTCGAATGTCGGCGGGCGGTCGCGATTGCCCTGCTTGTCGATGTAGGCGCGCATGAAGTCCATCCAGATCGGCAGCGCCGCGGCGGCCCCTGTTTCGTTCGGACCAAGTGGCCGCTTTTCGTCGTAGCCCACCCACACGCCGACGGTAATCTTCGGATCGAAGCCGACGAACCACGCATCGGTGTACTCATCCATCGTGCCGGTCTTGCCGGCGAGCGGCCAGTTGAGGGCGGCAGCCGCTGCGGCCGTACCGTGCAGGACGACGCCTCGCAGCAGGTTCGTCATCACGAAGGCCGTGTCAGCGCGCACGGCTTCGTGGGCCACCGGTCGGTTCTCGAGCAGCACGCTGCCCTCTCGATCGGTGATGCTGACGATCGAGTAGGGCTGCATGCGGACACCCTGGTTTGGAAACGCCGTGTATGCACTGGTCACGTCGACCAGTGTGGCTTCTGCCGATCCGAGCGCGAGCGACAGGTATGGCGGGAGCGTTGGCGGAAATCCGAATCGCGTGGCGTAGCGGATGACGTTCTCGGGGCCAAGCTCGGCGAGGGCCTTGACCGCGGGGATGTTGCGCGAGTCCTCGAGGGCGCGCCGAAGGGTCACGGCGCCCTCGAACTTGCGGTCGTAGTTCAGCGGGGCATAGGGCGGCTGGTTCGGACCACTCGGATAGGAAATCGGCTCGTCGATGAAGGTCGAGAGCGGGGTGTAGCCCTGATCGATCGCGGCGGTGTAGATGATCGGCTTGAAGGCCGAGCCCATCTGACGCCGCGCCTGCGTCGCACGGTTAAACTTGCTGGTCGCGAAATCGAAGCCGCCCACCATGGCGCGGATCTGTCCGGTGGCGTTGTCGATGGCCAGCAGCGCGCCCTGGACAACCGGAACCTGTTCAAGGGCGAGGGTCTGGGGCACTCCAGCCATCACCGTACGGGCCTCAACCTCGATCAGGTCGCCGACTGTGAAGAGGTCGGCGGCGGAGGTCCGGCGCGTCCAGGCGAAGGCCGCGCGCGGCAGATCGAGTTCCCTGGCCCCGATTCGGACGCGGGCTGAACCGCTTGCCCCCGTCACGGACGTGACGAGCGCCGGAACGATGTCGCCGGCGAGAATGGGCTGCGTCCAGCGTGGCTCGGTGAAGCTCGCCGGGTCCCTTTTTTCAGCGATCACGTTCCGCTTCGGCTTGCGGTAGACGCCGCGTCTCTTGTCGATCCGCCGGAGACCGCGGTCGAGCGCCCGGTTGGCGGCGTCCTGGAGCGGCGCGTCAAGGGTGGTTTGTACCGAGAGTCCCGACTCGTACAGCGCCTTGGCGCCGTACTTCTGCTCGAGGACTTTGCGGATGTCCTCGGCGAAGTAGGGTGCCATCGACCGCTCGGGCGACGGCTGGCCCTTGACGACCAGCGGGCGGGCCGCCGCGTCGCGGGCATCGGCTGCCGAAATCATCTGTTCTGTCGCCATGCGCCCGATGACGTAGTTGCGGCGTCCAAGGGCGCGGCGGGGATCGACAAACGGGCTCAGTCGCTCGGGTGCCTGGATGATCGCGGCGACTGTGGCCGCTTCCTCGGTGGTGAGTTCCCTGGCCGACTTGTCGAAATAGAGATGCGCGGCGGCCTCGACGCCGTACGCGCCATGGCCAAAGTAGATCTGGTTGGCGTACAGCGTGAAGATTTCGCGCTTGGTGTAGCGCTTCTCGATCTGGAGCGCGAGGAGCGCCTCCTTGATCTTGCGTTCGACCGTCTTCTCGAAGCCGATCGGGAAGAGATTCCTCGCCAGCTGCTGGGTGAGCGTGCTGGCACCGGCACGTTCGCCGAGCAGGAGGTCCTTGCCCAGCGTCACCAGGATGCGCGACATGCTCAGGCCGAAGTGCTGATTGAAGTCGGCATCCTCGGTGGCCAGGATCGCACTGCGCAGCACCGGGGCCATGTCGTCATAGCCAATCACCACGCGACGCTCCGTGGCGAACTCACCAACGATCTGGCCGTCACGGGCGAGCAGGCGCGTGATCGTGTTCGGCTTGTAGTCGTCGAGCGCACTGATCGTCGGAAGGTCGTCGGAGTAGGCGAACAGGACGCCGCTGATGGTGCCGATCAGGGCCGTCGCCGCGAAGAGCGCGACGATCCCGGCCTGTCGGGCCAGACGCATGCCGAGAGTGAGCCGGGGCTTGGAAGGTGAGTCTGGTTGATCGAGTAGGGACATCTGATTCTTGGCAGACAGGGCTGCCCAACCTTATCAGTGTAAGTCCCAACCGGCTCATGGAGATAGCGCCAATACCCCAAGTTGATCTTGATTACGAGGCGCTCATATTTGATAATTAGAGCAGGCTCACTCTTGGCCGCCGCTACAGGGCTTCTCTTCCCGCATCGAGGACGTGTTTCACATGAGCAAAATCATCGGTATCGACCTGGGCACCACCAACTCTGTTGTCGCCGTGATGGAAGGTGGCGAACCCGTGGTCATCACCAACCCGGAGGGAAGCCGACTGACGCCGTCTGTCGTCGCCTTCACCAAGACGGGCGAGCGGCTGGTGGGGCAGGTTGCCAAGCGCCAAGCCGTCACCAATCCGGAGAACACCATCTTCTCCATCAAGCGCTTCATGGGCCGTCGTTTCACCGAAGTGAACGAGGAAATGAAGATGGTGCCGTATACCGTCGCCCCGGCCAGCAACGGCGACGTGCGCGTGAAGATCGGCAGCGAAGACTACGCACCGCCGCAGATCTCCGCGATGGTGCTGCAGAAACTGAAGCAGGCCGCCGAGGAGTATCTGGGGCAGTCGGTCGGCAAGGCCGTGATCACGGTGCCTGCCTACTTCAACGACGCTCAGCGCCAGGCCACCAAGGAAGCCGGCAAGATTGCCGGCCTCGAGGTGATGCGCATCGTCAACGAGCCGACTGCGGCGGCACTGGCCTACGGACTCGACAAGAAGAAGGACGAGACGATCGCCGTGTATGACTTCGGCGGTGGCACCTTTGACATCTCGATTCTCGAGGTGGGCGAGGGCGTCGTTGAGGTGAAGGCGACCAATGGCGACACCCACCTCGGAGGCGACAACCTCGATCAGCGCATCATCGAGTGGATTGCGGCAGAGTTCAAGAAGAGCGACGGCATCGACTTGAGCAAGGACCGGATGGCGCTCCAGCGTCTCCGCGAGGCGGCCGAGAAGGCCAAGATGGAGCTCTCCACCGTGATGGAGACCGACATCAACCTGCCGTTCGTCACCGCCGACCAGAGCGGGCCCAAGCATCTGCAGATGAAGCTGACCCGGGCGCGCTTCGAGCAGCTGGTCGAAGAACTGCTGCAGAAGACCGTTGAGCCGACCCGAAAGGCGCTGGCTGACGCCGGCATCGACAAGTCGAAGATCGACGAGGTCGTGCTCGTCGGTGGCTCGACGCGCATTCCGCGCGTGCAGCAGATCGTCAAGGAACTGTTCGGCAAAGAGCCGCACAAGGGTGTCAACCCCGACGAGGTCGTGGCGATCGGCGCGGCGATTCAGGCCGGAGTCCTCGCGGGCGAAGTCAAGGACCTGCTCCTGCTCGACGTGACGCCGCTGTCGCTCGGGATTGAAACGCTCGGCGGGGTGATGACGACGCTCATCCAGCGGAACACGACGATTCCGACCCGCAAGAGCGAGACGTTCTCGACCGCGGCCGACAGCCAGACCAGCGTGGAAGTCCATGTGTGTCAGGGCGAGCGGCCGCTGGCGCGGGACAATCGCACGCTCGGGCGCTTTCAGCTGGTCGGTATCCCGCCGGCGCCCCGTGGCGTCCCCCAGATCGAGGTGACGTTCGACATCGATGCCAACGGCATGGTCAACGTCTCGGCCAAGGACATGGGCACGGGCAAGGAACAGAAGATCACGATCACTGCGTCGAGCGGCCTGAGCAAGGACGAAGTCGATCAGATGATGCGCGATGCTGAAGCGCACGCCGAAGAGGACCGCAAACGCAAGGAAGAGATCGAGGTGCGCAACAAGGCCGATCAGGCGGTGTATGCGGCCGAGAAGATGCTGCAGGACATGGGCGGCAAGCTTCCTGCCGACGACAAGGCTGCCGTCGAGACCGCTGTGACCGCGCTGAAGGGCGCGATCAGTGCCAACGACGTTCAGGCGATGACGAGCGCGATGGACCAGTTGACACAGGCGCAGCACAAGGCGGCCGAGGCGTTGTACAAGACGGGCGGGGCGGCCGGCGCTGATGCAGGTGGCGGGCCTGACACCAACGCCGGGGCGCAGGGTAGCGCAGCGCCCGGCGATGTCATCGACGCTGAAGTGGTGGACGAAGACAAGAAGTAAGGTCGATCAGCTGGGTACGGCTCATGGATCTGTTTGTCATTCTTGGTGTGAATCGGGGGGCGAGCGAGGGCGAGATTCGTCGCGCGTATCGCCGCCTCGCGCGGCGCTATCATCCGGACATCAATCCGGGTGACCAGGAGTGTGCGAACAGGTTTCAGCAGATTGCCCAGGCCTACGAAGTCCTGACCGATCCGGAGCGACGTTCCCGCTATGAATCGGGGGCCCCTCTGCCCGAAACCGCGCCGACGCGCAGTATCGGCTTCGAGGGCTTCGATTTCTCCACACGTGCGGTCGATTACTCCGCAACGTTCGGCGATCTCTTTGCAGAGGTGCTCACCGAGCGTGCGGCGCGGGCCGTAGACGGTGGGCGTGGCGCCGACCTCCATCACGACATCACGGTGTCCTTTGGCGAGGCGCTGACGGGTGCAGTGCGAACCCTGACAGTGACTCGCCATGATTCGTGCGGGTCATGTGCCGGCTCGGGGCGCGTGCAGGGCGTGGCGCGCGCCTGCGTGTCCTGTGGCGGCTCGGGGACGGTCAGGGCGGCGCGTGGGCACATGATCTTCTCGCAGGGGTGCCGGGCGTGTGATGGCCGGGGGACCGCACCAGCTCGCCTGTGCGACGTCTGTCGAGGGTCGGGCAAGGAAACGCGGGCTGAAGCGGTGTCGATTCGCCTTCCCGCGGGCGTGGCCGACGGCGAACGTGTGCGGGTGGCCGGCAGGGGACACGCAGGGGCTCCAGGCGCTGCGGCCGGTGACCTGTATGTCACGGTCAAGGTGGCCCCCGATGAGCGGTTCAGACGCGAAGGCGACGACCTTCACGTCATCCTGCCCATCGCCGTACACGAAGCGGCTCTCGGGGCGCGCATCGAGATCGCCACACCGGATGGTACGGTCAAGGTGGCCGTGCCTCCGGGGACGCAGTCGGGCCAGAAGATCCGGCTCCGCGAGCGTGGCGCCACCTCCACGCGCACGGGTCGTCGAGGCGACCTGATCGTGGAGGTTCGCCTGATGCTGCCGCCGCTGCTCGACGAGCGATCGCAGGCGCTGCTGCGCGAGTTTGGCCGGCTCAACGGCGAGAGTGTCAGGGAGCGCTGGTAATGGCCAAGCGGACCGAGCGCGGCAAGGCGTACTACATGATCAGCGCGGTGTCACAGCGATACAACATCCACCCGCAGACGCTCCGGCTTTACGAACGGGAGGGGCTGCTCAAGCCTTCGCGCACCGAAGGCAACACGCGGCTGTACTCGGACGAGGATCTCGAACAGCTCGAAACCATCCTGTCGCTGACGCGCGATCTCGGCGTCAATCTCGCCGGCGTGGAGATCATCCTCAACATGCGCCGCAAGATCGAGCAGATGCAGTCGGAAGTGAACGAGTTCATGGGCTATGTCAAGAAGGAGTTGGCCCGAGGCATCGATGACTGGGAGCAGCGACTCAGCACGGCGCTTGTCAAGTCTTCTCCCACTGATCTCGTCAGGCGATCGCCCGAACCCGACGAGCAGAAGCAGAAGTAAATCGACGGCAGAAGCAGAAGGAGCAAGAGCGAGTGTTCGGTGTAGGATCACTCGTGCCCTGCGACGTCTGCAACGCCACCGGATGGAAGACGATTGAAACAGGTGGGGTCTCGCGAGTCACGCGCTGCGACTGCTGGTACGAACAGTCCCTCGAACGCGCTATCGCCGGCGCGCGCATCCAGAAGCGGTACAACCACTGCGAACTGAGCAACTTCGAGCATCACTACGATTCCCTCCGTGATGCGCATCGAAAGGCCGTGCGCTTTGTCGAGCAGTTCCCGGCCGTCGACAAGGGCCTGCTGCTCATCGGTGACAACGGCGTGGGCAAGACTCACCTGGCCGTCGCGATCCTGAAAGCCGTCATCCGCAGCAAACGCATCCAGGGCTTCTTCTACGAAACCGGGGAATTGCTCAAGCTGGTTCGAGACACCTACGCGTCTGATACCAACGAGATGGACGTGCTCAGGCCCGTGCTCGAGGCCGACCTGCTCGTCCTTGACGATCTCGGCGTGGAGAAGACGTCGGAGTGGGTCCAGGAAACCCTCGGTCACGTCGTCAACATCCGCTACAGCGAGCGGCGTCCCACGGTGTTCACGACCAACCTGCAGGACTCGGAAGACTCCACCAATCCCAGATCCTTCCTCTATCGCCTCGGTTCACGCACCAGGTCCCGCCTGTTCGAGATGTGTGACTGGGTCTACATGGAAGGCGTCGACAGCCGCGAGGTTGGCGGACCTGAAGCGACCCCCGATCAGATTGAGAAGTGGCAGAAGAAGTCGCCCCTCTCACCGAAGAACCGCGAGCGCGCGGCCCGAAGCGCCCTGCCCGGTCGTACGGGAGGTCAGGCCCGAGCGCAGATTCCGCTTCGCGACGGCAAGGGCGAGCTCAAGTGGCCCGGTGGTCGCGCCGGCAGCTAGCTCCGTGCCCCTCGGTCTCTACGTCCACGTTCCGTTCTGCTCGTCGATCTGCAACTACTGCAACTTCAACCGGGGTCTCTTCGACCCTGCCCTCAAGCTGAAGTACGTCGAGGCGCTCCTGGCCGAGATCACGGGCGCTGGCGACGGGTCGCCCGCCGATACCATTTTTTTTGGCGGCGGCACGCCCTCGCTGCTCGAGCCCGGTGAAATCGGCGCCATCATCCGCGCGTGTCGGGACACATTTGCTGTCGAGCGAGATGCCGAGATTACGCTCGAGGCCAACCCCGAAACGGTCAGCGAGGAGCGCCTGGCTGCGTACCGCGCCAACGGCATCAATCGACTCAGCTTCGGCGTCCAATCATTCCGAGACGATGAGCTGAGGCGTTTGAGTCGTCTCCACTCGGCGGGACGCGCCGCTGAGGCTGTCGCGGAAGCCAGACGTGCCGGGTTCGACAACGTGTCGCTCGACCTGATGATGTGGCTGCCCGAGCAGTCGGTCGCCAGCTGGCTCGAGTCTGTTGGCCGTCTGGTTGAGCTCGAACCCGACCACGCGTCGTTGTACCTCCTGGAGCTTTATCCCAACGCGCCACTGAAAGAGGACATGGCTCGATCGCGTTGGTCGCTGGCGCCTGACGATGACGCGGCGGACATGTATTTGCAGGGGCTTCAATGTCTGGACGAAGCAGGTTACCGGCAATACGAGATTTCGAACGTATCGCGTGCCGGTCGCGAGTCGCGGCACAATCTGAAGTACTGGAGCGACGGGGCCTGGCTGGGCTTCGGGTGCGGGGCGCACTCCACACGCCGGGGTGTGCGGTGGAAGAACCAGTCGGGGACCCAGGCGTACATCGACGCGGTGTCCGGCGGGGGTCCATTGGTAAGCGAGCGCCGGGAATTATCCCCGGCCGAGCAGGTGGAGGACGCGCTCTTCACGGGGTTGCGTCTGAGCGCAGGCCTTGACGTTGGCGGGATTCTGGAGCGTTACGACGTCGATGTCTGGTCAACCTACGGTCAGGCCTTGACCCGATACCTGGAAGCCGGGCTCTTGATCTATGATGGCGCCCGGCTGCGACTGACCCGGCAGGGGATGCTCCTCGCGAATGAAGTCATGGCCGTGTTTATTGAATCCAACGTACGGTAGAGTACCCGCCTTTCCGAGGAGGCTTTTAAAATGCGACGACTGTTCGGAGTTCTACTGGCTGGCGCGATCCTGATGCTGCCGGCACTTTCGCAGCCCGTGTACGCCCAGGCCCAGAAGCTCACTTTCGAAGGTGAGTCCGTCATCTGGATGGTCTCGATCAAGGCTGGGAAGGATGCCGACTTCGAAGCCGTCGTTGCGGCGCTGAAGAGCGCCCTGGCGGCATCGACTGACCCTAACGCTAAGCAGCAGGCTGCGGGCTGGAAAATCCTGAAATCCACCAAGCCTCAGCCAGACGGCACGACCATCTATACCCACCACATCACGGTCGTGCCGGGTGCCGACTACGGTGTGATGGCGAACATCTACGCGGCGGTCAAGGATCCGACCGAGCAGCGCGCGATTTACGATAAGTATGTCGGGGCGTTCGACAAGAACATCCTGCAGTTGTCGTTCACGACCGCTGCCGATCTCGGCAAGTAACCTCGCCAGGATCTAACCGGAGGGGTCAGACCGGGGTCAGACCATGGTCTGACCCCGGTCTGACCCCAACCCTCAGAATCTCAGGTTCGCCCCCGCGTAGACGCGGTGGACACGAGCGTTGAGCGCGTCTCCCTTCAGCGTGAACACGCGATAGTCCAGGCGCAGCCGCAGCGGCCCCGCAATCGAGATCTTCACACCGCCACCGGCGTTCATCCCGATACTCGTTTCCTGGCGGTCGCCAAGGCGCTCACGGTACAGACCTGCACCCGTTGTCAGATACGGCTGCAGGCCGCCGATCGCGACCGGGGTCTGCAGCAGCACGTTTCCCATGCCCGTGCGCAGGGACGGGGCGTCGTCGAGTGCGTCCTCGCCTGTGGTCGCGTACTCGAACTCAAAGGCGACGATGATCAGTCCGGCACCGGCGGCGATTCCCTTCACCACACGGTTGGCCGGCGTCGGGGTGCTGCCGAGAAACGCCGTGATGTCGGCGAACGCGCGCGACGGGAGCAGCAGAAGACAGAGCAGTAGTAGTCCTGCGCGAGTAGCCATGGACCCAAATGATACGATGGGCGCGAGTCGATGAACCTCAGCCTCACCGACGATCAGCTTCTCCTGAGAGACAGCGTTCGTGAGTTTGCCGAGCGCGAAATTCGCCCTCACGTGCGCGAGTGGGACGACGCTCAGCATTTTCCGGCTGAGCTGTTGCCGGCGCTGGCCGAACTCGGGCTGATGGGGATTCAGGTGCCCGAGGCCTATGGCGGCGCCGGCATGTCGGCGGTGGACTACTGCGTCTGTATCGAAGAGCTGGCCCGGGTCGACCCATCGGTGTGCCTGTCGGTTGCCGCACACAACGGGCTCGGCTCGGCGCACATCCTGTTGTTCGGCACCGAGGCGCAGAAGCAGCGCTACCTGGTGCCCCTCGCGACGGGGGCGCAGCTGTCGGCGTGGGGCCTGACCGAAGCCTCGTCTGGGAGCGATGCGGCCGCGATGCGTACGATCGCCGTCCGCGACGGTGACCACTGGGTGCTCAACGGAACCAAGCAGTTCATCACTCACGGACGGTCCGCAGACGTCACCGTGGTGATGGCGGTCACCAACCGCACGAAGGGGGCCCGAGGGATATCCACCTTCATCGTCGAGCGCGGTACCAGCGGCTTTCGGCCCGGGAAGAAGGAAGACAAACTGGGCATGCGCGCCAGCGAGACGACAGAGCTTGTCTTCGAGAACTGCAGGGTTCCTGTTGAGAACCTGCTGGGAGCCGAGGACCAGGGCTTTATCAACGCACTGCAGGTGCTCGACGCCGGTCGTATTGGCATCGCCGCCCTGGCGGTCGGGCTGGCGCAGGGAGCCTACGAGGCCGCGCGCGACTACGCGCGGGGCCGTCGGCAGTTCGGTCATGCCATTTCCAGCTTCCAGAGCATCAGGGCGAAACTCGTTGAGACGCTGATGCGGACCGAGGCCGCCCGACTCCTGACCTATCGAGCCGCCGCGATGAAAGATGCCGGCCTGCGTACGACCCTCGAGGCGGCCATGGCCAAACTCTACTCGAGCGAGATCGCCGTGCGCGCGGCTGAGGACGGCGTGCAGATTCACGGCGGGTACGGGTTCATCAAGGACTATCCCGCCGAGAAGTTCTTTCGCGACGTCAAGCTGACGACCATCGGTGAGGGCACCAGCGAGATCCAGCGTCTGGTCATCGCGCGCCAGTTGCTGCTGGCCAGTTGAGGCGCGCGTGACGAATGGCTCCCACACCGCCCCAGCAGGTCAGACGCTCGACGAGCTGACGGCGGGTGTCGCGTCAGGCGACCGACGCAGCCTGGCCAGGGCGATGTCCCTCGTTGAGAACGAGTCCGCTGGCGGCACGGCCCTGATTCATCGACTCCTGCCTGCAACTGGTCGCGCGCACATCATCGGCATTACTGGTCCCCCGGGAGCGGGCAAGAGCACCATCGTCAACGCGCTCGTGGACCTCATCCGGGCCACCGGCGAGACCGTCGGGGTCATTGCCGTCGATCCCACGAGTCCCTTCACCGGAGGTGCGGTCCTTGGTGACCGCGTCAGGATGACCGCGCATGCCGCCGACCCCGGAGTGTTCGTGCGGAGCATGGCGACGCGCGGCAACCTCGGTGGTCTTGCGCGGGCGACAGGCGACGTCGCCGTCCTGATGGATGCAGCCGGTTTCAACGTGGTCCTCATCGAGACGGTTGGCGTCGGACAGGACGAGGTCGACATCGTCCGAGCTGCGGATACGGCCGTGGTGTTACTGGTACCCGGCGCCGGCGACGATGTGCAGGCGATCAAGGCCGGCATCATGGAAATCGCCGATGTCTTCGTCGTGAACAAGGCGGATCGGGAGGGCGCCGACCAGCTTGTGCAGGCGATCCGCGCGTCACAGGCACTCGGGGAGGGTGGCACGCAGGGACATGCGCCGGTGCTCAAGACCGTCGCGGCCACCGGGGATGGCGTCGCCGACCTGTGGACGTTCCTCCGGGCGCGGCGAACAGACGGGGCACGCCGGCAGACTCGACGCGCGGCACTCGAGGCCAGGGTCGTCTCACCTCCGGTGTCGCCGCAGGCTGGCATGCGTGGTGGAACTGCGACGAGAGCGGTGCTGGACCATGTGGGCGTGGCGGTGCGCGACGTCGAATCGGCACTGGCGTTCTATCGAGATGCGCTAGGCATCGCCGTTGACGGGACCGAGGTCGTTGCCGATCAGAAAGTAACGGCGCACTTTCTCGACACGGGCGGTGCCCGACTGGAACTGCTCGAACCAACCAGTCCGGATTCGGTCATCGCACGGTACCTCGAACGGCGTGGCCCTGGCCTTCATCACATCACGCTGCGCGTTGCTGACATTGATGACACGCTCGCCCGCCTGAAGCAGAAAGGCGTCAGCCTGATCGACGAGGCGGCCCGAACAGGCGCTGAGGGTACCCGGATTGCGTTCATTCACCCGGCATCGGCGCATGGAGTGCTGGTCGAGCTGAAGGAGGGTCCGAGGCCCGCTTCAGACCTGCATGTCCGGGCTTTTGACGTTGGCGCGCTTCGCGTCACCCTGCTCCATGACGGCCTCTTTCGTCTGGACGGAGGAGCGATGTTCGGCGTGGTGCCACGCATGCTGTGGGAGCGAAAGGCACCAGCTGACGATCGCCACCGCATTCAACTCGCGATGCGTCCGGCCCTGGTGGAGGGCGACTGGGGACGTCTGCTCATCGACTGCGGTGCGGGTGACAAGTTCTCGGACAAGGAGCGGGACATCTACGCGTTCGAGCGCGAGCGTCATCTCGACCATGCGTTGGCCGACGCGGGATTGTCGAGCAGCGATATTCCACTCGTGCTGCCCACGCACCTGCACTTCGATCACTTCGGCGGGGCGACCGAGCGGCGCGCCGACGGCGTCGGTCCACGTTTTCCGAACGCACGATACGCCATTCGCAGGGCCGAGTGGGAAGATGCCACCCATCCGCACGAGCGGAACAGGGCCAGCTATCTTTGCGAGGACTTCGTTCCGTTGCTTGACGCCGGCGTCGTCGACTTCTACGAAGACGATCATGAGGTGCGACCAGGCGTCCGCATTGAACGCACCGGCGGGCACACGGGGCAGCATCAGATGGTGTTCATCGAGTCTCACGGACAGACGGCGGTGTTTGCGGCGGACATCATTCCAACCACGGCTCATATTCAGGACCCGTGGGTGATGGGCTACGACCTCTTTCCAATGGAGACGCTGGCCGTCAAGCGCCGCCTGATTCGGGACGCCGTCGATCGGGAGTTCATCGTCATCTTCGAGCACGACCCGGTGGTGGCCGCCGGATACATCCGTGAGCGGGATGGCCGTCGCTACGTTGAAGCGCTGCGCTACACTAACTGACACATGGACAGTGTAAGAATCGGGATCGTAGGTGGCAGTGGCTTGTACGACATGGCCGAGGTGACCGATCGCAAGGAGGTTCGCCTGACGACGCCGTTTGGCGATCCGTCAGACGCCTACGTGCTGGGCACCCTGCGCGGCAAGCGCGTGGCGTTTCTTCCGAGGCACGGTGTCGGTCACCGTTTCAGCCCGTCGGAACTGAACTATCGGGCCAACATCTTCGGCTTCAAGATGCTTGGGGTTGAATACCTGCTCTCTGCCAGCGCCGTTGGCAGTCTCAAGCAGGAGTACAAGCCACTCGACATCGTGATCCCGGATCAGTTCTTTGACCGGACCAATGGCCGGATCAGTACCTTCTTCGGCAAGGGGCTCGTGGCGCATGTGGGCTTTGCGCATCCGTTCTGCCGGCATCTGAGCCAGATGACGATCGACGTCGGGCGGAAGGTCGGCGCGACCATTCACGCCGGCGGGACCTACGTCTGCATGGAGGGGCCGCAGTTCTCCACGCTCGCCGAGTCGAAGACGTACCGGTCGTGGGGGATGGACATCATCGGCATGACCAACCTTCAAGAAGCGAAGCTCGCGCGCGAGGCCGAGATCTGTTACACGACGATCGCACTGGTGACCGACTACGACTGCTGGCACCCCGAGCACGATTCGGTCACCGTCGAGATGGTGATCGCCAACCTCGTTCAGAACGCCAAAACGGCGCAGCAGATCATCGCCGGTGCGGTCGAAGGGTTACCGTTCGACCGCAACTGTGAGTGCGCGACGGCGCTCAAGCATGCACTGATCACGCGGCCAGACGCGGTGCCCGCTGAGACCCGGAAAGAGCTGTCCCTGCTCGTATCCAAATACCTTCCCTCATAAGCAGAGAGTGATGTCCACACAGCGATTCGAGGTGACAGCCGTCGGCAATGCCATCGTCGACGTATTCACGCAGGCCGACGATGCCCTGCTCGAGAAGTGCGGATTGATCAAGGGCGCCATGACGCTGATCGACGCCAGGGCAGCAGAGTCGCTCTACGCGATCATGGGACCAGGAGTAGAGATGTCCGGCGGTTCAGCCGCCAATACAGTGGCCGGAATCGCGGCGCTCGGTGGCCGGACCGCCTATATCGGCAAGGTCGCTGACGATCAGCTTGGGGACGTCTTCGAGCACGATATCCGCGCGATTGGCGTG
Organism: Vicinamibacterales bacterium; assembly: GCA_040081265.1. Taxonomy (GTDB): domain Bacteria; phylum Acidobacteriota; class Vicinamibacteria; order Vicinamibacterales; family UBA2999; genus JBEBGV01. The sequence goes on from JBEBGV010000011.1 coordinate 32,896, forward strand.
ACCTACGACACGCCACGCCTGACGGAGGGGATGTCTACAGCGCGGTGCCTGGTGTTTGTGACGCCAGACGCGCAGCGGACGATGCAGACCTTTCTCGGCGCGACCACGCAACTGGGACCTGAAGATGTGAACCTCGACTACATCACGGCGTCGAAGGTGCTGTATCTCGAGGGCTACCTGTGGGATCAGCCGCGCGCCAAGGCGGCCATGCGGGACGCCGCGATCGCGGCTCGTCGAGCCGGTGTCAAGGTGGCCCTGACGCTGTCGGACCCGTTCTGCGTTGCCCGCTTCAGGGACGAATTCCAGGAACTCGTCGACCAGCACGTCGACATTCTGTTCGCGAACGAGGTCGAGATTCTCTCGCTCTATCAGGTCGAACACTTCGACGATGCGTTGCAGCAGGTCAGGGCGCATGCCGAGATTGCAGCCCTCACCCGCAGCGAGAAGGGCTCGGTCATCGTCAACGGGCCTGAGGTTCATGTCATCGATGCGGTGCCCGGGATCACTGTTCTCGACACCACCGGTGCCGGGGACGCCTACGCTGGAGGATTCCTCTATGCGTTTACGCAGGGACATGACCTTGCGACATGCGGGCGTCTCGGAGGCGCGCTTGCAGCCCACGTCATCAGCCAGATTGGGGCACGGCCGACGGGTAGTCTCGAAGACGTCGCTGCCCGCGTTCTCGCGTCGTCGCTGCGCTAGGCTGCTCGATTGCCCGCGCTTTTTGTGTTGAGGGTGCTGGGCCGAATCTGAACGATCGTGCGTGTTACGATCCGCACATTCATGGAGGACGTGGAATGCGTCGACTGATATTTCTTGTCTCGGCACTGGCGCTGGCGGCTCTGATAACAACTGGCGCGCAACAACCCGCCGGACGGGGAGGTGCGCCTGCTGCTCCGGCCGCTCCTCCGATGACGCTCACCGTTTCAGGTTTTGCCGACGGGACGGCCATCCCTGTGCGCTTCAGCCAGGCGGCCCCTGGTGCCGCCCCGGGGGAAGGCACCTCGCCGGCGATCAGCTGGACGAACACGCCCGCAGGCACCCAGTCGTTCGTGCTCAACATGCGTGATCTGGACGTGGCGCGCAACCGAACCACCGAGGACCAGGCGCATTGGGTGGTGTGGAACATCCCGGCCACCGAGACCGGCCTTCCCGAAGGGGTGCCGCGTGGTTCGCAGCTTGCCAACGGGGCGTTCCAGATCAGTGCCACTGGGCCTGTCTACCGTGGCCCTGGTGCTCCCGCCACTGGCCCGGTTCACCACTACATGTTCGAGATCTATGCGCTCGACATCAAGCTGGACGTCCAGCCGACCGCTGACGCGTTCGAGACTCGCGCGAATGTGATGCGTGCGATGCAGGGGCACATTCTCGGCAAGGCGGTCTACGGCGGCCTGTTCAGGCGCCCGCAGTAGTCGCGGCAGGGGTACCTGCGGAACCGCTCCTCTCCCAAACAGGTGTGGAGGTAGGGATGGCGTGGCTATCACGGTCGATGAAGTGGATCATGCTGGTGTCGGGTGCCCTGACGTGCACCATGATCTACGCGGCCATCGCACCACAGGCCGCCCTTCAGGGGACGTTCGGTGACGCCCTGCAGGGTCCGGTGGCGGAGGTGGTGGTCCGGAACTGGAGCGTGCTCATCACGTTGATGGGCGCGATGCTCATCTACGGCGCCTTGTGGGCACAGGCTATAAGAGCTCTTTCAGCCGTGTGTAGCCGCTGCGGCTGACCGGCAGCTGACGCCCGTCCTTGAGGACCGCCACCCGTGAGTCCTTGGCGGCCAGCTCCAGGCGGGCCAGGCGATCGAGGTTCATCAGGAACGAGCGGTGAATGCGCACGAACCGCTGCGGGTCGAGCTGGCGTTCGAGGTCGGTCAGGGGCTGTTCCTTCAGCAGGCTCCTGTCGCCGACCTTGACCGACACGTAGTCGTCCTGTGCTTCTATGTAGTCCACCTTGTCGGTCGCCACGACATGCACGTTGGCGCCGTCGCGGATCACGATGCGGCTGATCCACGCGCCCGGCGGCCGCGCATCCACGGTGAGCTGACCGGGTGTGGGGCCGCCAGGATTCTGAGCCAGTCGCTTTCGCGCGACGCCGAGCGCTTCGTGCAGGCGATCGGCCCCGAAGGGCTTCAGCAGGTAGTCGATGGCGTGTACCTCGAACGCCCTGAGCGCGTATTCGTCGTAGGCCGTGGCAAACACGACCGCCACTTCACGGCCCACGAGCTGCAGTACCTCGAAGCCATTCAGCTTCGGCATCTGGACATCGAGCAGCAGCAGGTCCGGGTGAACCTCGGTGACGGCCTTGACGGCTTCAAAGCCGTTGGCGCACTCGGCGACGATCTCGACGTCGGGATCTGCACTCAGGTACTCGCGCAACACTTGTCGCGCCGGCGCTTCATCGTCAACGATCGCGATTCTGAGGCGGGTCATGCGGGGCCTTCCAGCGGGATTGACAGCAGCACGGTGAACCGAGCGTCGTTCGATTCGGCGTGGAGCGTGGCCAGCGGACCGTACGTCGTTTCGAGGCGCGCCCGCACATTCTTGAGGCCGATGCCTGTCCCGTGGCGCTCTTCGTCGGGATCAAATGGATTCTCGACCCGTACGGCAATGCGCCCGGTGTGACGAGTGACCTCGAGCGTCACGGTCCCGCCATCGACCAGCGTCGCGATGCCATGGCGAACCGCGTTCTCCACCAGCGGCTGCAGGAGCAGCGCGGGCATCGGGATGTCGCCGACGTCGTCTGCGACCTGGAAGTTGATGCCAAGGCGTGAGCCGAAGCGCAATCGCTCGATCTCGAGGTAGCGCCGCGCCAGGTCGACTTCGCTCGACAAGGCGATGCGGTTCTGGGCCCCGGCGCGGAGGCTCTCGCGGAAGAAGTCGGCGAGCTCGATGCACATCTGCCGCGCGCCTGCGGGGCTGCTGCCGATGAGGCTGCTGATCGAATGCAGGCAGTTGAACAGGAAGTGCGGATTGACCTGGGCACGCAACGCCCGAAGCTCGGCGTCACGTGCGCCGATTTCGGCCTGGAGCATGCGTGCGGCGACTGCCTGACGCTCGTCGCCAGCGGTCAGGGTGTAGTTGACGGCGCTGGCAAGCATGAACAGCAGCGCCGCTCCGAGCGCGGCCGGCATGGTCATCGTCGGGAATACGGCGTAAGGCGATGGCGCCGCAGGTGAGACCAGCCAGAGCCAGGCGCGGCCGGCCTCCAGCCAGAGCCCTGCAGTGATGAGCGCCGCCAGACTGATAGTCACGAGCACCCGCCACGGGTCAGAAGTAGTGATTGGTGCGGCTCGGCAGACATAGGCGGCTGCGAGCACTGGAAGGCCGAGCGCTTCCCCCCAGAGCGCCACCGCCCACGCGTCGCCGAGTTGGCCGCCTGCCCACCAGAAAGGCAAGAGACCGGCACCGGCGCCAAATAGTGGCCACAGGATGATGAACAGTCGGCGCCGATGAGGGTGGGAGAGGACGGGATGCACGCGGGTGGGCGGATGGCGCTAGTTGCGAATCTCGACCTGGCCCATGAACACGGAGCCGTCGATGACGAGTCGTCTGGAAGAACCTTCAACCGGCCGGTCCGAGCGGTCCTCGAGGTTACCGAGCACCGTGGTCACGCGCGATTCGACAGTCCAGTTCTGGGGCAGTCGCAGGACCACCTGCCCCATGATGACCTGCACCCAGATGCTGGCCCCAACGTCAGCCATGCGGCAGTCGCGCAGATCGAGTTCAACGCTTCCCATGGCCGCCGTGATGGTCCCTCCGCGAAACGCCTGCGACACGTTGCGGCGTTCGATGCCCGCCAGGATTGCGACCTCGCGCAGCGACGCTGACTGGTCTGTGGTCTCGGTCGCCGACGTGGGCGTCGAGTCCGCCGCCTGATTGAATCCCAGGTGGGGCGCCTGTGCCTGATCCGGCGGGCCACCGGGGAACGGCGGTATCGGCGGAGCGGGTGAGCCGTGGGAAGAGAGATCCGCGCGCCAGCGGGCCTTGAAGAGCACGTTCAACCCAACGCCAATCAGGATGATCGGCCAGAACAGCCCGATCACGTTGATGTCCCAGTCGAACAGCCGATCCGCCAGCCAGAAGCTGCCGAACCCGGTCGCGATCGCACCGAAGATGCGCTCGCCGCCCTGCCCGAACACGAGCCTCGACAGCCCGAAGAGGATGACGATCAGCGGCCAGAAGTTCCGGAAGAAGTATCTCGCCTCGATGAGGTTGAGGTTGTCGAGGAGGAACAGGACGCCCATGCCGATCAGCACGACTCCGAAGAAGACTGGCGCATCGCGGTGTCGGGCGTGAAAGTGCGCACGCATCTGCGCCCGATGTGCGGCACGGGTTGCGCGCCTGGCGGCGTCGGTGGCGTGCGCGGTAACGCCGGGGTTGTCATCGGGGAACGGGGTCATAGGGTGCCTTCAGCCTAGATGATAGCCAGCAGGCGGCTCGTCAGTCCGACGATGAAGTCCCAGACGCCGTCGGCCGCCGCGAGCATGACAAACGATTCGGGCTGGGTTGTCATCAGCCAGATGATCCCGGCCGCGAGCAGGGAGGCAGCCAGGAAGACGGTCATCGCCGCAATTCCAGCCACTCCCACTTCCTGCATCGGTGTCTCCACGAGGGAGAGCGTATGGCGGCCTGAAAGAGGTGAGAAGGAGATTTCGGTGGGCAGCGCCCGGCCCCGGCGAATGACGCCGAAGAGGGAAGTGCGAAGTGAGAAGTTCGAAGTGTGAAGTGGGAACGTGCGAAGTGGAGGTGGGAAGCAGGTTGGAAGTGACTTCACACTTCTCACTTCTCACTTCTCACTTCACACTTCTCACTTCACAATCCGGCGGCGTGGCGGGTGCGTGCGGCTGCGACGATTTCGCTGTACTTGGCCTGGGTCAGCTCCCACTCGGTCTGGAGCAGGGAGAGGCGGGCGTCGTTCAGCTCGGTGGCGGTGATGACGCCGTTCTCGTAGGAGACCTCCGCGATCGTGAGCCCCTCACGCGCCAGTTCCACGGCCTTCTCCTGAGTGGCGACGATCTCGCGCGCCGAGTCGAACTCGGTCGACGCGGTCGCCAGTTCGAGACGCGCGCCGTCAAGCGCGGCGGCTGCGCCGAATTCGGCCTGACGCACCCGCGCCGACGCGACAGCGCGCTGGGCAGACACCCTGGGGCCGTTGAAGAGGGGAACCGAGACTGACAGTCCGAACTGGTAGCTGCGATTGTCACCCACGAGAAGACTGGACAGCCCGTCTTCCTGGTACTGGAGGTTGCCCGCAAAGGCCACGGTCGGCTTCAGGCCGGCTGCTGCGATTGAAACGGCGTGCTGCGCGGCGGTGCGTTGCTGGGCGACAGCCTTGAGATCAGGCCGCGCATCGATGGCCGTACGCAGCGTGGGCATCGCTGGCAACTGAGGATCCTGATCCAGAGTACCCGACAGGCTGAGGGGTTCATTCTCCGGCAGCGCCATCACCAAGCGCAGAGCCTGATAGGACACCGCGGCCGCGCTTCGAGAGCGAATCAGACGCGCTCGGGCGTTGGCCAGCTCGACCTCGGCCCTCAACACGTCGAGCCTGGCCGCCGAGCCTGCGTCGAAGCGCACGCGCGCCAGTTCCAGGTGGCGTGTCGCGATCTGCACGCCCTCTTCATTCACCTTGATGCCCTGCTCGTTCATGAGGGCGCCGTAGAACACCTCATAGACGCGCAGCGTCAGCGTCTGCTTCGAGCGCTCGAGGTCCAGGCGAGTGGCTTCCTGGCTTGCCGCCTGTGCTCCGAACTGGTGCTGCAGACGCCCACCGGTGTAGAGCGGCTGCTGCAGGTCGAGCCTGACCACGTTCTCGCGGACGAAGTTGGCGCGAAACGTCTGAGCGGTGGGTCCAAACGCCCCGGCTGGAATCTTCAGCAGCGGGGACGCCTGTGAGGGCGTGTACTGGAAGTTCACATTGAGGCTCGGCAGGAATGCCGACCGGGCTTCCATCACACTGGCCTGGCTCTCGCTGACACGCTGCTCGTCGACCTTGAGGCTCTGATTCCTCGACAGTGCCAGCTCCACCGCACGTTCGATGGTCAGGGGTTGGCCGAGCGTCACCGCGGCCGGCCCTGCTGGCGCCTGCCCGGCAAATGCCCGGGCGGCGGTTGCAAATGCGCCGAGCACGGCGAGGATCAGGAGCACTGTTGTCACCCGTGCCGTGGTCCTCCAGGCCGGCGACAGGGGAGCAGCACGGAACGCCCGCAGACGCTCGAGGAGCCGCTCAAGCAGCAGGTACGACACCGGGACCACCACCAGGGTGAGCAGGGTGGAGGTGATCAGCCCGCCGATCGTGGCGATCGAGATCGGCGAACGGAAGGCACTGCCCTCGCCGGTGCCCATGGCCGACGGCAGCATCCCGAGGATCATTGCCAGCGTCGTCATGACGATCGGACGCAGTCGCACCGGGCCGGCCTTGAGCAGCGCGTCCAGGACCCCGAGCCCTTCCCGCCGAAGCTGATTGGTGTAGTCCACCAGAAGGATGGCGTTCTTCGTCACCAGGCCCATCAGCATCACCACGCCGATCATCGCCGGCATGCCGAGGTTCTTTCCCGTCAGCAGCAGGAGCAGCAGGGCTCCGACAATGGCCAGCGGCAGCGACAACATGATGATGAACGGCTCGATGAAGCTCTCGAACTGTGAGGCAAGCACGATATAGATGAAGGCCACGGCGAGAATCAGCGCCAATACGAGCGCGGCCGCTGATTCCTGCATCATCTCGACGTCGCCTGCGAAGCCCCACTCGAAGTTCGAGGGCATCTGCACACCATCCATGACCGCCTGCACCTTGGCCGTGACGTCGCCCAGGGCGTAGCCGTCAGCGAGGTCGACGCCGATTTTGGCCTGGCGCCGCCGCTGCTCACGGTCGATGTTGCTGGGGCCCACGGCGGGGCCGAACTGGGCGATGTCGCCAGCGCGGACGACCGCGCCGGATGCCGAGTACAGCGGGGTCCTCAGCACCGCCGCGTTGTCGTTGCGATACTCGGGAGCCAGTCGGACGCGGATGTCGTACTCCTCATCGCCGTCGCGCAGCTTGGTCGGCACAACGCCCTCAACCATTCCTCGCAGCTGCGTGGCGACCGAGGCCACGCTGAACCCGAGGTCCGCGGCGAGAGGGCGATTCACCTTCGCAATGACCTCCGGCTGGCCGGCTTCGAGGTCGCTGTCCACGTCCGTCGTCCCGGGAATCGCGCGCACCTTGCGTTCGATCTCGGCGCTCAGCCGCTGGAGCGTGACCATGTCGTCACCGCGTACGAAGATGGTGATCGGCGGCTGGTAGGGCGTTCCCTGCATGAACTCGGGGTCAGCGATCTTGGCCGACAGGAACGGCATCTTCGCCAGGCGTTCGCGGATGTCGGCCTTGATGGCACCGATTCCTCGCTCCCGTTCCCAGCTCTTGGTGGTTCGTACTCGCAGGATCGACGAGCGCACCTGACCGTTCACGCCCACGGTGCTGAAGATCTGTCTCACTTCGGGAAGGGCACGAACCTCCGCCTCGATTCTGGCCACGGCGTTGACGCTCTCATCGAACGAGGTGCCGGGAGGCATGTCGGCGATCACCTGGAACTCGCCCTGGTCCTCGACGGGGACGAATTCGGTGCCGATCACGCTGAGCGTACTGAGGCTGGCGAAGAACACCAGCGTGGCCGCGGCCAGCGTCTTCCAGGGGTTCCCCAGTGCCCATGAGAGAACGCTGTGGTATCGGGCGTCGAGGGCGTCGTAGGCGCGTCCCCAGCGCTCGAAGATGCGTCCCATGCGCGTCCGCGTGCGCTCCTCTGGCGGAATGTAGCGCACGAACCGGGATGACAGCATCGGATCGAGGGTGAACGCCACGAGCAGCGACATCGACACCGCGAAGGCAATCGTCAACGCGAACGACTTGAAGAACTGTCCGACCAGCCCGGTCATGAAGCCGACTGGCAGGAAGACAGCGAGGATGGTGAAGGTCGTCGCCATGACCGCCAGGCCGATCTCGGAGGTGCCCTTCTCGGCGGCAGCCATCGGGTCGAGGCCCTGCTCCATGTGGCGGTAGATGTTCTCGCGCACAACCACCGCGTCGTCGATCAGGATGCCGATGACGAGCGACAGCGCCATCAGGGTCATCATGTTGAAGGTGAACCCCGCCACCCACATGAAGAAGAACGTGGCGACAATGGAGGTGGGCAGGGCGATGGCGCTGATCAGGGTGGAGCGCCAGTCGCGCATGAACAGGAAGATCACGAGCACGGCCATGATGCCGCCAAACAGAATGTGCTCGCGGACCTGGTCAACGTTCTGCTGGATGTAGTCGGAGTCGTCGTGGACCAGACGGATCTGCAACTGGGAAAACGAGGGGCCGACGCGCGTGAGCGTCTCGCGAACCTGGGCGGCGATCGCCGCGGTGTTGGCGCCTGACTGCTTGCGAATCGAGAAGGAGACCGCGTCGGCTCCGTCGAGCCGAGTCGTTGAGGCCCGTTCTTCGAAGCCGTCAACGACCCTCGCGATGTCGCTGACCCGCACGGTGGAGCCGCCACTGGAGCGCAGGATGACGTTCCCGATCTCCTCGACGGTTGCGAACTCGCCCTTGGTGCGGAGCGAGACGGTCTGCCCCTGGCGAATCATCTGGCCGCCTGGCAGGTCGAGGTTGTCGGCGGCGAGCGCATCGGCGACAACGCCGATCGGGATGCCGAGGGCTTCGAGGCGCCCCGGATCGATGTCGATCTGAATCTCACGCACGTCACCACCGTTGACCTCGACCGCTGCCACCCCATCGATCTGCTCGAGGAGCGGCTTCAGGTCCTGTTCGACCTGGCGACGTGTGACGTCGGAGCGCTGGCTGGCGCCCACCGCGTAGGTCATGATCGGCAGCGCGGCGACGTCGAAGCGGACAATGGTCGGGTCTTCGATTTCGCGCGGCAGCCGGTCACGGATCGCCGCCACCTTCTCGCGCACCTCGGCGGTCGCGTTCTGCTCGTCCACCTCGAGCCGCAGTTCGACGCCGACGCGTGCGAATGAATCGCTTGATCGCGACTCGACCCGCTTGACGCCGTTGATGCCTGCGACGGCATCTTCGATCGGCTTGGTGACCAGGGTCTCAACCTCTTCCGGCGATGCCCCCGGATAAACAACCGTGATGTTGACGAAGGGGAAGCTGATGTCGGGGAAGAGGTCGATGCCGAGGCGCGTCATCGACACCACGCCGAGCACCATGAAACTCATGATGATCATCGTGGCGAAGACCGGCCGGCGAATCGAGATGTTCGAAATCCACATGGGGCGCTCCGGAACTCAGCGAACGGGAATAGGGTTGACGGTCGTGCCTGAGGCAAGCTCGCGGCCGGTGTCGGCGAGGATGACGTCACCGGCTGAGAGGCCCCGTGTCACCTGGATCAGCGTGCCGTTGCTCAGGCCTTCGGTCACCGGCGACACCTCGATCGTGTTGTTGGAGACCTTCATGACCACGCGGGCGCCGTCGCGCGTGGTGATGGCAGCCCGGGGTACGGCGAGCACGTCCGTCGCGCGGGCGAGAGGGATGGTTGCGACGCCGTACATCCCGGAGAGCAGCGTGCCCGACGGGTTGGTCGTTCGAACCTCGATGGCGAAGTGCCGGTTGCGGGCGTCAACCTCGGGCGCAATCGCCGCGACGCGCCCATCGAACGATTCGCCCGGCCGTGCCTGCACCATGAGTGTCGCGGGCATGCCCACGCGCAGGCGGCCAGCCTCGAGTTCCGACACTCCAACGACCAGCTTGACGACGCTCAGATCAGCCACGACAACGATCGGCCGTTCAGTCCCCGGGCTGACCAGACTGCCGGGGTCGAAGTTGCGCTCGACGATGACGCCGTTGATAGGCGACGTGATGGTGGCATCGCGCTGTATTTCCTGAGCACGTCGATGCGACGCTTCAGCCTGGGCCAGATTGGCCCGGGCCAGTTCTCGTTGCGCGTTCGCTGCGCGGTGAGCCGTCTCGGCCCCGTCAAGGCGCTGGCGCGGGACAGCGCCCTTGTCGAACAGGTTCTGCGCGCGGTCGCGCTCGAGGACGGCGCTGGCGAGCGCCGCTTCGGCTGACTCGATGGTGGCTCTGGCGACGTTGATCGCGGCAGCGGCAGCGTCAACCTGCGCGTCGAGTTCGCGTCGGTCGAGGGTGGCCAGCACCTGCCCGACCCGGACACGGTCGCCGATGTCGACGTTCACCCTCGAGAGCGTTCCCGGAAGCGTCGACTTCACCCCGACCCGCGCCTGCGGCGAAAGCGTGCCGGACAACTGCAGAGACGACTCGATGTCGCCGGTCGTCACCGTCATCACCGGAACGTCAACCCGCGCCGCAGGTGCGCCCGCGTCGGTCGCCGCCGAAGCGGTAGGCTCGGTGCTGCGGCAGGCCGACATGGCGGGGACGGAGAAGGTGAGAGCGATGAGCGCCAGGGAACGAGCAGTGGTCGGACCGAACATAATGTGCCTCTGTATCAGGGTGAGCCCGGAAGGTCGTCGCGTGTCGTGTCCAGCAGTCATGGTGCGGACACCTTCACAGGCACCCCGACAGACTCGACTGCAGGTTCGCCAGGCGCAGGGACGAGAGCGCACTCGCCGGCGACGAACGTGGTGTGCAGCGTGGTCGAGAAGCCGCTCAGCACGGCTTCGAGGACGTCGTGGGCCAGCGCATCCGGATCCTCGCCAGGAGCGAGGCGTCGCGCCAGGTTGATCGACGCCGCGCCAAGCATGCCTGCCCATAGGACGTGCATGGCTGCGCCAGGTTCCACCCCGCTCGAGAACTGCCCTCGTTCGACACAGGTAAGAATGTCGCCCTCGAGTCTGGTCAGCAGTTCGTGGAAGAACGTCAGGCGATGGAAGTCCTGGTTGAGGCTGGGCACCGAGCGATCCGTGAACATGAGCTCGAAGTACTCGGGCTGTGCCTTCGAGAACTCGTAGAACTCCCAGATCGCGGCCCTGACCCGCGCCATCGGCTCAGGGAGGTCGCCGATGGTGGCGGTGACGCGATCGGTGAGCAGACCGAAGCCCTCTTCGGCCAGCGCAAAGAAGATGTCATCCTTGCTGGCAAAGTAGCTGTAGATGGCCGCGGGGCTGTATTCGATACGCTCGGCGATCTTCCGCATCGAGACGTTGCGGTAGCCCTCGCTTATGAAGAGTTCCCGAGCGGCGCTGAGGATGGCTTGGCGGATGGCGACCCGTTCGCGTTCCTGTCGTTCCTTGATGCCCATTCGGTTGCTGACCTGCGATTAGGGATGATTTGTGAACAGTGTTCGAAACTAAATCGCTGTTATGGATATCTACGCTGGCAAGTATATGTCCACAAATAACAATGGTCATAATTATGACTGTAAGTATTTGAATAAAAATAACTTATCAGGAAAGTTGGCTGAATTTAGCAGGCCTCGGACTAGGCTGGCTCCCAGCAAACTGTTGAAATATCCGCAGTACCTCGAGCCTTGGCTGTGCGCCTGACCAGCCCTGTCCGATGGCTGTCGGCGGTCGCATCGGCGTGGGCCGGCATGCTGCTCATCTCGCCGCTGCTGCCGGTGTCTCTGGGTGTGGTGGCGTACGCCGTGGGTGGCGTGGTGTGCCACCAGATCAGCGGCCGATCGTTCCACGTCGATGGGCGCCAGCTGGCGGTTTGTGCGCGGTGCACGGGCATCTACCTCGGGGCAGCGATAGCGCTTGTCTGGCAGGCGCTCGCCGATGACGCCAGCAGCGGGCGTCGACACCCGTCGACCGACGTTGGCCGGGCGCGTCTCTGGCTCTTCATCGGGGCCGTGCCGACCCTCGGCACCGTCATGCTGGAGGCGGCCGGCCTCCTGGAAACCAGCAACATCGAGCGGGCGATCGCGGGACTGCCGCTCGGCGCGAGCGTCGCCTTCGTGGTCGGTGTTTCGGCTACGGTAAACTACCAGCAATGGCGACAGCGACGGCACGAGTAGCCACTCAGGCGAACCCGCTCACGTATGCGATCTGCGCGGTCGCGTGGTTCGTGCCGGGTGCAGGTCATCTGTGGCTGGGCCGGCATCAGAAGGGCGTCTCGCTGCTGATTCTGCTGCCGCTGATGTTCGCCTGTGGCCTCTGGCTGCGCGGCCGGTTGTTTCCATTCGAGTTCAGCCAGCCCCTGGTGGGCCTTGCCGCCGTGGCCGATGTCGGGATCGGTCTGCCGTACTTCGTCGCCAGGGCGCTATCGATGGGGACCGGGCAGGTGACCGCCATCAGCTACGAATACGGCAATGCCTTTCTGATCGTCGCTGGCCTCCTGAATATGCTCGTGGTGATCGACGTCTTCGACACAGCCCAGGGACGGAAGTGACCTCCCATCTCGGGCTCATGGTGCTGTTTGCGTTCTTTGTATCGGCCACCTTTGCCATCCTGATGCGCGAGCGTGTGGCCGATCAGCTCATCCTCGGTGCCCGCCTGCTCGGCGGTTTTGTCGCTGGTGGCATCGTCCTGGGATGGTTGCTCTACGTGTTGCCGCTCTGAGGTTTCAGCAGCAACCCATGCGCCGCCTCTGGCTGTGGGGGCCGGTGATTGCCTATATGGCCGTCATCTTCTGGGAATCATCGCTGCCCAGCGCCCCGCTTCCGAGCAACGTGTCAGACAAGGTGGCTCACGCGATCGGCTACGCGATTCTTGGCGCACTCGTGGCGCGAGCCATGGCTGGCGGCTTTCCACGTCCGCTCACCAAGGCAGCGGCCCTGGCGAGCATCGTCCTGACGACGATGTACGGCGCCTCGGACGAGCTGCACCAGCGTTTTGTGCCGGGTCGTTCTGCCGACGTGAATGACATCGTTGCCGACGCTGCGGGTGCAGTCGTCGCCGTGATCGCCGTGTGGGCGTGCGGTATACTCTGGCCACGCGTGGCTCGCGCCTTCGCGGCATCCCGTGACCTTTGAAAACCTGCTCCTCGCGCGCGATGGTGCGGTCAGCCTGCTGACGTTGAACCGGCCTTCGGTGCTCAATGCCCTGAGCGTGCCTCTGCTGTCAGAACTGGACCGCGCGCTGTCAGCAATCAGCGACGACGCGACGATGAGGGTCGTGATCATCACCGGCGCTGGCGACAAGGCCTTTGCGGCAGGCGCCGACATCACGGAACTGGCAGCGCTGTCAGAAGCCACTGCAGCCGCCCACGCCGCGTTCGGCCAGCGGATATTCACGCGTATCCAAAGGCTCGGCAAGCCTGTCATCGCCGCTGTCAACGGATTCGCGCTCGGTGGTGGATGCGAACTGGCGCTCGCATGCACCATCCGGCTCGCATCCTCGACCGCGCGTCTGGGTCAGCCTGAGATCAATCTCGGCATCATGCCAGGCTTTGGCGGAACCCAGCGCTTGTCGCGTCTGATCGGGTCAGCACGTGCCCTTGATCTGTTGCTCACCGGGCGTCTGATCACCGCCGCCGAAGCCCTCGAGATGGGACTGGTCAATCGAGTTCTCCCGCCAGCCGATCTCCTGCGCGTCGCGCAGGAGCTTGCGAATGAGCTGGCTGCCAGACCTGTCGCCGCTGTACGCGCCATTCTCGAGGCGGTGTACAACGGGCTCGATGTGAGCCTGGACCGAGGTCAGGAAATTGAGTCATCCCTGTTCGGGCGTCTGTCCGCAACGCCAGACGCTCGAGAGGGCATGAACGCCTTTCTCGCGAAGCGCACTCCAAGGTTCGGCGCCCAATGAGCCTGCGCGTCGCGGTCATCGTTGCGCGCTTCAACGCGGACATCACTGACGGCCTGCTGGCTGGCGCCCGTGAGGCGCTCATCGAGTCGGGGGTGGCGCCAGACGATGTAACGGTGGTGCGCGTTCCAGGCGCGTTCGAGATCCCCGTCACGGCCATGCGCCTCGCAGAAGGTGGTCGCCAGGATGCGATTGTCTGCCTCGGGTGCCTGATCAAGGGCGACACGATGCATTTCGAGTACATCGCCGAGGCGACGGCGCACGGCATCATGGACGTGTCGCTTGCCACCGCTGTTCCCGTGGCGTTCGGCGTCCTGACGACGACGACTGACGAGCAGGCGATCGAACGTGCTCGACCTGGCCCTGGCAACAAAGGCCGCGAAGCCGCACTCGCCGCGGTTGAGATGGCGACACTGTTTCAGCAGAAGGCATTCGCGCCACGCGATGGAGCGGGCGAGTGAGCGCCGAGAGCGTTCGCGGTGCCCGCGATCGGGACTCGAGCGATTCTCGTCATCGCGCCCGCGAAGCCGCCGTGCAGATGTTGTATCAATGGGAAGTCGGCCGCGTGCCGATGACCGAGGTGCGTGTCGCCTTCTGGCAGGGCCCGGCAGCCACGACTTCGTTGTCGGACGTCCATCGCGCCTTTGCCGGCGAGCTGGCCGACGGCGTCGTGGCGTCGGTTGACACCATCGACCCGCTGATTCGCGAGGCGGCTGAGCACTGGCGTGTCGAGCGGATGAACGTGCTCGACCGGCTGATCATGCGGCTCGCGGTCTACGAATTTCTCCACGAGCCCGATACGCCAGCCAAGGTCATCATCAACGAGGCGCTCGACCTCGCCCGTACCTTCAGTGGCGATGAGTCGGTGCGCTTCATCAACGGCGTTCTTGACGCCATCCGACGCGAGCAGCAACGCGCATGAGCACGACGCAGGAGTCCGAACCCGCCGAACAACCCGATCAGCCCCTCCAGCGACGGGCGAATCTCGACGAAATCCGCAAGCTGGGGGTCGATGTCTATCCGGGCCGGTTCGATGCCACTGACACCGTGGACGCGCTGGTCGCCGCGCACGGTGCGGCCACCGGGGAGGCGCTCGACGCCGCGGCGGTCCAGACAAGGACGGCCGGGCGGATCCTGGCCATCCGCAGTTTCGGCAAAGCGAATTTTCTGGTCTTGTCAGACGGGCGGTCTCGTATCCAGGCCTACATTCGCCAGGACGGTCTTTCCGCGCGTGATTTTCAGGTCTTCAAGCTGCTCGACATCGGAGATCTGGTCGGTGTCGAGGGGCAGTTGTTCCGCACGCGGACCAATGAACTGACCGTGAAGGCTTCGTCGCTGACGTTTCTGGCGAAGTGCCTGTTACCGCTTCCCGAGAAGTGGCACGGCCTCACCGACGTCGAGACTCGCTACCGCCAGCGCTACCTCGATCTCATCGTCAACCCGGATGCGCGCAGCGTGTTCGAGGTCCGCAGCCGCGTGGTCAGCAGCATTCGTGGGTTCCTCATCGACCGGGGCTTCCTCGAGGTCGAGACGCCGATGATGCAGCCGATCGCGGGGGGGGCACTCGCTCGGCCCTTCGTCACGCATCACAACACGCTCGACATGCGCCTCTACATGCGGATCGCGCCCGAGCTCTATCTGAAGCGCCTGACCGTCGGTGGGATCGAGCGGGTGTTCGAGATCAACCGCAACTTCAGGAACGAGGGCATCTCGACTCAGCACAACCCCGAGTTCACGATGCTCGAGTTCTATCAGGCGTACGCGAACTATCACGACCTGATGCGGCTGACCGAAGCCATGCTGTCGCAAGTGGCGACCGCTGCGACCGGGCAGGAGCAGGTCACATTCGGCGAACACACGATATCGTTCACAGCTCCCTTCCGGCGCCTGTCGCTGCGCGAGGGCGCGCGGGCTGCCGCGGCGCAGCGGCTCGGGACGAGCGTTGCGGAATCGGACCTGCGTGATCGCGAGACGGTGGCCGCGCTGGCCTCACGCCTTGGCATCGGCATCGCCCCGGCCATGGGCGCGGGCAAGATCGCATCAGAAATCTTCGAACGGCTCTGTGAAGACGAACTCGTTCAGCCGACCTTCGTGTACGACTTCCCGACCGAGGTGTCTCCGCTGTCCAAGCAGCGAGCCGACGATCCGGATACGGTCGAGCGTTTCGAGCTCTATATCGGCGGGTTCGAGGTGGCCAACGCCTTCAGCGAACTCAATGACCCGGTTGAGCAGCGGCACCGTTTCGAAGCGCAGTTGCGCAGTCGTGCTGGCGGCGATGAAGAAGCGCACGCGATGGACGAGGACTATATCCGTGCGCTCGAATTCGGGATGCCGCCAGCAGGCGGCGAAGGCGTCGGCATCGACCGGCTGGTCATGCTCCTGACCAACAGCCCGTCGATCCGTGACGTGATTCTCTTTCCGCTCATGCGCCCCCGGTAGGGCGCGGCCGTTTGACGGCTTACTCTTCCTGCGCCGCCGCCAGGTGCACTTCAACGGTTTTTTCCGACTCGATCGGCTGACCGTTGCGCGTCGCCGGCCGGTAGGACCAGTCGCGCGCCGTACGCAGCAGTTGAACGTCGTAGCTCGGATGCGTCGGTCGCACGATTGAGGCGGAGGTGACCTTGCCGGTCGCGTCGATCGTCACACGAACAGCCCCGTCGAAGTTCATTCGCGCGATTGTGCGATCCGGAGGCGACCACCGCGGAAGATCCTGCCGGACGATCACCGCCGCCGTGATCACGATTGGCTCCGGACGAGGAGCAGGTGGCGGCGCGACAGCGACGGCGGCCGGCGGCGGGCCAGGTTCCGGCTTCGGGATGGCGGCCTGCGCCAAATCGATGAAGCCCGAGGCCAGCGTGCGGAGGTCGGTCGCCTCGGGCGTGTCCTTCCATGCCGGGTCGTTGGTCAGCGCGAGCACCTGCTCGAACAGTCCAAGTGCCGGGATGAAGTCCTTCGCCTGGTACTGGGTCCTGGCCCGGCCGAACATCTCCCGGCTCACGCCAGGCAGTGCGGCCTTGCGCGTGTCAGTCCACAGCGTCTGAAACCTCGGTGGCAACTCGGTGGTATCGGGCGCGTAACCGGGTGCTGCGTTCACGAGAGTCCGTGTGGCGACACCCGCCTCCTGCGGACGACCAAGCGCCAGCAGACACAGCGCCTTGTAGAGCAGGACTTCCGGCTCAGCACTCTGGGCAGGCGCCACACGCCCGATGGCTGCCAGGGCGTCTTCGAACGACGCGGCGGCATAGAGCGTCTTGGCTTGATCGAGCGCCGGGTCGGCCGCCCACGCCGGCGTACCGATCATGACCAGTGCGATGACGAGGAGCGACGGGACGGCGAGTCGCGTGGGGTGTGTCATTGCGCCTTCCTCATATCTACGGCCACGCGGGCCGCTTCCCCCGTGGTGATAGTCGTGCTGACGCGACGTTCTCCCAGGTCCGGATGCCTCAGCACGATTTCATGTGTGCCAATTGTCCACGAAACATTGCCGATTGGTGTTTCTCCGAGCGGCTGGCCATCGAGCCAGACCTGTGCCCACGGCACCGCGTTCACATTGATCGAACCCCGTGGCAGCTGGACCGAGATGTTGGCGGTCTGTCCTGTCGCGACTTGCACCGCCTGCGACATCCGGAAGCCGAGCGCCTCGTTCACCAGATCGTAGGTATGCGCACCAGACGGCACAAGGATGCGATCGGACTGGCTGCTGCCAATGAGACGACCATCCTCAAAGACCTGAAGCGGGATGGGCACCGTAACTGAAAGCCATCCTGACGCCGGCCCTGACGCACCCGAGGCAAACATCAAGGACGAGGTTTCGCCGGCCTTGACCTGCACCGTGCGCCGGACAGTCGAGGCGTCCTTGCGGACCAGAACTTCGTGATTGCCCGGGGTCAGGTCGGAGATCGTAAGGGGCGTCACGCCGCGGGGCTGGCCATCGATACTGACGGCCTGCCCGCGCGGGTCGCTCACGATCTCGAGACCACCGGTTGTCATGGGTGCCGCCGTGGCCGCGGGCCAGCTGATGTGATGCACCACCGTCGTGCGCTGGGCAATCGACACCGGCAGTGTCCGCGACTGGCTGCCCTGGTCGATACGCACGGTGTAGTCGCCGTTATCCAGGGAGAGCAGGAGAGGCGTCTTGCCGCGATAGGTGCCGTCGATTGTGACGTTGGCACCTGCGACGTCCGTCTCGACGCGCAGCGCGCCAGCGCTGCCTGCCAGGATTGCCGTACGCATCCAGACCACGCCGGCCGTCGCGGCAATCAGCACGACGCAGACCGCTGCCACGCCGACCAGCCGCGTGCGAGCCGGATGCTCTGAAACGGCAGGAGATGGCTCGACGTGCGTAATGATCCTCACGCCTTCACTCTCCGACGGAAAGGCGTCGAGCCGCGAGGCCACCTCGCCGTCGCTCGACGGCTGTTGATCCAGCTCAGCCCTCTGAGTCTCCGTACGAAGCGCCTGCTTCACCATTGCAGATCCTGTGAGATGGAAGTCGCCCTTGCTGACTTCTGGCGCTCGAGTGCCTCATCCCGTGTGGGTGAAATCCCGGGAATGAGGCCCTACGAGAGATGTCGACTCGTTGGCCCCCGGAGTTTAGGCCTGCCAACTCTACCGTTCGCCTCGGGTCAGTCACGATATTGTAAGTGCAGAGACCGAATGCCGTATCGGGAAGTTTTGTGATGATGGAGTATAAGGAATCTCAATGTCGCTCGAACTCTTCGTTGCGCTGAGATACCTGCTGGCGCGGCGAAAGCAGGCTTTCATTTCCCTGATTTCGCTGATCTCGACCCTGGGCGTCACCGTCGGCGTGATGGCGCTCATTATCGCGCTCGGGCTCATGACCGGTCTGCAGGGTGAGCTTCGCGACAAAATCCTCGGCTCCACCGCGCACATCTACGTCTGGAAGGGGGCTGGCCTCACCGACTACCGGTCTGAGGTCCGAACGCTCATGGGCGTCGAAGGTGTCACCGGTGCCGCACCGGCCATCCTCGGCAAGGCCCTGATCGTCTCCGGTGATCAGCAGGCGTTCATCAGCCTCAAGGGCATCGACCCGGCGCTCGAACCGGAGGTGACCGACATCCAGCGTGCCATGGTCGCGGGCAGCGTGCAGGCGCTCGCCGGTGACGCGGAGGCGGACGTCCCCGGCATCCTCATTGGACGTGAACTGGCACAGCAGCTGGGGCCTCCGGGGATGCCGCTGGCGGTCGGGGATTCGGTCACCCTGCAGACGCCGCAGGGCACGCTGACGCCGATGGGCATGTTGCCGCGCGTGCGCCGGCTTCGTATCGCCGGCATCTACAACCTCGGCCTTTTCGAGTTCGACTCCCAGTACGGGTTTCTATCGCTCGACCTCGCCAAGCGCCTCATGGGACGCACCGAGCCCGATCTGATCGAATTGCGGGTGGCTGACATCTATCAGGCCGCTTCAATTGCCGATCGCATCGTGACCCAGCTCGGGAGTGACTACCAGGCCAAGGACTGGGCCGACCTCAACCAGTCGCTGTTCTCGGCGCTCTGGCTCGAGAAAATGGCCATCGCCATCACCATCGGGCTCATCGTGATGGTCGCCGCGCTCAATATCGTGGCATCGCTGGTTCTGCTCGTGATGGAGAAGAGTCGCGACATCGCCATCCTCAAGACGATGGGCACAGGTTCGCGACGGATCATGACTATTTTCATGCTGCAGGGCCTGATCATCGGCCTCGTCGGGACGACGCTGGGAAGTATAGGAGGCCTGTCGCTCTGCTGGGTGCTGGACCGCTACAGGCTGATCCGCATTCCGAGCGACGTCTACCAGGTCTCGTACGTGCCCTTCGTGGTCGAGCCGCGTGATTTTGCGGCGGTGGTGGTGTCGGCGGTGATCATCTGTTTCGTGGCGACGCTGTATCCGTCGCGCCAGGCGTCGAAACTCGATCCCGTGCAGGCGCTCCGGTTCGAGTAGAGTCGCCCGGTGTCACTCCTCAGCGTCCACGGACTCAACAAGGTCTACGCCGTCGGCGAGACGCGGATCCACGTGCTGCGCGAACTGGAACTCGAGGTGCCGGCGGGTCAGATGCTCGCGGTCGTCGGGGCGTCAGGCGTCGGCAAGAGTACGCTGCTGCACATTCTGGGCGGGCTCGACCGCGCGGACGCCGGAACGATTCGGGTCGGCGACACGGAAGTGTCGTCCATGGGCGACGCGGCGCGGGTCGAGTTCCGCAATCAGCACGTCGGTTTCGTGTTCCAGTTCCATCATCTGCTGCCTGAGTTCGACGCAACCGAGAACGTCGAGATGCCGATGCGGATTGCCCGGACCCCTCTGGCCGAAGCTCGTCAGCGGGCGACGGAACTGCTGACGCGGGTCGGGTTGGGAGAGCGTCTGCGGCACCGGCCTTCGATGCTGTCAGGAGGAGAGCAGCAGCGCGTCGCCGTGGCACGCGCGCTCGTCATGAAGCCGCGCCTACTCCTTGCCGACGAACCGACGGGGGACCTGGACGAGACCACCGCCGACTCTCTCCATGCCCTGCTGCGCCAGATGCATGCCGAGCACGGCCTGACGTCGGTCATTGCCACGCACAACCTGCGGCTGGCCGACGCCTGCGACCGCGTCCTGCGGCTCGAGCGCGGTCAACTGAAGGACGGCTAACTACTTCTGATTATTGCCTTTTCACGCGCGGGTGTGATATTTACCCGCTGCAGGTTCGGCCACCTTTTCTGGTCGGGAGGACGCACATGGCGTTGAACGCCGTCACCAGTCTCATTCGTCATCGGCTCTTCTTGGTTTTGGGAGTTCTCGCGGCAGTTGCCGTGGCCACTCCCGCGTCGGCTCAGGGTGACATTGCGGGCGAGTGGGCCGCGCGAGCCCAGGAGGACCAGCCGCATCGTGGTCCCGGGGCCGAACTCGGCGACTACACCGGCCTGCCCATCAACGCGGCCGCCCGTCAGAAAGCCTCCGTCTGGGACGCGTCGATCCTGTCGCTGCCCGAAGCGATGGCCAAGCCGCACCCGGCGATGTATTTCATGCGTGGCCCTGGACCGAACATCCGCATCCAGAAGATTGCGGACCCGACGACACAAGTCGTGATTGCCTACACCATCGAAGGTGTCTTCGGGCGCGCCGATCGCGTCATCTGGATGGATGGCCGTCCTCATCCGTCTGAGTACGCCGAATACACCTTTGACGGGTTTTCGACCGGCAAGGTCGAAGGCAGCCGCCTCACGGTCACCACGACCCACGCCAAGTACGGCGTCATCCAGCGGAACGGGGTCCCTGCCAGCACCAAGGCCGTGATGACCGAACACTTCATTCGCCATGGCGACTGGCTGACGCTGGTCACCATCGTCGACGACCCGGTTTACCTCGAAGAGCCGTTCATCCGGACCTCCCACTGGGTGCGTACCTCCAACGTCACGCCGGATGGCCGTTTCATCTTCGAAGTAGTGGACGAGGTCGCAGGCCACCCGCAGGGCTACGTGCCGCATTCTCCGCTCGGGACCAGGCAGGATGGATTCGCGAAGAATCACGGCCTGCCGTTCGAAGCCACGCAAGGTGGCAAGGCGACGCTCTATCCTGAGTACGAGGCCGTCATCCGGAAGCAGTTGCAGGACATGGCGGCCTCGCGGCCGACATCGAAGTAGAGGTCCCGGCATATGAAGAAGAGCAGTGTGCTGCGCACGGCGCAGGTGTGTCTGGTCGTGTGCGCGGTGGTGTTTGGTGTCGTCACCGTCACCGCGCAGGTGGTGCCGACAATACGGGCGCTGACCGAAGAGTGGCCCGAAACGATCAAGGTGGACGGGATCGAGATCCTGCCTGTCCTGAAGAACGTGTACATGCTCGTGGGCGGCGGGGCCAACGTGACGATTGCCTTCGGCGATGAAGGCGTCGTGATGGTGGACTCGGGGGCGCCCGGCCAGGCGGCCCGGCTGCAGGCGGCTGTGCGACGCGTGACTCGCAAACCGCTGCGCTATCTGCTCAACACCGGCCCCGATGCGGATCACGTGGGTGGCAACGGCGACATGGTGCGATGGGCCGGAGGGACCAGCGGTCCACAGGCCGGCCAGGGCGGAGGTCGCCCGCCGAATGCCGGCACTGCGGTGATCGCCCACGAGGGCGCGTACAACAGGATGATCGCCGGCACGGCCCAGTTCCCCGCGCTCACCGGCGATGCCCTGCCGGAATCAACCTTCTTTACGCCGCGGAAGGATCTGTACGCCAATGGCGAGCCCGTGCAGCTGCTCTTCCAGCCGAGCGCGCACACCGACGGTGACGTCATGGTGTTCTTCCGCGGGTCGGACGTGGTCGCCACTGGTGAGGTGTATCGAACGGACCAGTATCCCTTTGTGGATATTGCTCGCGGAGGCTCGATCAATGGTCTGCTCGGTGCTCTGAACAACCTGCTCGACATTACCGTCCCGCAGCGCAACCAGATGGGCGGGACACGCGTGGTGCCGGCTTATGGCCGCATCTCGAACGAGGCAGACGTGCTCGAGTACCGGGACATGCTCACCATCATCCGTGACCGCGTCAAGGTGATGGTCGACAAGGGCCAGACGCTGGCGCAAGTTCGTGCCGCTGGTGTGGCGCTCGAATACAACGGCGTCTACGGCACCAAATCCAACTGGACTGGCGACATGTTCGTTGAAGCCGTCTACAACAGCCTGAAGAAGTAGGCGAGCCATGACAATCCGAACCTTTGGACGGCTGACATTTGGCATCGGTGCGTGCGCAGCGTGGCTGCTCGCATCGGGTTTGGCGGATCTGGCGGCGCAGGGACAGCAGGCGCCCGCGGCCCCCGTCGGCCAGCAGGCACCGGGACGCCAGGGCGGCCCGGCACCCAACCCGGGTGGTGGCGCTCGAGCAGGCGGCGGTGGACAGCGCGGGGGTGGTCAGGGTCGCGGCGCGGCTCCTGCGACGGCGCAGGCTGCAGCTCCCACCGACTTCACTGGCACCTGGGTATCGATCATCACGGAAGACTGGCGCTTCCGCATGGTGACCCCGCCGAAGGGCGATGCAGCGAGTATCCCGGCCAATCAGGCGGCGATCCAGGCATCTGAAAACTGGGATCCGGCCAAGGACATCGCCGCCGGCGAACAGTGCAAGGCGTTCGGTGCGCCCGGGATCATGCGCATGCCGACGCGCATCCGGATCTCGTGGCAGGATCCGCAGACCCTGAAACTGGAATTCGACAACGGCACGCAGACACGTCTGTTCCACTTCGCGGCGAATACGCCGGCGCCGGCCCAGCCCGACTGGCAGGGTCATTCAATTGCCCGCTGGGAGACCATGCAGGAATCGCAGGGACAACCGGCAGCAGGCGGGCGCGGCGGCGGTGCCCCGGCGCTGAGCGGTGGCCTTCGGGTCGCGACCCGGCAGCTGCGGTCCGGCTACATGCGGCGCAATGGCATTCCGTATAGCGCGAACGCCGTCTACAACGAGGTGTTCGACGTGGCACCCGGGCCGCAGAACGAAACGTGGTTGATCATCACCTCGGAGTTGATCGACCCGCAGTTCCTGAACCAGCCGTACATGCTGAGTACGCAGTTCAAGAAGGAGCCGGACGCATCGAAATTCAGCCCCCGCCCCTGCGAGCTGACACCGCCAGTCACCGGGGCGGCTGACGCGCGGTAGGGAAGTGCGAAGTTTGAAGTGCGAAGTTTGAAGTAGAAGTTCGAAGTAAGAAGACACGAAGCTTGAACTTCGAACTTCGAACTTCACTCCAGTCCCGACATCTCGAAAATCAGTTTTCCCAGTTCGGAGTAGTCCCGCTCCCCGCGGTGCTGCGCGACCAGGGTCATCACCAGGTTGCTGGCCGCGGTTGTAACCGGCGCTACTGTTGCCACCTCGTCGACAGCCGTCAGCACGTTGCGCAGATCCTTCGCGAACAGCTCGGTGCGGAAGCCGGGCACGTAGTTACCCTTCAGCATGCGCTCACCGTGGACATCGAGGACGCGGCTCTGCGCGAATCCACCGAGCAGGGCTTCGCGGACGCGAGCGGGATCAACGCCCGCCTTGCGGGCCAGGGCAAATGCCTCGCCGACGACGCCGATCGTTCCGGCAAGCACCATCTGGTTGCACAGCTTGCAGAGCTGGCCGGCGCCTGATTCTCCGACGTAGACGATGCGCTCCGGGTTGCCCATCGCGCGGAGGATCGGCGTGACCGTGTCGAACGCCTGACGGTCACCACCGACCATGATCGACAGCGTTCCCTGGACCGCGCCGATTTCACCGCCACTGACCGGGGCGTCGAGCATCGTTGCGCCGCGCGCTGTAGCCGCGGTGGCAAGTCGACGCGCCGAGGCCGGAGCGATGCTGCTCATGTCGATGATGATCGTCCCGGGTTGAATGGCCGCCAGGATGCCATCGGGCCCCTCGAGTACCTTCTCCACGTCGGGCGAGTCGGGCACCATCGTGATGATTGTGGTGGCCTGCGCGGCGACGTTCCGCGGAGAGTTGGCGCGTATCGCACCGGCGTCGACCAGTTCCTGGACCGGGCCGTCGCTGCGGCTGTGGACGACGAGCGGGAAGCCTGCCGTCAGGAGGTTTCTGGCCATGGGTTTGCCCATGAGCCCGAGGCCGATGAATCCGACATGCGCCATGGGCGCAGTATAGTGCGAGGGATGTTCACACTTCTGGTGCAGGTCGAGGTGAGACCGGAGTGTCTCGACGACTTCGCACAGGCGGCCACTGAGAACGCACGTGCGTCAGTTCGACTCGATCGCGGTTGCCTGCGCTTCGATGTGCTTCAGTCGATCGATGCGCCGACCAGGTGGGTGTTCTACGAGGCCTATTCCAATCAGGCCGCATGGGAGCAGCACCGGCTGTCGCCACACTTCGTCGCCTACAAGGCAGTTGCGGATCGCGCGCTGGTTTCCAGGGTGGCGACCCGGCTGTCACCGGTCGTGGTCACGGACGCGTCATAGAGAAGGGGCGGGGTGTCAGAGCATGCAGCCCGGGCGACGGGCATCTGACCAACCCACGCCTCGAAATCTAACTGGGCGAGCGACTTAGCGGCGGTCGCTGATTGGTCGCCTCGACGCTTTGCCTTATAATGCCGATAAGAGATTCAACGTCTCTTCACACTAATCAGGCGGGCCTGGATGTTCGAACGCTACACGGAAAGGGCGCGACGGGTTCTGTTCTTTGCCCGCTATGAGGCCAGCCAGCTCGGCAGCATCTCCATTGAGACCGAGCACCTTCTGCTTGGCCTGATTCGCGAAGGCAAGGGGCTGACCAGCCGTATTTTCGCCCGCTCACACCTCTCTCTCGAGAATATCCGGAAGGAAATCGAAGGCCGGACGGTGTTCCGGGAAAAGGTGTCGACCTCGGTCGAGATCCCTTTTAGCGCCGAAACCAAGCGGGTGCTGCAGTTTGCGGCCGAAGAAGCGGACCGTTTGCTGCACAACTACATCGGCACCGAGCACCTCCTGCTCGGTATCCTCCGCGAGGAGCGTTCGGTGGCGGCTTCCATCCTGATGGAAAAGGGGATGCGCCTCCACACCGTCCGAGAGGACATCGTCCAGCTGCTCAACGAGAAGACGACGTTGACCCGGGTGAAGGAGACGCCCCTGCTCGCCGAGTTCAGCCGAGACCTGACCGAGGCGGCGATGAAGAATCAGCTCGACCCCCTGGTCGGGCGCGACTACGAGCTCGAGCGGGTGCAGCAGGTGCTCTGCCGCCGGACCAAGAACAACGCCGTCCTGATCGGCGAGCCCGGTGTTGGCAAGACCGCTATCGTCGAAGGTCTGGCGCAGAAGATTGTCTATGGGGACGTGCCGCATTTCCTGGCGGACAAGCGTCTTCTCGCCCTCGACATTTCCCTCATCGTGGCCGGTACCAAGTACCGCGGGCAGTTCGAGGAACGCCTGAAAGCCATCATGAAGGAGCTGACCGAGAACCCCAACATCATCGTGTTCATCGACGAGCTCCATACGTTGGTCGGAGCCGGATCTGCCGAAGGGTCGCTCGACGCGGCCAATATCCTGAAGCCCGCGCTGTCACGAGGCGAGATTCGCTGCATCGGCGCGACGACTCCAACGGAGTACCGGAAGTACATCGAGAAGGACCGCTCCCTGGAACGCCGCTTCCAGGCGATCAAGGTCGATCCGCCTGCCGAGAAGGAGACGATTGAGATCCTGATGGGCGTGAAGGATCGCTACGAGCAGTTCCATCACGTTGAATACACGCGTGAGGCGATCGAAGCTGCCGTCTATCAATCGAGCCGCTACATCACCGACCGGTTCCTGCCCGACAAGGCCATCGACCTCGTCGACGAGGCGGGAGCACGAGCGAAGCTGAAAGAAGCGGGCTACAGCGAGGAATTCGGAGAGATCAACAAGAGCATCCGTGTGGCGGTTGAGCGCATGGAGCAGGCGGTTTCCCAGAAGGATTTCGAGACGGCCCAGCGCGCCAGGGAAGAAGAGCTGTCGGCGCGCGAGAACCTGCAGTTCGTTCGTGAGAAGTTCGACGTGAAGTCCAGCACGCGCAAGGTCGTCGTCGGCAAGGCGGACATCGACGAGGTCGTGTCGAAGTGGACCGGTGTGCCGATTGCCTCGATCAACCAGGACGAGGGTGACAAGCTCCTGAGGATGGAGGCGGACCTGCACCGTCGCGTGGTCAGCCAGGAGACGGCCATCTCCGCGCTGTCGCGGGCCATTCGCCGTTCGCGCGCTGGATTGAAGAACCCGAACCGGCCGACCGGAAGCTTTATCTTCCTGGGGCCAACTGGCGTCGGCAAGACTGAACTCGCGCGGGCGCTGGCCAACTTCCTGTTCGGCAGCGACAACGCCCTGATTCGCTTCGACATGTCCGAGTACATGGAGAAGCACTCGGTCTCGAAGCTGATCGGGTCACCGCCCGGGTATGTCGGCCACGAAGAAGGTGGTCAGCTGACCGAGAAGGTCAAGCGGAACCCGTACTCAGTGGTGCTGCTGGACGAAATTGAGAAGGCGCATCCCGACATCTTCAACATCCTGCTGCAGGTCTTCGAAGACGGGCACCTGACCGACGGGCTGGGGAATCGGGTCAATTTCAAGAACACCATCATCATCATGACGTCGAACATCGGTGCCCGCTTCATTCAGAAGAAGGCGTCGATGGGCTTCCAGGCCAGCGATGTCGGCGCGATCGACAAGAACGTCAACGACATGGTGCTTGGGGAGGTCAAGCGGACCTTCAACCCCGAGTTCATCAACCGTATCGACGAGATCATCGTGTTCGAGGCGCTGACCGACGATGATCTGCGCCGGATCATGAGCCTGCTCCTGGAGCAGCTGAACACGAACCTGGCCGATCGCCGCATGAAGGTCATCCTGTCGCCCGAGGTGGTCGACTGGATCATCGACATCACGTGCAAGGACCGTTCGTATGGCGCCCGGCCGTTGCGGCGCGCCATCCAGCGGTACGTCGAGGATCCGCTCTCGGAAGAGCTCATCCGCGGGCACCTGCGCGATGGCGAAATTGAGGTATTCCTCGAGGGCGGCCAGATTTCCTACCGTCCAGCCGGCGAACTGACAGGCGGGCGGCGGCTCTCCTGAGCCGACCGGGCCCATCCAGCCCCAATTTCCGCCCTGTCAGGACCGGAGCCAACCGGTCCGTGACTTCGTGCGTCATATCCGCAGTCGGTTCAGTAAAATAGGCCCACTAAGACATGCGCACTCCACCCTTCGGCCTCCGGGCCCTGATCGCGTCCACGGTTCTACTCGGCGCGACGGCGGTCGGAGCGCAGACCCCTGCCCCGGCTCCCGTCCCCGCCGCCGCGACGGGGACCAATCCGTCAACGGTCTGTGGCCTGCCGATTCCGGCCCCTGCCGCGCTCCCGCCGGCTGACTCGCCGCCGGTGATCTTCCAGATCGTTCCCTGCTTTGCCGCGCAGGGGAACACCTCAACGGTCGAGCCCGAGACGTATCTGTTCTACATCCGGCTCCGGCCCAGCCTGCCCTCGCAGGCGCGATGGGTGCCATATGACGATGCGGCCGAGAACCTGATCAAGGAAGACTTCGCCCGCCTGTGGGCCACCAACTTCCTCGATGACCTGTCGATCGAGACCTCGGACTACGTGTTCAGCAACGGGGTGGTGGGCAAGCTGATCGTCTACAACCTCGAGGAGCGTGAGCGGGTCAAGGTGGTCGACTATCAGGGGTCGAAAGAGATCGACCGCACCAAGATCCAGGAACAGCTGACCGAGCGCGGGATCGAGCTTCGTCTCGACTCGTTCGTCGACGCCGGCGCGATTCGACGCGTGGAAACCGTGTTGCGCGAGATGATGGCGTCAAAAGGCTTCTCAAACGCCGAGGTGACCCACAAGACCACCCCGGTCGCGGGCGGACCCAAACTCGTCAACGTGACGTTCACCGTCAGCGAGGGGCCGAAGATCCGTATCCGTCGCATCGACTTTGTCGGGAACACGGCTGTGAACGACGGCCCGCTGCAGCGAGCGCTCAAGGAGAACAAGCCGAAAGGCATCCTGTCGTTCATCACCGGTGGGGGCACGTACAAGGAAGACAAGTTCGAGGAAGACGCGGATCGGGTCACCGAGTACTACCGCAATCGGGGGTACGCGCGTGTGCGCGTTGGCCAGCCCGAACTCAAGACGCTGGTGGACGAGAAGGACGGGAAGACGCGCTGGGTGGAGTTGCGGATTCCGGTGACCGAAGGCCCGCGGTACAAGGTGGGCGAGTTCGACTTCGACGGCAACACCGTGCTCAAGGCGGATGTGCTCCGGACGCTCTTCAAGGTCAAGGCCGGCGACTGGTACAGCGAGAAGGAAGTTCGGGATGGCCTGCGAAAGGCGCAGGAGGCCTATGGTGGCGGCGGTTACATGGAGTTCACCGGCGCCCCGGATCTGAAGTTCAAGAACGACGGCATCGAAACCGAGGCCGACGCCAGCGTACCTGCCGCCCTGCTGGCGGCCGACGATGTGATCAACCCGGTGGTTGACGTGACGATGCGCCTGCAGGAAGGCAAGCAGTACTTCGTCAATCGAATCACGTTCACCGGCAACTCGACCACCCGCGACAATGTCATTCGCCGCGAACTTCGCCTGGTCGAAGGCGGCTTGTTCAACACGGAAGCCCTGAAGTTCAGCGTGAGACGTCTGAATCAGCTGGGCTACTTCAAGCCGCTTGAAGGTAACGACAAAGACACCAAGGTCGACAAGACGCCCGGTCGAGACAATGCAGTCGACGTCACGATGAGGGTAGAAGAGCAGAACCGCAATCAGCTCACCTTCGGCGCCGGGATGTCGCAGTACGAGGGCTTCTTCGGACAGCTCGGTTTTCAGACGTCCAACTTCCTCGGACGCGGTGAAAGCCTCACGCTGAACATGACGGCCGGCTCGCGGTCGCAGAACTACCAGCTGTCATTCACCGAGCCGTTCCTGTTCGACCGCAACATGACCGGTGGGTTCGACCTCCACAAGCGGTCGCTCCAGTACATCGGCTACTACACCCAGAAGTCGACGGGCGGGAACCTTCAGTTCGGCTTCCCGGTCGCCGACTTCGCGCGGATGTTCATGACCTACTCGTTCGAGAAGGTCCAGGTGGCTGACCTGAACGAGGCGCTCATCGACCCGTCATGCGCGACGACGGGTACGTGCTCGACGATTTCGCTGGCATCGCTGAACCAGCTCACGCCTGAGCAGGTCCAGCTGGTGCGGCGGAACCCGTTTGTCTACGACTCGCTGCTGATCGGAGAAGGCGGCGCCAGGACGATCAGCAAGATCACCCCGAGCATCGTGCACAACACGATCGATAATCCCATCTTCCCGGGGCAGGGTACGCGGCTCACCGCGTCATTCGACTTGGCCGGCCTGGGGGGAAACACCAGCTACTACAAGCCGTCGGTCGAAGGAATCTGGTACAAGCGGCACACGTCGCGGACCTCGATCGGGTTCCGTGGGCAGGTGCAGTACGTCGCGCCCTACGGGAGCACCGACTCCCTGCCGATTTTCGAACGCCTGACACTTGGCGGCGAGTACAGCGTGCGCGGCTATGACATCCGTTCGATTGGCCCGACGGTGCCTGATTCGCTCGTCGTCCTGGGCGGTAACAAGAGCCTGCTCTTCAACGCGGAATACCTGATCACCATCGCCGGACCGGTGCGCCTGATTCTGTTCTACGACGCGGGCCAGGTGCGTGACCTGGGTCAGGCGTTCACGTGGAACGAAGACGTGCTGCGCGTGGACTACCCGACGAGTCCGCTGGTCGGCCCATCGTCGTCCGTGCTGGTCGATCCGTCGGCTCCAGGGCCAACGACGAAGGTGATCGGAAGGAGCAGCGCCTTCAAGACGTCTACCGGCGCCGAGATTCGTTTCTTCATGCCGGTGCTGAACGTGCCGTTCCGGCTGATTTTTGCCGCGAACCCGCAACGCGCCGGCGTGCTGACCAACAACCTGGAGCCGGCGAAGGGAATGACCTTCCGCTTCGCGGTGGGTTCGACGTTCTAGGTCCGGTCTTACTTGTGTTCGACCACGAGGGTGTAGCTGGTGGGTTCGGTCAGTCGTCCGGTGTCATAGGCGCGGACGCAGAATGCGCCCGCCGTCTGCGCGCTGCCAACGATCGTCCGCCCCTCGGAGGCTAGGTCGTTGGAAATGACCACCTGACAAGTCTCGAACTGGGTGCTCCAGGTGCCGAGTGAGATTCCGATTGGAATCGTGTTGTCGGGGCTGACAGCGGTCAGCGTGGCGGTGACGGCGGCAGGTGTGCCGACCACAAATGGATGCGTGATCGCACCGTTGATCGTCAGGGTTCCCGAGAAGCTCTCGGTGATGACGGGTACCTCGGGGGTAGGAGCGGTCGGCGCGTCGTCGCAACCGACAAATAACAGCGTGGTGCACAGAACGGCGACACCAAAGAAGGCTCGGGACATGAACGGATGCTCCTGACGCAATGCGGGTCTCGACCAAATCTTACTTGCCCGGGAGAACTGGAGTAAAATCATGCACTTGTCTATGAAGGGATTGACTCGAATGAGAGGTTTTGCTGCGGCCGCGCTTGGCCTGTTGTTGTCCGCCCCCGCATTCGCCCAGGCGCCAGCTGCGCCTGCCCCGGCGGCCCCTCGTCCGGCAGCCCCCGCGGGCCAGCCGACACCCGCGGCTGCGCCGGCCCCGCCTCCAGCGCCTGCGCCGTTTCCCGAGGGTGCCAAGTACGCCTTCGTGAACATCCAGCGCATCGCCAACGAGTCGGCCGAAGGCAAGGTCGCCACCGCCCGCATCAACGCGCTCGTCGTGAGGAAGCAGGCGGAAGGTGCTGAGCGGACCAAACAGCTCCAGGCCGCGCAGCAGAAGCTCGATGCCGGCGGCAGCGTGCTGAACGACAACGCGCGCGCGACGCTGCAGAAGGAGATCGATCGGCTGACGGTCGACATTCAACGCTTCAACGAGGACGCGCAGGAAGAAGTGACGGCGCTGCAGAACGAGGCGCAGGGCGACTTCCAGGCCAAGCTCATCCCGATCATCCAGCTGGTTGCACGCGAGAAGAATCTCTTCGCGGTCTTCAGTGCGGCGGACAGCGGGGTGGTCTGGGGCGATCCCGGTCTCGATATCAGCGCCGATGTCATCAAACGGTTTGACGCCGCCAACCCGGCTCCGGCCGCCGCGGCACCACGTCCGGCGCCCGCTGCACCAGCCGCGCCCCGGCCGGCCGCACCAGCAACGCCGCGTTAGCATCACGGAACGGCGTGGCGCCGTTCCGATAGACAGGGGAAGGGCGAGTGCCGTTCCCCTGCACCGCCTTCATGAATCTTCCGGCTCTCCTCGATCGCATCTCGTACCGCTATCCGTCCAGGCTGATTGACGTCGTCGACGAGCACGAGGTCGGCGCGCGCATCGTGGCGTTCAAAAACGTCAGCGTCAGCGAGGACTACTTCCAGGGCCACTTCCCCCGCACGCCGCTCATGCCCGCTGTCCTGATGGTGGAGGCGCTGACGCAGGCTGCTGCCGTGCTGATGCTGGAGCGGTCCGAGCTCCCTCACGCGCGAGTCTGGCTCCGGGGAGTGAACAACGCCAAGTTCCGGAAACAGGTCGTGCCCGGGGATCGTCTGCGGCTCGAGGTACATCTGGGGCGCTGTCGGTCGCGGCTCGGAAAGGCACAGGCCACGGCCTACATCGACGGCAATGTGGTGGCCGAGGCCGAGTTGATCCTGGCGGTCGACACCAGTGCGCCACTCATCGACCCCCGTGCGACGGTGCACCCGAATGCCGTAATCGGGGCCGGCACGACCATCGGCCCCAACTGCACCATCGGCCCGAACGTGCGCATCGGCCGCGATTGCCGCATTGGCGCTTCTGTGGTCATTGACGGCGTGACGTCCATCGGCGACGGGACGCAGATCTTCCCCATGGCCTCCATTGGCCTGGCGCCACAGGACCTGAAGTACAGAGGCGAACCGACGCGTCTGACGATTGGCCAGCGGAACGTCTTCCGCGAGTTCGTCACGATCAACCGCGGCACCGAGGGTGGCGGCGGAGAGACGCAGATCGGCGACGACAACCTGTTCATGGCGTACGTGCACGTGGCTCATGACTGCCATGTTGGCAGCCACACTATTTTCGGGCCACATGCCACGCTCGGCGGGCACGTCGCCGTCGAGGATCACTCCAACATCAGTGCCGGGTCGGCGGTGCACCAGTTCTGCCGCATCGGGCGGCACGGCTTCGTGGGCGGCTACTCCGTGGTCACCAAGGACGCGCTGCCGTTCGGCCGCACCATCGGAAGCAGGCCGGCCCGCATCTTCGGGGTCAACACCATCGGACTGGCACGTCGTGGCTTCACGATGGACACGATTACCCAGTTGCGACAGGCGTACCGATATCTGCTCCAGTCCAAGCTGAATACCAGCCGGGCACTGACCCAGATCGAGCAGGATCCGACGCTTGTGGCACCAGAGGTTCGTTACCTCGTCGACTTCATCCGCAGTTCAGTCAGGGGCGTCATCCTCAGGCGTCCGACCCGTCGTGCCGAGGAAGTGGTCGCGGACGAGTGAATGCGGCTCGGACTCATCGCCGGTAACGGCCGATTTCCGTTTCTCGTGCTCGATGCCGCCCGCGCCCAGGGCCACGATGTCACCGTCATCGCAGCCAGGGAAGAGACGTTTCCCGAGCTCACTGCCGCGGCCGAACGGCACGGCGCAGCCATCCACTGGATCTCTCTGGGTCAACTCGGTACCTGCATCAGCGTGATGAAGGACGCCGGCGTGACGCACGCAGTGATGGCAGGGCAGGTCAAGCACGCCAAAATCTTTGCCGGCGGGATCGTTCCCGACTGGACGTTCCTCTCGGTGCTGACGAAGTTGACCAGCCGGAACACCGACGGCCTGATCGGCGCCGTCGCCGAGGTCCTGCGGGACAAGGGAATCGAGCTCATCGATTCGACGTCACTCCTGCAGCCCCTCCTGGCGAAAGAGGGCGTGCTGACCAGGCGGGCGCCAACTGAGGACGAACAGAAGAACTTCGACTTCGGCTATCGAATGGCTGACGCCATCGCCGGTCTGGACATCGGGCAGACGGTGGTCGTGAAGGACCAGGCTGTCGTGGCAGTTGAAGCGATGGAAGGCACCGATGCCGTGATCGCGCGGGCGGGGCAGCTTGCCGGTCAGGGCGCCTGTGTCATCAAGGTGGCTAAGCCGAACCAGGACATGCGCTTCGACGTGCCGGTCATTGGCGTGGCCACGGTGGACGCCATGTGCGCGGCCGGCGCCTCGGCACTCTCCGTCGATGCTGGGCGTGCCCTCGTGCTCGACGGCGACGCAGTCTTCGCTGCCGCGGACAAGGCGGGCATCACCATCGTCGGACGGGCACGCGCGTGATGAAGACGCGCCTCGGGGTCGTGGGCGTCGGTCACCTCGGGCAGCATCACGCACGCCTGCTTGCGGGGATGGACGATGTCGACCTGGTGGGGGTCGTGGATACCGACAGTGCACGCGCGCAACAGATTGCGACGCAGTATGGGACGAAGGTTGTCGACACCGCCGCAGCCCTCCTGACCCAGGTTGACGCGGTGGTGATTGCTTCGCCCACCGTGACGCATGTGGCCTTGTCCCTGCCATTTGTCGAGGCCGGCGTGGCAGTTCTCGTCGAAAAGCCCATTGCCGAGAGCTTGTCGGCGGTTGATCGACTGCTCGACGCTGCCGCACAGCGGAACACGCTGGTTGCCTGTGGTCACACTGAGCGGTTCAATCCGGCGGTCGCTGCTGCCGCACCGTTTGTCGTGCATCCGCGTTTTGTCGAGATTCATCGGCTCGGGACCTTCCCTGAGCGCAGCCTCGATATCGATGTGATTTTCGACCTGATGATCCACGACCTCGACCTCCTGCTGTCGCTGGTTGGTGAGGAGGTTGTCTCAATTGAAGCGGTTGGCGTCAACGTGCTGACCCCGAAGCTGGACATCGCCAATGTGCGCCTGCGATTCGCTGGAGGGTGCATTGCGAACCTGACCGCCAGCCGCATCAGCCGCGAGCGCGTGCGGAAGGTGCGGTTCTTCCAGCCGCAGGCCTACGTCTCGGTAGATTTCGCCGCGCAGGAGGCCGAGGTCTATCGTCTGGTGGTGAAGGATGGACGTCCGACCATCGAGGGCGGCAAGCTCGACGTGCCACGTGAGGAGCCGCTGCTCGCCGAGTTGCGGGACTTTGTCGCGGCAGTACGCGACGGGCGACCACCGCGCGTCTCCGGACAGGCTGGACGTGCGGCGCTCGACCTGGCGACGCGGGTCGCGCAGGCGGTCGAGTCGCAGTAGGTCGCGTTTCGCTTCTCGTTTCGGGCAGACTATATTGAGGGGATGCCCGCAGACCAAACCCACGGGTCCGTAGCCAGTGAGCAGTGGCTCGAGCGCGTCAGCGCTGGCGGGTCGCTGTCCCGCGAAGAACTGTCCGCACTGGCGAGCGATCCAGACATCCTGACCATTGGCATGCTGGCCGACACGGTCCGCCGACGCTTGTGCGGCTCGACGGTTACCTTCCTTCGAGTCGCGTCAGTCGATGTCACGACGTCAGCCACCAACGACGCCCTTCCCGCCACCGCTCAGGAAGCGCGACTGACTGGCACGGCCGAGAGTCTCGAGCAGGCACTCGCGGCCGTGGCGGCAGTCCGGGTATCGGCCGGGCCGCGCCTGGTGTCCGGGTTTGCGTGGGCAGACATCGAGCGGTGGGGTGGAACCGCCGGCGGGCGGGCGGCTGCATTGAGGGCGCTGCGATCGGCGGGCCTGGACGCGCTGGCAGAACTGCCAGTCGAACTCGGCGACGGCTTGCCCGGTGCCTTGTCCGAACTCGCCGGCGAGGGCCTCGGCACACCGCGGCTCACCGTCACCAGGGCTGCACCACAGCACGAACGCCTCGAGCAGTTTCTACGGACTGCCCCGTTGCTCGACCGCTACCCGGGGATCGTGGCGATCGCGCCACTTCCGCTGTCGCTGAACGCGCTCAGGCCATCGACCGGATACGACGATGTGAAGACCGTGGCACTCGCACGCCTGGCGTTGCCGCGCGTCCAGCACGTGCAGCTGGACTGGCTGCGCTACGGCCCCAAGCTGGCGCAGGTTGCCCTGACCTTCGGCGCCGACGACATCGACAACGTGTCGCCGTCTGAGGAGACCCCCGACGGGCGTCGACGTGGCGTGGTCGAAGAACTGAAGAAGAACATCGAGTCGGCGGGCTTCAGTGCAGTCGAGCGTGACGGCCGGTTCGGCGTGTCCGCCTGATGTCGCAACTTCGGCTCGGCGCCGTCAGCTACCTGAACGCTCGGCCGCTCACCTGGGCGCTCGACCAGGACCTCGGCCGATGGCGGATTCGCTACGATCTTCCGGCCGTGTGTGCGGCGCTGCTTGCCGGCGGGGACATCGACCTCGGACTCGTGCCGTCGATTGAGTATCTCAAGTCACCGACCTACCGCCTGATTCCCGGCGTCGGGATTGGCTCGCGCGGGCCCGTGGCTTCGGTTGCGCTCTATTCTCGCGTGCCGCTCGATGAAATCCGCACCATCGGGCTCGACACAAGCTCGCGGACTTCGGTCGCTCTGGTGCGCATCCTGTGCGCTCGAAGGTGGGCTATTCAACCGGAGTTCGTCACGCATGCCCCCGATCTCGCGGCGATGACGACGAGGTGCGACGCCGGGCTGCTGATTGGAGACCCTGCGCTCGAAGCCGATCATGGGGCGCTTGGCCTGGCCAAGTACGATCTGGGCGCGGAGTGGACGGAACTGACCGGGCTGCCGTTTGTCTACGCCGCGTGGACCGGGCCGGGTTCGTCTCTCACAACCTCCGATATCACTGCGCTGCAGGACGCCCAGCGCAGGGGTGTCGAGGCGTTTGACGCAATCGCCGAGGAATATGGTGCCCATGACCAGACCGCGGTGTCTCGAGCTGCGCGGTATCTCAGGGATAATATGCGGTACGGCCTTGGAGAATCCGAGGCGGCTGGTCTGCAATTGTTTCTCGACTATGCGGCCGATCTTGGTCTGGCGCCCTCACGGCGTACTCTTGAATATTTCTGAGCTGAGCAATGGTGACGTCTGACGCGGAGATGGTGGAACAGATCGCGCGCAGGGTTGCGCAGGGTGGTCGTGTCACCGCGACTGAAGCGGGACTCTTGTACCGGAGCGCGCCAACGTCGCTGCTCGGCAGGCTCGCCGACGACATTCGCGCGAGGAAGCATCCTGATCGCGTGGTCACCTACATCATCGACCGCAACGTCAACTATACGAACGTTTGCGTGGCGCGCTGCAACTTCTGCGCGTTCTACCGACCTGTCGGCTCGTCGGAAGGCTATGTCCTGGGGTTCGACGAAATCTTCAGGAAGATCGACGAGACGATCGCGGTGGGGGGGAATCAGCTGCTGCTGCAGGGTGGGCACAACCCCGACCTGCCGATAGCCTGGTACGAAGATCTCTTTCGCGCGGTGAAGCAGCGGTACCCGTCATTCAAGCTCCACGCCTTGTCGCCGCCCGAAGTCCTCCACATCGCGAAGATCAACCAGCTGCCGGTGCCCACGGTCATCCAGCGTCTCGTCGCCGCTGGCCTCGACAGCATTCCGGGCGGTGGCGCCGAGATTCTTGTCGACCGCGTGCGCAAGTTGCTCAACTGTTACGGCAAGGCCTCGAGCGACGAGTGGCTGAGCGTGATGCGTGAAGCCCACCTGGCTGGCCTGCGCACGACCGCGACGATGATGTACGGGACGGTGGAGACTCCGGAAGAACGCATCGAGCACATGATGCGCCTTCGGAATCTGCAGGACGAGACCGGGGGATTCACCGCGTTCATCACCTGGAGCTATCAGCCCGAGCACACCGAGCGCGGTGGCATCGAGGCGACCGGCCTCGACTACCTGCGGACCCTCGCACTCGCGCGCATCGTGCTGGACAACGTCGACAACATCCAGGCATCGTGGGTGACACAAGGCGGGAAGGTCGGGCAACTCAGCCTGGCCTACGGTGCCAACGACATGGGCAGCGTGATGATCGAAGAGAACGTGGTCCGTGCCGCTGGAGCGAGCTACTGCATGGACGAAGTCGAGATCGTCGTGAACGTGGAGAATGCCGGGTTCGCGGCGAAGCGTCGCAATATGCACTACGAAGTCCTGGGTGATCCGATCTTCCGCGAACGTGACGTTCCGCGCATGCTGGCGCTGGCGACGGCGCGGGAAGACGGGGATACGTCGGTGCCCGAAGAGCTCAAGCAGTACCCTGCGCGCAGCCGGCAGGGCAAGGCGGCACGCGCGACCCTGTCGACTGATCAGTCGTCGGGGCAGTGATGACCTGCAATGCTCGCGATCTGCCCGCAGCGCATCTGCTCGCGGCCCCGTCCTTCTGCTAGCCATGGATCGCTTTCGAGCCGACTGGGTGCTGCCGGTGGCGGGGCGCCCGATTCACAAGGGCTGGGTCGGTGTCGACGGCGGACGCATCGTCGACGTGGGGGTTGGTCCGGCTGACGCAGTGGACCTGGGGTCGGTTGCGCTGCTGCCGGGTCTGGTCAACACACACACGCACCTGGAACTCTCGCATCTGCGGGGCCAGATCGCGAAGGCCGGCGCGTTCACCGACTGGGTGCAGGCGTTGTTGCGGCTCCGCCGACGGCCCGAGGGCTTTCGCTCCGAGGACGTCGAGCGCGGCGTCACCACTGCGCTCGCCGAAGCCCGACGTTCGGGCACAGTGCTGTTCGGTGACGTGGCCAACAGCCTTGCCACGGTTGCCGCGTTTGAAGCCGCCGGCGCGTCCGCCCGCGTGTTTCTCGAACTGATCGGGTTCAACGCGACAGATCCAGCGGGGCGTGTCAGCGACGCGAGGGCAAGCCTCAGTTCCGCGCGTTCGAGTGAGCGCGTACGACTCAGCCTGTCCGCGCACGCGCCGTATTCGGTGTCCCCAGAGCTGTTCAAGGCTATCCGTGCCGATCTCGACAGCTCTGCGGATCATGTTTCCGCCGTTCACCTGGCCGAGTCCCCCGAGGAAGTCGAGTTGCTGGCACGGGGAACCGGGCCGTGCCGGGCGCTGCTCCATGACCTTGGTGCGTGGAATCCCGACTGGACGATGCCGGCTGCGTCACCGGTGGAGTACCTCGACGAGCTTGGCTTTCTCGACACCAGGGTCATCGCCGTGCACGGCGTGCAGTGC
Organism: Vicinamibacterales bacterium; assembly: GCA_040081265.1. Taxonomy (GTDB): domain Bacteria; phylum Acidobacteriota; class Vicinamibacteria; order Vicinamibacterales; family UBA2999; genus JBEBGV01. The sequence goes on from JBEBGV010000011.1 coordinate 71,105, forward strand.
ACCGGTGAGGATCTGCGGCGGCTCTCCGCGCTCGGTGTCACCATCGCCTCGTGCCCGCGCAGCAACGAGTACGTCGGCGTGGGCGCTCCTCCTCTCGAGGCGTTCTACGCGATGGACGTGGAAGTGGCCTTTGGCACCGACAGCCTGGCCAGTGTCGAGACGCTGAGTCTGTTCGACGAGCTGAAGGAAGCGCGTCGGCTGGCACCGAGGGTTGCGGCCGCGACCTTGCTCCGCAGCGCGACGCTGGTCGGGGCGCGAGCGCTTGGTTTTGGCGATGACTACGGCACCCTCGAACCGGGTCGTCGTGCGGAGATCATCGCGGTGCGCGTGCCCAGTGGCGTCAGCGATGTGGAAGAATACCTGGTTGGCGGCATTCAGCCCGCCGACGTCTCGTGGCTTCAATGAACACGCTCGGCACCTACCTGTCGTTTGTCCGCTTCAGCCACTCGGTGTTTGCACTGCCGTTTGCGTTGGTCGGCGCCCTGCTCGCATGGCGGACGCAGCCGTTTTCCTGGTTACAGGTGCTCTGGATCGTGGCGTGCATGGTCAGCGCCCGCAGCGCGGCGATGGGGTTCAATCGCGTCGTTGATGCGCGGTGGGACGGATTGAATCCGCGCACCGCCATGCGCGAGATCCCGCGCGGGATCATGAGCCACCGGGAGGGGGCGCTCTTCGTGCTGGTGGCCTCGGCTGCTTTCGTCGGCGCAGCCTCGCAGCTCGGGCCGATCACCTTGGCTCTATCGCCGCTCGCCCTGGTCATCGTGTTCTGGTACTCGCTGGCGAAGCGCTACACGTCCTACACCCAGTTGTTCCTGGGTCTGGCAATGGCGGTGGCACCTGTGGGCGGATGGCTTGCGGCCGGCGGCGGCCCGGGGCCGGAACCGTGGCTGCTCGGGGTCGCGATTGGCCTGTGGGTTGGCGGGTTCGACGTGCTGTATGCCTGTCAGGATCTGGACTTCGATCGTGCGCACGGCCTGCGTTCCATTCCTACCAGATTTGGCATCACGGGGGCGATCCGGCTGTCGCGCCTGATGCACGTCGCAACCGTCATCTGCATGGTGGCGATCGGGCTGGTCGCGGAGCTGCCGACACTGTATTTCGCCGGAGTCGCCGTCGTCACCACGTTGCTTATCTACGAGCAGTCGCTCGTCAGCGACTCCGATTTGTCGCAGGTCAAGCGCGCCTTCGATCTCAACGGGTATGTCGGGATCATCTATTTTGCGGCCACGGCGCTCTCGCTCTACCTGGGCTGAACCGTCTAACACTCACCGTGCATCCCGTGCCATCGGCCCCTGACAAAACCGCCGCCCGCATATCGGGCATGTTCGACGCAATCGCGCCGCGCTACGACCTGCTGAACAGGGTATTGAGCGTGGGCATCGACCAGCGGTGGCGTGCTCGGGCCATCGCCTCATTGCAGCTGACCGGCACCGAGACGCTGCTCGATGTGTGTACGGGAACCGCAGACGTGGCCCTGGCGGCTAGCGTGAGCGGGGCAGCGCGCGTGCTGGGGGTGGATTTTGCCGGAGCCATGCTGAGGCTCGGCGTTGACAAAGTCGCCGCAACCGGTCGGAGCGACCGGATCACACTCGTCCGCGGCGACGCGATGCACCTGCCGGTCGGAGACGAGGTGTGTGAGGCGGCCACCGTGGCCTTCGGCATCCGCAACGTCGAGCAGCCCGAGGTCGCCTGCCGTGAGATGGCAAGAGCCCTGAAGCCCGGGGGCCGGTTGGCGATCCTCGAGTTCGGGGTCCCGCGCATTCCCGGCCTGCGCGCCCTCTATCAGTGGTACTTCAGCGAGGTCCTCCCGCGCCTGGGCCGGATGGTCTCGGGCCATTCAGCGGCGTACTCCTACCTGCCCGCGTCAGTCGGTGCCTTCCCGCCCCCGGAGGCGTTTGTAAAGATTTTGCGCACGGCGGGATTTGCTCAGGTTGAAGCCGTCCCGCTCACCTTCGGCATCGTCTATCTCTACGTCGCCCGTAAGGCGTAAGTACCGAGGCGGGTCTACCCTGACCCGGCGTGTGCGGCTTTGAGACACCGTAAGTTGCTGTCAGGCAGACTGTTATAATTCTGAGAGTCCGTTGGTTCACTTCAACCTCGACGACCGCTATCTCGACGAGAACGTCGTCGGATCGGCCATCTCACGACGAGAGGCCGTGCTGCTGGCGATCATCGGGCATCTGCTGTTTGCGCTGTTTCTGGCGTACGCGCCAAAACTGACATGGTTCCAGCCAAGTCCCGAGGAACTCGCTCGACGACAGGCACTGGCTGAGCAGCAGCAGGAACAGCAACAGCGGATGGTCTTCGTCGAGCCCCTCAGAGACATCCCCGCGTTGCGCGCTCCGGAGACTGCGCCGCCATCTGATGCGGACCGGCGTGCACAGAGTCCGGTTCCTCCGCCGGAGAGCGCCAACCCGATGCCGCGGCTGGAAGGCAATTCGCGGGAGATGAACGAAGCGTCACCGCCTCCAGAGCAAGCACGCGGACCCGAAACCCCGGCCCCGCCGGCCCCGCCAGAACCCGAGGCGACCGAGGCACGACTGCTACCGCCGTCTGACAACGGCTTTCCGCGCCCTCCGGCCGAGCGTGAGCGCACGCGCCCATCAGGCACGCTGGGCGAGGCCCTTCGCAATCTGCAGCGCTACGTGCAGAATCAGACGTTCGACAATCCCCAGGGGGGGCAGAAGGATCCGGGCGCGGCGATTCAGTTCGACACCAAGGGCGTCGAGTTCGGGCCCTGGCTGCGGCGGTTCGTTGCCCAGGTCAAGCGCAACTGGTTCGTGCCCCAGGCGGCGTATTCGTTCCGCGGGTACGTGGTGATGCAGTTCAACATCTGGCGAGACGGGCACATCACCGACGTGGCGATCGTGCAGCCGTCCTCGATCGACTCGTTCAACAACGCGGCCTACAACGCCATCATCTCGTCGAACCCTGTTGCACCGCTGCCACCCGAGTACCCGTCTGAGAAGGCATTCTTCACCGTGACCTTCTACTACAACATGCGTCCGCCGGACTGAGGCGCTCGCGCCATGGTCCTCTCGCGCAGCCAGCAGCGTGGTGTCGTTGTCGTCGTGATCCTGTTCGCGGCCTACGTGTGTCTGCGCGTAATGTGACGGCGCAGACCGGCATCTCCCGGCGACTCGTCCTGGCGGTGCTTGGCCCCACCGCGTCGGGGAAGAGTGCTCTTGGTCTGGCCCTGGCTGCACGCTACGGCGGAGAAATCATCAACTGCGATTCAACGGCCGTGTATCGCGGCTTCGACATCGGCACCGACAAGATCGAGCCCGGCGAACGCCGAGGGGTGCCGCACCACCTGATCGACGTGGCCGACCCTGTTGAGGTCTACACCGCTGCCCAGTTTGCGCGGGACGCCGCGGCCCTGATTGCAGACATGCACAGCCGCGACGTCCTGCCAATCCTCGTGGGCGGCACCGGATTCTACTTCCGCGCACTGACACGAGGCCTGTTCCCGGGACCGGGGGCCGACGATGTCCTGCGGGCGCGACTGGACCGCATTGCGCAGCGTCGGGGTCTCCCGCACCTGCATGCCCTCCTGCGGCGCGTAGACCCGGCGTCGGCGGAGCGCATCATGCCGCGGGATCAGAGGCGGCTGGTGCGTGCACTCGAGGTGTATTTTTCAACCGGCAGGTCGTTGACCAGCCATTTTTCGGAAACCGTGTCCCCGATCGCCGGGTGCGACGTCATCGCCATCGCGTTAAGGATTCCGACGGCATTGACCGCAGAACGCGTGGCACGCCGAGTGGACCAGCAGTTCGCCCGCGGTGTGGTTCGTGAGGTGGACCAGCTCCTCGAGAGGGGGGTGCCGACGACCGCCCGGCCGTTCGGTGGGCTCGTCTATCGGCAGGTGATGGAAATGCGTCAAGGCGTACGTGATGAGGTGGCGACACGTGCACTCATCGCGCAGGAGAACCGACGATATGCGCGACGACAGTTGATCTGGTTTCGTAAAGAGCCTAATCTTAGTTGGCTTGACGGTCCCGGCGAGAGCGCCGAGACGCTGCAGCAAGCCGACGCGCTCCTGGCCATGCGCGGCGTTTCAATACGAGGAGAGGCCACTTGATGGCTCACGTGTCCGATCCCCCGAAGCTCTCGGCGCAGCCGAACATACAGGACGTCTTCCTCAATGGCGCCCGGCGCGATCGCATTCTCATCATCGTGCACCTGCTCGATGGACGGCAGTTCGAGGGCCGCATCAAGAACTTCGACAAGTTTGCGATTGTCGTTGAAACCGACGGCGCCGATCAGCTGATCTTCAAGCACGCGATCGCGACGCTTGCCACTGAGCGCGCGCTCCCGACCTACCTGCCCCCCGATCGCGCCTGAGGGCGCGTGGCAACCGTGCCACCTCTGTTTTCTCGTGTCATCGTCATCGTGCTCGACAGCGTTGGTGCGGGCGAGTTGCCGGATGCGTCGCTGTATCACGACCAGGGCAGCAACACCCTTGGCAACATGGCGAAGGTGGTGCCGCTTCGGGTCCCCGCGCTTCGGCGGCTCGGACTTGACCGCGTCGTCGATATCGGCGGTGTGCCGGTTGCTGAACCGGCTGGTGCGTTCGGCAGGCTCGCCGAGGTGTCGGCAGGGAAGGACTCGGTCACCGGTCACTGGGAGCTGATGGGGATCATCCTCGAGCGGGCCTTTCCGACGTTTCCGGAGGGCTTTCCGCCAGATCTCATCGCGGAGTTCGAGCGGCGCATCGGCAGACCGAGCATCGGCAATGTCGTGGCCTCTGGGACCGAGATCATCGACCGCCTCGGGCCCGAGCACGTGCGCACGGGATACCCCATCATCTACACCTCGGCCGACAGCGTGTTCCAGATTGCGGCGCACGAGCACGTGGTCGGCGTGCCCGAGCTGTATCGGATGTGCGAGATCGCCTTCGAAATGGTCGGGCGGGGCATGGGGGTTGGCCGAGTCATCGCGAGGCCGTTTGTCGGAAACCCCGGAGGCTTCACCAGGACCGCCCATCGTCACGACTATGCGCTCGATCCGATGGGTGACACCGCCCTCGACGCGTTGACCCGCCAGGGTACCCGGGTCGTGGCGATCGGCAAGGTGAACGATCTGTTCGCGGGCCGGGGGATTGCCCGTGCCGTGCACACGACGAGTGACGCCGACGGGATGCAGAAGCTCGAGCGTGCGCTCATCGAGGAGACCGATGGGCTCATCTTTGCCAATCTCGTGGACTTCGACGTGCTCTACGGTCATCGCAACGATCCCGCGGGCTACGCCGCCAATCTCGAGCAGTTCGACAGCTGGCTGGCGGGGTTCCTGCCGCGACTGTCAGACGACGACCTGCTCGTCATCACCGCAGACCACGGCAACGATCCGACAACGCCGAGCACCGATCATTCACGCGAGCACGTGCCCCTCCTCCTCAGCGGCAGCCGCGTTCGGCGTGGCCACAACCTCGGCACGAGGGCCACGTTCGCGGACCTCGGCCAGACGATCGCAGACAACTTCGGCGTTGGGCCCCTGGCGCACGGTCGCAGCTTTCTCGGGGAGATTCGCGTTTGACCGCCAGCATTCGTGAAACGCTCGAAGGCCGAGAGCAGGAGATGCTTGCGCCGCAGGCGGCCAGGAGCGCGCGGACCCGCGGCCGTCTCCGTCCGGAGATCGAAGACGATGTCCGCCCTGCGTTCCAGCACGATCGTGACCGGATCATTCACTCGAAGGCCTTCCGGCGTCTGAAACACAAGACGCAGGTCTTCTTTGCTCCCGCTGGTGACCACTATCGCACCCGTCTGACCCACTCGCTGGAGGTGTCGCAGATCGCGCGGACCATTGCCAAGGCCCTTCGCCTGCATGAGGAACTGACCGAGGCGATCGCACTCGGCCATGATCTGGGCCACACACCGTTCGGCCACGCCGGTGAGCGCGTGCTCGATGCCCTCGTGCCCGGCGGGTTCCGCCACTATGAACAGAGCCTGCGGATCGTGGACGTCCTGGAGAATCAGGGACAGGGTCTCAACCTGACATGGGAGGTTCGCGACGGCATCGGTCGTCACTCGAAGGGCAAGAACGGTTCACCGGTGGGCCTGCCGCCTGACAAACGGGCCGCCACGCTCGAGGCCCAGGTGATGCGCGTCGCGGATTTGATTGCCTACGTGAATCACGACATCGATGACGCCGTGCGGGCGGGGGTATTGACCACCAGGGATCTGCCAGCAGGTCCGATCCAGACGCTGGGGCAGACTTCGTCGTCCCGGATCGCGCGGATGGTCAAGGACGTGGTCTACGAGACGACCGACGCCGGACTCGACCAGATCAGGATGAGCCCCGAGGTGCTCGAAGCGACGCTGGCCATGCGCAGCTACCTCTTCGAGCACGTCTACGAGAATGACGTCGCCACGGCCGAGTTCAGCAAGGCGACCGGTATTCTCGGGGGCCTCTGGGAGCGCGTCCGGCAACGGCCCGGTGACTTCCTCGACCCGGAGATTGTGGCGGCCGAGGGGCTGGATGTGGCGGCAAAGGACTTCCTGGCCGGGATGACCGATCGGTTCGCGGTCCGCCTGTTCGAGACCCTGTTTGTGCCAAAGCCCTGGGTAGGGCCGATCTCCTGGAATCAGCTATAATCGAAAGTCTGCCCTTCGCGGAATATTCGCTGAGGGCGTTCGGTCATGCTGCTCGACCTCACCCGTTATCGCCAGCCCACGGCGTCGTTCTCGCGCACGTTTCAGCCGTCCGAGATGGGCGCTGACGGGGACGCCTATGCGGTGGTCGAGCCGGTTGACCTGACGTTGGAGATCCACAAGGACAAGAACCGATTTCGTCTGGTCGGGGATGTCCGGACGACGCTCGAACTGGGGTGTAGCCGGTGCGCTGAGCCGTTCCAGCTCCCCGTGTCGTCGAGTTTCGACGTGCGGTACTGGCCGATGGCTGATGCCGAGCGGGATGCGGAAGCCGAACTGAGTGAGGACGATCTCGAGACGAGCTATTACGCGGACGACCAGATCGACCTCAACGAACTGATGCGCGAACAGTTCTATCTGGCGCTTCCGATGAAGCCGTTGTGCCAGGAAGACTGTCGCGGCCTGTGTCCGCACTGCGGCACAAACCTGAACACCGCCCGGTGCTCGTGCACACCGGTGTGGGAGGACCCGCGGCTGGCGGCGCTCAAGTCGCTCCAGCCGCGTCGCGACTCCTAGTTGGACGCTACTATTCACGACGACCACGACAATGCCGAATCCAAAACGCCGACATTCAAAGACACGAACTGCAAAGCGCCGCACCCACGACGCCCTGACGGCCACGACCACTGGTCTCTGCCCTCAGTGCCACGAGCCCAAGGCGCCGCACCGAATCTGCCCGCACTGCGGGTTCTACAACCAGCGTCAGGTTCGTCCGGTCGACGAGGAATAGGCCCGCAGACAGGCGGGACGATTCTCGGATATGGTCCGCATCGCAGTTGATGCGATGGGCGGCGACCATGGGCCGTCGGTCATCGTCGACGGTGCCCTGGCGGCGGCCAGACATCTCGATATCGAACTTGTGCTGGTTGGTCAGGCGGCCGTCATCGAACGGGCCCTGGCCGAGGCGCCGGATCGTGCGTCCCTTCGCGTGGAGGTGGTCGATGCGCCGGATGTCGTCGCCATGCACGAATCACCGACCTCGGCGCGGCGGCGTCCAGGCTCGTCAATCAGGGTGGCTGCCGAACTGGTGGCCCAGGGTCGTGCGGCGGCACTGTTCAGCGCCGGGCACACCGGGGCGACCGTCGTGGCCACGCACGCGGCGTTCGGGATGATTCGTGGCGTTGACCGACCGGCGCTGGCCGCTGTGATTCCCACCAGGTCCGGGACCGCCGTGCTGCTGGACGCCGGCGCAACCGTCGAGTGCCGGCCGTCGCACTTGCGGCAGTTTGCGGTGATGGGGAGCGTCTACGCGAAGGTGGCGCTCGGGCTCGCGTCACCGCGAGTGGGCCTGTTGTCCATCGGGGAGGAAGAGAGCAAAGGCAACGACCTCACCCGTGAGGCCCACCGGCTGCTCAAGGCCTCACCGATGAACTTCATCGGGAACATCGAGGGCCGGGAGATCTACGGTGGGAACGCCGACGTGATTGTCTGTGACGGTTTCACTGGCAATGTGGTGCTCAAGACGAGCGAGGGGCTGGTAGACGTCGTGGAATCGCTCCTCGGGGATGAGTTACAGGGCACCTTTTCAAGCCAGGTGGGATACCTTCTCTCCCGACGTGCATTCCGGCGCTTCCGCCGGAGAGTGGACTATTCGGAATACGGGGGTGCGCCGCTGCTTGGTGTGGCCGGGCTCGCGCTGGTCGGACACGGGCGGTCGTCGTCCAAGGCGGTGCGCAATGCCGTGGCGGCGGCGTCGCGGTTTGCCGCCACTGACTTCATCCGTCGCGTCGAGCACGAGGTTGTGACGGCGGAGAGCCTGAGCAAGTGAATCGGATGATTGCATTCATTTTTCCAGGACAGGGTTCGCAGAAGGTCGGGATGGGACGCGCCCTTGCCGAGACCTACCCCGAGGCACGCGCCGCCTTTGAAGAGGCCGATCTGGCGCTGGCGGAGTCGCTGTCTCGCGTCTGCTTCGAGGGTCCTGAGGATCGCCTCACGCTGACCGAGAACGCACAGCCGGCGATCCTGGCCATGAGCGTCGCCGCGTGCCGTGTCCTGGCTGCGCGCGGGGTCACCCCGCAGATGGTCGCCGGGCACAGTCTGGGTGAGTACTCGGCGAATGTGGCGGCGGGGACCCTGTCGTTTGCCGATGCCCTTCGTCTGGTTCGCCGGCGCGGGCGCTACATGCAGGAGGCTGTTCCGGTCGGTCAGGGCGCGATGGCGGCCATTTTGGGGCTCGATCTGTCTGCTGTGCAGCAGGCCTGCCTGGAGGCCGCCCAGGGCGAGGTCGTCAGTCCGGCCAATATCAACGGTGCCGGTCAGATTGTGATCGCCGGAGACGCCTCGGCGGTTGACCGCGCCGGCGCTCGCGCGAAGGCGCTGGGTGCCAGGAAGGTCGTGCCACTGTCTGTCAGCGCGCCTTTTCATTGCGCCCTGATGAAGCCCGCACAGGACCGGCTCGAGCCGGAACTGCGCGCCGTGCGCGCCAGCGATCCCGCCGTACCGGTTGTGGCCAATGTCGATGCGGAGCCCAATCGCACCGCCACCGCCGCAATCGACGCACTCGTGCGGCAGGTATCGGCGCCGGTGCGGTGGGAGGACGTTGTCAATCGTCTCTCCGCGAGCGGTGTGAGCACGTTCATCGAGGTTGGACCCGGCAAGGTGCTGAGCGGGCTGGTCAGAAAGATCAACAAGGGCGCGTCGGCCTGGCATGTGGGCACGCCTGAGGATGTCGAGGCGCTGATGCAGGAGCTTGCGGGGGCGCGAGGGGAACATGCTGCGCAGACGGCCGCCGACATCAGGGCAGCCGGTGGGGCCGGTGAGAGCGTGGACCTGGACGTGACCGACGCCGGTTCGATCGACGCCGTCATGTCGGGGGTGCTGAGCCGGCATGGCCGGGTCGACATCCTGGTGAACAATGCGGGGATCACCCGCGATCAGCTCATGCTGCGAATGAAGCGCGACGACTGGGACCAGGTGATTGCCACCAACCTGACGGCTGCCTTTGCCTGCGTGCAGGCGGTCGTGAAGCCCATGGTCAAGCAGCGGTCGGGGCGGATCGTCAGCATCAGTTCGGTCGTCGGGCAGATGGGCAACGCCGGCCAGGCCAATTACGCCGCGTCCAAGGCGGGCCTCATCGGTTTCAGCAAGGCGCTGGCGCGTGAGCTGGCGTCGCGCAACATTACCGTCAACGTGGTGGCGCCGGGACTCATCGAAACCGACATGACACGGGCTATTGCGGAAAAGGCACAGACCGACTGGGCCGCGCAGATTCCAGCCGGACGGCTTGGCACGCCCGATGACGTCGCGGCGGCTGTGAGCTTTCTTGCGTCGGACGAGGCGTCGTATATTACAGGACAGGTGCTTGCCGTCAACGGCGGCATGTACATGTAGAGCCGGTTGCGGCCCAAGGCATCCATTCCGGACTTGCCGCAGCCGCTCAGGAGGATTGAATGGCCGTCGCAGATAAGGTGAAGAGCATCATCGTGGAGCAGTTGGGCGTCGACGAAGAGGAAGTCACGCCGGACGCGTCGTTTGTCGATGACCTCGGCGCGGATTCGCTCGACACGGTGGAGCTCGTCATGGCGTTCGAGGAAGAGTTCGGGATTGAGATTCCCGACGAGGACGCCGAGAAGATCACCCGAGTCAAAGAGGCGATCGACTACATCGAGGCGCACGCCAAGTCGAAGAAGTAGTCGGAGGACCCTTGAGCAGGCGAGTCGTCGTCACCGGCATCGGGCTGGTGTCGTCTCTGGGAATCGGAACGGCCGAAACGTGGGCTGGGGTGTTGGGCGGCGTGAGCGGGGTCTCCCGCATCACGCGCTTTGACGTCAGTGGGTTTGCCGCGCAGATCGCCGCCGAGGTCAAGGGGTTCGACCCCCTGAATTACGTCGAGAAAAAAGAGGTCAAGAAGATGGACCTCTTCATTCACTACGCCATCGCCGCGTCGCAGTTCGCGATGGACGACTCAGGGCTGCAGATCACTGATCAGAACGCGCACGAGATCGGAGCCTTCATCGGCTCCGGTATCGGCGGGTTCAGCACCATCGAACGCGAACACATCGCGCTGCTCGATGGCGGTCCGCGCAAGATCTCACCGTTCTTCATTCCGTCGGCGATCATCAACCTGGCCGCCGGCCAGGTCTCCATCCGGTTTGGCGCGAAGGGACCGAATCTGGCCACGTGCACGGCCTGTTCCGCGTCGGCGCACGCCGTCGGCGAGTCGTTCGAGATCATCCGTCGCGGCGACGCGGTGGCGATGATCGCTGGCGGGTCGGAAGCCGCGATTACCCCGATGAGTCTGGGCGGGTTCTCTTCGCTGCGCGCCCTCTCGACCCGCAACGACGATCCCGGGCGTGCCTGCCGGCCGTTCGACAAAGATCGCGACGGGTTCATCATCGGTGAGGGGGCAGGTGTGCTCGTCCTCGAGGAACTCGAATTCGCCCGCGCACGCGGGGCATCCATTTACGCCGAGGTCGTCGGCTACGGGCTGACCGGCGACGCGTACCACATGACCGCCCCGTCTGAGGACGGCGACGGCGGGCGGCGTGTGATGGAGATGGCGATCAAGAAGGCCGGCATCAGGCCCTCCGAGGTGGACTACATCAATGCCCACGGCACCTCGACCCCCCACAATGATCGTCTCGAGAGCCTGGCCATCAAGCGCTGCTTTGGCGACCACGCCTACAAGGTCGCCATCTCGTCGAGCAAGTCCATGACCGGGCATCTCCTCGGTGGCGCCGGCGGACTCGAAGCAGGTATCACTGCCCTGGCGGTACGCCACCAGGTCGCGCCGCCGACGATTAACCTGGACAATCCCGACCCGGACTGTGACCTCGACTACATCCCAGGGGGCAAGCGCCCGATGGCGATCCGCTACGCGTTATCCAATTCCTTCGGCTTTGGCGGCACCAACGCAGCGCTGCTCTTCAAGCGCTTCGAGGATTGAGCGCCCACCTCGGTCGCTGGGTCGGAGTACTCTGTACCTGACGCCATGAAGATTGCCGTGTGCGTGAAGCAGGTTCCGACCCGCGAGTGGCAACCACGCGTCAACGAGGCTGGTACCTGGATTCGCGAGCAGGACGCGTCTTTCGAACTGAATGAGCCGGACGCCTACGCCCTCGAAGAGGGGCTGCGGCTGCGCGAGGCGCATGGCGGCGAGGTCGTCGTGTGTGCCGCAGGGCCCGCTCGAGTGCAGCAGGTGCTGCGCGAGGCTCTGGCGAGGGGGGCTGATCGCGCCATCCACGTCGAAGACGCCGCGCTGGCCTCCGCGGACGGGCTTGCGACCGCCAGGGCCCTCGCTCAGGCGATGGCCGGAGAAGCCTTCGATCTCGTCCTGACCGGTCTCCAGTCCGACGACCAGGGACACGGCGTCACCGGTGTCGCCCTCGCCGAGTACCTCGGCATGCCGCACTCCACCATCATCATGGAAGTAGCGGTGCAGGAAGATAGCCTGCGCGTAAAGCGCGAACTGGAAGGCGGGTGGTTCCAGTGGGTGACGATGCCGCTGCCCGCGCTCCTGACCATTCAGAGCGGGATTAACCAGCTTCGCTACGCCACGCTGAAGGGCATCATGGCGGCGAAGAAGAAGGAGATCCGCAGGGTGGCGCCAGCCGCGCTGGTACCCGCGATCGAGATTGCGAGCCTGGCGGTACCCACCCGGAGCAAGCAGACGCAGATGATTGCCGGCTCTCCCTCTGAAGCGGCCACCGAGCTGGTGCGGCGCCTTCGCGACGAAGCGCGGGCCCTGTGATGATTCTGATCATCGCCGAGCACCAGCGCGGCTCCATTACGCGGGCGACCTGGGAGGCAGTTGCCAGTGCCCAGGTGCTGGCTGCCGGAGAGCCGATTGGCATTGCCGTGCTTGGAGCGAACGCACCGCTGCTGGCGGAGCTCTCAGCCGCCGGTGTGGGGGAGGTGCTCTCGGTCGAGCATCCGCTTCTCGAGTCCTACACCTCCGACGGATGGGTCAGGGCCCTGCAGCAGGTGTTGGCTCAAGCGACACCGAGATTGGTGCTGCTGCCGCACAGCTATCAGACCAGAGATTTCGTTCCACGACTCGCGGCACGGTTGGATGCGCCTCTCGTGACCGATGCCGTCGGTCTGGAGGGGACTCTCGACGCCCTGGTGATCACCCGCCCCATGTTTCAGGGCAAGCTGGTGGCGCGCGTCAAGCCGGTCGGGCCAGGGCCTGTGCTCGTCAGCCTGCAAATCGGCGTCGTGCGGGCTGAGACACTGCAGCGTTCAAGCGTCGCCCCCGTACGCAGCCTCAGCGTTGCCCTCGAGCCCAGTGACATCCGGCAGCGACCAGAGCCGCCGTTTCAGGAGGCCAAGCAGGCCGTCGATTTGAGCCAGGCTGAGCGCATTGTCTCCGTCGGGCGAGGCATCAAAACCAGGGAGAACCTCGCAGTGGCGGAACGGCTGGCTGTCGCCCTTCGCGCCGAACTGGCTGCGTCGCGTCCGATCTGCGACAACGGCTGGCTGCCGATGGACCGGCAGATTGGGAGTTCCGGCCAGACAGTCGCTCCGCGACTCTACGTTGCGCTGGGGATTTCTGGAGCCATTCAGCATCTGGTCGGGATGAAAGGAGCGCGGACGATCGTGGCGATCAACAAGGATGCAGACGCGCCGATCTTCGAAGTCGCTGACTACGGCATCGTCGGGGATCTGTTCGAGGTGGTGCCAGCCATCGTGTCCGCCCTTCAGCAGTCCTGAGCGACAGAGGTCCATGGAGCGGGACACCCTGGAGGTCGATGTGCTGATCGTCGGCGGCGGGCCCGCGGGTCTGTCGGCCGCCCTGCGCCTGACACAGCTTCAGGCGGCAAGCGGTGCCGCACCGATGACGATCGCGCTGCTTGAGAAGGCGCGGGAAGCCGGCGGCCACTCACTGTCGGGCGCCGTGCTCGACCCCTCATCGCTGGCCGAACTCGTTCCCGACTTCGTCGCGCGTGGCGCACCAGTGTCCACCAGGGTCGAACGGGATCGTGTCTTTGTCCTGACACGTCATCACCACCTGCGGCTGCCGGTGGTGCCTTCGCCGCTTCGCAACCACGGGAACTATCTCATCTCGCTCAACGAACTGGTCAACTGGCTCGCCACACAGGTCGAGGGCGCCGGCGTCGACCTGTTTTCCGGATTCGCCGGTCAGGAATTGTTGATGGACGGGCGCCGCGTTTCCGGCGTCCGCACCGGCGATCGGGGCGTCGCGCGCTCCGGTGAACACAAGTCAACGTTCGAGCCCGGGGTGGACATCCGGGCTGGCGTGACAATCCTCTGCGACGGGGTGCGTGGCAACCTGACCAAGGCGCTTGTGCAGGCGCTCGCGCTGCAGCCAGACCGACATCCGCAGCAGTATGCGATCGGGCTGAAGGAGCTGTGGGAGGTGCCCGAGGGCCGTGTGCCCGGCGGAACGGTCATGCACACGCTCGGGTATCCGCTTCGGCACCGGGAATTCGGTGGCGGTTTCCTGTACGGCATGGGCCAGGGCCAGGTGTCGCTCGGCCTGGTGGTGGGACTCGACTATCAGGACCCCCTCTTCGACCCTCATGTGGCCTTCAACCACTTCAAGGTCCATCCGCTGATCAGGGACTTGCTCGCCGGAGGGCGCCTGCTTCGCTACGGCGCGAAGGCCCTGCCCGAAGGCGGGTGGAGTGCGATGCCGCGGCTCTTCACCGACGGCGCACTGATCGCAGGCGACGCGGGGGGCTTCCTGAACTCCATGCGCCTGAAGGGCATTCATCTGGCGATGAAGAGCGGCATGCTGGCAGCCGAAACCGCCTTTGAGGCCATCCGCTCGGGCGACACCTCAGCGTCGCGTCTTCAGGACTACGAACACCGTGTCAGGTCGAGTTCGATTCAGTCCGAGCTCTATCCCGTGCGGAACGTGCATCAGGCGTTCGGCTACGGCCTTGTGCCGGGACTGGCGTACGCCGGACTGTCCTTGCTGACCAGGGGGAAGGGTCTTGGTGAACTCGATGGCGTCGAGGGGCATCGCCAGATGCAGACGCTCGCGGACTACTACGGTCGGGCGCCGGTCGAGCCTGCTTCCGACGCATCGACGCCCGACAGAGTGCTGACCTTCGACAAGGTGACCAACGTCCATTACTCAGGTACGACGCACGAAGAAGATCAGCCATCGCATCTGAAAGTGGACACCAACTACTGCACTTCGGTGTGCGGACCCCAATTCGGGCACCCGTGCATCAGGTTCTGCCCGGCCCACGTCTACGAGATTGCCCGCGAAGCCGACGGGTCGCCGCGCCTGCAGATCAATGCGTCGAACTGTGTCCATTGCAAGACGTGCGACATCATGGACCCGTACGGTGCGATCACCTGGGTGCCTCCAGAAGGTGGCGGTGGTCCGCAGTACAAGGGCATGTAGCTGTGAACGACTGGAGAGCTTCACGGAGCAGGCGCCTGCAGGCGGCCGCCATCGCCGGCATTGGCTATCCAGTGATCGCGGCGCTCGGCGCGACCCTGCGATTTCGTGTCGAGGGGCTCGAGCACTTCGAGCGCGTGATGGCTTCAGGGCGTCGGCCCGTGATGGCGTTCTGGCACGGCCGGATCCTGCCGGCGACCTACTTCTTCAGACGACGCGGTATCGTCGTGATCACCAGCGAAAACTTTGACGGCGAGTGGATTGCCCGGATCATCGAACGGTTCGGTTACGGCACTGCCCGGGGTTCGACCTCACGCGGTGCCCGACGGGCCATGGTGGGGCTGCTTCGGGCGATGAAGGAGGGGAACGCGGCGGGTTTCACGCTCGATGGGCCCCGGGGACCCGCGCGTGTGGCACAGCCTGGCGCCATCTGGCTGGCGGGGGCGACGGGCAATCCGCTCTTGCCGTTCCACCTCGAGGCTTCCGCGCACTGGACGCTGCGCAGCTGGGACAAGACACAGATCCCGAAACCATTCAGCACCGTCGCCCTCGCGGTCGGTGAGCCCATCGAGGTGCCACCGACCCCGTCAGATGAACAACTGGAGCACTCGAGACAACAGCTCGAGCAGAGCCTGGCGACGCTCGAAGGGCGGGCACACGCGCTGCTCGGGACTGTTCCATGAGCGAAGGTACGTACAATTCACTGGTGCCTCTGCTCATCGTGTCTTCGTCCCGATTTGCTGATCACGTCACCCCGCCAGGTCATCCCGAGCGCCCTGAACGGGCGGCGGTGATGCGGGAGGTGGCCTCGCGTTTCGCGGGGCGCGGTGGCCAGGTGGTTGAGCCTCGCGAAGCGTCGACGGACGAACTCCTCCGCGTGCATGACTCTAATTACGTCTCCGAAGTGCTTGCCACGGCTGGTCGTGCGACGGCGCTCGATCCAGACACGTACACGTCGCCCGAGAGCGTGGACGTGGCCAGGCTGGCTGCCGGCGCAGGGCTCGTCGCGGTTGAGGCGGTGTTGCAGCCCGGCGGTCCTGCGCGCGCCCTTGCCCTGGTGCGGCCCCCAGGCCACCATGCCGAACGCGATCGAGCCATGGGATTCTGTCTGTTCAACAATGTCGCGATTGCGGCGGCCCACGCCCGGGCGGCGGGTGTGTCGCGGGTGGCGATTGTCGATTTCGACGTCCACCATGGCAATGGCACCCAGCGGATCTTCTACGACGACCCGGGGGTTCTATTCGTCTCGTCCCACCAGTTCCCGTATTACCCGGGCACCGGTGGTGCATCCGAGACCGGCAGGGGTGCGGGCAAGGGATTCACCGTCAACATCCCTCTTGACGCCGGGTCTGACGATGGCGACTTCGAGCGCGCCTATCGTGATGTCGTCCTCCCGGTGCTCAGGCAGTTCATGCCACACCTGATCCTGGTGTCCGCCGGCTTCGACGCCTACAAGGACGATCCGCTTGGGGGCATGCGCGTCAGTGCCGATCAGTTCGGCCGGCTGTCCGCCATGTTGGTGTCGACTGCGGAGCAATGCTGCGAGGGGCGACTGGTTGCAATCACCGAGGGTGGGTACGATCTCGGTGGCCTCGAGGAATGTCTCCAGTGTGCAGTTGATGCGCTCTCGGGTGAACGTCCCCTTGCCACGTGGCCGGTGCCGCACGGGTCGTCCCCTCGTGCGGATGCGGCGATCGCCGCGCTGCGACCGCATGTCTCATCACGCTGGGCGATATAATCAGGCTCTCATGCGGCGCCTGCCTGGCTTAGTTGTTGCGATCGTGACGGCCGCACTCGTGTCGGGGTGCGGATATGCGCTGGCAGGTCGCGGATCGTTCCTGCCTGCCGAGATCAGGATCGTCGGCATCCCGCAACTCCAGAATCAGAGCAACTTCTTCAACGTCGAACAGGTGCTGTCTGAAAAGTTGCGCACCGAATTCATCGGACGCGGCAAGTTCACTGTGATTCCTGACAGCGCCGGAGCGGACGCCGTGCTGACCGGCACCGTCACGAACATCAGCGTGCAGCCAGTGGGTTTCACCGACCAGCAGCTGGCATCCCGGTATCTGTTCACGATGACCATGAAGGTTGAGTTCACCGAAGCGGGCACCAGCCGTGTGCTGTGGTCAAACGATTCACTGGTGTTCCGCGAGACCTACGATCTGTCGGCACGTGGTACCGGTGCCGTGGACGGCTCCACCTTCTTCGATCAGGAGCGATCGTCGTTCGATCGCATTGCCTCCGACGTCGCCCGCAGCGTCGTCACCTCCATCGTCGAGGCGTTTTAGGACGCGTGCCGAATCTCACTGAGGCCGCACTTCGCGCCAGCATTGCCGCCGGGACCCTCGGCCCTTTGTACGTGCTCACGGGTGCCGACGAGATGGAGAAGTCGGCCATGGCCCAGGAGTTCATCGAGTCGATCGATGAAGGGCTGCGCGCCTTCAACGTCGAGCGGCTCTACGGAGCCGAAACCAGCGCCGATCAGCTGGCGGACGCGGCAGCCACCTTTCCGATGATGGCTCCTCGCCGCATCGTGTTGGTCTTTGCGGCCGAAGGCCTGCTCATCCCGAAGCGGGAGAGCAAAGCGGCTGACGAGGCGCAGGCGCGGCTCGAAGCCTTCATTGACAACCCTCCCGATCATGCGACGGTTGTGTTCGTGTGCAGCGATCTCGACCGGCGTCGCCGCCTCGTCAAGCGCCTGATCGAGCGTGCCCACGTCGTAGACTGCGGCACCATCAGCGATCTCGACGGAGCTGAGCGCTGGATCAAGACACGCGCGGCGCAGGCCGCCGTTCCCCTGGACGCGGGGGCCGCTCGAGCGCTGGCCTCACGTGCCGGAACAGACATCGTCCGCTTGCGCGCTGGACTGGAGCGGGTCGCGCTTTACGCCCTTGGCCAGGCCACGATCACTGCCGAGGATGTGCGTGCGTCTGTGGTCGCCGGGCCGGAGTCCCCGGAAGACTTCGGGATCGCCAACGCCATCGGGGTCAGAAATCCGAAGGAGGCGCTCGATGAACTCGGCCGCGCGCTGGACGCGGGGGCGCAACCGTTCTTCCTTCTCGGGCAGATACGGTCTGCAGCGGAGCGCCAGACGCCGGACAGGCTGCGCGGCGCCATGGACGCGGTGCTGCGAACCGACATCGCGCTCAAGTCCACCGGCGGCGACGCACGAGTGCTGTTGGAGCGACTGGTGATGGAGCTGTGTGGCCCGTCCCGCGGATCCTCGCCTAATTCAGCTGGTCGTCCGGCGTTCCGCCGATGATGCTCGACAGCTGTCGGGGCTCTGGGCTGATATAGAACTGGTAGGCGTAGCGCTTGGTGTCCGCCGGTGCGCTCGCGGGGATGGTGGCTCCATGTGCCGCGGCGCCTGAGTTCATGAATGCCAGCGCCGTATTCGGTCTGAAGGGAACGGTCTTGACCAGCGTGCTCACATAGCCCGCCTGGTCGGGGTAGAACGTCTTGGTGCCGGTGACTTCTGGCGTGGCGTTCAGCGAGAAGAGCTGCGTGCCGTGCTCCGGGCTGTCGCCGGGGTTGGCCAGATACAGCAGACAGGTGACTACGGCGCGCTGAGGGTCGAGGTGGGGATCCAGGTGGTAGCCGGGGCGACGAAGGAGCAGGCGTCCCGCGGTTGCGGCGTGAGGCACGGCCAGAACCTCAGCGGCGCGTGCGCCGTGTCGCTCCTGATAGACCGCTTCGATGTGCGGACGGAAGCGCCCGAGGATCGACGGGACCAGGGCTGTTGGAATGATGTCCCTTTCCATCAGCGACCACATCGCTGCGGTGACATCGGGCACGATCTTGTCGGGTGCGTACCGGAAGTTCTGCTTGATGGCGTCCCGGTCTGAGAAGCATTCATCCGGCGGTGTCGCGGCGAGCAGCGCCAGGTAGGTGGCAGCCGGAAAGACATCCTCCACAACCAGATGCGGTGTTGGCGTCAGCTCCATGTGCGCCGCTGCGATCGCCGAGGCGACATGCGGGCGAATCTGCACCGGGTCCATGGCGCTGGCGTGTTGTTCCAGGCGATGGGTTGTGTTGGCGGCGATCACAGCGCGCAGCAGTCGGACCTCGCGTCTGAGGTCCCGCTGTCCGTCGCGCATGTGCTGATGTGCCTCCTGAAGCGCGCGAATCTCATCACGCAGCCCGCTGGCGGCGTGGCGGGTCTCCTTCGCGATGGTCTTTCGGAGGTCTGTTGTGACTCGCTGATAGTGTCCCCTCGGCGACTCGTTAGAAATGTCCCCTAAGCTCGCGATCGTGGAGGTCGCGGTTGGGACGGACAGCAATGA
>JBEBGV010000055.1:0-31652 GCA_040081265.1 Vicinamibacterales bacterium
CTTCGCCCAACCCTTGTCGGCCGCCACTTTCGTCAGCGCCGCCGTCAGCGTCGTCTTCCCGTGGTCGATGTGCCCGATCGTCCCCACGTTCACGTGCGGTTTCGAACGATCAAATTTTTCTTTCGCCATCGAAGTCCGTCTCCGTTTGCGTCGTTATGGTTCGTAACTGCCTGATGCCCGGCTTACTTGGTACCCTGCACCCGGGCAACAACTTCTTCGCTCACGTTCTGCGGCGCCTGCTCGTAGCGGTCGAAGTGCATCGAGTAGGTCGCGCGACCCTGCGTGCGCGAACGCAGATCCGTGGCATAACCAAACATCTCTGACAGCGGCACCCGCGCGTTGATGATCTGCGTGCCGCCGCGGTCTTCCTGTGACTGAATGCGGCCGCGCCGGCTCGCCAGGTCGCCCATCACATCGCCCATGTGCTCCTTGGGAACAACCACTTCGACGCGCATGATCGGCTCGAGCAGTACTGGCTTGGCCTTCTTTGCGGCATCCTGGAACGCCATCGACCCGGCGATTTTGAACGCCATTTCCGACGAGTCGACATCGTGATACGAGCCGTCGTACAGCTCGATCCGCACGTCGTCAATCGGATAGCCGGCAAGGATGCCGCGCGTGAGCGCCTCTTTAATCCCCTCATCGACCGGCTTGATGAATTCCTTCGGAATCGAGCCCTGCGTGGTCTTGTTCTCGAAGATGTAACCGGTGCCAGGCTCGCCTGGAAACAGATGAATCTTCGCGTGACCGTACTGGCCGCGCCCGCCGGTCTGCTTGGCGTACTTCATCTCGCCGTCAGCCGGCCTGGTCAGGGTTTCCTTGTAGGCCACCTGCGGTTTGCCAACGCTCGCCTCGACGTTGAACTCGCGCTTCAGGCGGTCGACGATGATTTCCAGGTGCAGCTCGCCCATGCCGGCGATCACCACCTGGTTGGTCTGTTCGTCGGTCTTCACACGGAAGGTCGGATCCTCACCCATCAGCTTCGCGAGGCCGACACCGAGCTTTTCCTGGTCGCTCTTGGTCTTGGGCTCGATCGCCAGCGAAATCACCGGCTCCGGAAAATCCATCGCCTCGAGGACGATCGGCTTCTTCTCGTCGCACAGCGTGTCGCCGGTCGAGACCTGCTTCAGTCCGACCGCGGCGGCGATGTCGCCGGCGTAGACTTCCTTGATTTCCTCACGCTTGTTGGCGTGCATCTTGAGAAGTCGACCCACGCGCTCGGTGCGCTGCTTGGTGGCGTTGTAGACCGACGAGCCCGAGGTGAGCACGCCCGAGTAGACGCGGATGAAGGTGAGCTGGCCGACGAACGGATCCGTCATCAGCTTGAACGCCAGCGACGAGAACGGTGCGTCATCGGCCGCAGGCCGCTCGATCAGCGGCGCAGCGGTCCCATCAGCCGCCACTTTCGCGTCCGGGTCGATGCCGGCGATCGACGGGACGTCGAGCGGCGACGGCAGGTAGTCCACCACCGCGTCGAGCATGGGCTGCACGCCCTTGTTCTTGAACGCCGAACCGCAGATGACGACAACAAATGCCGTGTCCTCTTCGCGAACCGACTTGATGACGCGGTTACGAAGCGCAGCCTTGATTTCGTCCTCGGTGATCTCTTCACCACCGAGATACTTTTCGAGCAGCTTGTCGTCGTGCTCGCTCACCTTCTCGATGAGCTTCTCGCGATACTGCTGGGCCTCGGCCATCATGTCAGCCGGAATCTCGCCGACGATGTAGTCGGCGCCCATCGTCTCGTCCTTGTAGGTGATCGACTTCATCTTGACGAGGTCGACCACGCCGACGAACTTGTCCTCGGCACCGATCGGCAACTGAATCGCCACCGGGTTGCCACCGAGCTTGGTCTCGATCTGGCTCAGCGTCGCCTTGAAATCGGCGCCGATCCTGTCCATCTTGTTGACGAAGCAGATGCGCGGCACGCGGTACTTGTCGGCCTGGCGCCACACCGTTTCAGACTGGGGCTCGACGCCGGAAACCGCATCGAACACCGCGCACGCGCCATCGAGCACGCGCAGCGAGCGTTCCACCTCGGCCGTGAAGTCCACGTGACCAGGCGTATCGATGATGTTGATGCGGATGTCCCGCCAGAAGCACGTCGTCGCGGCGGACGTGATCGTGATGCCGCGCTCCTGCTCCTGCTCCATCCAGTCCATGACGGCCGTGCCTTCGTGGACTTCGCCGATCTTGTACGTGATCCCGGTGTAGAACAGGATCCGTTCAGTCGTGGTGGTCTTGCCGGCATCAATGTGGGCCATGATGCCGATGTTCCGGGTCCGATTGAGTGGTGTCTGCCGCGGCATTACGTCAACTCGAAATCTTCAAAAGGTGACTGCTACCACCGATAGTGCGCGAAGGCCTTGTTGGCTTCGGCCATCCGGTGCGTGTCTTCGCGCTTCTTGACTGCGCCGCCGCGCAGGTTCGCCGCATCGAGCAGCTCGTTGGCGAACTTTTCCTGCATGGTCTTGCCGTCACCGCGCGTGCGCGCGTGCGACACCAGCCAGCGGATGCTCAGCGACAGGCGACGGTTCGGGTTCACTTCGACCGGCACCTGGTAGTTCGAGCCACCGACACGCCGGGACTTCACCTCGAGGCTGGGCTTGACGTTGTCGAGCGCCTTCTTGAACACCTTGAGCGGATCGTCGCCGGTGCGCTCCTTGATGATGTCAAAGCTCTTGTAGAGGATGCGCTCGGCGGTGCTGCGCTTGCCGCCCCGCATCACGGTGTTGATGAACTTGCTGACCAGCGTGCTGGCGTACAGCGGGTCGGCGGCAAGTTCGCGTTTGGGTATCTCTCGTCTGCGTGGCATCTTAAGAATCCTTGGCTTACTGCTTCGGCCGCTTCGCGCCGTACTTCGAGCGCCCCTGCTTGCGGCCCTGCACACCCACGGCGTCGAGCGTGCCGCGCACGACGTGGTAGCGAACGCCCGGCAGATCCTTCACACGGCCGCCCCGAATGAGCACCAGCGAGTGCTCCTGCAGGTTGTGGCCGACGCCGGGAATGTAGGTGGTGACTTCAATCCCGTTGGTCAGCCGCACGCGCGCCACCTTGCGGAGCGCTGAGTTCGGCTTCTTCGGCGTCTGCGTGAACACGCGCACGCACACGCCACGCTTCTGCGGGCTCACCTGCAACGCAGGACTCTTCGTCTTGGTGACGATCTTCGTTCGTCCCTGACGAACCAGCTGGCTGATAGTCGGCATAACCCTAACGTCCCGTCGATTGCGACAACTTCATTGACCCTGGCGCCGACGCGCACGTGCCTGCACGGCTCGCATCACATCGTCACCCTCACCCCTGCGGCACACGCCGCTCACGACCGGTACACGCAGACAGCGCGCCCCGATCGCTCCACGCGAAACACCGCCAGTCGGGAGCAATCCGACTGCAACGACGCGTCTCAGGCCTGAAGGCAGCGGCACAGTGCCGATGCCTGGCGCCTGAAACTCCCCTATATGACTGTTGCGCGTTCCGAATGCGCGAGGACGCTGCCAGACCTCTGAGGGCAACCTCCGAGGCAAGACTCCGAGAAGCTGTTCGCTCCTGCGGAAAACGTCCGATGGAAAAAGGCCGGCGGCCTCTTTCTGTGCGGTTGGGACCAGATAGGGTGTCCTGGCCCCAAGAGAACCTGACGAATATAGCACAATACGTGGCAGCCGTGCACCGCGCCCACTCCCTGCCCCTTGCCACACTCACTCTGCTCAATCTGCTGCTGGCGTCGGCATGCGCCCGCGAGCCTGTGGCGGCACCAGCCGGGCTGGTCCAGGCGCAGCACACCACCATGGGATCGCTCCTCGAAATCTCCGTGGCCGGACCAGAAAACCCGCAAATGCGCGCCGCGCTGGACGAGAGTTTCAGGGCTGTTGACCGACTTGACCAGCTCATGAGCGTCTGGAAGCCAGGCAGCGACATCCTCCGCCTGAACCAGTCCGCCGGCCAGATCCCTGTCGAGGTGTCTCAGGAAGTTATTGATACACTTGAACTTGCGGTCAAGGCTGGCGACTGGACCGACGGCAAGTTCGACGTCACCTTCGGCGCCCTCGCCGGCCTGTGGAAGTTCGACGCCCAGAATCAGGATGACAAGATTCCCGACCCGGCCGAGGTTGACCGCCGGCTCCCCCTTGTCGATTACCAGGCGCTCGAACTCAACCCGCAGCGCCGGACGGCGTTCCTTCAGCGGCCCGGGATGAGCGCCCATCTCGGGGGCATCGGAAAGGGCTACGCCGTAGACCGGGTCGCCGAGATTCTCCACAAGGCCGGTCTGCGCGACTTCCTGATTCAGTTCGGCGGCGACCTGTATGTCTCGGGGCTGCGGGACGGCCGCCCGTGGACGCTCGGCATCCGCGACCCGCGTGGTCCCGCGGATCGCACCTTCGCCGCGGTCGCCCTGTCCGATGCCACCTTCAGCACTTCAGGCGACTACGAACGCTTCTTCATGGCCGATGGACGCCGGTATCACCACATCCTCGACCCAGACACCGGCGAACCGGCCCGCGGTGCCCGCAGCGTCACCATCGTCGCGAAGACCGGCGCTGTCGCTGACGCGCTCTCGACCGGCGTGTTCGTCATGGGGCCCGATGCGGGCATGGCTCTGGTCGAACGCCTGCCTGACGTTGACGCCCTCATCGTGACCGATCGCAACCAGGTGCTGATCTCGTCGGGCCTCAAAGATCGCGTGACGATCCTCGCTCAGCCGACCGACGCGCCGTGAATGCGGCATCCCTCGCCGGTCACTGGCAACTGGCAACCAGCAGCCGGTAACCAGCAACTCGCCCTTTATACTGGTGAGGTGCACCCCGACTGGAAAGCCGCGGCATCGACTGGCGACACCGCGCGCCTGCAGGAACTGCTCGAGAGCGGCGCCGACATCAATGCCCGCGATGATCACGGTCAGACCGCGGTGATGATTGCGGCGCGAGACGGCCGTACGCCGACCGTCCGGTTCCTCATCGAGAAGGGTGCGGACCTCAACGCCACCGCGAAGTTCAATCTGTCGGCGCTGATGCTCGCCGTTATCAACGGACGCGATGCGATCGTCGGGATCCTCGCCGACGCCGGCGCCGATCGCGGCATTCGCGGCACGGGCGCACCTGGATTCGACGGCAAGACGGCGCTCGACATCGCCGTCGCCGGACAGCGCACGATCATGGTGGCCCTGCTGCAGCAACCCGATTCAGCAACGTCGGCCACGCGTCACTGACGTTCCTTTTCCGAAACGATCGCGACATCACATGCTCAGAGCCGGAATCGTCGGCCTGCCCAACGTGGGCAAGTCGACCTTGTTCAACGCCGTCACGCGCACCAGGAACGCCGAAGCGGCCAATTACCCGTTCTGCACCATTGATCCCAACGTGGGCACGGTCACCGTGCCCGACGCCAGGCTCGAGGTCCTTCAGCGCATCGCGAAGACGAACGTCGTCATCCCCGCCGCCATCGAGTTCGTGGACATCGCGGGTCTCGTCAAGGGCGCGAGTCAGGGTGAGGGGCTCGGCAACAAGTTCCTCACCCACATCCGCGAGGTCGACGCAATCATCCAGGTGGTGCGCTGCTTCGAGGATCCGGACATCCATCACGTGTCGGGGAACGTCGACCCGGTGCGCGATATCGAGGTCATCAACACCGAGTTGATGCTGGCCGATCTCGAACAGGTGACGCGGCGCCGGGAACGTCTGGCCAAGGACATCAAGCGAGGCGACAAGGGTGCGGCCGCCGAGGAGGCGGTGCTGGCGAAGATCGAGGCCGCCCTCGACTTGGGCAAGCCTGCCCTCACCGTGGCCCTCGAACCCGCCGAACGCGCGCTGTCGGCGCCACTCTTCCTGCTGAGCGACAAGCCGACGATCTTCGCCTGCAACGTCAGAGAGTCCGACCTCGCCAGCGCTGACACCAATCAGTGGGTGCAGAAGGTGCGCGACTACGTGGGGGCCCACCTGTCGTGCGAGGCGGTCGTCATCAGCGCGCAGATCGAGAGCGACCTGGTCGAACTCGCTCCGGAGGAAGCCAGGGCTTTTCTGGCAGAACTCGGCGTCGAAGAAAGCGGGATCAGCTCGCTCATCCGCTCGACCTATCACCTGCTTGGACTTCGCACCTACTTCACGGCCGGAGAGAAAGAGGTTCGCGCCTGGACGATCCACACCGGCGACACGGCGCCAAAGGCCGCAGGCGTCATCCACTCCGACTTCGAGCGTGGATTCATCAAGGCGGAGACGGTGGCCTACGATGACCTCGTGCGCTGTGGCTCGGTCGCGGCAGCGCGCGAGCAGGGCCTCTACCGGATGGAAGGCAAGGAGTACGTGGTCGCCGACGGCGACGTCCTGCTCTTCAAGTTCAACGTCTGAGGCTGCCCGCTAGCGCGTCGCGACGCAGTCGCCGTAGTACATCGCGACTTCCGGTTCCGACTTGAGACCCGGCAGGTCGATTGGCAGGTAGTCGGTGCGCGAATGCACGGCCTTGAGCTTGTCGCCGGTCGAGGTCTGGGCAAA
Organism: Vicinamibacterales bacterium; assembly: GCA_040081265.1. GTDB lineage: Bacteria > Acidobacteriota > Vicinamibacteria > Vicinamibacterales > UBA2999 > JBEBGV01. Next base: position 6,483 of record JBEBGV010000055.1, read on the forward strand.
CACGGTGGTGACGCCCATGCGCCCGCCACGACTCACCTCGAGGAAGTGCATGTTCCAGCCGTACACCTGCACGTTGACGTCGTGATTGCCCGTCGACACGGCCCCGACGATCGCCGAGCCGTCGGCGGCATCGATCTCGTTGATCTCGATGTTGAGCACGCCGGTGGTGCGAATCCGCGCCTCGGGCACGCCGTCCTTCCAGGCCACGATCGTCGAGGTCGGGAAGGTGCACTTGAGCGACTTGATGTTGGCGAGCTCGCCTTCCTTGATCGCCTGGGCATCCAGGCCGACACCCGACACCAGCGCGACGAGAGTCAAGACGCCCGCGACACGGTTCTTCAGCGACATCCCCTCACCCTCCTGCTTCACGTCGACACGGCCCGCTGACGGGCCAGCACGTCTTCCTTGCGCTGGATGATCAGCCAGTGCGGGCACTTCTTCTTGTTCGCGTAGAGCACTTCGCAGTCGTCACACCGCACACATTCCGTGACGACGATCTTCGGACCGCGAATCGCGCCCCACTCGCACGTCTTCTCGCAGATCTTGCAGGTGTTGCACTCCGACCAGCGCGGAATTCTGAACGCGCTGACGGTCGAGACCAGCGCGATGAAGGCGCCGAGCGGACAGAGAAACCTGCAGTAGAGATTGCGGACGAACACCGTCGCCGTGAGCAACACCGCGAGCCCCACCCACATCACCGGCAGGCCCTGTCGTGTGAACATCCAGAAAGGCTCGGTGAACCGGTAGATCAGCGGATCGCGCGTCATCAGGTAGTACACCACGACGAAGGCGAGCATCCCGTACTTGATGTAGTTGGCGCGCTGCTCGATCGGACGCGGGATCGTGATGCGCCACTTCGCCGGCACGATCTTGTCCATGAGCTGCGTCAGGGATCCAAACGCGCAGACGCGGCCGCAGTAGAGCCGGCCCCAGAGCAGCATGATGACGATGAAGAAGATGGCAAAGGCGTACCACGCCAGATTTTCGCGGACGATCGGGACGTTCCAGTTGATCAGCCGGAAGATGTCCACGATCGACATCAGCGTGCCCTTATAGAAGCCGAGGTAGAGCACCGACGCCACAAGCGTGACAACCTTCAGCCGTTCGCTCTTGCGGAAAAAACTGACCATCACCAGCGTGGCATAGGCCACGAAAGCGCCTACGTCGACCGCCTGTGCCTGGAAGGACTCCGCCCAGGTGGGAATGGCGTCCTCTTCGTCTTCAAATCCCCAGGGGTCGGCGGCGTCGGAATCGGGATCAGCAGCCGCGGGCGCACCGGCGGCCGGTGGTTCTGACTGAGCGAAAACGGATGCGGTGAGATGGGGAACGACGCAGGCCGCGGCAACACACAGTACGAGTGTCGCCGCGAACCGCCTCATCTGGATTCCCCGGGCGGCGTCAGCAGCGCGCGCGCCACACGGCGGGCACTGTTACGAATCGCCCGGGCCGAGCTGGTGACGCTGACCGTCGCCCTCGAGATGGCGTCGATGTCGGTGCCGACCTTGAACGCGTCGCGAATGTCCTTCCCCTTGAAGGTCTGCTGGAAGGCTCCGGTCTCGATCGAGAAGTTCCCGTACGGTTCCTTGTGCTCGATGAGCACGACACCGGTCAGGATGCCACGCGTGTCCATGCCCACGAGCCACTTGATCGGACCGTCGTAGGCACGTTCGAGCGGCTGCATCTCGGTGGTGTAGAACGCATAGCCAATCACGCTGGGCGAGGCCGCCTTCGGATCGCCGCTGTACGCCTTGAAGGTGGGAACGTCACCTTCTTTCGGCGAAAAACCGCTCGCCTGCGGGAAGAGCGACTTGAGGTGCGTCTGCGTCCGGGCATCGATCGCGGCCTGTCCAGACACCACCACCGCAGCACCGAGCACACATGTCACCGCAAGCACTGGCAATCTCATCGCGTTCTCCCCGTTGCGCAAAACGGCTGGGCCGAACCTGCCCGCCCCGCACACCTGCGGGCTGGGAAATTCTCGCACCGATTGTAATCGGATCGTGCCGGATCCGCGTCGACGTGGCTAGATCTTCTTGACGATGGCTCCGGGCGGGGCGGCAAGTGCCTTTTCATAGGCATCGACCGAGCCGTCAGCCGGGTTCTCCACCCCAACCAGGATAGACCCGCTCGTCACCGCCGGGTCATAGAGCTTCTGGCCTCGCCCGGGTAGAGAGGCGGTAATCAGGAGCGTGACCACTGTCGTCAGAATTGCACCAAGCAGCGTCAGCTCGAAGATGATGATGAGGTTCGGCCACCAGGCGTACACCGGCAGCGCACCGACATTCATCGGCCACGACGTTTCCGTCAAGACCGTCAGCCCGTAGGCGATCGCCATGCCCACCAACGCTCCGCCGCAGGCCAGCCACCACATCCGGTTCTTGCTGTCGATGTGCCCGAATTCGAAGTCTTCCATCGGCTGAGCCGACAGGATCGTGATGTCCTGGTCGGCCAGACCGGCACCGCGAAGACGATTCACGCCTTCCTGTGCGGACTGGCCAGTCGGATAGAGCGCGTACACAGCCTTCACAGGTGCATCTCCCCGAGCGGATGCTCCTCCATCGCCTCAGGCATGAGCCGCGGCGACAGATGCTCACCGGCCTTCATTTCCCAAATCGAGATGATTGGTACGACCTTCGCGAACAGGACATACAGCAGGCACATCGCCGCGAACGTCGAAAACGCCACCATCAGCTCGATGGGCGTCGGGCGGTAGATGCCGAAGCTGTAGGGCAGATACTTGTGCCCCAGGGACGGGACGATGATCAGGAAGCGTTCGAGCCACATCCCGATCACCACGCCAATGGAGGCGATGACGCAGCCAGTAATGGTGCGGAACCTCTTGATGCCGAGGATGATCAGCGGCAGCACGAAGTTGCAGATCACCATCGTGTAGTACAGCGGGGCGAACGTCTCGCGCTGCGTCCGCCAGAAGACCGCCATTTCCGACGGGCCGTTGCCGTAGAAGGTGACCAGCCGCTCGTTGAAGACGAAGTAGCCCCAGAGCAGCGCCATCACCAGCATGAGCTTGCCCAGATTCTCGAAGTGCACCGGATGCAGGTAGGCCTCGAGACGCAGGAACTTGCGCAGGACGGCCATCGCAATGATGAGACCGCCAATGCCGCTGAAGATGGCGCCGGCCACGAAGTAGGGCCCGAAGATCGTCGATTGCCACATCGGCACGGGCGCCATCGAAAAGTCGAACGAGACGATGGTGTGCACGGACACGGCGACGGGCACAATCGCCACCGCCATGATCGACATCGCCGTCTCCAGTCGGTTCCACTGCTTCGGCGTCCCGCGCCAGCCCAGGGCCAGTGCCTTGTAAATTCGATGGCGGAGGCCCGTTGACTGATCGCGCACGACCGCGAAGTCGGGAATCATTGGCAGGATCAGGAACAGGAGGCTCCCGGTGAGATAGGTATTGATGGCGAAGAAGTCCCAGACCAGCGGGGAGCGGAAGTTGGGCCAGATCAATCGTTCGCTGGGATACGGCGCCAGCCAGAATGCCAGCCACGGGCGACCCAGGTGGATGATGGGAAACAGCGCCCCGATCATCAGCGCAAACGCGGTGATGACCTCCGCGCACCGGGTGACCGGGCGGCGCCAGCCGGCATTGACGAGCCGCAGGATCGCCGAGATCAGCGTGCCCGCGTGACTGATGCCAATCCAGAACACGAAGCTCGTGATGTAGAAGCCCCAGTAGACCGGCCACTTGATGCCGGTCACGCCGTAGCCCATGACCATCGTGTAGGCCCAGGCACCGAGCCCCATCAGCACGAAGGCGCCGAAAAACGCCACCAGCGCCCAGAAGCGCCAGGTCGTCTGCATCAACGGGCGAAGCAGGTCCGCGGTGAGCTGATTGCCGGTCGGATGGCTCATACCTCGGCCTGCCGGTTCAGATAGTTCACGTTGGGGAACGTCCCCACGTCTTCGAGCAGCTTGCTGCCGCGACCGGACCTGGCCAGCCTCGACACGTGGCTCTCGGGGTCGCTGAGGTCACCAAAGACGAGCGCCTTCGACGGGCACGACTGCGCGCACGCTGGCTGAATCTCACCGTCCTTGATCGGCCGCGTCTCTACGGCTGCCTGAACCTGGGTCGCCTTGATGCGCTGCACGCAGAACGTGCACTTCTCCATCACGCCGACTTCGCGGAGCGACACATCCGGGTTGAGCTGCAGCTGGAGCGGCTTGTCCCAGGAGGGGTTGAAGAAGTCGAAGAAACGCGTGTTGTACGGGCAGGCGTTCGCGCAATAGCGCGTGCCGATGCAGCGGTTGTAGACCTGCGCGTTGAGACCTTCGTCGGTGTGGTGGCTGGCGTAGGTCGGGCACACCGGCTCACAGGGTGCCGCGTCGCACTGCTGACACATCACTGGGCGGAACTTGAGCTGCACGTCCGGGAACTCGCCCACCCAGTAGCGCTCGACCCGCAGCCAGTGCTTGGCACGGCCGCGCGATGCCTGTTCAGGTCCGACAGTCGAGATGTTGTTCTCGGCGTGGCAGGCCGTGACACAGGCTCCACAGCCCGTGCACGTGTCCAGATCCACCGCCATTCCCCACTTTGCCATCTGTACTCGCCCTCGCCTGGCGTTTCGGCGCCTAATTCGTTTCGCGGCGGCTCCAGCTGTAGCCGCGATCTGGTTCTTCCTCGTGCTCTCGCATCCCGCCAGCAAAGAGCACCAGACGCCCGTCCGGCGGTCCCGCCTTCGCGATACTGACCCGGGTCGCCGCCCATGCGAGGGCGCCGGTCGCGGCTTCGGTCACCGGAGCCAGCAGTTCGACAGGGTTCTGCCCGCGTCCACTCGCGTAGCGCGTGAACATCGTGTGGCCCTGACCGACCGGCATCGCCACCACGTTGGGCGCGATTCCGGGCGAGACGACCGCCGCCGCCTGAAGCGTGCCCTGGCTCGACGTGATCGTGACCACGTCACCTTCGCCAATGGCGAGGCGCGCGGCCGTTTCCGGATTGATTTCCACCCAGCTGCTCCACATCGCCGAGGTCAGCGGGTCGGGCATCTCCTGCAGCCACGGCAGGTGCGCCGCAGAACCGTCGTAGAACACCGACGGATACGGCAGGAAGTGCATCGGGAACTGTGTGGCGTCACCGTCGAACTGCGCAGCGGCGTAAGACACCGCCGCACCTGAGCGATCGCTGGCGACGGGGGCCTGGGCGGCAGTCGCCGCCGCGGGCAACGTCCCAACCCATACACCCTTGGCCTGGGCATCGGCCCACGCATCGGTGGCCCCTTCCGGTGCCGGCAGCGCGCCGAAGGACGCCGCGAGCGCCGCATCGTAGGTCTGCCACGGCAGCGTCACCGGCGCGGCGAGACGACGCCCCACGTCGAGCAGCACATCAGGCGTAGACCGCGTGTCGTAGAGCGGACGCATCACCGGGGGCGCCACGCTGGCGGTCGCTTGTATCGAACCGGACTCCGGCACGGCATCCACCCAGGCTTCGAGGAAGGTGTGGTCCGGCAGGATCAGGTCCGCCATCGCCGTCGTCTCGTCGATGAAGCTGCCAAAGCTCACGATGAACGGCACCTTCTCGAACGCTTCACGAACCTTCCAGGCTCGAGGCGCCGTGAACACGGGATTGGCCCCGTCCACGAGCAGCACCTGCGCCGCGCCGGCGCCGCCGGCCAGCAACTGATCGGCAAGCGCCTTGAGTGAACCACCTGCGCCGGCACGCACGGCTGACGGCTGCGGCGTGAAGTGGAGGCCTCCGGGCTGACCCACGGTGCCGACCAGCGCGTTCAACGCGTTGACGGCAAGGGCCGTAAACAGCCCATTGGTGTGGGCGAGCGGTGGTCCGCTGACGATCGCCACGGAGGGCGCCGATTCGGCAAACTGCCGGGCAAGACGCTCGAGCCTGGCTGGCGCCACGCCCGTCACCTTTTGCACCTCTTCGGGCGTATAGCTGGCCAGTCCAGTCGACCAGCCATCGATCAGGGCTCCCGCACGGCCGGCTGCCGCCGCAGGCTTGAGGTTCGCTGTCATGATGGCGCGCGCGATGCCCATCGCGAGCACGCCTTCGGTGCCCGGACTGACCGGCACCCATTCGTCGGCGTTGGCGCCGGTCTGGGACATGCGCGCTTCCACCTGAACAAAGCTGCCGCGCATCCCGGGCCGGCCTTGTCGCATGCGTCCGTAGGCGGCGCTCTGCGCGACCGGCGAGTTCCACGTGCCGAGGAAATCGGCGCCGAAGCTGAGCACGTGCCGTGCGTTGCCCAGGTCTATTGTGGGCAACTGGTCACGTCCGAAGCTCATCGCGTTGGCGCGGCGAAGCACCTCGTCCCCGAAGAGGTCGTACACCACCGGGGTGGGCGCACCCAGGCCACTCAGGAACGCGTCGAGTACCGCCCGCCGCTGGCTGAACCCCGATCGGGTCACTGCCGCCACCGCGCTGGTACCGCCGGCGGCGCGCTGCCGATCGAGCTGACCAATCAACTCGGTGAGCGCGGCGTCCCAGGTGACGGCCTCGTAACGACCCTCGCCGCGGTTGCCGGAGCGCTTGAGCGGCTGGGTGATGCGATCCGGGTGATACGTGACCTGAATCGACGCCTGTCCGCGCACGCACAACCCACCCTGATTCACAGGATGTCCGGGCGCACCTTCGAGCTTCTTGGCCGCATTGATGCGGACCACACCCGACTGGCCGTCGCGCACGACGTCGGCATCGGCATCCATGACGCGCACCGTGAGGCCGCAGCCTGACGAGCACATCGCGCAGACGCCTGGCTTCCAGGCGGCGATGCCGGGATTGATGTCCTCGGCCGGGATGAACCGGATGAGCTGATTTTCAGGACTGCCGCAACTCGCCAGCGTGGCGGTTGTACCCGTGACAGCGGTGAGCTTGATGAATGTTCGGCGGTCCATCAGTAATGACAGGTCAGACAGTCGACCGGTGCCTTGTTCTGGTTGTGGCAGTTCACGCAGTAACCCATCGTCATTTCGACGTTCCGCTTGGCGACCGTCTGCTCGGCGACGTTGCCATGGCAGGTCGCACATTCGACGTCCTTGCGGATGTGCGGGGCGTGATTGAACTTGACGTGCGACTCGGGATAGAAATCGAAGACCCGTTTCCAGGCCATGTCGATGCCCTTCTCACTCTGCGCCGTGATCTGCTGAATGAGCGGCCGGTCCGTGGCGATGGCCGAGTGACAGGTCATGCACGTGCTGAGGCCTGGAATCCCGGCAACCGGTCCTGTGCTCACGTTGACGTGGCAGTACTCGGTGCACTTGATGCCCTGCTTGACGTGCGTGACGTGGGGGAACTCAAACGGCTGGACAGGGTCGTCATGCCGGTTGAAGTAGTGCGTGGCCGCGTCGCCGAAGCTCGCGTGAGCGGTGGTGAAGACGCCGCTGTTCTGACCGGGCACCGGCGGGAGCTGCGTTGCAGGGGGCGGTGCGGGATATCCCACGTATCCGCAGCCTGCGGCCCCGACGACCGCAAGCCACACGAGGAACAGCCCGACAAGTGAAGTGCGGGTGTGCAGCGCGTTCACCTTGGGGTTACTTCTTGGGAGCGAGACTACGCACGAAATTGACGATGTTCCAGACGTCGTTGTCCATCAGTCGGCCCTTGGCGCCCTTCATCTTGAACTCGGGCCCGGCGCCGTCCATGACAACCTTGAAAATCTCTCCGTCGGTCGCACCGCGATCCCACGTGGCGTCGGTCAGATTAGCCGGATGGGAATCTTTGGGTGCAAGGGGGCCGTCACCGATCCCCTTCGGGCCGTGGCAGAACTGGCAGTTCTTGGTATAGAGCGCCTGACCGGCAGCGATCGACGCGGCGCTGCTGGCCACGGGATTCTTCAGGGCCTTGCCTTCGGCGCTGCCGCCTTTGTTCTGCGCACCCAGGCTGACCACCGTGACCATCCACGCACAGACGAGCGCGCAAATCCCAAGGATCGAACGACGATACATACGCAGGCTCCTCGCAGAAACAAATGCACGCAACCCCGCGTGCGGTGAGAAATACTGACACAGCCCTGCAAGAGCAGGCAACTGAGTTTTTCCTTAGCTTTCGATGAAAACTCGCTGATCGCGGTGAGTTTTCTCACACATGGCTTGCGCGCGATGAACGGAGCCGCACCTTAACGAACTCTTAATGTCCCTCGGGCGCAACCACAGCCGCCAGAGTTGACAGCATCCCGGCGTCGGCGTAGCTTCATGCTCACTCGGAAAGGAGTGCTGCTCATGCGTGTGCTCGGAAAATTGTGGGTACTCATCGCCCTCGTCATCCTGACCTCCTGGGCTCCATCCTCGGCTCGCGCCGTGGCTGAGAGCGGGCAGGGACCCAAACTGACCTCGATTGGGCCGCTGACCTTCTCCCAGGACGGGACGCTCTTCGCCGCCGATAACCAGTCGGCCGCGATCTACGCCCTCGATCTCGGCGCCCAGGGCACGGCTGCGGCTGCAGGCGCCAAAGGCGTCGACGGCCTGGACCAGAAGCTGGCCGCCATGCTCGGTACCGACGCGCGCGAGATCAGCGTCACGGACCTCGCGGTCCACCCCCGGTCGCGCAACGCCTTCGTCTCGGTCATGCGCGGACAGGGCGCTGGCGCCACGCCGGTCCTCTTCCGGGTCGACGGCACGGGCAAGATCGAGATGGTCTCGCTCACCAGCGTCAAGTTCCAGAAGGTCGACATCGTCAACGCGCCCACCGCCAACCCGGGTGCCCGCCAGAACCCGCGCGCCAGCGTCGTCACCGACATGGCGTTCGCCGACGGCCGACTCTGGGTCGCAGGCCTCTCGAACGAAGAGTTCGCGTCGAAGCTTCGCGCCATCCCGTATCCGTTCGCCAACGTAGACGCCGGCACGAGCGTCGAGATCTACCACGGCAACCATCGCCAGCTCGAAACCCGTTCGCCGGTGAACGCCTTCGTGCCCTACATGGTCAACAACCAGCCCTATCTGTTGGCGGGCTATACCTGCACGCCGCTCGTCAAGTTCCCGATCGGTGACCTGAAGCCGGGACAGAAGGTGCGCGGGACGACGATTGCCGAATTCGGCGCAGGCAATCGCGTGCTGGACATGATCGTCTACAAGAAGGGCACGCAGGAGTTCCTGCTGACCGCGAACAACAGCCGTGGCGTGATGAAGATTCCGACGAAGGACTTCGCCACCGCCGCCGCCATCACCACCCCGGTCGAGACCGAAACGGGCGGCATCGCCTACGAGAAGGTCACGAGCATGCAGGGCATCGAACAGCTCGACAAGCTCGACGACCAGAACTCCATCGTCATTGCGCGCGCCTCCGGCGGTGCGATGAACCTCCAGGTCGTGCCGCTGCCGTAAGGCAGCTCGTTCCTCCTCTGGACGCTGGATGTCCCGGATTCTCGTACCGTTCGTTCGAGTGCTCCGGGGCGTCCAGCTTCTCTCGCTGGCCCTGCTGCTCGCCTCGTGCGGTAGCACACCCTCTGCTCCCCCCTCCATCTCGCTGAACGACGGTAAGGTCGAGGTTTCCGGGCTCCCGTCCGATACCCTGCGCGCACTCGAAGCCCTCTCCGACGATCAGTGGCCCGACGTGTTCGCCGTCGCCGTCAGCAGCGACGCACCTGGCATGCTCGGAGCGTATCGCGTCGATGGGAGTATCGTCCGCTTCACACCCGCATTCCCGCTCGATGCTGGTCGCCAGTACGCCGTACGGTTCAACGCCGGCACGCTTCCAGGCGCGGCCGGCGGGCCGGCACTGACCGCCATGGTTGGACGCCCGGCCGAGCGCACCGAGCCGACAACGGAAGTCCTGCGGATCTACCCGACCGGCGGCGCCGTCCCCGAGAACGTGCTTCGGATGTACATCGAGTTCTCAGCGCCCATGGGTCGCAAGAGCGGTGTCGAATACCTCACACTCCTGGATCACAACGGCAAGGAAATTCCCGGGGCTGTCCTCCCGCTCGATTACGAGTTCTGGAGCCCAGACCATCGCCGGTTCACGGTGTTCTTCGATCCGGGCCGCGTGAAGGACGGCATCCTGCCGAACCGCGAGATGGGCCGCGCCTTCACCCCAGGCAAGACGGTCACGCTCGTGGTCAACCGCGACTGGCGTGACGAGCATGGCCTGCCCCTCAAGGCCGAGCATCGGCGCAGCTTCGAAGTGCTCCCCGCGGACACCCGGCCGCTCAGTCCCGCCGACTGGCGCATCACGCCGCCACCGGCACGTGGACGCATGCCGCTGGTCGTCACCTTCCCCACGCCGCTCGATCAGAGCCTGCTGATGCGAGCACTGGGCGTTCGTCAGAACGGCAAAGTCGTCGAAGGCGAGACCACGCTCGGCGCGGGTGAAACACAGTGGAGCTTCACGCCCCGCGAACCCTGGACGGCCGGCACGTATCAGTTCCTCGCCCTGGATATCCTGGAAGACATTGCCGGCAACCAGGTGGGCCGGGCATTTGAAGTCGACAACTTCGACAGCGTCGACAAGGATCCGGATCCCAAGCAGGTGCTGCTACCGTTCCAGGTCAAGTAGCGCGATCAACGCCCACGCCGTCGTCGACACCCGCTGCGAATAGCTGTCCTGCAAGGCTGGCCGCGTCGTTTCCGGCCAGCTCCCATCGTCATTCTGCTGGGCCAGAAGATACGCACGACCTCTGTCGAGCGCGGATCGCCATCCCGCCGGCGTGAGAACAGGACCGGCAAGGGACACGTTGTCTCTCAGGGTCAGCAACGCAATCATCGCCACCGCGGTGTCGAATGGCTCAGATGGCGTGGTCGTGTATGGCCCCCAGCCTCCGTCAGGTGCCTGCCCGCGCCTGAGAATGTCGAGCGCTTTGCGTCGCACCGCAGCAGCAGGCTCGTCGGACGCTGCGCCAACTCCAAGCAGGACGGCAGACGCCTCGAGGACCGCCTGGGGCTCGAGCGCACGCAGCCACAGGCCGGCGCGTGTCCGCGCACTGCCCGCTGCTTCAGTGCGTGAGCCGGCAAGCAGCCGCATGGCGACAGCAGTCGCGAGCGGCGTACCGTAGCCGGTCGGCGTCCCGACGTTCGAGGTGGCGCTGATGGGCCACGAGCCATCTGGACGCTGATCGGCGACGACAAGCGCTGCCGCCCGATCGAGGGCACCCTGCTCCGCTGCACCCGCTGATGCCAGAGCCTGCAGAGCAGCGGAAAACTGGATGCGCGAGAGCGGCAGGTCCTTGACGCCCCCATCCTCAGAGTTCAGCGCCCAGCGTTCCGGGCTGCGAAGCCACCCGATCGCATCATCCACGCGCTGCAGATCCACCAGGTTGCGCCGCGACGCCTCGATCAGCGCACGCGCGCCGTCGCCGTTGTTGTGGCACGAGTAGCACGGGTGCTCGCGCCGCCAGCGCGGCACCTCGGCCACCAGGTAAGAGACCGCGCGGCGCGTGGCAACTGGAACGTCGGGCGGGGCCTGGGCAGACGAACGGGCACTCGCGGCCGCCGCCAGCACGGTGAGCGTGACCAGCAGCGTGCGACCGAACAGCGAATCAGCGCGCGGGCCGCACATCGTAGTACCCGTCGTGTTCCTCAACCACCAGCGGCGCCCCGAACGCGCGCTCGATGGCGGGGCCTCGCAACACGCTGTCCTTGGCGCCATCATCGGCGACCCGTCCGTCGTGAATGAGGACGACACGCTCGATCTCCGGGAAGATCTCGTCAAGATGCTGGGTCACGAGGATGATTGTCACGCCGTCCCGGGCGATCTGCCGGACCGCTTCCATGAACTGATGCCGCGCCACGACATCGAGGCCGGTGGTGGGTTCGTCGAGCACGAGCGCGTCGGGGGTGCGCACCAGCGCACGGGCGATCAGCACCCGTCGCGCCTCGCCGGTCGACATGTGGTCGAGTCGCTTGCCCGACAAGTAGCCGGCGCCGACGCGCTCGAGCGCTCGCTCCGCGTCGCGGCGCATCTCCGGCGTGACGTCGTGATGGTCGAACAGGGCCTGGCTGCCGAGGAAACCGGAGATCACGGCGTCGAGCCCTGACACCCTGCCAACCCATGTCCCACCCGTGAACCGTCCATGCAGATCGCCGGTGACAATGCCCAGCCGGGAGCGCAACTCAAACACGTCCCACCTGTCACGACCGAAGAGTCGGATTGGCGACCGGCCGTCGGCCGGCGCCAGCGGGTAGCCATCGTGGGTCAGCAGCTGGATGAGCGACGACTTCCCAGCCCCGTTGCGCCCGACGATCGCCGTGTGTTCGCCGCAGTCGATCCGCAGAGTCACCTGGTCGAGCACGGTCGTCTCGCCACGGACATAACTGACAGCGTCAAACTCGAGCAGGGGCGGGCGCATGCGGCTCTGGTGCATCGTAGCTCTGAAAATTCTCGCGGGGTATAAACTGTCCCCCATGCGTCGCCCGGCATGGGTCCTCCGCACGATTGTCGTCGTTGCCGCGCTCGCGGCGGCGGTGACGGTCGAGGCCCAGTTTCGCCAGGGCCGGGGGGGCGGGGGCGGCAGGACCAGTGCCCGGCTCGCCATTGCCAACGACTTCACCGGCCAGTTCATGTTCTGCCGGATCGTCTTCCGCAACGCCGTGGATGGCGACGGCGGCGGCTGGGGCGTGGACTACCCGCGGGCAGACGAGAACCTCTCGATTCGCCTCTCCGAGCTGACCAAGACCACCATCTCACGCGAAGGCGACGGCTTCCCCAGGCACGTGCTCGTGAGGTTCAACGACCCGCAGATCTTCTCCTGTCCGTTTGTGATGATGACCGAGCCCGGCGGGGCGTTCCTCGATCCAGCGGAAGCCGAGGGACTGCGGAACTACGTGGACAAGGGCGGCTTCCTCTGGGCGGATGACTTCTGGGGCGAGTACGCCTGGGCGCACTGGGTAGCTCAGCTGCGCAAGGCGCTCCCCGCGCCCGACTTTCCGGTCTTTGATCTGGCCGAGGACCACCCCCTCTTCAAGGCACAGTTCGATGTGCCAGGGGTGCCTCAGATTCCTGCCATCGGGCTCGGATTCGGCCGCACGTCTGAGCGCGGCGCCGAGACCGCCGTTCCCCACGCCCGCGGCATCGCCGACAGTCAGGGCCGCCTGATCGTACTGATGACCCATAACACCGACATCGGCGATTCATGGGAACGTGAAGGCGACGACCCCCAGTACTTCCTCGCCTTCGGCCCCAAAGGCTATGCCTTCGGCATCAACGCGGTTCTCTACGCGCTGACGCACTAGCCGGTTGCTAGTTGCCGGTTGCCAGTTGCTGGAGCGCGATCCTAGCGCTGCCGGCGAACGGTCTTCCGAGACGACCCGCGCGCCCCCGCTGGCGCGAGATGCTCACCGATCGTCTTGATCCGATCGACCAGGTCCTCATGCATCACGAGCGTGTGCCGCCACTTCTCATCGATGGTGGCCATCACTTCTTTGTGGAGCGCAAGCATCCGTTGTCCCTGCTCGTCGAACCTCGTGCTGACTGCAAGAAATCCAACGTGCATCTCTTGTCGAAGTTCCAGAATCTGCGACTCGGCCGCCGTCATCCGAGCGCCGAGTTCCGCAATGTCGTCAGGCAGCCGTTCGAGCGCTGTCACCCTAAACTCCAGTCGTGCAACACGTTCCAGCAGAGGCATCTGTGCCATCGCCCACTCCTCGATGAGAAACCGCCACAAAAGAGCTGTGCCGTCCTCGAACTGAAGTGCGATGCGCGTGCCGGTTCGGGCCCGCGAGGCCGACGACGTTACCATCGTCCTGAGAACGCGACAAGACGACGCTTCGCCGCGGGTGTATCACTTGAACCTGACGACTGGGTAGAATCGAGAGTCTGCTATGAGCGAGCCTGAGGACGAAGACTTCGCCGTTCTGTTCGAAGCGTCGGGACAGGCACGGCAACACCAGCGGGGCCAGACCATCACGGGCACGATCGTCGCCATTGGCACGGAGGTGGCGTTTGTGGACGTCGGCGGCAAGGGCGAAGCGACTATCGACCTTGCCGAACTGCGGAACGACGATGGCGTGCTGGAGGTTGCTCAGGGCGACCGCATCGACGCGACCGTCGTATCGACCTCCGGAGGGCTGATTCTTTCGCGGAAGCTGGTGCGCGGTGCCGCCGCCGCCCGGCAACTCGGCAACGCCTTTCAGTCCGGGCTTCCCGTCGACGGGAAGGTCGAACGTGCGGTCAAGGGTGGATACGAGGTCCGCATCGCGGGTGCACGCGCGTTCTGCCCTCTGTCCCAGATCGACGCGGTTCGAACTGCAGATCCCGAAACGCACGTCGGCCGCGCCTACACGTTCCGCATCATCGAATACAAAGACCATGGCAAAACGCTCGTCGTCTCGCGACGTGCGTTACTCGAGGAGCAGCAGCAGGCGAGGGCCGCCGACGTTCGCCAGGCGATCGTCCCGGGAGCAGTGCTGACCGGTCGCGTGGTCTCTGTGCGTGATTTTGGCGCCTTCGTTGACCTCGGGGGCGGTGTGCAGGGCCTGCTCCACGTGTCCGAGATGGGGTGGTCACGTGTGACCGACACCGCGCAGGTCGTCTCCGCCGGCGAGGAGATTACGGTGAAGGTGCTGCGCGTGGACGAAGACGCGCAGAAGATCTCGCTTGGCCTGAAGCAGCTGACCGACGACCCCTGGTCGACCGTCGCCGCCACCTATGAGGTGGGACAGGTGCACCAGGGTCGCGTCACACGCGTTGCCGAGTTCGGCGCCTTCGTTGAACTGGCCCCGGGCATCGAAGCGCTGGCGCATGCCTCCACATTTCCGCCAACCGGGCGGCGCGAAGAGTGGGCACGGTCGGTTCGCGTGGGCATGGACGCGGCCTTTGAGATCCTGACGATCGATGCCGACCAGAGACGGATCGGTGTCAGGCTGCTCGACGAAGGATCGGCGCGATCCGAAGACGTGCGCGAGTATGCGACACGGCAGGACGTCACGCCGAGCGAAGGATTCGGATCCCTCGGCGACCAGCTCCGCGGAGCCCTTGGCCCGCGGGGCAAGTGAAGAAGCGCTGGCCGGCCCACACGCCAGCCCACGTACGGCCTTGCCGCGAGGCGACACCATGATCAGGAGCAGCCGTTCAATGCCGTACGGCGTTGCGGCGATCGTGTTTCTCTTCACGTGGACGCTGACCACCCACGGCAAGTACTCCGTGTCGGGCGACGAACCGCACTACTTGATGGTGGCGGAGAGCCTCCGAACCGACCGCGATCTCAACGTCGCCAATAACTACCGGCAGAATGACGGGAGGCTGTTCGGGCACGACCGCCTGCCAATGGAACTGCACGCGATCCCCGCACGGATGGGTGAAGTCCGTTCCGTTCACGCCATCGGCCTGCCGATCCTCGTCCTGCCCGTGTATGTCGTGGCTCAGCGTGTGGCCGGAGCCACCCCGGATGCTCTCCTGCGGCGCGTTCGCATGGACCGCGGACTGTTCGCGTACTCGATTGTCAGCCTGTTTCTCATCGCGCTGACCTCGATCGGGCTGGCGCTGTTAGCCGCCGGCCTCTCCGCCATCACGACGCCTCAGGCGGCGGCCGCCCTGGCGATCGCGACGGGCGTCTCGCCGCCCGTGATCAGTCACGCGTTCCTGGTGTTCCCCGAAGTGATTGCGCTGTTCGTGACCTGCTGCACCGTGTGGTTTGCCACAAAACGCCCGGGTGAACCCGACCGTCGGGTCCTCCCACTTCTGGCACTAGCGCTCGGCGCGTTGCCCTGGTTCCATCAGAAGTACGTCGTTTACTCCTTCGGCCTGCTGCTGGTAATCGCCTGGCGACGTCGGGATGTCCTGCGCAACCTCACGATCGGCCAGATGGCGCTGGCGGTGATGCTGCTCGTGGCTCCGCAAGTGGCCTTGCTCGGATGGCTGCGACACGAGTGGGGGACTGTGGGAGGTGCGTTGACGACGGGCGTTCTGACCACCGAAACCATTCCGTTGACGATCGACACGCTGAAAGCCGGCGGCGTGGGGCTCTGGATCGACCGGCAGTCGGGACTCCTGGCGTTTGCGCCGCTGTTCTGGATTGTGCCCGCCTGCTGGCTCCTCACGTGGCGGCGCACGTGGGAATACAGCGCACCGATGTTGCTGTTGTACTTGCCGGCGGCGTCATTCGTGATTGGCTGGTGGGCTGGATTCTCGCCGGCCGCGAGGTACCTTGCGCCGGCCATCCCACTCTTCACGGTTCCCGTCGCGCAGGCGCTGCGCTACCAGATTGTTCGGCGTGCCACGGTCGTCGTCGCTCTAATGCAGATGCCTATCGATGCTATTGTCTGGCAGCATCCGCGCTGGCTCTGGCCGGCGGCCGACGGAAATCGCGCACTCCACGCCCTTGGCCTTCCCGGCCGGACGTACGAGTGGCTTCTCGTGCCTGTGCAGATCGAGGGCGTCACGCCACGCGCGTTCCTGCCGCTCCTGGTGGTCCTCGTCGTAACCGCGGGAATCATCGTGGCCGCACGCCGAGAAGGCCGCACGCTTACCTGAGCCCGTTTCGAGAGGTGGCGGCGGATCTCCAGCCGTGTCCACTCGAGCCACCATGAGCGTGCCCCTCAATCAGGGATCGGAAGTGAAGATCATCGGCGCACTACGTCGAACCACAGTGTGCGGCCGTCGCTTCCAAGGATCCTGGCCAGGCTCGGTAGGTGTCGTTACCGTGGTTGCGGTTCAGTGAAGGCGGGTACGGCTCCAGCGCGGCAACCACAACAGCAGCCACGAGTACCCCGAGCGCGAGCTTCAATCGCAAGGAGCGGTAGGCACCCATCGAGAACTGCCGCGACCGGGTCGGAGTGTGAGGCGCGACTGGCGGCGCGGTCGAGACCTGGCGCAGAAGGATGGTCCCGGGCTGCTCGACGAAGGATCGGCGCGGTCGGAAGACGTGAAGGATTACGCGACGCGACAGGACGTCACGCCGAGCGAAGGATTAGGGTCCCTCGGCGACCAGCTGCGCGGAGCCCTCGGCCCCCGCGGGCCAAGTGAAAAAGACGCACTGAAGCAATCGGACGCACGCGCGCTCGAAGTGATGCATAATCCGGCGTCATGGGCGAGGTTGAATTCGGTTGGGGCCGGACCAGCAAATCGTCGGGCGACACATCACAATACGAGCTCCGCACCAGCTGGGAAGTGGGCGAAACATCGAGCCACTTCCATCGTTTGTTCAGAACCAGCCTGCTCGGCTTCGTCGGTCACGTGGTGACGGTGTTCTCGCCGCCAGCCTCGATCGGACTATTGTTCCAATTCGGCCCAGGGATGCGCGAAGAATTCATCAAGCTCGTCGATGCGCGCGCCTTCCCAGCCAAGACTCTTGACGCCGCGTCGTGGGGAAAGTCACCGGCGCCGAGCGTCATGATCCCCGATAATCCGGGCCCTGGCCACCGTGATGCCTGGTGGCGCACGGCGGCCGCGGGAGCCGCAATCGGTGCGAGCTTCCGGGAGGAGGGCACCGACACGAGCGTCCACATCGCGTTCAATTCCCATCTGTGCGACGTTCACGTCGACCGCAACGGCTTCGTTGTCAACAGAGAGGGCTATCCGCGGTGGGATCTGAACAATCTGCTGCGTCACTTCACGGTCGATCTTGCCGGCGACAAGGTGCCCTGGCTCCTCGGATCGATGACGGTCTTGAACAGGCGAAACCGTCCTATTTTTCAGGCGACGTTGAGCCCCTGGCTTGCCGTCGACCTGCCCTCGAGGGAAGGACCAGACAAGACCGCTGTGAAGGTAGGACTGGCTCTTACCGGTGTGTTCTAGTCAGCGCCAGCTGGATCGGACGGCAACGCTCACCATTGGTGCCATCCCGTCCCGGCACCGGAGCTGGTGCCTGGTTTCACGCCGCCCGCGACGCTTCCCTTTGGCTGCGGCACATATTTCGTGATCGACAGTTCCGCGGTGCTGATGCCGTTCTTTTTGGCGTACTGCTCAACCAGCTTCTCGGCGGCGAGATCCAGCGAAGACGAGCGCGCCGCCGTCGCACCGCCTCGCGCGAGCTTCGCCGCGATGCCGACGCCAGTGACGGTCAGGGCCACCTCCGCGATCGCTGCGACTGTCTTCACGACTTTAGCGATGCCGATCGCTGAGGCGGCGCCCTGCGCCGATTTGTCGGCGTAGTCCGCAACCATCATTGCGGCGTTACGAGCCGACACCGCGGCGACCGTCAGGTAGACCTGCGACGCCGAGACGCTGCCGGAGATGTTCAAGGTCAGCGCCGTCACCAACATCTTGTGCGAATGGTCCCAGATTGAACGGCTTGGAAGATCGGCCCCGCCCAGCGCGTCGGCTATTTCGGCGACGCCCGGAAACGCATCCCGCTTCCGAGCAATGAGCCGGTTGTGTTCGGCGATGCCGTCTTCGATTTCGACTTCGAGCCGGATCATTTCCCGCCTCAGAGTCATCTGCACATGTCCGCTGGTAACGGCCCGGTAATACCCTGCGCCAATCATCGTGGTGGCCAGCAGTTCCTCGCGGTCGATCGTGCCGTCCCTGGTCGGAATGGCATCGCCATCGGATCCCAGTGAGAACCAGAGCTCGAAGGTCCTCGGATCCAGCACATGCCGTGACCGGTCCTGCGTGTCGCGGACGTAGGGTTGACTGATCCGCAGCCAGATTCCTTTCGACAGGAGCGTCGTCTTGACCTTGCCGAGATAGGCGATTTCGTCGGGGTTGTCCGTTCGTGGCAGAAGCGCATCCGCGGCCAGAAGCCTGTCAACATCGAGCCGGATACGACGGCTCTGCTCGGATACGGGAATCATCCTGGCGTACACGGCGTCGGCCTTTCGAACCAGGTCCGGGTCTCGGTTGACCTGATTTCCGATCTGGAAGGTCACCGACTTCCGGTAGATCTCGTCGCCCTCCTGCTTCAAGACTGGATTCAAGACCGCTGCATCCAGTACGTCCTGAATCTGGTCAATCTGAGCGCGGGTGAGCAAGCCGGCCATCCCTGGGACGGTCTTGATGAGGTCACTCGCATCCAGCGCACCTAACGCCTTCGCCTTCTGCCGAACCTGCTGATCCTGCGACACGGCTGGTCCCTTCGGCTATGTGGTCACCGACGTCGGATTATAGGTGAGACGGCCCGCCCTTCGACCGCTTATGACGCGCCGGGTCTTCAGGGACGCAGGATCACTACCGTCATGTTGTCGCTGGCCTCGTAGCCAAGGGCCGCGCGGATGAGCCGTTGCGACGCCTCCTGAGGCTCGTCGAGCCCAACCGCAATCTCGTACATCACCTCGGGCGTAAGGACGTTGTGGAGTCCGTCAGACGACAGCAGCACGGCCTCGACCGGCGTCGTGACCTCGTATGTCGCCACCTCCAACTCGGCTCGCGCGCCGATGACGTTGGTGAGCACGTTCCGCAGCGGATGCTGCGCCAGACTCTCCAGCGTCACGCCAGGTTCGCGCGACAGGACGGTGAACCAGGAATCGTCCTCGGTCAACTGGCGGATGCCGCCTTCGGCAATCAAGTAGACACGGCTGTCGCCGACGCTGGCCACGGTGAGCTTTCGCTCGCCGAACAGAGCGGCCACGAGCGTGGTACCCATCCCTACGTAGTCAGCACTCTCCTCCGACTTGCGGAATACGCGGCGATTGGCGAGGCGGAAACCGGTCGCCAGCCGGTTGGCCGCAAGCGAGAGCGACGGGCTGACGCCGAACGGCCAGGTGAAGTCGGTACCGTCATCGCTCCGGCGCAGGAAGTTGTGCAGCGCCTCGAGCGCCAGCGCCGATGCGACTTCCCCGGCCTGATGACCGCCCATGCCATCCGCCACCGCCGCAAAGCCGAGCGCTTCGTCCCAGACCATCGCGTCTTCGTTGCTCGAACGGACGTTTCCCTGATGGGTGACTCCACTGATCCGCATTACCGGTCCTCGATCATGGCCGGCGTATTATAAGCGGTGGTCGGCCGACCGCCGGACTCGACCGCGGACGTCACACGTTCCGCGCCACATGGACATGACCCTGATCACCCTCGTCCTGCTGATCTCCGGCCTGGGCAATGCGCCTGACCCAACCCCGGCCGCGCTCTTCGAGCGTGGAACGACCTACACGGCCTTCGTCGCCGGCGCCACCGCGCAGCGCGCGCTGTGGACGACACTGACCGCCTCGGCGAACGTGCCCGAGCCGCTCGTCTCGCGGCTCCGTCGTGTCGGGCAAGGTCTCCGCGTGGTCGTCGTCGCTGAAGACTGGTGCCTCGATTCGGTCAATACGCTGCCGTTCGTGGCACGCCTGGCCGCCAAGGCGGGCGTCGAGTTGCGCATCGTCAACCGGCAGAGTGGGCGCTCGCTCCTCGACGCCCACCCGACGCGCGACGGCCGCGTCGCGACACCGCTGATCCTCCTGCTCAGAGAAACCGGTGACGAGGCGTGGATTGAGCGCCCCGCGCCCTTGCAGCAGCTCTTTCTCGCCATAGCCTCTTCACCCGCCGCAGCCCGCGTCGTCTCCAGTCGCCAGCGCTGGTACGACAACGACCGGGGACGCACAGCCCTCGAAGAAATCGTCACGCTAGCCGAACAGCAGCATGCCCGTCCGTAAAGCTGGCGTGCTGGCTATCGTTGCCGCCATCGCCGTCGCCGTTAGTACGCTCGGATGCGGCTCAGCACCAGCTGCCCAGACCTCGCCGACGCACACGCCGAGTCCGCAGACGGTCACCGGGCCGTTCGTTGAGCTTGCCGGCACCTGGACGGGGACGATCGAGTCATCCAACTTTCCGGCACGCACCATCACCGTTACGCTGATCCAGTCGCTCAACTGCGTAGACGGTGTGTGGCGCAGCAACGACGGCGAATGGACGGGCGCAATCAGCGGCTTGGCAACGATGGATGCGTACACGGGGCAGGTGTCGTTCGAGCGCAGCGAGGACCGCGGGCGCTGCGGCGGCATTGCGAACGTGGCGGGGCCGTCGGATCCGTCCACGCTCCGCTGGTCAGGGGCTGGATTTGCCGTCAGAGGCACGTGCGCCGGCGACCTGCCCCAGTCGATTGTCCTGTCGCTGGTGCGACAGCGCTAGAGAGGCGCGAACCTTACAAGGATCTCGCCACAGATCTGAAACCCGTGCTCGCGTCAGCGATGCTGGTGCGCGCTGCCATGTGATGCCATGGTGCTCTCGAGCATGCGATGGTCAGTGCTTGCCCGAGCGATGCGAAAGAACACGTGGAAGGCTGACGGTCGCCGACCGTGGGTGACACGCAGCAGCGGCGGCGGGAAGTACGTCGTCACATCCCCACCCACGCCGACGGCAACGCCACGCATCGTCCAGAGGTCACGAACGCCGCCAGCGGTCAGCGCACCGACCGGATCGACAAGCTCCCCCGGGTGCGGCACGTGCACCGTCTGCGGGAAGAGCAGGGTCTCGGTTTCGGCGCCCACACGCTCGCCTCGCAGGTAGACAGCCGACGCACCGCGTCTGGCGGCTGCCTCGATCAGCAGCGCCGTGCTCGTACTGTGGGTCCGCTGGTTCCAGCCAACCGCGGCGGTCAGCGCGAGGTAACCGTCGGTCCGTCTCCGCAGCCAGGACGCCGACATGCTGGTGCGGCGCTGATCACCCGCTTCCAGTTCCTCGACCTCATTCAGAAATCCGCGAGAGGCCTGCATGGTCCACTCCGGCCCCAGGCTGAGCCAGACCCGCGCCGACCACGAGTCCCACGCGCCCACGCCGATGCCATAGCGGTGCTCGTCAGGCTCGCGGCCGTGAAACACGGCGGCCTCCAACGCCACGCGGCCGCGTTGAGCCCGCCCCGCCGCGACGCTGCTGGCAACGTGGGTCGAGTCGAAGATGTGATGCGAGAGCGGTGCCACGGGATTGTCCACCGCTGACCCGCGGTGCATGAACGCCGGAGGCCCCAGCGTGGCCTCGCCCACCGGTGCTCCAACCAGCGTCACTGACCAGCCGCGAGCCGGCCGCGTCCACGCCACGGCGATCTGCGAAATGACGTCGTGTGGATGCTGCCGATCGACGATCGGCAAGCCCCGATAAGCCTCCCCGGCCTGGAAAATCGATGCGTAGCCGCGCCCGCCTGCGGTGACGGGCTCGAGGGTGACCATCCCGGCCACCGTGACAACACCAGCCCCCATCGGCCGGCTGCCCATGCCCATAAGCCAGTTCTGCGACCGCCAGTCGGTGCCCCCTCGCCGCCCTCCCTGATGATTGAAGGTGCCGAACAGCACGCCGTCGGCCTGCCAGGTCCATCCTACTGTCGTCGCTGACGAGGGATCGTGCGCCTGGACATGCGCCGTGGGGGCCGGCTCACTGGACTGGGCAATGGCACAGGGGGCCGCCAGGAAAATCGACGCCGCGAAACAGGGGAAAACGCTCGCCGAGCGCATCACACACGCTGACGCATCGGTTGTTGTCCGCTCATTTGCACGACCGACCCGACACGTCGGTCGGCGTATTATAAGCGTCGGTTGGCCGATACCTCCGATCCCTCACGCAAGCGGCCCCACACCGATTGGTCGGACGCACCGACTGCGGACCGGGATGAAATCCCCACGGGGCCGATGCCGCGAACCGAACGGCTGGATCTCGAGCGGCTCGGCCGCTACGAGATTCGCAGTCGCCTCGGCAGTGGCGGCATGGCCGTCGTCTACCTGGCGCACGACCCCTTTCTCGACGGTCCGGTGGCCGTCAAGATCCTGCGTGACGACGATCCGGATTTGCGGGCGCGGTTCACTCGCGAAGCGCGCGCCATCGCCCGTCTCCGCGGACACCCGAACATCGTCACGGTCTACGACGTCGGCGAAGACGACGGCCGGCCATTCATGGCAATGGAATATCTGGGCGACGAGACGCTCGCTAAGGTGCTGCGTCAGTCCCCTTCCTGGCCTCTGCCGCGGCGGCTCGAGCTGATCGCCGGCCTCTGCGCCGGACTCGCACGCGCCCATTCCGAGGGCATCGTCCATCGCGACATCAAGCCGGACAACCTGATGGTGAACGGCGGCATGCTGAAGATTCTCGACTTCGGCATCGCCCGCCTGGCCAACTCCGGCATGACCCAGGACGGGATGCTCATGGGGAGCATGCCGTACATGTCGCCGGAACAGATTTCCGGTGGCACGATCGACGCGCGCAGCGACATCTTCGCCGTTGGCGCGGTGCTCTACGAAGCGGTGGCCCTGAAGCGCGCGTTCACCGGCGGCATCGAGGTGCTGCACAAGATACTCGAGGTGGGCGCGCCTCCGATCCGCGGCGTCGTTCCCGACATCAGCCCCGAACTGGAGCACATCGTCGATCGGGCGCTCAACCGCGACCCGCAGCAGCGGTTCCAGACGGCACTGGAGATGCAACGCGCGCTCACGATCGTCGTCGATTCGCTCGATGGCGCCGATCGGACGATCATCCTCAAGCGTGGAGCGCAGCCGGGTGACGCCCGTGTGTCGACAGAGCGACGGGCGCAGCTGCGCCGTCAGCAGGTCACCGAGCACCTGACCGCCGGCAGACACGCGCTGGAGACCGGCGACTACGACGCTGCGCTCCAGCATGGCGAGCTGGCGGCAACCGTCGATCCCGACAGCGGACCGGCGATCGAACTGATCGACGCCGCGCGCAACGCCATCGAGGCGGCGCGGATCAGCGCCCTCCTGATCGAGGGCGACCGTCTACTGGTCGAGTCGCGACTGGACGAGGCGCAGGTAGCCGCCCGCGATGCGCTCAAGGCCAGCACCCAGCATCCCGACATCGCGCTCAAGGTCCGCGCCGAACATCTGGCCGCGTCGATCGCGCAGGCCCAGAAAAGGCAGGCAGAAGTCCAGCGGCTGTGGCAGCGAGCCCTCGACGCGCTGGCACGCAGAGAACACGAGCAAGCCTGGCAGGCGGCCATGCTCGTGCTGGAGCTGGATCCTTCCCGAGACGACGCGCGCGATCTCGGCAGCCGTGCATACGCCAGGCTCGAGGAGGAACGGGAGCAGGCACGCATACGTGAAGCCGCGCTCGATGAGATCAAGGCCGCCACGGGACTGACCGACGCCGGCCGCTTCGACGACGCCCTGCATGCGCTGCAGCACATCTCGCCGCCGTCAGACACGGTCCGACGCGCAGTTGCTGATGCGCTGGCGGAAATAGAGCGACGGCGACGGCAGGTCGCCGACGGCGCCACGCTCGACGCAGCCGCCCGGGCACTCAACTCGGGCGACTTCGAGGGCGGCTTGGCGCTGTTGAACACACTGCACCAACCCGATGCCGCGCCGGCGATGGAGCTGCGGAGCGCGCTTGAGTCGGCGCAAACCCGGGCGCGCGAACGGCGCGCCCGCATCGACGCCATCTGGCGCGAGGCGCAAGCCGCATTCACCGGTGGCGACCACGCCAGGGCCCGGGTCGCCGCGCAGAGTGTGCTCAACCTCGAGCCTGACCGCGCCGACGCTCGAGCGCTGTTCGAGAACGCCGAACGGCTGCTGAACGAGGCCGCCGCCCGCGTTGAAGCCGAACAGCGAGCGCGGGCGCTCATCGGTGACGCGATGGCACTGGTCACGCGCGGAGATCTCGATCAGGCGAGCGTGCTGCTCGAGACGATCGTGGCGCCATCGCCACTCCTGCGTCGAGCGGTCGCCGACGTCCGTCATGAGGTGGCCGAACGACGCCAGCGGGACGCCGATACTGCGACGCTGGCCGCGGCGACGGCAGCGCTCGAGCGAGGCGACGTGAACGAGGCGCGGGCGGCGCTGGGCCGACTGCACGCGGCGGACACCGCAGAGGCGCGTCGCGTGCTGCAGGACATCGACGCGTTCGAACGGCGTGTCGCGGAAGAGGCTCGGCTGGCTGCCGAGCGTCGCGCGCTCGACGAAATCGAGGCGGCCAAGACGCTGGCCGAACGAGGCGACTACGACAGTGCCGATGCCAACCTGGCGACGGTCATCCTGAGCTCCGACGCGGTTCGCCGGGCCGTCGGGGCGCTGCAGGCGGATATCGTCGGGCGACGGAGGCAGGAGGCCGACGACCTCGCGCGACAGACGCGCGAACGCGAGGCGGCAGAGGCGCGTGAGCGCGCGGCGGCTGAAGCCCGCGAGCGGGAGGCCGCCGAGGCCAGTGAGCGCGAGGCCAGAGCAGCGCGTGAACGGGAAGCGGCTGAGGCACGTGAGCGCCAGGCGGCCGAAGCCCGGCAACGTGAAGCCGATGCGGCGCGTGAACGCGAACTGGTTGCGGCCCGCGAGCGTGAACGTGAGGCGGCCGGCCTCAAGCGAGAAAGAGAAGCGGCCGAGGCGCGGGAGCGCGAGGCAGCAGCCGCCGCAGCTCGGACGCGCGAGCAGGAAGCGGCGGCAGCGCGGGAGCGCGAACGGGAAGCGATCGACGCGCGC
>JBEBGV010000200.1:0-2363 GCA_040081265.1 Vicinamibacterales bacterium
CTTCTGTGAAACCACCATGCGTATGCTCGTATCTCAACAATAAAAAGTCACAAGTCTCCTATTGACTCGGAAGGCACATGGTTGTATTTATCAATCTTCCCGTCACCACGCACGCGCTCCCAGGGCCGTGCGTCCCACCCCTGTTCGACTGCGTCCTCAGGACCTGCTCGAACCAGCCACTGCCAAGCGGTCTCAGGCCTACGGCAGTCTTGGAGACAACCATGTCCAAGTCAAAAGGCGAACTCGTTGTGTCCGTGTCGATCATCCCGAATCAGCAGGGTTCTCCCGCAGGGAAGCTCGCTGACGCGGAGGTGATGTTTGGAGCCGAATCAGGCCCGCTCAGTGGGATGAAACTGGTCGGCTTCGCAGTATGGGAACGTCGCGCTGGAGGGAGAAACGTGACGTTCCCGGCCCGGCAGTACTCCGTCAACGGAGAACGCCGGAGCTTCGCACTGCTGCGTCCCGCGAACGGGGACGCCAGCGCGCAGGAGGCGATCAGGCAGAGCATCCTGGACGCGTACGAACGCTCCGAGGGGCATGTCTGATTGACCAGAGAGGTACCCGGGCGGTGCGGGCTCAGCCCCGCCGCCCGGGGCCACGGTTCTCACGCGAAGGGATGATGTTCCGTCGGCCGTGCGGCCGACGTCTCGCGGAAAGGACGCCGTTATGGAAACCGTGACGCGCTTTGTCGATAGGCAAGCTGGTTCGCTCTCGGTGGCTTCAACGCCAGGTGCGGACGCTGCGCGCACGCTCTCCGCGACCGCGAGCTTCCTGCTGTCGGAGGACGGCAGGAAGGCGTCACTTCTCTCCGGGGGCGATGGCCGGTCGCTCCAGCAGATCACCCTGCAGGTCCCGGCCAACCGCCTGCACCTTGTGTCCGTTGACAAACAAGGCGTTGCCCGACTCAAGCTCAGACCGCGCTTCGAGATGGACACGACCGGTATCGTGCGCATCGACACCGCGCCGGTATACGACGTGCCCCCGACGGTCGACGAGTTGTATCGTGCCGCCGCCAAGAATCACGAACTAGAGGCCGCCTACTTCAGCCAGCGCACGGCCGTGCGCACGAAGCGAGCAGACGACGACCGCGCGCGGCGGCAGAGCGTCGCCGAAGCGTTTCTGGCCGACAAGGGTATGCGGGCAGCGTCACACCCGCCCCCGACTCCGAAAAGCTGCTACGTGGTCACCGATCGCGGAGGTGTGCTGTTCGACGTGTCGATCGATCAGGGCCTTGCCAAAGATGTGCCGCCGGAGGCGCACCGTCGATTCCGCGCAGACCGGCGCACCTATCAGGAGCAGGTCCGGCAGGATCAGATCGCGCAGGCAGCCCTGCACGAGGAGAAGAAGCAATTCATCGCCGAGTGGATCAACACCAACGGAACCGAGGAAGAGAAGGCGCGGCACGCATCCGGAGTCCTGCCGATGGCCGAAGCCATCGCGCGAATCAGTGACCAGGTGTTCGCGGCCGTCGATACGCGGCCCGTCTATGTGCACGACGGCGCTCAGCGGCTCCAGAGGTTCATCCGGCAGTTCACGGGTTCAGCGGACGTTGTCGTCACCCCGGCCGATGTCGTGGCCCGCAGCGCCCACGCCGTCATGGCCTCGGCCGACGAATGGGCAGCCATCCGAGAGATTCAGGAGCGACTGCCCGAAGCCCACACGGTTCTCCGTCATCATCTGCTGCTGTCGAAGCGTCATCAGGGCGTGCCGAGCCTCGTCATCATCGGAGCCCTGGTGACCCTGAAGCACGGGCCGTTCGTGCTGCGCCGCGAGTACGTTGTGTCGGACAGGCAGTCTGCGGCCGTTCCTGCCCCGGAGGTGGATCGCAATTGAGAACAGTTCGGATCTTCGTCGCCCCGCCGCTCTGGTGGCGGCGTTACAGACAGGCGTAGGTCCTCGGTCTCTCTCGCTGTGGTCGTCCTGACCACCCCCTCACGCCGCCCGGCGTGAGGCTTCGTTCCACCTCGTCGCCCCCAGGGCACGCAGAAAGGAGCAGTCCAATGAACGGAATAGGTGTGTCTGCTGTCAACGCGTACACGGCTCATCGGGAATGGGCGTCACGCCCACCGGACGAACGGTACGCCAGTGTTCACGCTCTCTACGAGGCGGCCCGCGCACGGCGCATCCGCACCGAAGAGCGCACCATCGAGACCGTCGCAGTCAGGACAGAAGCGGTCGGGGCCGACGCGCTCGCGCTACGCGACACGTCGGGTCGCCAGGCCGCCCTCACGAACTGGAGCTTCGAGCAGCTCGCCGGCATAGCCGGGGCCCCGCCGAAGTACCTCCGAACGCTGCCCGCCGTGATCGCCTCGGATGCGATCAACTACGGGCTGCACCGTCAACGTCGTGAGCAGCATCAGCTG
>JBEBGV010000056.1:0-31307 GCA_040081265.1 Vicinamibacterales bacterium
GTCCCACAAGCCCCCCCGGCCAGGCCGCCCGGGGGGGCTTGTGGGACGGGGGGATCCTCGCCCACGGCCTGGTATATAGCTCTGTTCGCCCACTGGAACGAGATGGGCACTGCGCCAGCAACGATCAGCGCCAGCGGCACGGCCGACCAGATGCCGATCACGTTGTGCCAGTTGAAGTCGCGCGCCTTGCCACGGATTCCGCCGCGAAAGAGCGCGACCGCGCGCACCTGGGTCCAGCCCCAGCGACGTGGCAGCCAGAGATAGATGCCGCCAAGCACGATCAGGAGGAAGAAGAAGTTCGACCAGCCGGTGATGCTGCGCAGCGTCTGGCGGAGCGGCCCATTGGCGGCGCCGAGATAGCGGTGCCAGGTTGTGACGGTGCGGAAGAACCCGCGAAGCCGAGGCGCGGACTCGCCAAGCACGGCGCCGGTGTAGGGATTCAGCGTGATCACGCGCGACCCCACCGTGGCGAGGGCCGGCGCTCCGGGCACGGACGAGATCGTCAGGTTCGTCACGGTGACGGACGCATCGCCGCGGCGGGCGGCGCTGATCAGGGCGTCAACGGGTTGGCGCTCGGAGGTCGGGAGGGGCGGACGGGCCAGATCTGACCGATCGGCCCAGGCGATCATCTGCTTCTCGTAGGTCAGCAGGACGCCGGTGACCGACATGATGAGGATGACGATTCCGGCGACGAGGCCGGCGGACAGATGCAGCCAGAAGATGACTTTGCGCAGCAACGGACGACTCCGATCTCGGACACGTGAGACTGAGTCTCACTAACGAGGTCGGAGTGTAGCTGGGGCAAAGAGCGGGGGTCAAGATGTTTTTGAGATCAAATCTCAGAACACGCAAGGCGCGCCCCCAGACCCGCCATACGTCCACTTCCCTGCCCACCTTCCCTGCCTACTGCCCACTGCCCACTATCTACCGTCTACCTCCTGTAAGTGGGCGTCGCGTAGTACCCGCGGCGAGAGCGAGTGATGAGCCCCTCCCCTTTCGCGCGCACACGTACCGAGCGCCACCGCCCATCCGCAGGACGTGGGGCCACGTATCCGAGGCTGTACTGTGCGTTCAGCTCGAGCGCAATCCGCTCGGTCGCCACCGGCAGATCCCCAGCCGACTGCACCACCTCGGTGTAGCCACCGGTCGGCGCGGTCAACTCCCGCAGCGCGTCTGGATTGACGCGGGTCGTTCGACGCTGTGCGCCCTCCGCGTCAATGGCAATCGCATACACAAAGGCATCGGTCCGCCGCAGACGGTCCTGGGCCTGACGCACTGAAATGTCGCTGGCCGTGTCAGCGCCATCTGAGATCACCACCAGTGCGGCGCGGCCGTTGTCGCGCCGCCCGAAGGCGTCCAGTGACGCCACGATCGCGTCGTAAATCGCCGTGCCACCCGACGGCTGCCGGCTGTCGAGCGCGCCCTGCACCTCCGACGGAGGCCGCATCCACGCCGTGATCGGCTGGGGCACATGGTTGAACGTGCCGAGGAACACCTCGTCGCGCCTATCGAGCAATTCACCGACGAAGTGCGTGAGCGCCGCGCGCGCATCGACGATCGGCTTCCCTCGCATGCTGTCGCTGATGTCCACCAGCATGCCGAGACTCAAGGGCACGCGGTCGCCCGTGAAGTGCTTGATGGGTTGGGGATCGCCGTCCTCGAAGACCTCGAAGTCGTCCGCCTTCAGGCCGCCGATGAGGCGTCCGGCCGCGTCGGTCACGGTTACAGTGACCTCGACGGTCTCGACGCCGGTCTTGAAGACCTGCGCGTCGGGCGACGCGCCCAGGCCACAGAGGATCGCGACGATCGCGGTGACGAGCGAGACGATCGAAGAGCTCGACCTCACGTCGCCTACGCCTCGGCGGTCACTCCGCTGTAGTAGTCCTGCAGCGCCCGCACGGTCAGCGTGTTCGTCCGCAGGGCCCGTATCGCACTCACCGCGGCCGATGCTCCGGTCAGCGTCGTAATGCACGGCTTCCGCGCCATCGTCGCGGCACGGCGCACGGCGCGATCGTCGAAGAAGGAATCGCGGCCGAGCGGGGTGTTGATCACCAGGTCAATGGTACCGTTGACGATGTGGTCGGCCACGTTCGGACGACCCTCGTTGACCTTGTAGACGACGTCGACCTCCACGCCGTGGGCGCGCAGGTAGGCGGCGGTTCCACGAGTCGCGGTCAGCGCGAATCCCAGTGAGGCCAGATCGCGCGCGATCGGCAGCACCGTCGGCTTGTCGCTGTTGTTCACGCTGATGAAGACCGTCCCCGACTCGGGCAGCTGCTGCCCGGCTCCCATCATCGCCTTGCCGAACGCGGTGCCGAAGTTATCGGACCCACCCATCACTTCGCCGGTGGACTTCATCTCGGGGCCGAGAATCGTGTCCACGCCGGGAAAGCGGACAAACGGGAATACCGGGCTCTTCACGAACACGCCCGCCGCCTGCAGGTCCTGCGTGAGACCGAGTTGCGCCAGCGTCTTGCCCGCGGCCACGCGCGCGGCGATCTTGGCCATCGGCACGCCAGTCGCCTTCGAAATGTATGGCACCGTGCGGGATGAGCGCGGGTTCACCTCCAGCACGTAGACCACATCGCCCTTGATGGCGTACTGGATGTTCATCAGCCCGATGACCTTCAGCGCGCGGGCGATGCGCCGGGTGTAGTCCCGAATCGTGACCAGGTGCTTCTCGGCAACCATGAAGGGCGGCACCACGCACGAACTGTCGCCTGAGTGGATACCCGCCTCCTCGATGTGCTCCATGATTCCGCCGATGACCACGCCTCCATCGGCATCGGCCACAGCGTCCACGTCGAACTCAAACGCATCCTCGAGGAAACGGTCGATCAGCACGGGGCGGTCGTGCGACACGTCCACCGCTGCAAGCATGTATCGATCAAGAGACGGTGCGTCGAACACAATCGCCATGCCGCGTCCGCCGAGCACATACGAGGGACGGACGACGACGGGATAGCCGATTTTCTCGGCAGCCTTGCGCGCATCCTCACGCGAGACCACCGTGTCACTGGCGGGCTGGGGAATGCCAAGATCCCACAGCAGCTGCGAGAAGCGCTTGCGGTCCTCCGCCAGATCGATCGAGTCTGGCGACGTCCCGAGAATCTCGACGCCGGCCTCCTGAAGATCGAGCGCCAGCTTGAGTGGCGTCTGGCCACCAAACTGGACGACGCACGCCACGTCCCCGCCCGCGCTGCGCTCCCGTTCGATGACTGCCATGACGTCTTCGAAGGTCAGCGGCTCGAAGTAGAGTCGGTCGGCCGTGTCGTAGTCGGTCGAGACGGTCTCCGGGTTGCAGTTGACCATGATCGTCTCGAAGCCTTCCTCGCGGAAGCCGAAGACGGCATGGCAGCAGCAATAGTCGAACTCGATGCCCTGGCCGATGCGGTTCGGTCCGCTGCCGAGGATCACGACCTTGCGTCGCATCGTCGGTTCGGCCT
Source organism: Vicinamibacterales bacterium (assembly GCA_040081265.1). Lineage (GTDB taxonomy): Bacteria > Acidobacteriota > Vicinamibacteria > Vicinamibacterales > UBA2999 > JBEBGV01. Next base: position 3,447 of record JBEBGV010000056.1, read on the forward strand.
CGCAGACCTGCTCGTAGGTCCCGTACATATAGGGCGTGAAGGACTCGAATTCCGCGGCGCACGTGTCGATGCGCTTGTAGGCCGGCACCAGACCTTCTTCAAGACGCCGCTGCCGGACCACGCTTTCGGTCATTCCGAACACGTCGGCGATGTCGGCATCGCTGAAACCGGTGCGCTTGAGCGTACGCAGCATGTCGATCGACATCTCGCGGAACTCGCCAAGAGCGGCCATCTTCCGCAGCTCGACGATCTCGGCAAACTGCTGCAGAAACCACGGATCCATGTGCGTGAGCTCGTGGAGCTGCTCAACCGTCCACCCGCGTCGCAGCGCCTTGAAGACAGCCCACATCCGCTTGTCAGTCGGCACGACGAGCCGACGCCGCAGCGCGGTGTCGTCCTCCTCCATCAGCGCAGCGTCGGAGTCTTCCGGGAAGAGGCGCCCGGCCTTGCCGAGTTCGAGCGAGCGCACCGCCTTGAGAAACGCTTCCTTGAACGTCCTGCCGATGGCCATCGCCTCGCCGACCGACTTCATCTGGGTCGTGAGCGTCGGGTCTGCCTGCGGAAACTTCTCGAAGTTCCACCGCGGGAACTTGACGACCACGTAGTCGATGGTCGGTTCAAACGACGCCGGCGTCAGTCGCGTGATGTCGTTGGGGATCTCGTCGAGGTGGTAGCCGAGGGCCAGCTTGGCTGCGATCTTGGCGATTGGGAAGCCGGTCGCCTTGGACGCCAGCGCGGACGAGCGCGAGACGCGCGGGTTCATCTCGATCGCCACGATGCGCCCATCGTCGGGGTTGATGGCGAACTGAATGTTGGAGCCGCCGGTCTCGACGCCGACGCGACGGATGATGCGGCGACCCATGTCGCGCATCCGCTGGTACTCCTTGTCGGTGAGCGTCAGGGCCGGCGCAACCGTGACGCTGTCGCCGGTGTGCACACCCATCGCGTCGATGTTCTCGATCGAGCAGATGACCACGAAATTGTCGGCGACGTCGCGCATCACCTCGAGCTCGAATTCCTTCCAGCCGATGACGCTTTCTTCGACGAGGATTTCGTGGACCGGGCTCAGGTCGAGGCCGCGGCCGGCCAGTTCCCGGAATTCGTCGATGTTGTAAGCGATGCCGCCGCCCACGCCGCCCATCGTGAACGACGGACGGATGATCGCCGGAAAGCCGGTGTCATCGACCAGGACCAGGGCCTCTTCGAGCGATCGCGCCACGCCACTGCGTGGCACCTCGACTCCGATCTCCTTCATCGCGTCACGGAAGAGCAGCCGATCTTCAGCAACCTTGATGGCATCGATCTGGGCGCCAATCAGCTTGACGCCATGGCGTTCGAGCGCGCCGTTCTCGGCCAGCGCAACGGCAAGGTTCAGCGCGGTCTGGCCACCGACGGTGGGCAGAATCGCGTCGGGACGTTCCTTCGCGATGATCGCTTCGAGAATCTCCGGGGTGAGCGGCTCGACGTAGGTGCGGTCGGCCATCTCCGGGTCCGTCATGATCGTCGCCGGATTGCTGTTGACCAGGATGACCTCGAGACCTTCGGCGCGCAGCGCCTTGCAGGCCTGCGTGCCCGAGTAGTCGAACTCACACGCCTGCCCGATGACGATCGGTCCTGAGCCGATGACGAGCACCCGGGTAACATCAGTGCGTTTGGGCATGGGTGTTCAGCGAGGCTCCATTGAGTCGAGAAACTGGCGGAAGAGATAGTCGGCGTCGTGCGGGCCCGGGGAGGCCTCGGGATGGTACTGCACCGAGAAGATCTGCTTGCCCGTGTGCCGGAAGCCTTCAACCGTCCCGTCGTAGAGGTTGATGTGCGTCACCTTCACGTTGGCCGGAAGTGAGTCGGGGTCGACGGCAAAGCCGTGATTCTGTGCCGTGATCTCAACGGCGCCGGACGCGAGGTCCTTGACCGGATGATTGCCGCCCCGATGTCCGAACTTCAGCTTGAAGGTCTTCCCCCCGAGGGCCAGCCCCAGAATCTGGTGGCCGAGACAGATGCCGAAGGTCGGCCGATCCGCGGCCACCAGCGCCTTCACGTTCTCGATGGCATACGGCAACGCCGCCGGGTCACCGGGACCGTTGCTCAGGAACAGGCCGTCCGGGTCGATGGCCAGCAGGTCCGACGCGGGGGCGGAGGCAGGAAACACGTGCACGTCGCAGCCGTACGCATCCAGGCGCCGCAGGATGTTCCACTTGATGCCGAAGTCATACGCGGCAACCCGCAACCGCTTCGACGAGGTCCGCTGGGGAGTGATACCAAACTCGCGCTGCTCGACGTCACCCGACGCCGCCGCGCGCTCGCGCCATTCGTACGGGCGCTCGCAGGTCACTTCCTTGACCAGGTCGGAACCCTCCATGCTCGGAATGGTACGGGCCCGCTCAACCAGGGCGGCCGGGTCGACCTGTCCAGTCGCGATGATGCCGCGCATCACCCCGCTCGACCGTAACGTCCGCGTCAGCGCCCGGGTGTCGATGTCGCCGATGGCGACGATGTTATGGGCGATCAGGTAGTCGCGCAGGGTGGAATCGGACCGCCAGTTGCTGGCCACCGGCGACGCCTCCCGCATGATGAACCCGGCAGCGCGTGGCGCGGCCGACTCGGCATCACCCGAAGCCACACCGTAGTTGCCAATCTGCGGCGCGGTCATCGTCACGATCTGGCCGGCGTAGGACGGATCGGTCAGGATTTCCTGGTACCCGGTCATGCTCGTGTTGAACACCACTTCGCCGTGCGCCTCGCCCGGTGCGCCGGTCGCCACGCCGCGGTACCACGTGCCATCTTCGAGCGCGAGAATCGCGTTCATCCTGCTCCAGACCCTCCGGGCCGACCCAGACGTACACCGCACGCGCACGCCGGCCAACCGAACTGTATGATTATTCACGATCTTGAGTATTTATTCACGCGCGTTTTGGGGCGAGGAATGTCACCTCGCCGCCTTGACAGTGCGCGCGACCGTCTGCAACAGTAGGCGCCGGTGATCCCCCAGCCTGGCGTGGCAACAACCGCCTCCCTTCCGGTTGATATCAGACGTTTTCCGTGGATCAGACCACTCGCGGCCGATTACGCGTTTGCCTACGAGCGGCTCGAGTCATTCTTTTCGGGTAACCCCCAGTCGCCTGCAGCGTGGACAGCCGCCATTGCGCGGGCCCAGGGTGTCACCCGCCAGCGCGACCGCATCGTTGACGTCATCGCCGCGCAGCAGGAACGGCGTGGTGCGCCCGCGGCCTCTCGTGCGGCGCTCCAGACGATGCGCGACGGGAAGACAGTGGCCGTCCTCACCGGACAGCAGGCGGGCGTTTTTGGCGGCCCTCTGTTCACCCTGCTCAAGGCCCTCACCGCCATCCGTCTCGCCGAACAAGTGCGCCGCGAGCACAGAGTGCCTGCCGTGGCCGTCTTCTGGATTGACGCGGAGGACCACGACTGGGACGAGGTCAAGGCCTGCAGTGTGCTCGACGGCGATCTTGGGCACCACACCGTGTCGGTTGGTAACCCGGTCGGCGCGCATGAACGACCGGTGGCTCGCGTCGCCCTCGACGCGGCGACGGACACGGCCATTGCCGAACTTGAACGGCTGCTGACGCCGACCGAGTTCACGCCTGCCCTGCTGGCCCAGCTGCGCAAAGCCTACCGCCCGGGCCAGGGCACTGCGGATGCCTTCGGTCAATGGCTGGAGTCGGTCCTGGGCGACCGCGGCCTCATCGTCTACGACGCTTCCGACCCGGCGGCCAAGCCGCTCGTGGGTCACCTCTTTACTCAGGAGCTCGAGCAGGCAGGCGCCACCGGCCGTGCAGTCGCCGAGGTCGGAGACGCCCTCCGCGAACGTGGCTATCACGCGCAGCTGACGCCCCATGCCGACTCAGTGGCCTTGTTCCACCTCGACGGTGGACGCGAGCCCATCCGCAGCGACGGCGACAGCTTCCGTATTGGCGACACGCGCGTGGACAAGCCGGCTTTGCTCGGGGAGGTGCGCACCCATCCCGAGGCGTTCAGCCCGAACGTCATGCTCCGCCCCATCGTCCAGGACACCCTCTTCCCGACGATTTGTTATGTGGCCGGCCCAAACGAGCTGGCATACCTGGGTCAGCTGAAGCCCGTCTATGCTGCCTTCGGGGTGCCGATGCCGTTGATGTTCCAGCGCCTCACGGCAACGCTGGTCGATTCCAATGCCATGCGGTTTCTGACCCGTCACGAGTTCCCGATCGAACAACTTCAGGCGCAGGACGAGTCGGCCCTCAACGAGCTCCTGGCCTCACACCTGCCGCCGGGAGTCGAAACGTCCATCGAACAGGCAGGTCGGATGCTGCGCGAGCGCATGGAGGCGCTAGCGGCGGCCGTGCCCCAGATCGATCCGACGCTCGAGGGCGCCACGCGTTCAACGCTGGGGCGGATGGAAGACGACCTCAAGAAGCTGCACGGCAAGGTGATCCAGGCGGCCAAGCGCAAGGATGAGACGCTGCGCCGCCAGTTCCAGCACGCCCAGGCGCAGGCGTTTCCGGCCGGACACCCCCAGGAACGCGAAATCGGCTTCGTGTATTTCCTGAACAAATACGGCCCGCCGCTCATCGACCGACTCAGCCATGAACTCGCGCTCGACATGGGCACGCACTGGGTGGTAACTGTGTGAGCGCATGGCAGATCCTCTGATCCCGCCACCGCGCCGGAGCCGGGCACGCGGCCTTGGAGCGTGGCGCCCGCGCGGAGTTGTGGCGCAGTACGCCACCGGGCTCGCTGCCCTCCTGCTCATCGTCGGCATCGGGACCCTCGCCTACCTCTACATTTCGTACTCGCGGATCATCGACGCCAGGCTGCACGGCGAGCGAGAGCGGACGCTGCCACGCGTTTACGCCCGTGCCTTCGAACTGCGTCGCGGCCAGTCGCTGACGGCGGCTGAGCTCGTCAATCGCCTGAATGATCTCGGCTACGTGCAGCGTCCAAACGCCCACGAACCTGGAGAATTCGCGAACGCGGCCAATGCCATTGTCCTGACGCCGCGCGCCGGCCAATGGAAAGGGCAGGCGGTACGCGTCCGCTTTCCGGCCCGCGCTGGGCGTGGTGTGCTGGCGATCGAGGTGCCGGGAGGCCCGACCACCGATACGCTTCGGCTCGACGCCCCGCTCCTGACCGCCCTCATGTCGAGCACCGGCAGGGAAAAGCGACGGCTCGTGCCCCTCGAAGCCATTCCCGAACACGTCAAGCGCGCCGTGCTGACGACCGAGGATCAGGGCTTCTACTATCACCCCGGCATCAATCCCATCCGGCTCGTCTCCGCCGTCTTTACCAACGTGTTCGGCGAAAAAGAGTTCGCGGTCGGCAACAGCACGATCACCCAGCAGCTGGCGCGGATGTTCTTCCTGGCCGACGAATTCAACGCCGAATTGCAGGCCGGCACGCGCGGGCGCACGTTCGGCTCCTACATCCGCAAGGCTGAGGAGATGCTGATGTCGCTCGTGCTCGAGCGACGCGCGTCGAAGGACGAGATCCTCGAGATGTACCTGAACGACATCTACCTGGGTCAGCGTGGCTCGTTCGCCATCCACGGGGTCGCTGAGGCGTCTCGGCTCTTCTTCGGGAAGGACGTCGCCAACGTGAGTGTGGCCGAAGCGGCCCTCATCGCGGGCGTGATTCAGAACCCGAGCCTGCGCTCGCCGTTTGCGAACCCGAAGCGTTCGGTGGAGCGCCGTAACACGGTGATCGACGCCATGGTGCGCGAGGGCATCGTCAGCAAGGACGCCGGCCAGAAGTCCCGCAGCGAGCCGCTCCAGGTGGTCGCGCGCGCGGTCGACAACGAAGCACCCTATTTCGTCGACATGGTGGCGCAGCAGGTGGCCGAGGCGTTTCCCGGCGTGACGTCCGAAGCCGGGCAGGTTGATGTCTACACGACGCTCGACAGCAATCTCCAGCACCAGGCGATCGATGCCGTGCGTAACGGACTGGGACGTGTCGACCAGCTGTTATCCAGGCGCAAGCGAAACGGGCGCGCTCAGGCGGCCCTCATCGCGGTCGACCCGCGCACAGGCGAAATCCTGGCGATGGTCGGCGGACGGTCCTACAACCAGTCTCAGTACAACCGCGCCATCGTCTCGCGCCGCCAGCCCGGGTCGGTCTTCAAGCCGTTCGTGTATCTGGCCGCGTTCGAGGAAGCGGAAGAAGATGGGCGCACCGACCTGACCGCCGCCGCGCTCACGGTGGACGAGCCCGCCACGATCACCTTCGACGATCAGACCTGGGAGCCCAGGAACTACGACGAGTACGACGGGCTCATCACCTGGCGGCGGGCGCTGGCGATGTCACGCAATCTCGGTACTATCCATGTGGGCGAGCAGATCGGGTTCGATCGTGTTGCCGCGATGTGGCGGAAGGTGGGCGTCGGTACGCCGCCTCGTGGCTTTCCCTCGATCACTCTGGGCGTCTTTGAACTGACCCCCTTCGAGGTCGCTCAGGCCTACACCCTCTTCCAGAACAACGGCGCGGTGCGTCCGCTCAAGGCGCTCGAGCGCATCGACGCCAGCGGACGGAAGCTGACCCCGAAAGACTTGCCCCTGAAGCAGGTTGCGCACCCGGAATCGGCCTACCTCGTGACCAACATGATGCGCAGCGTGCTGAACGAAGGTACCGGCGCCGGGGCGCGCGCGGCCGGATTCGCGCTCGACGCGGCCGGGAAGAGCGGCACGACCAATGATCTTCGCGACGCCTGGTTTGTTGGCTTCACGCCTGAACTCCTGACTGTCGTCTGGGTCGGCTTCGATGACAATCAGCCGCTGGGCCTCAGTGGGACGCAGGCGGCGCTGCCGATCTGGACGGAGTTCATGAAAGGCGCGACCGCGGGGCGGCCCAACGCCACGTTCCACGTCCCTGACGGGATTTCCTTCGCCGAGATCGACCGCGATACCGGCAAACTTGCGCTCCCCGGCTGCCCGCGTACCTTCAACGAGTCGTTCCTCGTCGGCACCGAACCCACCGAGTTCTGCGAGCTGCATCGGTGAACCAGGAGGTCTTCTCCGCCCTCTCGGACGCGTTATCCCGCGGCGAAGAGGTGGCGCTCGTGACCATCGTCTCGTCGAGCGGCTCGACGCCTCAGCGGGTCGGCGCCAAGATGCTCGTCTATGCCGACGGGCGGACGGTCGGCACGATCGGCGGCGGGTGCTACGAGGACGATGCGTTCTGGAAGGCCAGGGAATCGATCTCGTCGCGTCGTCCGCAGAACGTGCGATATGAGCTGAGCGATGACTTCGCCGAGGAATCGGGCCTCATCTGTGGCGGGCAGATGGACGTCTTCATCGAACCAGTCGAGCCGGCACCTGATGTCTATATCTTCGGGGCCGGACATGTGGGCCACTCGCTGGCGCGCATGGCAGGTGAAGCGGGCTTTCACGTGCACGTCGTCGATGACCGTGAGAAGTTCGCCAACACCGCGCGCTTTGCCCCCGATGTCGACGTCCAGGTCGCGGACATCCCGGAGTGGCTGGCGGCCCACACCCTGCCGCCCACCGCGTACGCCGTCATCGTGACGCGGGGGCACCGTCACGACCTCGACGCCCTGCGGGTTCTGGCACCTCGCCATCTTCGCTACGTGGGACTCATCGGCAGCCGGGCCAAGGTCAAGCGCGTCTATGACGCGCTGCTCGAGGAGGGTCTGACGGCCGACCAGCTTCGCCACGTCCATGCCCCCATCGGCCTCGATATCGGCGCGGTGACCCCTCAGGAAATTGCCGTCAGCATCCTGGCAGAGCTGATCGCCGTCAAACATGGGAAGGCAGGCGCAGCCGGGGGCGAGACCGTGAGCCTTCGCTGGGAAGGCGCACTCAAGTAGAGACCCCCGTCCGCTATACTTAAGCCAGCCGCAACACGCTGACATTCCATGGGTTCTCCTGAGCTGACCGACCGTTCGCGCCGCCTGCTGGCGACCCTCGTCCGCGAGTACATCGAGACCGGCGAGGCGGTAGCGTCACAGACCCTTGTCAGCGCAAGTGGCCTGGGGGTTTCCTCCGCCACCATCCGCAGCACCCTGGCCCAGCTCGAAGAAGCCGGCTACGTGCACCAGCCGCATACCTCAGCCGGCCGGGTTCCGACCGACCTGGCCTACCGGGTGTTTGTCGACATGCTGCTCGAAGGCCGTCGGCCCGCGCGCCCGACCGCCAGCGTCGAGCATCAGCTCCGCCAGTATTCCGAGCAGTCGCCGCTGATGGACCACCTGCTCGCGGGTGTGTCGCACGTCGTGTCCCGGGCGGCACGACACGTCGGCTTTGCCCTGGCAGAGGACCGTGGCGCAATCCTCCAGCGCATCGAATTCGTCCACCTCGGTGGCACACGGGTGCTGGTCGTCGTGGTCTCGAGCGACCGTCAGGTCTCGCAGAAGGTCGTCGACGCCGCTGAGGAGATCAGTTCAGACGACCTGGTCCGTGCGGCGAACTTCCTGAACAGCGAATTCGCGGGGGTCGCGCTGAGCGACATCCGCGAGGCAGTGCTGAAGCGTCTGCGCGAGGAGCGCACACTTTACGACGAACTGCTGGCGAGGGCTCTGCGTCTGGCCCGCTCGACGCTCGATGAACTGCCGACGCAGTCTGCCTTTCACCTCGAAGGCGCGGCGTCGCTGCTCGATGATGCCGGTACCGACGGCGTCACCGTGCCGATGCTGCGCGCGCTCATCGAAATCATGGAGCAGCGTGAGCGGATGGTGCACCTGCTGAACCAGTACATCGATGGACCGGGACTGACGGTCGTCATTGGCGGCGAGCACACCACGCCCGGGTTCCGCCCCTTCAGCCTGGTGGCGGCCACCTCGGTTGACGGCACGACCATTCGAACGATCGGTGTGATCGGCCCGACCCGCATGCACTACTCGCGCGCTCTGTCATTGGTCGAGGGCACGGCTCAGGCCGTGACCCGCGTGCTGCGCGATTCAAACTGACCTCCTGCGATCCTGGTCGCGGCCGGCTGCGGCGCCGCGCCAGCCGGGCATGCAGAGGCGCTCAGGAGTTGAAACAGGTTCGGACATGGTTGATGACTTGGTGAACGGCCCCACGGGAGAAGACGGGTTCGAGGCGACGGCGACCGATGCGGGCGCAGAGTCGATTGAGGCCCTGCGCAAGGAAAAGGACTCGCTGCAGGATCGCCTGCTGCGGACGGCGGCGGAGTTCGATAACTTCCGCAAGCGTATCGAGCGCGAGCGACGGGAGCATGCCGATCATGCCGCCACCGACCTGCTCTCCGATATCCTGCCGGTTGTGGACGACCTCGAACGTGCCCTCCAGGCACCGGCCGGCGGCGACGCCGACGCGTATCGCAAGGGCGTCGAACTCATTCATCGCCAGTTGCTCGACGTCCTGCGACGCCGAGGCGTGAAGACGCTCGACGTCACCGATGCCGACTTCGACCCGCGCTTTCACCAGGCGGTTGCCCAGGAAGCCAGCACCCGCCATCGCGAAGGCCAGGTCATCGAGGAACTGCGCCGGGGTTACATGCTCGGTGAGCGCCTCCTCCGCGCGGCAATGGTGAAGGTGGCCACGCGTGAGTAAGCGCGACTACTACGAGATCATCGGCGTCTCGCGCACAGCTACGGACCAGGAAATCAAGAGCTCCTATCGCAAGCTGGCGCTCAAGTACCACCCTGATCGCAATCCAGGCGATAAGGAAGCCGAGGAACGCTTCAAGGAAGCCGCGGAAGCCTACGCGGTGCTGGCCGACACGGACAAGCGCCACATGTACGACCGGTTCGGCCACGCCGGCCTCGGCGGCGCAGCGACCGGCGGATTTGACCCGAACGTCTTCACCGGCTTCGAAGACATCCTGGGTGGGCTCGGCGACGTCTTCGGATTCGGCGATGTCTTTGGCGGAGGACGCCGCCGCGGGGGCCCGCAACGCGGCGCCGACCTCCGGTACGACCTCGAAATTTCGTTCGAGGAAGCGGCCAAGGGCGCTGAAACGTCGATTCAGATTCCCCGGCAGGAGTCCTGCGAGACCTGCTCAGGGTCGGGCGCTGCCACCGGCTCGAAGCCGAGCACCTGTCCACAGTGTCATGGGCGAGGCCAGCTCCGCTATCAACAAGGCTTCTTCACGGTCGCCCGCACGTGCGGACAGTGTCGCGGCACCGGCTCGATCATCTCGAAACCGTGCGCGACCTGTCGCGGCGCCGGACGCGTGCAGAAGGAACGCAAGCTCACCGTCCGCATCCCCGCAGGGATCGCGACGGGACAACGTCTCCGGCTGAGCGGCGAGGGCGAAGGCGGCGCTGCCGGAGGTCCCGCGGGCGACCTCTATGTCGTCCTGATCGTTCAGGACCACCCATTCTTCCAGCGCGACGGCAACGACCTGCACTGCGAAGTGCCGGTGAACTTCCCCACGCTGGCACTTGGCGGTTCGATCATGATTCCGACCCTCGATGGCGGCGAAGAGGCGTACGAGGTGCCCGACGGCACCCAGAGCGGGGCGACCCTGAGGCTCTCTGGGCGCGGAATGCCGGACGTGAACGGCCGCGGTCGCGGTGACCTGCTCGTCACGTTGAAGGTCGTGACGCCCAGGAAGCTGTCACGCGAACAGAAGAAGCTGCTCGAGCAGCTTGCCGCGTCTCTGCCGAAAGAGAAATTCGAGCCAACCCCGCGCGATCACGAAGACCGCAACCTGTTCGAGCGCGTCAAGGACATCTTCGGCTAAGGCGATGCGCGTGTGGCCGGCGCTCCGCCTGTCGGGACTCGCCACCCGCGACCCTGGCTCTGAATTGCCCACGAGCGACCTGCTCCACGCCGCGCTCGCGGATCATCCGGTCGCCGCGATCGAAGAACTCTCAGACAACGACTGGCAAGTGTTCTTTACCGGAGCCGAGGAGCGACGCCTTGCGGCGGAGGCCGTCACAGGCCAGTTTCCAGCGGTATCGGTCGAGACGGTGGACGTTCCCGACGACGACTGGGCTGCACGCTCTCAGGCCAGCCTGCACGCCATCCGCGTTGGCAACTTCATCGTCGCGCCGCCCTGGGATGCCCAGACAACGGCCGGAACCACGTCGATCATCATTCAGCCGTCCATGGGTTTTGGCACCGGGCACCACGCCACCACGCGTCTCTGCCTGCGCGCGCTTCAGCGCGCCAGCCTGGCAGCCAGGCGCGTTCTCGACGTCGGCACTGGTTCCGGGGTACTGGCCATCGCAGCCAGCCTTCTGGGGGCCGCCAGCGTCGAAGGCATTGACGATGACGTCGATGCCATTCAGGCAGCTCGGGAGAATCTTGACCTGAACCCGGCCGGAGCGGTTCGCTTCGAGGTGATCGACCTGCGCCGGTTCACGGGCGGTCCCTTCGATGTCGTGACCGCCAACCTCACGGGCGGTCTGCTGACTGCGGTGGCCGGGATGCTCGAACGTTTGACGTCGGCAGGTGGAACACTCATCCTGAGCGGGCTGATGACCCATGAAGCCGATGACGTTCTCGCCTCCTTCCGTAACTGCACGTCCATCACGCGTGAAGATGAAGACGAATGGGTGTGCGTCACCCTGGAGAGAAGGAGTCCGGCATGAACCGCCTTCGCCTGGTTATCACGACCACGTTTCTCGTGCTGGCTCTGGCGGCGCTGTCCGCGCAACGCACCGGCTACCCCGCGGAGGAATTTTCGGCACGCCGGCAGCGACTTGCCGCCACGCTCGAGCGTGGCCTTGTCGTGATGTTCTCTGCGACCTCGGAGCCGGCTGGCGTCCGGTTCCGACAGGACAACGATTTCTACTATCTGACCGGCTCCGAAGACCTCAACGCCGTGATGGTCATGGAGGTTCCGAGCGGTGCGACGCACGTGTTTGTCCCCCCTCTCTCTGCCGGGACGGTGATGTTTCAAGGCGGCAACTGGCTCAGCGAGACCGACAGTGCGCGGCTGCACGCCGTCGCCAGCGTGCAGCCGCTGAACGCCCTCAGCGACTACCTGGCGGCGAAGAAGGCGGATGGCATCAGCCAGATGTGGGTTCGGCTGTCGCAACCGGACCTCGTCGATCGCGGCCGCTCAGAAGTAGGCTCGGACGAGGCCGCCCGGCGACGAAACCCGCTGGCGCAGTATCCGTCAGAAGGCGCACAACGGGCAGATGCACTCAAGGCGCAGCTCCCCGGGGTAGAGGTCAAGGACATCACGCCGCACATCGATGCCCTGCGGCTGATCAAGAGCGCCCGCGAAATCGAGATCCTGAGAAGGAACGGCAGGCTGAGCGCCGAGGCGATGCAGCGCGCGATCGGCATCTCGGAGCCCGGAAGGTTCGAGTACGAGTTCGAGGCGGAAGCCAGATACTGGCTGATCCGAAGCGGGATCCAGGCCGATGCCTACCCAGCGATCGTCGGCTCAGGTCCCAACGGCAACCAGTGGCACTACATGGACAACGGTCGTCGCACCGAGGCGGGCGATCTCATCGTCATGGATTACGCCGGGGCCTTGGATTACATGACGATCGATATCACCCGCACCTGGCCAGTCTCCGGCCGGTTTACCGACGAGCAGCAGCGCGCGTATGAGTGCGTGCTCGAATCGCAGCTGGCCATGATCGCCGAGATGAAGCCTGGTGCCACCCGCGCGACAATTCAGGAGGCCGGCGAGCGCGTGTTCCGGCTGCGTGGCTTCGATCCTCGATACGCCTACGAAGGGCACTATGTAGGCATGTCGGTGCATGACGTCGGCGACTGGAGCCTGCCGCTGCAGGCCGGGATGGTGCTGGCCATCGAGCCGATCATCGACCTGCCCGATCGGAAGATGCACATCCGCGTGGAGGACACCGTTCTCATCACCCAGAGCGGCGCAGAAGTCCTGACGGCAGTGGTTCCCAAGCGCGTGCCCGAACTGCTCCGCCTGGCAAGTCGCCGCGGCCGATAGCGCGACGTCCACGATCCGGAATGAACGCCAGATTCTACGCTCCTGGTAACCACGCGCCGGGCATGCTTCTCAACCTTTCCGAGGAAGAGGCACAGCACGCCACGCGGGTCCTGCGTCTCGGCGTCGGCGCCGCGATCCGCATCTTCGACGGGCGCGGTCAGGAGTTCGACTCGACGATCGTCGGTGTCGGCAAGAACAGCGTCCAGGTCGAGGTCGGAAGGCTGAGGCCTGCGGCCCCAGAGGCTGGTGTGGCCGTCACCCTGGTGCAGGCCGTCCTCAAGGGCGACAAGATGGACGATGTCATTCGCGACGCAGTCATGCTTGGCGTCGCGGCGATCCAGCCTATCGTCACAGAGCGGACGGCCATCTCACTGGCAGCGCTCAACCGCGGCGACCGGCGCGAACGGTGGGAGCGAGTTGCGGTGTCGTCCACCAAGCAGTGTGGACGCGCGGTCGTGCCCGCGATCGGAACCCCGGCACCATTCGGGCGAGCGATTCTCGCGGCGGAGGACGTCCTCAACGTGATGTGCGTGGAACCTGGGCTCGCCGCAGGAGGAAGCCTCGTGTCATCGCTCCCCCCGCGCCCGCCCAGGGCCGTTCAAGTGCTGGTGGGCCCGGAGGGGGGATGGACGCCTGAGGAGGTTGCCCGCGGCGTCACATCGGCCTCCCTCATCACGCTTGGTGGCCGCACGCTCCGGGCGGATGCGATGGCACTGGTCGCGATCACAGCCCTCCTCACTCACTGGCGCGAGATGTAAGAGGCCGGGATTACGGTCAGCGAACCGTCAGATCGTTCTGGACCTGATACCCCACTGCCCGTTGTGCGGCGATCTCTCCGGCGATCAGCTTCTGCTCGGCAGTCGGTACCTGGCCCCGCAGGATGATGAGCTTTGCGGTGTGATCGGTATCGACGTTGATGCCATTGGCGCTGAGCCGCGAGTCCGCAATCAGCGCCCCTTTGACGTCGGCGGTTTCGAAGGCGGCATCTGCGGCGCGGCCGCCGTTGAGCACCGCATCCCCTGCGGCCTTGGCGACATTCGCGGCAGCGTCGCCTACTTCGCTGCCAGCATCCTTGATGGCGCCAGCGGTCTCACGCGCCACCCCATCTTCACGTTGGGCAGAGTCGCTGCATGCACCTAGCGTCGCGGCAAGCAGAACCGCAATGATGGCCGCGGGTGTCGTCGTCAAGCTCTTCATATGTCCTCCCAACTCAACAGCGTGGTGCTGCTGTGACCTGCAGTGACTGCAGGACCGACTGGTAGGGAGCAACGTGTGTGCCGCCGGCAAGCGGACGCGGGCCTGGTCAGCCCGCGGCTGAGCCAACGTAGTCGGCGTCTTTGGGCGTTTGATTTTGCGAGGAATTAACCTGAGGCTCGTGGTGCAGTCGAACCTTCGGTGGGCGACGCGTCGGGCATCAGCGGCGCTTCGAGCGAAGGGTTTCGGAAGAACCGGTACAACAACCAGATGTCGATTGCGCCCACGACGACCATGACCACATAGGCGGCATTGCTCGGAACCAGTCCCAGATCCTTCAGCAGGCGGGACAAACCGAACGCAACGACCCACGCGTCGAAGCTCATGCAGATTCGTCGAAACGTTTCGTGGCCGACGTGGCGAATGACGAACGCACCGAGCGGCACGCCCAGCAGGATGCTCGGCACGATCCAGGGAATCAGCGTAAAACTCTGCGCGGTGTAGAGTCCAGCGTAGGCGTAGGCCACAGCCGTCATCGATGACTCCGCCAGCCGAATGATGCCCAGGGCGGCGCGGAAATCCTTCTTTGCCAGCCCCTGGTTGTTGAGCATGATGGCCAGCGGCGGACCGGAGACGGTGGTCACCGAATAGAGCACGCCCAGGGCGCCCCCGAAGCCGAGGCCGGCGATTCGTTCTGACTTGATCGGCCGACGCCAGCCAGCCGCCTGGACAAGGATGAGGGGCAACAACACCCAGTAGGTGCCGAAGCGCAGCCAGCCCGGATGCACTTGCGCCACGATCGCGGTGCCAATGATGACTCCGGGCACCAGGCCGATGACTACCGGCATCACCCGTCGCCACGTCCGACCGTAAGCCTCACGGTTGTTCCAGAGCACGTACCCGTTGAGAACGACTTCGATCAGGATGAGCGCCGGGTTGAGGACCCGGTTGGTCAGAAACAGGAGCGCGAGCGGAACGGTGAGCGACGAAAACCCGTAGCCGAGCGCGCCGTTGACGGTGGCCGCAAACAGCGTGATGGCGGCCAGGGCGATCATGTTCTGGTCCATGTCAGCCCCAGAGCGTACCTGCAACTACCCTAGTGAGTCTATAGACTGATTGCCTGCTCACGGTGGTCCCGCAGCGGGTCTCACACCACCGGTGGCGAAGAACGGGCGTAAAGGGCTTGCTATACTCAGCCTGCCTCATGTTCTTTCGTGGGCAGACCATCGGCAAGTATCGAATCGTATCTTCGCTGGGCAGCGGCGGTTTCGGCGCCGTGTACCTGGCCGAAGATACGTGGATCGACAAGAAGGTCGCCCTGAAGGTGCCCCACCGCCAGCACCACGATTTCACCGCCATGGTGAAGGAGCCCCGCCTGCTGGCCTCCATGAACCATCCCAACATCGTCTCGGTGCTCACCGCCGAGCGGCAGGACGATGTGTTCTACATCGTGATGGAGTACGTGGACGGGCAGACACTCGAGCAGATCATCATGCGCGAGGGCGCGCTCGATCTCACCCGGGCGCTCGACTTCACCTGCCAGATCTGCAATGCGATCGATCATGCCCATGCGGCCGGCGTGCTGCATCGCGACATCCGACCGGGCAACATGCTGATCACCGAGAGTGGCCTGCTGAAGGTCACCGACTTCGGCACCTCGCGCTTCCTCGAGATCGCGGCCCACGGCACGACCGTCATCGGCAGCCCGCCATACATGGCGCCCGAGCAGTTCTACGGAAAGGCCGTCTTCGCCAGCGATCTCTATTCGGTGGGCGTCACGATGTACCAGATGCTGACCGGCGAGCTGCCGTATGAAACGCCTGGACCTGGCGACGTGGAGCGCCTGATGCGTGGCGAACTCCTGACGGCGCCCCGGGTCAGGAACGCGAAGATCCCCAAGGCGATCAACGACATCGTGCTCACGGCGCTGTCGCCCGATGTCACCACCCGCTATCAGCGCGCCGCAGACCTCCTGGCAGACGTCCTGGCCGCCCGGAGTACGGCCCCGCGTCGGGTTCCCAGCGTCCGCGCCGCACAAGGGGGCTCTGACGAGGTGGCCGACATTCACGCCCGGCTCCGGGCCCGCGACACCCCGACTGCCCGGTTCTGCTGGCATTGCCGCAAGCCGCTGCACGCGCGGAACGACCGCTGCCCGTTCTGCAACGAAGCCCAGTAACGCTCGCGGGGCTCCGTCTGACACCAGACGAACGTCGCCTCGCGAGGGGCAGAGTCTGTTTGCCCGCACCGGGTGCGGGCTGATTGTCGCGGTGACATTCGCGTCCGGGTGAGCGGCAGGTTAGGATCAGTTGAACAAAGGAGTTGCGCATGGCGTTTCCAGGGACCGGCAAGATTTGGATGAACGGCTCGCTTGTGGATTGGAACGATGCCCGAATCCACATCGCCTCCCACGTCGTGCACTACGGCAGCGGTGTCTTTGAGGGCGCCCGGTGCTACGACACGCGGACCGGGCCCGCCGTCTTCCGCCTTGACGCCCATATGCGTCGGCTGATCGATTCCGCCCGCATCTACCGGATGGACTCACCCTACGACCAGGCGACACTCGAGACCGCTGTCATCGACCTGATTCGCACCAACGGGTTCCGGGCCTGCTATATCCGTCCGCTCGTCTATCGGGGCTACGATTCGCTGGGCGTGAACCCCCTGCCCTGCCCGGTCGACGTCGCGATCATGCTCTGGGAATGGCCGGCGTACTTCACCAAGGAAGCGATCGAAGAAGGGCTGGACGTCAAGATCGCGACCTGGGCTCGCATGGCCCCGAACACCCTGCCGGCAATGGCCAAGAGCGTCGCGAACTACGCCAACTCGCAGCTCATCAAGATGGAGGCGATTGCCGACGGCTATGCCGAGGGCATCGCGCTCGACACCAGCGGCAACCTCAGCGAAGGCAGCGGGCAGAACCTGTTCGTCGTGCGGGACGGGATCATTTTCACCCCGCCGATTGCCAACTCGGTGCTCTCGGGCATCACCAGGGACTCGGTCATCACCATTGCCCGGGACCTCGGATTCGAATTGCGGGAGCAGGCGCTGCCCCGGGAAACCCTCTACATTGCCGATGAAGTGTTCTTCGTGGGCACCGCGGTAGAGGTCACCCCGATTCGCTCGGTGGACCGCATCAAGGTGGGACGCGGACGTCGCGGCCCTATCACCGAGGCGATACAGCAGAGGTTCTTCGAGATCGTGCGTGGGGACGCCCCGGATACCCACGGCTGGCTCCAGCCGGTAGCCGCGGGCCGGCCGACTACAAGTGCGGCCTCAACTTCCCGATAACTACTGGAGAGAACGGGAGGAGCAGGCTCGGTGAGCCTACCGAGGTCAGCGCGGGGCTGATCTGCGCACCTCTGCCCGGTATCGCTCCAGTCTGATGCACGTAAACGAGCTGCTCAAGATTGCCGTCGCCGCGGGTGCCTCCGACCTTCACCTCAAGGTCGGTGGCTTTCCAACCATGCGCATCCGGGGCGAACTGGTTCCCGCATTACGGGACCGTCGTCTCGAAGCGCAGGACATGGCGGTCATCGCCGACGCCGTCCTTCCGGAAGGCCTGAAGACCCGCTTCGAGGAAAACCACGAAATCGACCTCGCCTACAGCGTGGCCGGGCTCGGGCGCTTCCGCTGTAACGCCTTCCAGCAGCGCGGCACGATCGGCATGGTCTTCCGTATCATCCCGATGCGCATCGGCACGATCGAGGAGCTGGCCCTGCCCCCGGTGTTGAGTGCCATTGCCGGTGAGGAACGCGGTCTGGTCCTGGTCACGGGAACGACCGGTAGCGGCAAGAGCACCACCCTCGCCGCGATGATCGACGAGATCAACTCTCATCGCACCTGCCACATCATCACCATCGAAGACCCGATCGAGTACCTCCATCGCGACAACCGGTCGATCATCAACCAGCGCGAAATCGGCGTCGACACCAACTCGTTCGCGTACGCACTGCGCAGCGCTCTTCGTCAGGACCCCGACGTCATCCTGGTCGGCGAAATGCGCGACTACGAAACCATCGAGACGGCGATTCTGGCCGCTGAGACCGGCCACCTCGTTTTCTCCACCCTGCACACCCTCGACGCCACCGAAACGATCAACCGCATCATCAGCGTCTTCCCTCCTCACCAGCAGAAGCAGGTCCGCATGCAGCTGGCGAGCATCCTGAAGGGCGTGATCTCACAGCGCCTGATCCCCCGAGCCGACGCCGAAGGCCGAGCGCCCGCAGTCGAAGTGCTGATCAGCACGCCGTTCATCAAGGACTGCATCGTCGACAAGGAAAAGACCCATATGATCCGCAATGCGATTGCCCAGGGCACATCGCAATACGGCATGCAGACCTTCGATCAGTCAATCTTCTACTTGTTCGAGCGTGGGCTCATTACCTACGAAGAGGCGCTGCGGTGGGCGTCGAACGTGGACGAGTTCAAGCTGCGGGTGCAGGGCATCTCGACCACGTCCGACGATGCGCGGGCGGAGATGGAGGCGTCGCTCCAGGGCCGCGCGCCGGAAATCACCCGTTTTGGGAGTTCGTAGTCGCGGTCCGATACGCCGTCTTGCCCTTCTCCAGGGCCTCGTTCACGCGTGAACCGAAGGCCTGTACGTCGGCCTTCCCCCGTTCGAGGACCTCATTGACGCGCTGCGTCTGCTGCTCGACGAACGCGCCGCCCTCCTCCTTCAGCGTGTCGGCCGCCTCCCGGGCTCGCCGGCTCAGTTCCTGACGGGTCTCACGGCCGTTCCTCGGCGCCATCAGCAGCGCCACCGCTGCCCCGCCCATCACGCCCAGCGCAAACCAGCACGCATTGGTCATCGCGCGGCTGTCAGAATCCTGTCTCAGTCTCATCTGCGTACCCTCCATGTGTCAGTTTTCGCGGCTGCGGAGCCGCTGCGCACGACCAGCCGTCGCCGTCGTGGGTGTCCACGACGGCGGATCGCTTGCCGGAAAGGAGTCGTCCAGCGTGTCGTCGACTGCATCGCCCTCGTCGGTCCAGGACCGCGAAGACATCATCAGGACGAGACCACATGCGAGCACGCCAGCGCCGGCTGCCCACATCACCCCACTTGGAATGCGCATGACGACCTCCCTTTAACGGCTGCTGGTGCCGGGACCCAGCAGCCTGGCAATATCACCACGCCATGCCGCCACGCTCGAGAGGCGATCCTTGGGCACGTTGTTGCTGAAGATCACTTTCGGTGAAACAGCCACGCCATAGAACTTGCGATTGGCGTCCTCGTCATCTTTCAGCGATGCCCCTTCGATGGTCGCTCCGGCAAAGAGTCCCTTGGCCCGTGAGTACGCCAGGATTTCCGCGGTCAGGTTGGCGTCTGTTGACGCCTGCGCGCTTCGACCAACGGGACCGGCAGCGACCGACGCGTTGGCTCCGAACTTGAACTCGCTGGAGAGCAACTTGTCGATTCCCTCCTTGTTCATCACGAGGAGGACGAGGTCAACCGACTGGACGCCGATCTGCCAGCCGATGCTTCCGCCATTCATGCTCACGAAACTTGGAGCACTCCACGAATTCGTGGCGCGGTCCCTCACGCTCATGATGCCCCTGCCGTGCTCTGCGCCGAGCACGAAGCCGCCCTTGACCAGTCGGGGAATCACCACGATCGCTTCAGCCCGGTCGAGGACGTACTCCGGAATGGCGTCATCTGGCGTCTTGACCAGCGTACCCAGCACCTGGAGCGACTCCTGGATTCTGTCTTTCTCGTCCTGTTGAGCCGCTGCCGGGCGCGCGACGCCTGTCAGGGCCAGCGACACCATCGCAGCAGTACCCACAAATTGAATCATTCGGCGACGAACCATGCTGACACCCTCCTTGACGACCTAACGCCTGCCGACTCTGTGGCAAGGCTCATACCGTTCAAATTCCCTGCGTGTTCGGGACTCCCGTCAACGCCGTCCGTGGGTCGCGGCAATTCCTACCCGTCCTGTGTAGGATCTCCCGCTCAGCTGCAGGCACCATGGCGGCGATCTGCTGTGGCCCGGCGCGGCCCCCCGGCACAGGTCCTGCACCTTGAACGGCCATGAATTTCGCAAGCGCCGAAACCACAAACCTGTTCCTCTTGACGCTGTCCATCGTCGCCATCGTCCAGTTCCTGCTGCTGGTGGCCGTGCTGGTGCAAGTGAAGTCGGCGATGGCGCGACTGCGAGCCGCCTTGCCACTGATTGGAGACCAGGACATCCCGCGACTCCAGCGGCGACTCTCCCGCCTGCTTGACGACGTCGAGACCCTGGTGGCCAAGGGGAATAATGTCGTCGGTGCGGTCGAGCGCGGAGCCCAGGACCTGGGAGCCGCCGCGTCAGTGGTCGGGCACAGCGCACAGCGAGCGATGGAAGTGAGCTCGTTCAAGGCACGGGCCGTGACGGCCGCAGTCAGGGTCGGGTTACGGTTCTTCCTGGGCGGGCGCCCCTTCGGCCAGCGTGCCGTCGACGTCTCGTTGCCTCCGGTTCACCCCGGCGCACCATCTCAACTAAACTGAGGGGATGCCGGCGGCTGGCGAGCGCGCGTATGTAGTGGGCCTGAAGCTCCTGGCCACGCGAGAACTGGCCGAGGCGCAGCTTCGAGAGCGTCTGACCCGGCGCCAGTTCGACCCAGGTGACATCGACGAAGCGATTACCCGCCTGAAGGCGGAGCGCGCCCTCGATGACGCGCGTACGGCCGCCGCCTACGCCCGCACCGAGGCGAACGTGCGCGGCCGCGGACGACTTCGGGTTCTGCGGCATCTCAACTCGATGGGAGTGGCTCCCGAGCTGGCTCGTCACGCGGTCGACGAGGCGTTTGGTGAAGTCGACGAGTCCCTCCTGATCGAACGGGTGCTCGAACGACGCCTGCGTCCGGGCGAGTCGCCTCGGAACCCCAAGGTCGCAGTCCGGCTGCATCGCTATCTGATTGCTCAGGGATTCGACTTCGAGCAGATTCGCGCCGCGCTGCGGCGGCGGCAGCATTCGCTCGACGCGCCCGAATCAACCTAAACCCCTCATCCCCAGCCCCCAATGACCGCTCACGAGATTCGACAGTCCTTCCTCACCTACTTCGAACGGCACAGTCACCGGATCGTGGCGAGTTCGCCGCTCGTGCCCCACGAAGACCCGACGCTGCTGTTCACCAACGCCGGGATGAACCAGTTCAAGGACGTGTTCCTCGGCCGGGAGACGCGGGAATATTCGCGGGCGACGACGTCGCAGAAGTGCATGCGGGTCAGTGGCAAGCACAACGACCTCGACAACGTCGGACCGTCGCTGCGCCATCACACGTTCTTCGAGATGCTGGGAAACTTTTCGTTCGGAGACTACTTCAAGAGCGATGCGATTCCCCTGGCCTGGACGCTTCTGACTGGGGAGTGGAAGCTGCCGGCTGATCGCCTCTACGCCACGGTGTTCCGCGGGGAAACCGGCATTCCGCGGGATGATGAGGCGTACGACATCTGGCGAGGATTCCTGCCGGCGGATCACGTCAGCGAACTGGGAGCGGCCGACAATTTCTGGCAGATGGGCGACACAGGGCCCTGTGGTCGATGCTCCGAGCTCTACTACTACCGCGGCGCCTCGCTGCCCTGTGCGGAAGAAACAGCCGGCCGTCGGTGCCTGGGCGTGGAGTGTAACTGCGACCGCTTCACCGAGATCTGGAACAACGTATTCATGGAGTTCGACCGGCAGCCCGGCGGGGTCCTGAATCCCCTCCCCGCCCGGTCGATCGATACCGGTATGGGGCTGGATCGCGTCACCGCGGTGATGCAGGGACTGCTGTCGAACTACGAGAACGACCTCTTTGCCCCATTGCTGATCGCCATCACCGATCGAGCGAAAGCGTCGGGACTCCCGCCGGGACGGACCGAGCTGGTGAGAGCTCTCGGCAACGAGATGTCCAGCGTCGCCGTGTCGACGCGCGTGATCGCTGACCACCTGCGCGCGATGACCTTCCTGATCGCTGACGGCGTGGTCCCCTCGAACGAATGGCGTGGCTACGTCCTCCGCAAGATCATGCGGCGCGCCATGCGTCACGGCAAGCGGCTCGGAATGGTCGAACCATTCCTTCACGCCCTTGTTGATACGGTCGTGGACACCTTCGGCGTCGCCTATCCCGAACTCGTCACCGGCAAAGACGCGGTGAAGACGGTCGTCCGCAGCGAGGAAGAGCGGTTCGATGCTGTGTTGACCGGGGGGCTGCCACGGCTGGAGGATGCGCTCGATAAGGCGGCGGCCGTCAACGGCG
The DNA here is from genome assembly GCA_040081265.1 of Vicinamibacterales bacterium. GTDB lineage: Bacteria > Acidobacteriota > Vicinamibacteria > Vicinamibacterales > UBA2999 > JBEBGV01. The sequence continues at coordinate 25,692 of JBEBGV010000056.1, forward strand.
TGCTCGACGGCGACACGGCGTTCCGCCTGTACGACACCTACGGCCTGCCTCGCGACTTCATCGAAGACATGGTGGAGGACCGCAAGCTCTCGCTTGACGTCGCGGGTTTCGAACGCGCCATGGAAGGTCAGCGAGAAAAGGCACGGGCGAAGAGCAGCTTCAAGTCTGGCGCGGATGCCAAGGCCTGGAATCTGCCTGCCCGGAATCTCGATGATCTCCGGCGCCTGGAGGACGTCTTCGCCGGTTACGACAGCACGACCGTCAACACCAGTATCCTCGCCCTGTTCAAGGACACAGGCACGGCCTACGACGTGGTCGAGACGCTGGGCGCTGGTGACACAGGCTTTGCGGTGCTGGCCCAGACGCCGTTCTACCTCGAGGCTGGAGGCCAGGTGTCGGACTCCGGCCGGCTCGTCGCCCCGCATGGCACCGCGCTCGTCGACGGCGTCAGCCGCCACGCACAGTTCGGGGCCCGACTGCATGCCGTCAGGATGACCGAGGGCACGATCGCGGTGCGCGACCTGATCGCTGCCGAAGTGAACAGCCTGCTGCGCGACGCCACGCGGCGGAACCATACGGCGACCCATCTGCTCCACGCGGCGCTGCGACAGGTCCTGGGGCCCCACGTCAAGCAGGCGGGTTCGCTCGTCTCACCAGAACGGCTGCGTTTCGATTTCGTTCACTTCAGCGCTGTGACCGGCGCACAGATGCGCCAGATCGAGGCGATCGTCAACGAGCGCGTGCTGACGAACTCGCCGGTGCAGACCGAGGTGAAGGCCACGCAGGATGCGATCGCGGCAGGCGCCATGGCCCTCTTCGGCGAAAAGTACGGCGACAAGGTTCGCGTCGTTTCTGTGCCTGGATTCAGCACGGAACTGTGCGGCGGAACGCATGTCCGGGCGACCGGCGACATCGGCCTCTTCGCCATCATCGGTGAGACCGGGATCGCTGCGGGTGTACGCCGGATCGAAGCCATCACCGGTCTCGGCTCCCTCGCCGCCTTCCAGCGTGACCGCGAAGAACTGGACGCGGTCGCGACGGCGCTGAACGCGCGACCTGGCGACCTCAGCGCTCGCATCACAGCGCTGCACGAGGAAAACAGGAAGATTGCCCGAGAACTGCAGCAGGCGCGTATGAAGGCTGCGCTCGGCGGTGGGTCCAGCGCGGGCGGACAAGACACCCAGGTAGCAGGGGTGACGCTGGTGGCGCGCGAAGTCGCTGGCCTCGACAAAGACGGCCTGCGCGCGCTCGTCGATCAACATCGCTCCCGCATCACGAGCGGCGTCGTGATCATCGCGTCGCCATCGGACGAGGGAAAGGTAACGATCGTGGTCGGCGTCACACCAGACCTGGTCAAGAAGCTTGGTGCCGGTCAGATCGTCAAACAGCTCGCGCCGGTGGTTGGTGGCGGCGGTGGTGGCCGCCCTGATTTTGCGGAAGCCGGCGGCAAGGACGCGTCGAAGATCGGTGAGATGCTGGCCCAGGCCCCGCGCGTCATCGAAACAATCATTGGAGGTTCACGTTGATGAAAGGTCTTTCGTCTGTTGTCGCCCTCGCCGTTTCCCTGGCCGCGTGCAGCAGTTCTCAGCCTGCCAGCACCAGCACCCCCGCGCCCTCGGGCGCACCCGCGATTCCTGTCGCCGCACCGGTGACCGCCGGATGGACGACGACCGAGGCGATCGCGACGCCGGAGAGCGTGTACTTCGACCCGGCGTCGGGTTACATCTTCACCTCACAGATCAATGGCGCGCCAGACGGCAAGGACGGCAACGGCACCATCGTCAAACTGAACGGCGATGGATCGGTCGTCTCGGCGACGTTCGTCACCGGCCTCAACGCGCCCAAGGGCCTGAGGGCGTGTCTCGGTACGTTGTGGACGGCTGACCTGAATGAGGTGATCGGCATTGACGTCCGCGACGGGTCCATCGCCACGCGCGTCACCATTCCCGACGCCAAGTTCCTCAACGACGTGGAGTGCACGAGCGATGGTGCGGTCTACGTCTCCGACATGATGGGCAACCGGGTCTATGTGGTGAAGGATGGCGCCGCCTCGGTGTTCCTCGACACCGACGTGCTCGACTTTCCCAACGGCCTGCTCGTCGATGGCGACCGCCTGATCGTGGCGAACTGGGGAAAGCCCGAGGCAGACTTCACGACCAAGGTGCCTGGACGACTGATGGCATTCAACATGGCGACCAAGGCAAAGACGCTGATCGGCAGCGCGTCGTTCGGCAACATTGACGGCATCGAGAGCGACGGACGCGGTGGCTTCCTGATCTCCGACTATCTGGCCGGGAAGGTCCTGCACGTCTCATCGACTGGCGAAAGCTCGCTGGTGCGTCAGTTCAAGCCCGGTGCCGCCGACATCGGCCTGGTCGCCGCCAGGAACATCCTGCTGGTTCCACACATGAACGAGAACCAGGTCGCCGCTTACGACATCAGCGACGCACTGAAGTAGTGCGGGGGCGAAGCACGCGGTTCCACCACATCAGGAAGCCGGTGATGAACATCAGCGCCGGGATGAGTCCCAGCACGACCCAGAAGGGCTGCAGGTAGGTGGCGTTGCGGAAGCGTCCGAAGTGCAGCCGTGCTGCCCACGCCAGCACGACGTCCCCGGGTCGCTGACCGAGGATCGCGTCGGGATCGGAGATGCGATCCACGAACGCCGAAAACGGTTCGGGGTACGCGAGGTAGATTCCGGAGAGTCCCCACAGCGCGAGGAGCAGAAACGACCAGAACCCCACGGCGCTATGGAGGTCCCAGTTGAACCTGATCCAGCTCGTGCCACGCCGGACTCCCAGGGACCGACGCCAGTTGCGCACGCCCGGCCACCAGACGACGAGACCTGAGATGACGAGCAGGGTCGCAATCCCGCTGCCGACCGCGTTGATCTGGCGACCGGTCTGTCCGAGCAGCAGCTCGTCATGCAGTTCCGCGACCCAGTTCAGCGCCTTGACGTTGCGTGGAATGGCATCGCCAAGATCTTCACCGGTATAGGGATTGAAGAGTCGCTCTTTCTTCTCTCCCGCCCTCTCCACCCACACTTCGATGGTGGGATTGCGCCGACTGATCCGCGTGCCGACGCGCGTCACCTCCCAGCCGGGATAGATGCGCTCGGCCGCGGCCTTCAGTTCGTCCTGCGTGAGACGTGTTCTGTTCGGCTCGAAAGCCGGCTTGGTCACCTCGAACTTCCGCTCGAGTTCGACGCGATAGACCAGCGCGGCACCGGTGATGCTGAGCACGACGAGGTACAACCCGATAGCCAGGCCGGTCCAGAGATGGACCTGGAAGATCGCGCGCCGAAGCCAGACAACCTGCGGTTGCTTGATCCATTGTTTCCAGATCTGCATCGAGCCGGGATTCTACACGTAACGTCCGGGCAAGTCGTTGCCGATATGACCAAGGGATGGTCTATCGACACGCTCACCACCGGTGTGTCCGGCGTTACATGCTGGGCATCGTACTCGGTGCGGTACTCGTTCCCAGCGCACCCGCGTCTGCACAGATCTACGCATGGAGGGACGCCGGCGGCGCGCTGGTCCTTTCGGACCGAAAGCTCGACCCGTCGGCGCAAACGTATGCGGTACCGGCCGCCGCGCCGGCGCGGGTGGCCCCAACCGACACCATTCGCGTCACGCGGCCGCTTGCGGTGGGCACGACGCGGGAGCGCTTTGAACCGCTGATCCAGGCACACTCAGCGAGGTATTCCCTGCGGCCGGAACTGGTCAGGGCCGTGATCCAGGTCGAGTCCGGATACAACCCGCGGGCACGCTCGCCAAAGGGCGCGATGGGCCTCATGCAGCTCATGCCGGCGACCGCAACCTACCTCGGCGTTAGCGATCCGTACGATCCCAACGACAACATCCGCGGCGGGACGGCATACCTGAGGGAACTGCTGGACCGGTACGAAGGCAACGAAGAACTGGCACTGGCTGCCTACAACGCCGGCGCCGGCGCCGTCGATCGCTACGGCCGGCGAATCCCGCCCTATCGGGAGACCGTCGACTACGTCCGCAAGATCAGCTCAGCCACTGCAAAGTCCCCGGCCACGCCAACGGCCAGCCGCCCACCCTCGGTCGTCTATAAGACTGTCGAGGTCGTGGACGGCCGTGAAGTCGCGCGCTACTCTACTGTGCGGCCCTCCTCGGGCACCTATCAGATCGTCGGCCACTAATCGGGAGCGTTCCATGCTCAGAGGCGCAAGTTGGCTGGGAGTCAGCCTGGCGGTGACGTCTGCCCTGGCTGTCGTCGTGTCGGTGTCTGCGCAAGGTCGCGACAACCCCTCTCCACTTGAGCGCATGGTCGCAGCCGAACGAGCGTTTGCCCAACGGGCCACCGTGGTTGGCTGGAAGCAAGCCTTCATCGAGTACTTTGCTGATGACGCCGTGGCGTTTGCGGGCAATGAGACCTCTCCAGCCAAGGAGGGGCTGCGGCAGGCACCGGACCCACCAAGGGACCTGCAGCTGCTGTGGGAGCCCCGCTGGGGCGACGCCGCGGCCAGCGGCGATCTCGGCTACCTGACGGGCCCCTCAACCAACATCAATCCGGCCAGAAACAACGGGGCCCCGCGCTACGGCAACTACGCCTCGATTTGGAAGCGCCAGGCCGACGGCAGCTACAAGGTGCTCATCGACGTCGGGGTCAACCTGCCGTCGGAACCTCCATTCGCCCCGGGGTTTACACGCGCACCAGGGGCCAACCGCTATACCGGCGGCGACACGGTGGATGCCGCCAGGCGCGCGCTCTCCGCAGCTGACGCCGAACTGGATCGGCTGGCGGTTACCTCTCAGGCGACGGGGTATCAGGGGAAGCTGGCCGAGGGTGTCCGGCTTCACCGCTTCGCCGTTATGCCCGTCGTGGGCGTCACGGCCGCCACAGCCTGGCTGAAGACCCAGCCGGCCTACACTTCCGGGGAGGCCCGCTTCGCAGACGTCGCCCAATCGCGCGACCTGGGCTACACCTGGGGCACGTATGTCTTGGCGGCGGCCGGTAACTCAACGCCTGAAAAAGGGTTTTATGTCCGTGCCTGGACCAGGGCAGCAGACGGGTCGTGGGCGGTGGCGCTCGATGTCACCCAGCCCCAGTGATACAATAAGCCCTTTGCCAGCACCCCGCTTTTCCGCAGAGAGAGGACGCCAGCACAGTGGCCAAGCGCACCAAGTCAGCACTTAAGGCTAACCGCCAGAACGTCAAGCGCCGTGAAAACAACCGCCAGCTGAGGTCGAAGCTCCGCTCCGCCCTCAAAGCGATTCGCGCGTCGCTCGACGACAAGGATCTCGACGGGGCCCGCACGGCACTCAGTGCGACGTCGTCGATCGTGGACAAGATGGCCACCAAGGGCATCATCCACCGCAACACAGCGGGGCGCTACAAGTCGCGCATCGCGACGCGTCTCGCCAAAGCGAGTGCGTAAGTGCCCCAGCCGTCTGCGCGCACACTGAGCCGCAGCGGTCTGCTTGCCCTCTGGCGTCGTCTGCGCGTATCAGGCGACGCTGCCCAGCAAGACCTCCGAAAGACCATGTCAAAGCTCGTTAGAAATGTCCCCTGGGTTAACTCGATAGAAATGTCCCCTCTGTGATCATCGATCCGCGACCCGCCACAACGGGACATCAGCGC
>JBEBGV010000113.1:0-8860 GCA_040081265.1 Vicinamibacterales bacterium
GCCAAGGATTAAGGCTCTAGCGCCAGTGCCTCGCTGGGGACGGGCGATTAGGCTCTACGCTCAGAGTCTGGCGGAACAGGGTTCCGGCCTGGCGTCGTGGAAGTCAGCTTCGGACCAGTTGTCCGCAACGGACCCCCAGACACAGCTCGCGCGGGATCTGTTTCTAGATGGGCTGTTGCTGGCAATCAATTCCGAGATCCTACTCGAGCAAGTCTGGAAAGATCTGCTCGAGGATCGCGGTCAAATCGTTCGACGCATTCTCAAACGTTTGCTGCACGTGGCGACGATTCCCGATTGGCGGATAGCGCTGCTCCGGCGGAAAGAACTCGCCGACGATCACTTGGGAGCGTGGTTCCGGATTCCTGTTCCACTCTACTGGTATCCCGTGCTTCGTGTGCTCAGCAAGCACGCAACTGATGTCGGTCAGAATGCCTTGTACCACGCCGCGGAAGTCTGCGGCCTCTGGCTTCGAACGATGCCGCTCGGCACTCTGGGTCGGCGCGAAGCCGGAGCGTTGGCGGTGGCACTCGGCCGCGAGATGCAGGATCTCCTCGTAGAGGACACATATTTCAAGGACAGCACGAAACACATTTTCGAAGCCGCTTTGCAGGCGGCTCCCGAGTTCGCGGATGAAGTCGGTCAGATGGCCCTTGAGCTGGCCGGCCGTCGCCCTCAGCCTGGACATGCCATTGAGCGAAAGAAGCAATGGAGAGAGCGGCAGGCTTCGCTCCACGCCGACTGGATCAAGAAGAACCCGGAACGCGCACGACGACCACCTCCAGTGGGGACATTTCTGCCGCAGGGCGGCCGCATGCGCTCACCCGCTGAGGACGGCCCAAGCCGTAGGGTCCCAGACGATTTCCAAGCCGCGGTATTGGACGGCGCTGCGCTCCAGCCGCTAGTCGCGACTAATCCCGAGGTCGCGCGAGAAGTTCTTCTTGCTGTCTGCATCGAAGAGCCTCGGCGCGAGGACCCTTACAACGATCGGATGTTCCTAATTGGCCGATGCGGCCTTGAAGATTGGCGGCACGGATACCCAGCCATGTACTGGAAGGGGCCGTTTCTTGCGTTCCTGCGGGCCCAACCCAAAGCGGGCATCGAAGCGGTCGTTCGGCTCGTCAATCACGCAACGAGTAGATGGCTCGAAGCAGCGGCCGGCCCCGATGCTACCGAAGAACGCCGAAGCCGCTTCGGCCTTGAGTTCACGTTCGGAGATCGAACAGTCGTCTGGTCTGGCGACGCGAATGTGTTCGGCTGGCATCGAACGTCGTCCTTGCATTGCAGCACCGTCGAATGTGCTCTCATGGCGCTGGAAAAGTGGCTCTACGAGGAGCTCGATGCTAAACGTGAGATTGCCGACTCGGTCCAGGTTGTCTTTCAGGATGCGCGCTCACTCGCCTTTGCCGGCGTGTTGATCGCGGTTGGGATGCGACAACCGCAGCTGTTCGCGGGCGTTCTGCTTCCCCTGTTGGGTAACTTCCACATCTTTCGGACCCAGTTGAGCTGGGCTCAACACGAATCAGCCGAAATGTGGCGATCGGAGCTGGCGAATTTGGGCGAGCAGCTCGCTCCGATGGCGGTCGAATGGCACCGTCTGCCTCACCGGCGATACCTGCTACAAGACTTGGCGCAGCGAGTGATGCTGCATCACGACGAACTGCAACGCTATTTATCGGATCGGGTCCGGACAACATGGGCAGCTCTTCTGGAACATCCTGGCGTCGAGCGTGACAGCGTCGAACTCATGCTGGCGCGATTCGACTCGGCGAATTACAAGAAGACCCCACAGCCGGATGGTACCGTCCTGATCGAATGGACCGTGCCTGCAGAACTGTCAGCGAGACTTGCCACGAGACAGCAAGGCACTTCCATCAAGCTGCTGTCGGTCGGCCTGGCCCCGCGCGCGCGCCGTCTGCTTCGAGACCAAGAGGCCTTAACCTCGGCGGAGATTGATGCATTTGCCGAGGACGTTCAACGGTTGGGCAGTTGGCAACCTGCTGACTTGGATCGCGCGGAACAGCAGTACCGGATCAACTCGCTCGCCGGCGGAATAGCCGTTCTGGTCATCAAGCATCGGATCTGGTTGTCGGAGCATACCGAGATCGAAGACTGGTGCTTCGAGGTCGCACAGACTGTGACAGCACTCGTCGACGGAGAGCGCGACAGTCCGATGTCCTTGCTCGAGAACAACGCCGAAGCGTTTCTCGGCGAACTTGGCGTTGCACTCCTGGCCGAACGCCAAGACGAGTGGGTGTCTCGGCTCGCGTTCAATGGGGTGACGGGATACTTTTATAGCTCGACCTGGCGGACGATGTGGCTTGCGTGCGACCGGCGCGCCACTCTGGGCCACCGCTTTGACGAACTAATTAACGTGCTGGCCTTCTGGTCTGCTCTCCGACTGGCCGCGATGCGCGAATCCCGGCATCTCGATGACCCGCTCGCTTTGAATCGATTCCGCGAGGCTCTCTACCGGCGATATGCACGGGGGCGATTGCGAGGGCCGCTCACGCCCCTGAAGGCAACTGAGACGCTCGGTCGCCGACTTGCTCGCCGCATTGATCGCGTGCGCATGTCACCGGAACAGCGGCGCGTTGCCGAGGCTCGCGAAGCCTGGGCAGCAGACCATTCGGACGCGCGGAAGCGATCTAGGAATACTCCGGACGTGGACCTGGAGGTGTTGGCACGCGGTTTCGGATTCTTGCCGGCAATGATGAGGGGCTCCATGCCCGAGGACGAGCCGCGTAAGACCCGCTACATCGACGAGATGTTTGAGCTGGAAATGCGGACCTTCTTGCCCGTCACGGCTGCCGGCGATGAGCTTGAGGTCGATGGCACGCCGCACTACTTCGATGTCTGGTTGATCCAGAATGTTGCCGAGTTCATCGCTCACGCGCAGTCGCTCGAGATTGCGCGTTGTTACTACCAGCCGATTCTCGCCCTTGGCCCGCGGGCTCGGTATTGGGTCGACGATTTCTTACACGGGTGGGTGCGCGTAGGGCTGGATGTCACCACAGATCGCCAGATGTTCGTCGCAATTTGGCAGGACATGGTGGACTTTACCCTCGCGCAGCCCCATTGGCGGCCCCGGGTACCGGGTTACTGGTCGCCTGCGGAATCGCTCGCGACCGATCTAATGGGGCTGGACAGGGAGTCGGCGGCGATCCTAGGAAGAAAGGAGTTCACGGACGTCGTCGAGGCCATGGCACCCGCGTTCAAGCGTTGGGCAGCGGTCTGGCTCACGCAGGCGACAGCGGCGGCGGGGTTCGCTCATTTTCTGGTAACCGAGGCGGGTTCCGTGTTGCTGGCTTCAGGTATCCCCGCGCTCGCTGCAGTGGTGAGCTCGTTCCGCAAGGATGACTGGGATCAGCAAGGCTTGGGTCTGCTGATCACAGAGGCGCTCGCGAGCTGCTGGACGAAGCTTCGGCCGCAAGTAGAGCGAGAACAAGAACTGAGAGAAGCGTTTCTGACGCTGCTAACCGATTTGTCCGCACGACAAGTCCCCGAAGCGCTTCACCTCCGCGATCGAGTGTCAACGTTGTTCGGTTCAAGCTGAGGATTGTAGTGCAGGCGCTTGAGCGCCCAACCTGGCGCGCCCCGTAACACGAGTGGCCGCCAGCCGACGCGATAAACTCAAGGGCATAGGAGATTGCAGGAGCCTATGGGCGATTCCGACCAAACCGACGAACACACGAAGGTGACGTTCGGCGTCTCGATGGGCACAGATCGCGATGGGTTTCTCCGACGCGCCTGTGACTCATGCGGTCGCGAGTTCAAGACTGAGACCGATCCCGCAGATCTCCAGTGGGCACTCGGCGCGCAATGTCAACGTATGGGGCTGGACGTCGGCGATCGGGATGGCGAGAGTGCGCGGCCCGATTCCTTGACGTGCCCTTTCTGTAAACACGAAGCCGCTGGCAGCGAGATGCATACGAACGAAACGGTGGAGTACCTGCAACGACTTGTGTACCGTGACTACATGTTGCCGCAGATAAACCAGACGTTTGCGGGGCTTGAAGAGACTATCGGACGTGGTGCTCACGGCAGTGGCCGTGGCTTCTTGTCCATGTCGCTCAAGTTCACGCATAACCGAACTCCCACACCGCCACGGCCGGTTCACGGACCAGAAGCTCCTGACATGAAGATCGTCACATTCCTTTGCTGCGGTAAACGGATCAAAGTGCCTGAATCGTGGTTCGCGATCGACCTCTGTGTGTATTGCAAGACTTCAGTGCTTCTGGTGTAACAGGACGAGGATGTTGTGGAAGTGATACTGACGTCGGATCAGGTCGCAAACTCTTTACGACAGTTCAAGAGCAGACGCGACAGCCTCCTACATGACGACATCGCCACGTTTGAGCATCAGCTTGGACGGTTTCTGGACTTTTGTGCGAACGATCCACTCGCTCGCAAGGTGCTTGCGCCGGCGGAGGCTCGGACCGTTGACCCCGAAGCATGGTGGGATGCCGCTAGCCAGCACAATCCGGATGCGTCATTTCCGAGCGACCCCGACGACGAGTTGGGACTGAGGTACAGGCTTCTTCAATCAGCGCGAACCGACCCCAATCGCATCTTCAACCTTGGGATTGCCCATCACCAGAACAAGCGCGATGGCTGGGTCGAATTCTTCCGTACTCTCATCGTCCGACCGTTTGCGGACGAACTGAGCCATCGCATCGGCGAGGCCGCGAATTTGGCGACGCCAGAAGCGCGTAGCGTCCAAGCGGTTCCACTGTCGCGGATTCCACGTGCCAACGAGACGAAGATCTTCCTTAGTCACAAGTCCGTAGACAAGCCATTGGTGTATCGCTACTACCACGCTCTGAAGACACTGGGTTTCGACCCATGGCTAGATGAAAGGGCCATGCCGGCGGGCGCCAATCTCGAGCGCGAGGTGCTGCGCGGATTTGAAGAGTCCTGCGCGGCCGTGTTTTTCATCACCGCGAGTTTCAAGGATGAGAAGTACCTGGCGGCCGAAGTCGACTATGCGGTCATGCAGAAGCGCAAAAAAGAAAAGAAGTTCGCGATCGTGACCCTCAGGTATACCAATGCCGCGGCGGTCCCCGGCCTGCTGACACCGTACATCTACAAGGATGTGTCCAACGACTTGGAAGGCTTCGAAGAACTGTTGAAGGCCCTGCCGATTGAGCTGGGCCAAGTCCGCTGGAAAAGCCACATCGTGTAAGCCGAGACTGTGCCGGGCACGCGCCGCCGCACGCACAGAGGAGTCAGCTTGACTGGGCGATGGTGGTGACGAGCGCTTTGAGTGGAGCCGTAACCGCAAACAGCGGGTGTGATAGGACTGTGATACGTCGTCCTCAAAACCTCGAGGAACATGGAGGTTTACGGACGCACACCGGGTAGTGCCTGTTGCGGGTTAAGTGGTTCAGGGCCTACAACGTAGGGTGTGTTGGAGTGGCTTGGTATTCCTGACGCGCTTCGCTTTCCAAGCGTGCTCCTTCAACCACTCGGACATCTCTCCGTACTTGTAGAATCAGCAGTTTACGGGCAAGGGTTGAGCCCGGAACCTTGAATTGTGTCAGACCTCCAAATGTCTTGCGATCACTTACGGCCACGTGAACCCGAGTGCCGGCGCCTGTGGACGGGCGCCTCCAGGATAAGCCGCCGCGTAGTGGAACGAGCTCCAGGAGGGTCCGATTCGACGCGAACCAGCGGGGCGCGGGAGCATTTCGGCTCGAGAACAACGGCACTCCGCCCACATCATCGGCGGCGTGGCGCCTCGCCGTCGACAATTTGCTGAGCGACCTGACTCGCGCCCACCGATTTTTCGTGAGGCACCTGCGAGCCGGTTGCCTGGACCGCAGCGCCGTCGGAGATCGGGAGCTCTGCTACTGTACCTGCGATGCGCTGCGGCCGCGGAAAAGCCGAGCCGGACGAACTCACGAGGACACGGCTGTTCGCTGCATCCGGGGGCTATTGCGGCAAACCGGACTGCGCCCGCGCGTTGTTTCGCGAGGTCAAAAGAACGAGGTTTCACCTGGCGGAGATCGCCCACATCTTCGCCGCCGGTGACAAGGGGCCACGCGCCAATAAGGCCCTCACCCGGGCAGAGCGCGGCGCGTTCGAAAACCTGATCCTGCTCTGCGCTCTCTGTCATACAGAGATCGACAAGCTGCCCGACATCTACACCGACGATGTGGTGCGCGGCTGGAAGGAGCAGCACGCCCAGAAGCTCGCCAGAGTGTTTGGCGTTCAGGTCTACTCGGACAGGCTCTCGTGTCGACGCGCGATCCAGCCGATTTTCGACGAGAATCTGGGGATCTTCGATAACTACGGGCCTGAGAACGAGTACCGGAATAACCCCGAAAGCGACATGGCTGTCGTTTGGCGGAGAAAGATGCTCGGCCAGCTTCTGCCAAACAATCATCGAATTCTGGCAACGCTAGACGCCAACCGAACGCTGATGACCGAGGCGGAACGCCGGGTCGTCGAAGAGTTTCGGCAGCATGTCGACGATCAATGGCATCGACACGCCGGCGGCGGTGAGCGCATGCCGAGCCGGCGTTATCCTGCCGCGCTGAACGCGATTCTGGTGGACTGACCCGATGAACAAGCAGCGGGATGACACTTGGACGGGACAGTTCGTGAAGAACGGACTCAACAAGCATAACAGCGTCGAGTCGGTCGAACTCCTCGGCCCCAAATTGATCAGGATTCACCGGAAGACGCACGATTCCGTAGTGGTCGCGACGACAGCGGTCGAGCGCCTCGATGCAGCGGCGTTCAGGGCGGCCATCAATGGGGCGGCGCTGCATCCGGACTACGTCGTAAACATTCCAGCCGAATCAATAGTGTTGGGTGATGCGATCCAACTCGCCCGGCAACATGGCGTAGGAGTCGGGCAGTTCAAGGACCTGATGGGGGCTCTGGGGTCCAGCGACGTCTCTCGCTATTTGAGCAGCGACATCCGCTATGTGGAGGAGAATCTCCCTCAACACGAGCAGGTCAAGAGCATCGAGCCGCTCGCAGACCGCCACTACCGCATCGAACGCCACGCTCTCCCGCCGGCGCAAGTCGTTTTCATTCACGAGTACGACCTGACGGTCGACCACGTCCGCATGGCGAAGCAGCGCTACCGGTCGTTCAGCGCGATCGTCATCACAAATCCTAACGGGCACGCGACGGGCGAGGCGGAACGGCTCGCGGCAACCATGAACTGTCGTATCTATATCTGGAAAACCTTCTACGGCGCGCTCAACAAGCGCGTGGTCTAACCCGTGGAACAAAGCGTTGTGCAGTTCGCCGTCACCGAGGCCCGCGCCGTTAGCAGCCGATTCCCTGGCTCCGACTGGTATCTGTTCGGCTCCAGCGCACGCGACCCCGAGCACGCCGGTGACATCGACCTGTTAATCGTCCATGACGGCACCATCGAGAGCACACGCCTCCGTACGGAACTCGCGGCCTTATGCATGGCTCTACCACTTCACCTCACTATCCTGACGCGCGCGGAGGAAAGCGAGCTGAACTTCATCGCCAGGGCCGATGGTTGCCGAAAGATCAGCCATCCGTAGAACGTACCTCGGAGACGGCCCGCGAACGACTCGACGGCCCCAGGAGTCACCCGCGACATCGCCGACAGGCCGCGGATTTCCGTTGATCGGCGGTCTGGGAAGACCGGCCCTTGAATGCACCCGGGCATGAACGATTATGCGTCGGAGGGTCGCCCCTCCAAACCCCGGACGCTCGACGGTTCACGCTTTCACGCATCGTCCTCGCCATCGTCGCGGACGATCACGATCCGTTCCGGGCTGCCCAGATGCACGTACCGCATTGCGCTCGTGAAGTACGCGTTCTCCAGCCAAAAACTTCTGACTTGTTCAGCCGACCATCCCGATGCGAGCGCCAGCGCCGCCAGCGTCTTTTCGAACCACTCGTTGCTCTCGGAGTTTATCAGTGTGTTCGCCTCGAACTGAATTTTGCGATGATCGTCGGCAGAGATCACTCTCTCGCTCTCGAACACGCGAATCAGATCAGTCACGTATGACATCCGCAGGAGTCCGGAAATCACATCGCTCCAGCGCTGCCCAGACCCAGCGATCACTGGTACGAACTCGGCGAGTCGCAGCAGGAGTCGACCCACGAACACGGCAGCATCTCGAGCGTGGATCGGTGTGACTGTACCCAAGACCGACATCGCGCCCATTGTCAGGAACGCGCCGGCAGATGACGTTTCCGACCAGTCGAGCGGATGAGTAATGCACGCGCTCAGAATGACGATGGGAGGCATTCGTGCAATCTTGCCCTTGAGTGTGCCGGGCTCGATCGGTTTACCTCCGAGCTCCAGCAACCCAATTCCATCCTTCTCGCTGTGGGCACCGTGCCCATCAAAAACGAGAATCTTTCCTGAGAACGAGTTAACCGCGTCCGCGAATTCCTCTACTGAGGCGACATCGACAATCCGGATGTTCAATTTCCTGTTCGCGACGTCCAAGAACGCCGCAGATGCCTTTTCAAGCGCATGCCTGATCGGATCATCGTGCTCGAACGATCTCACGATCAGAACATCCGACAGGTCGGCGGGGCTGACATACACACCAGGGTCGCCGATAATATGGCTCAGAAATACGTGCGCGGGCGTAATGGGTACTCGACTAACCGTGTAACGGAGTTGCATCGGCAGGTCGCGAATCGGCAGAAGCTCCAACGGCGCGTTCGCGATCAATTTTGCGCGGCCGTCGCTCTGCTCAATCATTCGCATGCACTCGGGCCCAACTTCGTCGACGAGGACCCGAGCGATCTCGCGAGCCAGCTTCGCGAGCTTCGGCCCGCGACGTGGCCCCCGTGCTACCGCGCACGCTGCCAGCTGTTTCATCCGACCTTTCACCAGATTCACCGCCGGCCG
>JBEBGV010000057.1:0-30973 GCA_040081265.1 Vicinamibacterales bacterium
CTCCCGCGCCCCGCCGTCACACCCCGCCGTCTAGAGCGCAGCCTGTTCCAGGCCTGCGTTCCGATTCCCTCTGTACTCAAGGAGTTGTATGCGGACACGCACTGTGTGCGTGGCTGTCGCGCTGATCTCGTATGGCGCGCCGGTCATCGGCCAAACCGTACCAGGGTCGAACGAAACACGCGTGGGAGACGTCGGCAGTCAGGTCACTCGAAGGCCGCTTGGACGCGACCTACCGGTGTACCGACCGCCGAACGACCCGAGCGTCCCGTCCGGCCCACGCATGGCAGACGACCCGACGGGCCAATTGCGGCTCAGGGATGTCCTCGCGCTGGCCCTCATGCAGAGTCCTGAGCTGGGGGCCTTTGCCTGGGAGCTGCGTGCTCGCGAGGCGAGAATCCTGCAGGCGGGCCAGCGGCCCAATCCAGTCGTCACCGCGCTGGTGCAGGACCTTGGCGGCCCCGCGGGCTTGACAGGGGCGGCCGATCCGATTCAAACCCAGACCACGATTGAACTCAGCCAGGTGATCGAGCTGGGCGGCAAGCGCACCGCTCGTCAGACGCTGGCGGCAGCGAGTCGTGACCTGGCGGCGTGGGACTACGAGACAGCCAGAATCGACGTATTGACCAGAGCTACCAAAGCGTACCTGGACGTGCTGGCCAGCCAGGACGCGGTCGCGTTGGCGGAGCAGACCACCACCGTCATCGAGCAGGTGCAGCAGACCGTCGGTGTGCGTGTGACCGCCGGCGTCGTCTCGCCAATCGAGCAGACACGGGCCGATGTGGCTGTGGCGGTCGTGCGCCTTGAATCTGTCAGAGCCAGACGGGCCCTGGATGCGGCCCGGCTGCAATTGGCTGCGGCGTGGGGGGGCAACTCGGCCAGATTCCAGTCCGTGCTCGGTGACCTCGCGGTGCGGCCGCCCCTGCCGACGCTGGTGGCGCTGCAGGACCGAGTGGCTCAGAGTCCGGAGCTGGCGCGTTGGGCTGCGGAGCTGACCCAGCGTGAAGCAGCGCTGGCAGTCGAACGTTCGAAGACTGTGCCCGACGTGGCGCTGATTGGCGGGTACCGGCGCTACTCGCAGATCGACAGCAATGCGTGGGTCGTCGGAGCGTCGGTCCAGTTGCCGTTGTTCGACCGGAATCGTGGTGCCATCCAGGAGGCGCGCGACCGCTTCGGCAAGGTGGCCGAAGAGCAACGTGCCGCACAGACTCGCGTGACGACCAGTCTCGCCGAAGCCTATCGCGCGCTGTCGAGCGCCAACGATGACCTGTCCGCCCTGTCTGCAGGTGTCCTGCCCGGTGCCCGGTCCGCGTTTGAAGCTGTCAGCGAGGGGTATCGGCTCGGGCGGTTCGGCTATCTCGAGGTGCTGGAGGCGCAGCGCACGTTGGTGGGCGCCGGGAGTCAATTCCTGCGGTCGCTCGCGGAGTACCACAAGGCTGCTACGGACGTCGAACGGCTCATCGGAGAGCCGCTCGTCGCGCCCGCGAATGCGCCAACAACACCGGGCAATGAGTGAGAAGAATCATGAGCATGAGAAAGCTTGCCATCGTTGCCGCTATCGTCGTCATCGGGGTCGCGGCTACCGTAGCCATCCTCCGGACCGAACCGGGAGGTGCGACAGCCGTCGAAGGCGGTGAGCCAGTCGTTGGGGCGCTCGACTATCCGCGAGGACCCCATGGTGCGCGCCTGCTCTCTGATGGGCCACTCCAGCTCGAGGTGACCATCTACGAGGATGGCGTACCGCCGCAATTCCGGGTGTATCCATTCGACGCCGCCCTGAAGCCGCTTGCGCCAAAGGATGTCGCCCTGACTATGGAGCTGCATCGCCTCGGCGGACGGGTTGATCGGATCACGTTCCGACCGGAAGCGGACTACCTGCGCGGCGAGGCCGTGGTGGAGGAGCCGCACTCATTCGATGTGACGGTCGCAGCGCACGTCGGCAGCCGGCAGCACGCCTGGTCCTACTCCCAGATCGAGGGCAAGGTGAAGCTTGGGCCGGATCAGATTGCGAGTGCCGGCATCACCATCAACACCGTAGGACCGCGCGAGATGGTGACCACGCTCGATTTGCCGGGTGAGGTCACTGTTGACGAGACGCGCATCGCCCACGTCGTGCCGCGCCTTGCCGGCGTCATCACCAACGTGCTGAAGACGGAAGGCGATCGGGTGCGCAAGGGTGAGCTCCTGGCGGTCCTGGAGAGCCGGGAACTGGCGGAGGCGAAGAGTGCGTATCTCGCGTCTGGTCAGCGGCTTCAGTTCGCGCGGGTCAGACTCGAGCGTGAGGAGGTCCTGTGGCGGAAGAAGATCTCGGCGGAGCAGGAGTATCTCGAGGCGAAGCGAGCGTTTGACGAGGCGGAGCTGAGCCAGCGGCTGACGGCGCAAAAGCTGATCGTGCTGGGGGTGCCCGCTGACACCCTGTCCGGTCTCGCCACTGCGCCAGCAGAGGGCATGGCGAGATATGACATCCGGGCACCACTCGACGGCGTGGTCATCGCGCGAAACGTGACGGTGGGTGAGTCGGTGACCGCCGACGAAGACATCTTTACCGTGGGTGACCTGTCGTCGATCTGGGTGGACATCACGGTCTACGCCAGGGACCTCGGCGCAGTGCGCGAGGGCCAGCAGGCGACAATCAGTTCCACCGACCTCGGCACGGAGGTCACCGGGCGCATCGGCTACATCGGGCCACTCGTCGGGCAGGAGACCCGCGCGGCCACTGCCCGCATCGTCCTGCCCAATCCCGGCGGCCGCTGGCGGCCCGGGTTATTCGTGAACGTTCGTCTCGTCCGCGAATCGAGCAGGATCCCGATCGCCGTGTCGGCAGAGTCGATCCAGACGTTCCGCGACTGGCAGGTGGTGTTCGTCAAGGACGGCGACTGGTTCGAGGGTCGTCCGCTCGAGCTGGGACGAACCGACGGGCAGTGGGTGGAGGTCCTGCGCGGACTCAAGGCGGGCGATCATTACGCCTCCACGAACAGCTTCGCTGTCAAAGCCGAGATCGGAAAACTCGGTGCGACTCACGACCACTAAGGCCGCCACCCATGCTTGAACGCATCCTCCAATTCTCGATTCGTCAGCGGTGGCTTGTGCTGATCGCGACGCTCGCGATGGCCATCTTCGGGGCCTACAACTACACGCGCCTCCCGATCGACGCGGTGCCCGATATCACCAACGTGCAAGTGCAGATCAACGCCGAGGCGCCAGGGTATTCACCGCTTGAAGCCGAGCAGCGCGTCACGTTCCTGGTCGAAACGGCCATGGCCGGGCTCCCGCGACTGGAGGAGACGCGATCGATCTCGCGGTACGGCCTCTCGCAGGTGACCGTCGTGTTCGAGGATGGCACTGACATCTATTGGGCGCGAAACCTGATCAGCGAGCGCATTCAGGAGGTCAAGGCGAAGCTGCCCCCCGGTATCGAGCCCGGCATGGGGCCGATCGCCACCGGCCTGGGCGAGATCTTCCTGTGGACCGTGGAATCGCTGCCGGGCGCAACCAGAGACGACGGCCAGCCGTACTCGGGCATGGACCTGCGGACGATTCAGGACTGGATTGTCCGGCCGCAACTGAAGACCGTGGCTGGGGTCGCCGACGTCAACAGCATCGGAGGCTACACCAAGCAGTTTCACGTGACCCCTCACCCGGACAAGCTCATTGCCTACGGGCTGACATTCAGGGACGTGCTCGACGCCCTGGCCCGCAACAACACCAATGTTGGCGCGGGCTACATCGAGCGCCGCGGGGAGCAGCACCTGATTCGTGCCCCCGGGCAGGTGCAGGACCTCGCGGACATTCGACAGATTGTTGTCGGTAATCAGCAGGGCACCCCAATCTATCTTGCCGATGTCGCCGATGTCCTTCTGGGTAACGAGCTTCGGACCGGAGCCGCGACTGAGGATGGCAAGGAAGCCGTGATCGGCACGGTCATCATGCTGATGGGCGAGAACAGTCGTATCGTGGCCAGCCGCGTGGCGGCCAGGATGGAGGAGGTGAACCGCACCCTGCCGAAGGGCGTGGTTGCCAAGACTGTCTACGATCGCACGACGCTGGTCGACGCGACCATCAAGACCGTCCAGGAGAACCTGGCTGTCGGTGCCCTGCTCGTGATCGCCATCCTGTTCCTGTTTCTGGGGAATGCACGCGCAGCGATCATCACCGCCTGCGTGATCCCGTTGTCGATGCTGTTCACGATCACGGGCATGGTTGAGGGGCGGATCAGCGGCAACCTGTTGAGCCTCGGTGCGCTCGATTTCGGCATCATCGTCGACGGCGCTGTGATCATTGTCGAGAACTGCATGCGTCGCCTGTCGATGCGGCAGCATGAACTGGGGCGCCTGCTGACCCGGGCGGAGCGACTCGACCTGGTGTTCGAGGCATCGCGGGAAGTCCGGCGCGCCACCATGTTCGGCGAGCTGATCATCATGATCGTCTACCTCCCCATCCTGACGCTGACCGGGATCGAGGGAAAGATGTTCTATCCCATGGCGTTCACCGTGCTGGCGGCGCTCTTTGGCGCGATGATTCTGTCGGTCACGTTTGTGCCAGCGGCGGTGGCGATCTTCGTCACGGGGCGGGTGTCGGAGAAGGAGAGCCGGCCGGTGCGGTGGGCCACCCGGGCGTATTTACCCGCACTGGGGATCGCGATGCGCAATCGCGCCGCGACCGTGGCGTTGGCGCTGGCGCTGATGCTCGTGACCGGCGCAATGGCGACCCGGCTGGGCAGCGAGTTCCTTCCCAGTCTTGATGAGGGCGATCTCCTCGTGCACGCCCTGCGCATTCCTGGCACGAGTCTGACCACTGCGGTCGAGATGCAGCACGCGCTCGAGCGCAAGTTCAAGACCTACCCGGAGGTGGACTACGTCTTCTCGAAGATCGGGACCGCAGAAATCGCGACCGACCCGATGCCGCCGAGCGTGGCGGACACCTACGTCATGCTGAAACCGAGGGAGCGCTGGCCCGACCCCAGGCGGCCGAAGCCCGATCTGGTCGAGCAGCTCCAGCGAGAGTTGCAGTTCGTGCCCGGGAACAATTACGAGTTCATCCAGCCGATCCAGATGCGCTTCAACGAGCTGATCGCGGGGGTTCGCAGCGACATCGCGGTCAAGGTGTTTGGCGACGACATGGACGTGCTGGCCGAGGTTGGCACCCAGATTGAGTCGGTCCTGGCCGCGGTGCCCGGTGCCACCGACACCAAAGTGGAACAGACCACGGGTCTCCCGCTGCTGACGATCCACTTGAAGAGAGCGGAGATGGCCCGCCTCGGCTTGAATGTCGCCGATGTGCAGGATGTCATCGAAGTTGCCATCGGGGGCAAGGCCGCGGGGCAGGTCTTTGAGGGGGACCGCAGGTTCGATATCGTCGTTCGTCTCCCAGAGAACCTGCGCGCGAGCGTTGAGGAAGTGACCCGGCTTCCGATTCCGCTGCCGTCGAGGCGTTCGGCCGCCGGACTGGACGTCGTTCCGGCTTCCTCATCCGGCGTGCAGTTCGTCCCGCTCGGCGCCGTAGCTGAGCTCGAGATCGCGCCGGGACCGAACCAGGTCAGTCGTGAGAACGGGAAGCGGCGAGTCGTCGTGACCGCGAATGTGCGCGGGCGGGACATTGGGTCCTTTGTCGCCGAGGCGGAGCAGCGGATTCGGGATGGCGTGGTGGTGCCGGCCGGATACTGGACCGCATGGGGCGGCCAGTTCGAGCAACTGATTTCCGCACGGCAGCGGTTGCAGGTGGTCGTGCCAGTCGCGCTGGTGCTGATATTCGGGTTGCTCTTTGCGACGTTCGGGAAAGTGCGCGAGGCGTTGCTCGTGTTCACGGGCGTTCCCCTCGCGCTCACCGGCGGAGTTCTGTTTCTGTGGATGCGGGAGATTCCCTTCTCGATTTCCGCTGCCGTCGGGTTCATCGCGCTGTCAGGCGTGGCGGTGCTCAACGGGCTCGTGATGATCACATTCATCGATCGGCTACGGGAGCAGGGGCACGCCATCGATGAAGCTGTAATGCAGGGGGCAGTCGGCCGGCTTCGGCCGGTGCTGATGACCGCACTGGTGGCCTCATTGGGTTTCCTGCCGATGATGCTCGCGACTGGCCGTGGCGCCGAGGTGCAGCGTCCCCTCGCCACAGTCGTGGTCGGCGGCATCCTCTCCTCGACGGCGTTGACGCTCCTGGTGCTGCCGGTGCTGTACCGGATCTTCGCGCGCGAGCGGGCTGAGGTGGAGCTGTGACGTGTGTGGGCCTTAGGCCTCTGAAGGAGACGAACATGATGAAGGAACGATTTCGAGCCATTGCGGCAACGTTCGTGATGTTAGTGATTCCGGTCGGTGCGATGGCGCACGTCAGCATCACGCCCCGTGAGTCGGCACAGGGCGCAACCGAGAAATACGTCGTGCGGATTCCAACCGAGGGCAAGGTGGCAACGACGGCGGCGGAACTGGAGGTCCCCGACGGTGTGATCGTGGAGACGCTTCAGGCCCCTTCGGGCTGGACCTACGGTGTCACGCGGAAGGATGACCGGATCGTCGCGATTACATTCAAGGCTGACGTCAAGCCGGGCGAGTTCATCGAAGTGGCCTTCGTCGCGAGAAATCCTCGCATGGGGACGCAGATCGTCTGGACGCTGCGACAGCGCTTCGCGGACGGCACGGTGACCGACTGGACGAAGGGCCCGACGGGCATTCGGCCGACCGCGGTAACCAGACTGACGCCAGCGCCGCCGAGGCCTGCGCAATAGCCATGGCTCAGGCCACTGCGTTCAGTCACGAAGGGCCACCGTCGGCCCGCCGCCTGGTGAGCGCGATGCTTGTCGCGCTGGTGGTGGCAGCCCTTGTGCTGGTCGGCGCGGTCATGCCCGCCGAGTACGGGGTCGATCCGCTTGGCACGGGGAAGGCGATGGGGTTGCTGGCTCTGTCGTCGGTCCCGGAATCGACGGAGACGACGCCCGAAGCCTCAGCAGGCTCGGAGGGCACACCCGTTCAGAGCGGTCCCGTTGCGCTCTACAGCGTGCCGTATCGCACTGACTCCGTCGAACTGATCATCGGGCCGTATGAGTTCGTGGAATACAAGTACCGGCTCGAGAAAGGCGCCAGCATGCTGTACGCGTGGGCGGCCACGGCGCCCCTGGTGCACGACATGCACGGTGAGCCAGACGGCGCGGCGAAGGACTATTCGGAAAGCTTTGACAAACAGACGCGCGGTCGTGCGGACGGCGCGTTTGTCGCCCCGTTCTCCGGCATCCACGGCTGGTTCTGGGAGAACCCTGCCGGAGAACCCGTCACCGTGACCCTGGCCAGTTCCGGGTTCTACACCACTGCTGTGGAGATCAGGTCCGATCGCACGCGCACCCCGCACACCCTCAGATCCGTGAGTCCATCGACACGTCAAGGAGAATCCCGATGATCAGACGCAACCTCATCCTCATGACCCTGGGAACCCTGCTGATAGCGCCCCCCATGCTCGTCGCGCATGAAGAGTTCCGCGTGGTCGGGACGGTGACGACCAGGCAGGCGACACAGATCGTCGTGAAGGCAACCGATGGCGGTACCGTCGCGATCGCGGTCAACAAGCAGACGAGGGTGACGCGTGACAAGAAGTCGGTCGATCTCGCGGAGCTGAAACCAGGTGTCACCGTCGTGGTGGACGCGCTCGGCGACAGCGAGGACGATCTGCTCGCGGTGGACGTGCAGATCGTACCGCCCATACAGCCCCGGAAATAGGTGGCCGATGCGAACGAGACAATGGCTCGTCCTGGTCAGCGGGGCGCTCTTTGTAAGCAGTATCGCGCTGGTCATCGCGGGCGCACGGACGACACGCGCGGGCGCGTCCGCTGCGCCGGCCGTCCAACTGCGGCCCACGGCAACCGTCAAACAAATCATGAACGGCATCGTCGTGCCTGCCTCGACCGTGCTGTACGACGCCGTCAGTTCAACGGCGACGTTGACCGGAGTTGAGGAACGCGCGCCGAGCACCGATGAGGAGTGGGCCACTCTGGCCGCGAATGCAGCGACGCTGGTCGAGGCGGGGAATCTGCTGTTGCTCGAGGGCCACGCCGTCGACAGTGGGCAGTGGGTGACGATGACCCGCGAGTTCATGGATGCCGGGGCCGCTGCACTGAAGGCGGCCGAAGCCAGGAGCACCGATGGAATTCTTTCTACGGGGTCTGATGTCAATGCGACATGTGATAAGTGCCATCAACTCTATCAACGCTAAGCACGGGTGGACGGCGGCGCTTGCCGTCGTCCTCGCCGTTCTGTTCTCGACCGACGCGTCTGCTCACGGGGTCACCGGCAAGGACGCGGTATTCCTTCAAGGTCTTCAGGGAGCCGCCATCGGCCCGCTGATGTACCTCGGGGCCAAGCACATGGTGACCGGCTACGATCACCTGCTGTTTCTCGTGGGCGTGATCTTCTTTCTGTATCGAGGCAAGGACGTGGTGCAGTACGTCAGCCTGTTTACCATTGGCCACAGTGTGACGCTGCTGCTGGGGGTGCTGGGTGGCGTTCGCGCGAACGCCTACCTCATCGATGCCGTGATCGGGTTTTCCGTGGTCTACAAGGCATTCGAGAACATGGGCGGCTTCGAGCGGTTCTTCTCCTATCGGCCAAACACCCGTGCCGCTGTCCTCTTGTTCGGGCTCTGTCATGGGTTTGGTCTGGCGACGAAACTCCAGGAGTTTGCTCTGTCACCCACTGGCCTGGTGACCAACATCCTCAGCTTCAACGTCGGCGTGGAGATTGGCCAGGTGCTCGCGCTGGGGTTCATCCTGATCGCGCTCACGTACTGGCGTACCCGTCCTGGCTTTGTGAGTCACGCCTTCGCAGCGAATGCGGTGGTGATGGCCTGTGGATTTCTTCTGGTGGGATACCAACTGGCAGGCTACTTCCTGCCGGTGGTCTGAGCCATGGACGCGCATGTGAACGTCCGTGAGAACCAGCAGGCGCAGATCGCCATCGCCGCAGGTGCGGCCTTGCTGATCGCGGGGCTTCTCCTCGTGATGGTGGTCCTTCCGGCCGAATACGGCGTCGACCCACTTGGAACCGGGGCGCGGCTTGGCTTGACCAGGCTTGCCGAGACGGGCGAACAAGTGGATGCACTGAACGCGGCCGCAGCGACCCCGACCACCGGGCAGGGCACCATCATCGTGGCGCAGGCGCGTCGATTTCAGCAGGAGACGGTTGCGTTCACGCTCGGTCCCAAGGAGGGCATGGAATACAAGTACCGGCTCGACAAGGGCCAGGCGCTGCTCTACGCGTGGACTGCGTCGGTGCCCGTCGCATACGAAGCGCACGCGGAACCTGACGGGGCGCCACGCGGATACGCCCAGAGTTATGAGAAGGGCGCCGATCGTGCCAGCGCCGCCGGAACGCTGACGGCACCATTTGCGGGTATCCACGGCTGGTACTGGGAGAACCCCAGCGATACCCCGATCACGGTGACACTGTCGACGGCTGGCTACTACACCCTGTCGCACGAGTTCCGGACCGGCGCGCCGACCAGGAACAAGACCTTTCAGTAGCCCCTGCATCTGGCGGTCGACCGTGATGTTTCAGTACGCGGCAAAGGTTGTCGTCTCGGCGATGTTGATTGTCGCCATCGCGGAGGTCGCTAAGCGCAGCACCTTCTGGGCGGCGGCACTCGGGTCGTTGCCGCTGACCTCGATACTGGCGTTCGTGTGGCTGCACGTCGAGACCGGTGACCCGGCGCAAGTGGCGTCACTGGCGCAGGGCATTTTCTGGCTCGTCTTGCCCTCGCTCGTCCTGTTTCTGGTCCTGCCGATACTGCTCCGCGCGGGCTGGTCGTTCTGGCCCAGCCTGGCGGTGTCGGCCGTGGCAACGGCGTGCGCATACGCAGCGATGGCATGGGCCTTGGCGAAATCAGGCGTCAGCCTCTGACGCGCTACCACTTGACCCTGGAACGATTCCAGGGACGAAGATTGGCCAGGTGAGTTCGGACACGCGTCAGCTTTGGAGGAACGTATGACCCTTGGACTTCGCGGTGCAGTCGCGCTCGCAGCCGCAGCTGGCGCCCTGGGTGCGGTCGCAACCTTTGCTCAGCAGCCGTCGCCGAGCCCCACTCACGATTCCGCGCATCACCAGGAGATGCCCGCGCGCGGCGCCCAGGCGATGGGGTTCGATCAGGAGCGCACGGTTCACCACTTTTTTCTGTACGCGGACGGCGGCGCCATCGACGTTGCGGTGAAAGAGGCGGGCGATCACGTCAACCTGCACGCCATCCGCCAGCACCTGCCGGAGATCGCCCTGGCGCTCAAGGCCGGCGACTTCACCAAGCCGTTCCTCACGCACGCGCAGCAGTTGGCTGGAACGGTGGAGATGACGAGGCTCAAGGACCGCATCACCTACCAGTACGAGGAGACTACCGCTGGCGGGCGGGTCCGGATTGTCACCCGTGATGCGGTGGCGCTCGCGGCGGTTCACGCATTCCTCCGGTTCCAGGTCGAAGACCACCGCACGGGGGATCCCGGCCGCGTCGAGACGACGTCGTTGATGGGCGAGATCCACGACCTGTTCATGAGCCACGATCGCATGACGCGGACCGTCACGAATCTTCCCGACGGTATCCGGACGGTGACCGAATCGACAGACCCGCGCGTGGCCCAGCTCCTCATCGGTCACGTGGTCAGCATGAACGCGCGTGTCGAGAAGGGGGATGACCCTGGCCTCCCGATCGAGAGCCCGGCGCTGCGTGCGATCTTCAAGAACCACGAGAGCATCCGCACCACCCTCGAGACGACGGCAAGGGGGATTGTCGTCATGCAGACCTCGACCGATCCGACGACCGTTGCACTGCTTCAACGGCACGCGTCGGAAGTGAGCAGCTTCGTCGAAGAAGGCATGGCGGCCATGCACAAGGCGATGATGAGGAACGGTCGGTAGTCGCCGTGCTCAGCTCGTCAGCCCTCGCGCAGTTGACCGGGGTCAGCACCGATACGCTGCGGCACTACGAGCGCAAGGGCGTGCTCGGTGTTCCAGCGCGGAGCGAAGGCGGCTATCGCCGCTATCCCCAGGAGGCCGTTGCCCGCGTTCAACTCGTGCGTCGGGCGTTGGCGATCGGCTTCACGCTGAAGGATCTGGCGGCGGTCTTGTCGGAGCGCAGTCGCGGCGGCTCGCCGTGTCGCGGCGTGCGGGCGCTGGTTGCTGCGCGGCTCGCTGAACTTGAGACGCGCCTGGCCGACCTCTCCGAGTTGCGCGACGACCTGCGGGTGCTGCTTCGCGAGTGGGACGCCCGACTCGCGCGACTTCCCATCGGAGCGCAGGCACGGCTGCTCGATGTGCTCGCGGATCACCCCGTCGTCGACCGGGCCGTCGCTCGTCAGCCTCGCACGGTTGGCCCTGCCGCTCCACGTCGGCGATCAGTCGCGAGACGTTGAGCCCCGCTGAGCCGCCCTGCGGTGAGTGACCTGCTATTGCGCACTCAACGATGCAGGTCGTCGAGTCGTCGCAGGTACTCGTCGCGGTCGAGTTCGCCTTTGGCGTAGCGCCGCTTGAGGATCTGCTCGGGCGTGTCGTCGCCTCGGGTCGAGAATCCGCCCGTTGTGCCTGTCGCCATGCGCACGACGAGCACCAGGACGACCAGACCCACCGCCCACCACAGCACCATCCACCCGCCCATCGGTCCCATGTACGGCCACATATGTCACCTCGAGTCGTCGGGGAGAGAGACTACGTCACAGCGCATCGGTTGGCGCCCGCTTCGAGCTCCGTCGGATCGCCGGCAGGGAACTCACCCGCCTCGTTCAGCGCAACGATGCGGACAAAGTTAGGCGGCGTCGGTGGCAGGTGGGAGGTCACCCGTTCGATGAACGCGTTCTCTGATGCGAGCCATCCCGACAACCACGTCGATACATCGCCCATCTGCGGAGCGAGGGCACGTCCATCGAACGCGACGGGCTCGCTGGTGTGCGCGGGCAAGACCACCAGCAGTGGCGAGAGGGTGCGCAGGCGGGTGAGTGAGGCGAACAGTACCCGGGCTCGCTGTCTGGCACCCTCCGGGTCGGCATGCAGGTCGGGGCGCCCTACGCCGTTGATGAACAGCGTGTCACCCGTCAACACGGCCATGTCGTTCAAGACGTACGACGTGCTCTCACCCGTGTGGCCGGGCGTGTGCACCGCGGTCAGACTGGCGCTGCCCAACGGAATGAGGTCGCCATCGGCCACGGCAGTGAATGCGAAGTGAACCCGCTGCTGTGCAGGGAGCATGAGCGTTGCGCTCGTTTGCGCGACCAGTTCGCGTGCCCTCGACAGGTGGTCCGCATGGATGTGCGTCTCGAGCACACGACGAATGGACCAGCCGTGGCGAGTGGCGAGCTCGCGGTAGACCTCGGGCGACACCGACGGATCGATCACGGCGGCTTCGCCTGCTGAGCCGACGATGTACGAGAGACAGCCCTTGCCGGTCCGGCGCACCTGTACGACTCGGACTGACGGGTCGTGCAGCGGCACCTCCGCGACGTTCCACGCCAGACTCCACGCCTTCATGCCGTCAACAAGGGACCGCGCGTCGTAGCCTCGCGCCGCCAGCAACGCGGCGGCCGTCTGGCTGACTCGTCCGCCGTTGCACACCGTGACGACCGGCCGATCCGGTGGGAACGTGGCGTCGGCGAGCGTGCCCATCTGCCCCTCACGCAAGGCCTCGTAGGCGTTGACGTGCACGCTTCCGGGGATGGCCCATTGGGCGCGGTCTTCCTCATTACGGATGTCCAGGACCGTGACGGGCTGATGCGTCTCCAGCCACGTGCGCAGGGTCTTGGTGTCAATCTGCTTCGTCATCACGCCCTCCTGCGTGCGATTACAGCTTGGTCCGGAGCCACGACTGTTCGACCCACACCTTGCCGAGGTGCCACGTCCAGCTCGGCTGGCGCAGGGTGACCGTCGGAATCGGCTCAGCATAGAAGTGTCCGCCACCCAAGCCAGCCTTGCCGCCACCCACCTCAATGAAGCATTCCCCGTGGCCGTCGAAGCGCGCGGTCTGGGCCTGGCCAGACACAGCGCGGGCGATGTTCTCGGCGACCACAGCGGCTTCCTTGTGGGCGAAGACACCCGCCTTCGGCAGCGGTTTGCCAAGCGCCAGCGGGATCGACACCACGTCACCGATGGCGAAGACGTTGGGCCACTGCGTCTGCAGCGTGTGGCGATCCACACTCATCCACCCGTTCTCGCCAGCCAGGCCGCCGTCGCGAATCACGGCTGGTGCGCGGTGAGGCGGCACGTACGCGAGCACGTCGAAGTCGACATGGACACCGTTGGCAAACTTCAGTCGCTTGCGGTCGGGATCAACGGCGGTCACTTGGTGCTCCGGGTGATAGGGGATGCCCTTCGAGGCGAGCAGCCCCTTCACCGCACTCGAGACGTGTGGGCCAGCCACGCCCATCGGTGCCGCCTCGGCGGCATAGAGCTCGACCGTCACGCTATCGCGCCGGCCGTGTTTGCGGAACCAGGCGTCGATGAGCATTGCGCCTTCATACGGCGCCGCCGGACACTTGTAGGCCGGCGCGGCGGTGAGCACGACGATGCGACCCGAGCGCAGATTCTGAAAGGCAGTCCAGAGTGCCTCGGCGCCGCTGCGCGAGTAGAAGTTGTGGCCGGCCTGTGTGAGGCCGGAAACGGACTCCGGCGCCAATTCGGCACCCAGTGTGATCACCACGTAGTCCGCGGAGAGAGCCTGGCCATCAACGGTCACAATTCGCCGATCAGGATCGATGTGTTCGACATTGCCGATCCGGACGTCGATGCCCTTCCGCGCCAAGCGCAACAGCGGCCTGGTGATCGCGTCGGCCGTGCGCTGGCCCACCATGAGCCACAGCAGCGAGGGTGCGAACACGTGGTCGGATTCGCGATCAACGAGCACGACACGGTGCGCCTTGGGAAGGCGCTTCCGGAGGGCCCGCGCGGTTGCGATGCCACCGACGCCGCCGCCGAGAATGAGAACGGTCTTCGAGTCAGCCATCGGCTCCTGGCGCCTTTCCTAGAAGACCAGCGTGCGATCCGCCCACTGCACCCAGCTGGTGAGCTCCTCGAGCGAGCTCCGGTGCGCGGCATCGGTCAGTTCGATATCGGCGATGCCTCTGGCGTCCATGCACGTGGCGCACACGCCGACCTCGCCGCCGTGTCTGCCGACATTGCGGAGCATCACCTCCACGTTGTAGTACCCCTGCGGCACTTTCTGATCCTTCTTGGCGCAGGCGGCCGCGTCGCCAATCAGGAAGACCTTCACATCTTCGCCGTCACGCGTTGACAGCGCGCCCGCGAGGCGAAGTCCGTTGTAGCTGCGCTCGGTGCCATAGGGCGCATCGTTCAGGATGAAGAGTGTGTGTGGCATAGCGTTTCTCCCATTCGTGTCGCCGAGACGAGCCCCGAGGCGAAGGTCAAGGCTGCAATGACCCACATGGCGGCGCTGAGCCCGAACGCGTCTGCCGTGAGACCTGCCAGGAGCGCACCGATCGCGTATCCGAGGTCACGCCACAGGCGATACACACCGACAGCGGACGCCCGCCAGGTGGGGTGCGCGACATCTCCGATGGCGGCGAGGAGAGTCGGATAGACCATCGCGGTCCCGATTCCAAGCAACACCGCGCCGATCACGAAGCTGGAGAATGCCTGCGCCACGGCCGTCACTCCGATGCCAGCGGCCTGGATCCACATGCCCCAGACGATGAGCGCCTTCCGCCCGGTCCGATCCGAGAGAGCGCCGGTTGCCAACTGACCCAGACCCCACGTCGCGGGGTAGGCAGCGGCCAGCAGTCCCACCTGCGCGAGGTTCATGCCGGCGGCGGCGAACACGAGCGGAAAGAGTCCCCAGGCCATGCCGTCGTTGAGGTTGTTGACCAGTCCAGCCTGACTGACGCTCGACAGATTCGCGTCGAACCACGTGGTCCGCCAGAACACCTCTCGAGGCGTGGGGACGTCCTCGCGCGGCGGACCGAGGAGGCTGGACTCGTGCGAGGCGTGGTGGCGCGTCTCGCGGACGAGAAGTACCGACAGCGCGAGGCCGACGACCGCGAACACGACGCCGAGATAGAACGGCTGCGGACGCAGGCCGTAACGCGCGGCGATCCACCCGGTGGCGAGGGCGCTGGCCGCAACGGCGAGATAGCCAGCGAACTCATTTAGGCCCATCGCGAGTCCGCGTCGCGTCGGGCCGACCAGATCAATCTTCATGATCACCGTCGTCGACCACGTGAGGCCCTGGCTGACGCCGAGGAGCAGGTTCGCGAAGAGCACCCAGTTCCAGGTCGGCGCCCACATGAGGAGGAAGGGCACTGGCAGGGCGACCAGCCACCCGGCCACCAGGACGTGCTTCCGACCGAGACGGTCTGACAGCCGCCCGGCGCCGTAGTTGGTGAACGCCTTCGCCAGGCCGAACACGACGATGAACGAGAGCACCGCTGTCCGCGCGGCGAGCTGAAACTCCTGCTCGGCCATCGCCGGCAGGATGCTGCGCTCCAGGCCGACCATCGCGCCGACAAAGGCGTTGACGATGACGAGGAGGGCGAACTGGCCGAGGTTCTCGCGGAGCCCGAGCTGGACCGCGTTGCCAGGTGGTGATGATGGGGCGTCGGTCATGGTCGTACCGCCGAGCGGTGATCGGCGCCGGCGTCAACGCGCCATCCGCGTGCCCGCCACTCAGGCACGCCGTGTTCCATGCGGTGGGCGCGGAATCCCTTTCGCCGCAGGAGCAGGACGGCGTCCAGGGCCATCACGCAGTACGGCCCTCGGCAATAGGCGACGATGTCGCGCGAGGCCGGGAGCGTCGCGAACTGTTTCTTGAGTGCGGCCAGGGGCATCGAGATCGCGCCGGGAATGTGGCCCGCGAGATATTCGTGCCTGGGCCGGACGTCGATCAGCGTGACCTGACCCGTGCGCACGCGCCGGACCAAGTCGTCGTTGTCCACCGCCTCGAGCGCGCCGCGTTCCTCGAGGTACTGGCGCGTCACCTGCCGTACTTCGCTCAACTGCGACTCGGCCAGTCCTCGCAACTGCAGGAAGAAGGCGCCGACGTGCGGGTCGGCGAGGCTGTAGGTGACATAGAGGCCCGACTTGTCTCCGTTGACCAATTGCGCCCGCCGGAGCACCTGCAGATGGTGTGAGGTCGTGGCCATGCTGCGACCGGTTTGCTCGGCGAGGGCCTCGACGGTTCGTGGTCCCTGTGACAGGAGATCGAGCAACTCGAGCCGGCCCGGGCTGGCCGTCGCCTGGCCGATTCGTGCGATCTGCTCGTAGATGGCGACTTTCAATGACGGGGGATGGCGGGTGGCAGGCATGGTCAAGTAATCAATGATGTACTTGAATGCTCTCCGATCGCCGGCCCGATCGTCAAGGCGCGCAATAGAATCACTGCTGCGATGACTAGGCGAAGACTTATGCGGTGCATTGGCCGACAGCTCGCTTGGGTAGTCGTGCGAGCAGTCACAGCCCTTGCGATGGACGTGACGGTCGCCACCGCACAAGCGCAGCCACCCGTGCCCGTACTGGAGGTCGCACATCAGCACGGCGCACCCGCACTGTTTTCGAACCGCGAGTCGTCGGGCACAGCGTGGGTGCCAGAGATCACGCCGATGTACGGCGTCCATCGCGCGTGGGCAGGCTGGGAATTCATGGCGCATGGCAACGCCTTTCTCCAGTTCATTGACGAGTCTGGAGACGTGCATCGCCGAGGCAGGCAGGTTAGTAGCATCAACTGGGTCATGGGGATGGCTCGACGCCCCCTGGGCACGGGACGCGTGGGTCTTCGCGCGATGGTCAGCCTGGAACCGTGGACCATCCGCGGCTGCGGATACCCGAATCTGCTGGCGACGGGCGAGGTGTGTGAGGGAGACACTATTCACGACCGCCAGCATCCGCATGATCTGTTCATGGAACTTGCCGCGGACTACGACCGTCCCCTGCGCGGCGCGCTGCGGTGGCAGGTGTACGCTGCGCCGGCTGGAGAGCCCGCCATCGGCCCGCCGGGCTTCCCACATCGAGCCTCGGCGGTCGCCAATCCGATCGCGCCCATCACGCACCACTGGCTTGATGCGACACACATCACCTTCGGTGTGGTGACGACAGGCATCTACGGACCGCGCTGGAGGGCAGAGGCTTCGCTCTTCAACGGCCGGGAACCGGACGCCGCGCGGATGGGGTTCGACCTGGCCGCCCTCGATTCCTTCTCCGGCAGATTCTCTCTGGCGCCGAGTAATGGGCTCAGCGTTCAGCTATCGGCCGCACATCTGCACGAGGCCGAAGCCGGCGTCGGCAGGCAGCCCAGAACGGATGTGAACCGCGTGACCGCGTCGGCGATGCATGAGCGCCGCCTGGGTGTCCGCGGCACCTGGGCGACGACGCTGGCCTATGGTGTGAACTCGAAGGTGGCGATCATTCCGGGCGGCGTCCTGGACGAACTCACGCATGCGGTGCTGCTCGAGACGAGCGCCACGATCGATCAGCGGCATTCGTGGTTTGGCCGCGTGGAAGTCGTGAGCAAGCCTGCGCACGACCTGCACGTACATGAGTACATCACCGAGGTGTTCACGGTGGCCAAGCTCGAAGTTGGCTACGTGCGCCATGCCAGGGCGTGGCATGGCCTTCTGCCGGGAATCGGCGGGGTGTTGATGGGCAGCTTGGTGCCGGCGCCGCTGGCCCCCCGGTATGGCGGACGGGTCGCGCCAGGATTCGGGGTCTTCCTGACCGTTCGGCCAGTGGAGCACCCCCGGTAGTCATGCTATGCTCGGTGACGATGCGCTCGGACACGTTCCGCAGGATTGCCAGGGTCACCGCCTGGGTCATCTTGAGCTGGGTCGCCGTGGACCTTGGTGCCCCGAGTGTCTGTGCGCTGGATCAGGATGAGCTCTTTGCCTCGATCGCGTCGACACGCGTTCAGGCCGCGGGACAGGACACCGGCACTGAAGGTGCCGCTGGGCATGTCGACGATTGTTTCTGCTGTTCGCACTGCGTCGATGTCTCGTTGCTCTCGGTCGCGACCGCGCCGCCACTTGCGGACGCGCGCCTCGTATTGCCCCTGGCGTTAGCCCCTCTCTCCTCCGCATTCCCACCGTACCACCCTCCTCGCGCCTAGCCGCCCGCTGACGGGGTTAGAGACGCTCTCCTGCGTATCGCACGCGGGCATCTCAATCCCTCGACGTCATCTCGCTCACAACTGAACGTAACTACTTTTGAGCGTGGCCGGGCGCGTGGCGCCGGGTCAGGCCCGTGTGTGCCCATGTTGAATCGAATTGCAGTGATCTGCTGCGCCATGGCCGTTCTTGGCGCCCGCCCCTCTCTTGCGCAGGAGGAGGCCATTGTTCCGGCGCAGCTCTCGCTCTCTCAGGCATTGGTCGTCGCGCTGGAGCGCAATCCTGCGCTCGCCGCCGTCCGGAGTGAAGGCGACATTGCGGCCGCCGCCCGTGTGGCGGCGAACCAGAGGCTGAACCCGGCGTTCACCGTCGACTCGTCTGGGCTTCCGCTGTCGCAGACCGATCGTCCGTCGTTCTTCAACAACCAGGAGTTGACGTTTCGGGTCGACCAGGAAATCGAGTTGGCAGGCCGACGGGCGCTGCGTACGGCCGTCGCGCAGGCAGGACTCGACACCGCGGCTGCGCGCCTGGAGAATGCGCGCCGGCTCCTGAGACTCGACGTGCAACGCGTCTATTTTCAGGCGGTGCTGGCAACCGCGGACCGCGATGTCGCACGGGCCTCGCTGGAGGAAATCGACCGCGCCATGGGCCTGAACATGGCGCGTTTCGAGCAGGGCGAGATCTCTGGTGGGGAACTCCGCCGCCTCCAGGTCGAGCGCCTGCGATTTGTCGACGATGTGTTCGCTGCCGAGCTGGCGTTGCGCAATGCGCGGAGTGCCCTGCTGGCGTTGATGAACGTGACGGCCATGGGACAGGCCTTCGAGGTGACCGAACCCCTGGCGATCTCGCCCACGACGACCACGCCGACACCTCCCGGCGTCGTCGCTGCCGTACTGCCCGGTGCGGTCGGCGGGCAGGCGTCCGCGATCGTCGTCGACGCCCTTGCCCGTCGTCCTGATGTCCTTGCCGCACAACGTGAACTCGTGCGCGCGGACACCGAGACGCGGCTGCAGCGGGCGCTACGCACCCCCAACCTGACCATTGGCGGCGGCTATCGACGCGATTTCGGCACCAACGCCGTTGTCTTCGGTGCCACCGTCCCGCTGCCCTTCTTCAATCGCAACGAGGGAGGCATCGGCCGCGCCGAAGCCGAGCGGGCGCAGGCGGTCAGCCGCGCGCGAAGCGCCGAGCTTGGGGTGCGACTCGACGTCCAGCAGGCGGCCAACGCCGTTGACGTGAACACGGAGCGCGTCGCGTACATCGAGCGGGAGTATCTGACGACCGCGCGCGAGTCGCGCGACATCATTCAAGCCTCCTATCGCCTGGGCTCAGCCGATCTCATCGATTTCCTTGATGCACAACGCGCGTTCCGCGACACCGTGCGCACTTACAACCGCGCTCTGTATGACCAGCGACTGAGCTTGTTTGAACTCGAAGCAGCCGTTGGGACTACGACTGGCGCCATTTCTCAGGCAGGGCAGTGACATGTTGAATCAGATGACACCCGGCAACGGGCGTCGGAGCGCGATTCCGGGGGTGGCCATCGCACTGGTAGCCGGATTGGCGATTGGTGCTGGTGTGATGTTCATGATGCGCGGGACTGGGGCCGGCCCGGCGCCGGCAGCAGAGGCGGAGCACGAAGAACTGCCGGCCGGGATTGTCGAGGTGCCTGAAGCCGCACAGCGAAACGCCGGCCTGCAGACCTTGACGGTGACCCGCAGTGTGGTGCCCGCCACGATTGAGGTTACCGGCGTCGTGGCTGCAGACGAGTCACGCGTCGGCCATATCCGTCCCCTCGCGAGAGGCGTCATCGAGGATGTGGCGGTCACCCTCGGGGCACGGGTGCAACAGGGGCAGGTCCTTGCGACCTACGACAACATCGAGCTGGGTGAACTGGTGGGCAGCTATCTCAGCGAGGTCGCCGCCCGGCGGCAGGCCGAAGCCGATCTGGAAGTCAAACAGCGCTCGCTGGAGCGGGCTGAACAGCTCATCAAGCTCGAAGCGGTGGCTCAGCAGACGCTCGAACTCCGCCGCGCCGAACTCAAGAGTGCCGAGGCGGCCGTGGCCAGCCGGAAGGCGGGGGTGGCCAAGGTCGAGGAGCAGATGCACCGATTCGGCCTGTCGGAGGCAGACCTGGCCAACCTCACCCCGGACGAAGGCACGAGTCTGCATCGCACTGCGTCACACAGCATCCTGAGGGCGCCGTTTTCAGGGGTGATCACCAAGTTCGATGTGGCGAGAGGCGAGCTGGTGACCTCAGAGCGGGAACTGATGACTGTCAGCGACCTTTCGACGGTCTGGGTCATGGCGGACGTGTACGAGAAGGATCTGGCAAAGGTCAGAGTCAACAGCGACGTGAATATGCGCGTGGATGCCTATCCGGATCGCGTGTTCGTGGGTCGGCTCACCTACGTCAGCGACATCATCGACCCCCAGACCCGCACTGCCAAGGTGAGGTGCGTCATCGTCAATCCCGATGGGGCGCTGAAGCTCGACATGTTCGTGAACGTCGGAGTTGCGACCACTGACCGCCGGGACGCGATCGTTGTGCCCGTGGCAGCGGTGCAGCAGATCGACGGTGCGTCAGTGGTGTTCGTGCGACAGGGTCCGGAGCGGTTTCTGCAGCGGCCCGTGACGCTCGGCGTGACAGCGGGTGCTGTGGTCGAGGTCGTGTCCGGGCTCGAGGGCAACGAAGTCATCGCCGGTGCCGGCAGCTTCTATCTGAAGACCGCGGCGTTGCGCGAACGCATCGGCGACGAGCACTGAGGGGACACTGTGCACAGGCTGATCGACTTCTCGCTGAAGAACAAATTTCTCGTCCTGATGCTGACCGCCGTGATGATCGGCGCCGGCATCTACTCGATGCTGCGCCTGCCCATTGACGCCGTGCCAGACGTCACGCCGAATCAGGTGCTGGTGCTCACACAGGCGCCAGGGCTCGGTCCCGTGGAAGTCGAGCGTTTCATTACCTTTCCTGTCGAGACGGCCATGAGCGGGCTGCCCGGGATCACTGAAATCCGGTCCGTGTCGCGCTTCGGCTTGTCGTCGGTCTACATCTACTTCGATGAGGGTACCGATATCTACTTCGCCAGACGACTGGTCATGGAGCGGCTGCCCGAGGCACGGGAGGCGATCCCGGCAGGATTCGACTCGCCGGCGATGGGGCCGATCAGCACCGGGCTGGGCGAGATCTATCAGTTCGAGGTGCGAGGCCCGGGGAAGTCGTTGATGGACTTACGCAGCATCCTCGAGTGGGACATCGCCTTCAAGCTGAGGTCTGTTCGCGGCGTCGTGGAGGTCAACTCCTATGGCGGCGAGATGAAGACCTACGAGGTGCAACTCGACCCCGACAAGATGGTGTCGTACGGCGTGTCGCTGGACCGGGTGTTCGAAGCCCTCGAGCGCAACAACGCCAACGCCGGCGGAGGATACATCGAGCGCGCCCAGGAACAGTACGTGATCCGCGGCGAAGGACTCGTGGAACGCATCAGCGACATCGACAACATCGTCGTGACGGCGGCCGAGGACGGGACACCCGTGTACATCAAGAACCTCGGCCAGACACAACTCGCCGCGCGCGTGCGCCAGGGTGCCGTCACGCGGGATGGCATGGGGGAGACGGTGACTGGCGTGGTCATGATGTTGATGGGGGAGAACTCTCGGGTGGTCGCCCAGCGGGTTCGCGATGAACTCGAAGAGATCAAGAAAGCCCTGCCTGACGGCGTGACGATCGACACCTACTACGATCGGACCGAACTGGTCGCGAAGACCATCCGCACCGTCGAGACCAATCTCGTGGAGGGAGGCATTCTCGTCATCGCGGTGCTGCTGCTGATGCTCGGCAACGTCCGGGGAGGCCTGATCGTCGCTGCCGCGATCCCGCTGTCGATGCTGTTCGCGTTCACCGGCATGGTGCAGGCGGGACTGTCAGGGAACCTGATGAGCCTTGGCGCGATTGACTTCGGCCTGATCGTCGATGGCTCAGTCGTGATGATCGAGAACATCGTCCGGCGTCTGGGTGAACCCAAGCCGCCGGGGGTCACGCGGGAGAGCATCATTCGCGACGCCGGGCGTGAGGTTGCGCGACCGGTCTTCTTCGCGGTGCTGATCATCATCATCGTCTACTTGCCGATCCTGACCCTGGAAGGCGTCGAGGGCAAGATGTTCAGGCCCATGGCACTGACGGTGGTCTTTGCTCTCATCGGATCGCTCATCCTCGCCCTGACGGTCATGCCGGTGCTGGCATCGCTGCTCTTCAGGGGACGCGTGCAGGAACACGAGCCCCGGGTCGTGCACTGGCTGAAAGGTCGGTATCGTCCGCTGCTCGCTCGCTTCCTGGCCAGACCGCTGTTGGCGGGTGGGTCTGCGGCGGTCGTGTTCGCCGCGTCGCTGCTGCTCGTGCCCTTCATGGGCACCGAATTCATCCCACGACTGGATGAAGGAGCCATCGCCATCCAGGCCTGGCGTCTTCCCAGTGTGGCCCTGTCTGAAACCGTGAAGAGCACGACCCTCATCGAGAAGACACTGAAGCAGTTTCCTGAAGTCGTGACCGTGGTCTCGCGGAGCGGTGTTGCGGAGATTCCAACCGACCCGATGGGTCTCGAGACCAGTGACATCTACGTCATTCTCAAGGAGCACAGCGAGTGGACGACCGCCGGGAACCGTGAGGACCTGATTGCGGCGTTCAATGACAGGCTCGAAGCCGAGGTGCCGGGGAACGTCTTCAGCTATTCCCAGCCGATCGAGCTCCGCGTGCAGGAGCTCATCGCCGGGGTGCGCTCGGATGTCGCCGTTACGCTGTTTGGCGAGGATCTCGACGAACTCGAGCGCGTCGGTGCCGAGATTACGCGTGTGGTCTCCCGGGTTCCTGGAGCAGCGGATGTGAAGCTCGAGCAGACAGGAGGCCTGCCGTTTCTGCGCGTGCGCATCAATCGAGACGCCATCGCCCGTTACGGAATCAACGCGAGCCAGGTCCTCGACGTCGTCGAAACAATCGGCGGGAGACAGGTGGGAGAGGTGCTGGAGGGCCAGCGCCGGTTTGCCCTGCAAGCCAGGTTCGCGTCGGATCACCGTGAGAGTCTCGAACGCATCCGTGATCTGAAAGTGGCCGATCCGAGGGGCAGGATGATTCCGCTATCGCAGTTGGCAGACATCATCGTCGAGGATGGCCCGGCACAAATCAGCCGTGAAAACATTCATCGACGCATTGCTGTCGAAGCGAATGTGCGGGGGCGCGACCTGGGAGGCTTTGTCGCCGATGTCCAGCAGGCGATTGCCACCCAGGTGACGCTGCCACCGTCGTACTACGTCGAGTACGGTGGTCAGTTCGAGAATCTCCAGCGAGCGTCGCAGCGCCTGTTGCTGGTCGTGCCGCTGGCGCTGTTCCTGATTTTCGCGCTGTTGTACACCACGTTCGGCGCGGCGACGCCCGCGCTGCTGATCTACTTCAATATTCCAATTGCCGCGACTGGCGGCATTGCGGCGCTCTTCCTCCGTGGGATGCCATTCAGCATCTCCGCCGCGGTCGGGTTCATAGCGCTCTTTGGTGTCGCCGTCCTGAACGGAGTCGTCATGGTGTCGTACTTCATCGAGCTGCGTCAGCAGGGAATGTCTGTCGATCAGGCGGTGGAGCGAGGTGCCGAACTGCGCTTGCGGCCGGTACTGATGACCGCGCTCGTGGCAGGTCTTGGCTTCATCCCGATGGCGCTGTCGTCGGGGGCAGGAGCAGAGGTGCAGCAGCCTCTCGCCACAGTGGTCATCGGGGGCCTGCTCACGTCCACCGCGCTGACGTTACTGGTGCTGCCGTCGTTGTACCGTCGGTTTGAAAGGGATTCTGTGGAGGTGGAACTATGATGCGCGAAATCAAAGCAATCATCCGACGAGACCATGTGTCTGAGGTGATCGGTGCCTTGCACGAACGACCTGATCTGCCCGGCGTCACCATTTCCTACGTCGAGGGCGTTGGCAGACGTCACGACGGCGCAGGGGGTGCCGAGTTCGGGGAAGTGCAGATGGCGAAGCTCGAGACGGTGGTGGCGACCGAACTGGCTGACTGGGTTGTAGACACCATCCAACACGCCGCATCCACGGGGCGGCCCGGTGACGGAAAGATCTTCGTGAGTCGGGTGGAGCACGCCGTCGAAATCCGGTCGGGTAAGAAGGGGCCGGCGGTTCTCTGACGTGGCGGCCAACACCAACGACAAGAGAAGCGGCGGGGACACGTGGGACTGGTCCACGGTTGTTCTTGTTGTTCTTGCGGTGACGGTCGTTCTTGCGTTGACGATCGAACTGTGGAACACGCATCCGTTTGGCGGCCGCTGATGGCCGAGGAGCGTCGATGAACGTCATGAGAGTGGGAATGCTGTTCGTCTCGATTTGCACGGCCACACCCCTGTACGCGCACCAGGGACCTGCCGGGCCGTCGAGCGATCACGTGTTTGTCGTCAGCGGAGCCGGGAAGGTTCTGTTGGACGGGGATGTCTTGTGCGGAGACGTTCTGCTGCCGCAGGGCCAGTATCGCTTCGGGCATCGGATCGAAGGAGAACGGCATGCCATCGTGCTCACGTCCAGCTCGACGGCGCCCGAAGGTGTGGTTGTCTGTGAACTAAGGATGAGTGTGCTGTGGGCGAGTGAGGTCGCGAAGACCACGGTCGTGTTTGCCGATCACGTTGCCAGCGGAACCATGCGGCTGACCGCGGTGCAGCTCAGAGGTGAGGACCATCTTCACCTGCCCTTTCCCCCGCGCACGGCGTTCCGCTCGACGAGTTGGGAGACGGGATCCTGAGTCGCCATGGGTTGGGCCGCCTCCGGAAGGCCAGCGGCAGTCGCGTCGAGGCTCTGCTGGCTCTCGCCCTCGCCGTGGTCGCCGTTGTGCCAGCGTCCGCACAGGACCCCATCGTCGAGTCCATCGTCGTGACGGCGGCGGCAGCGCCGGTGCCGCTGGGTTCGGTGACTCGATCGTTGACGGTGATCACCCGGGCTGACATCGCACGGCTGCCGGTGCGGACCATCTCCGATGCACTTCGACTCATTGCGTCGGTTGATGTGCGAGCGCGCGGAGACCGGGGCGTGCAGAGCGACTATTCCATTCGGGGAGCGACGTTCGGACAGACCCTCGTGCTGGTCGACGGAGTTCGCCTCAATGACGCTCAAACAGGCCATCACAACGGAGACATTCCCGTGTCCCTCGATGAGGTTGAGCGGATTGAGGTACTGAAGGGGCCAGGCTCCTCGTTGTTTGGGGCAGACGCGTTCGGTGGGACGATCAATGTCATCACCCGCCGCGATGCAGCATCGAGATCGGCGTCGCTGGAAGCCGGGAGCTTTGGTCTGGTCGCCGGACGCGGGCAGATGGACTTCGAGGCCGGTGGGGTGCGTCAGACGTTCAGCGGCTCGGCCGCGCGGTCGGGCGGGTTCATGTTGGCCCGCGATTTCAAGACTGCCATCGTCAGTTCGAGGACGGCGGTGGGCAACCGCTCGAACGTGTCGGCTTCCTATTTGTGGAACGACTTCGGCGCCAACGGGTTTTATGGACCCTCGCCCTCCCACGAGTGGACGAGCCAGGCGCTGCTTGCGGCCGATCATCGCTTCGCCGATCGCGCCGGGTGGGCCGTGGTGTCCAACGCCTCGTATCGTACGCACGGAGACAGATTTCTCTGGGATGTCCGGCGGCCGGGGATCTCTGAGAATCGTCATCGCACCCATGCCGCCATCGGAACACTCAAGGGATCGCGTCGGCTGAGCGAACGCGATTCAGTCACCGTCGGAGTCGACGGCGGCGCGGATTGGATTCGCTCCAGCAATCTGGGCGACCACTCGACCACGCGGTTCAGTGCTTTCGGCGAGTGGCGGCGCGCGATCGGGATGCGTTGGCAGGTAGACGCGAGTGGGCGCTTCGACCGCTACAGCGAATTCGGCCAGGCCTGGAGCCCCGCCGCAGGTGCGGCGTGGTGGCCGTCATCCCGCGTCAGAATCCGCGCTTCCGGCGGCCGCGGGTTTCGCGTCCCCACGTTGACGGAACGCTTTTACTCAGACCCGGCGCACCTGGCTCGCGCTGATCTCAAACCAGAGACGGCCTGGGCGGCGGAGGGTGGCATTGACGTGTTCAGCGGTCGCGGCTGGATAGTGACCGCGACCGCGTTCAGTCGCGTTGAACAGAACGTGATTGACTGGCTTCGAGCCACACCGGCCGAGCGCTGGCGGACTGCAAACCTGCGACACGTCAACACACGAGGGGTCGAGTTCAGCGCGCGCACAGCGTTGCCGCGGGAGGGCTTTCTGCAGTTCCAGTACACCGGACTTCGCACCGACGCGGCGGCGGTGAGCCAGTTGTCGAAATATGCGCTGGACGCTGCACCTCGGGCGCTCGTCGCGACGGTGGCGATCAGTGTGCCCGGCGGCGTCAGTCTGGTGCCGCGCGTGGAATACAAGCGACGCAAGCGGCCAGACGCGACGCGCGACCATACAATCGTTGACGTGAGGCTTGATCGGCGCTTCGGCCGCTATCGTGTGATGGTGGACGGGACGAACCTTTTGAATCAGTCGTATCAAGAAGTTGTCGGGGTGACCGCGCCTCCCCGTTCGGTCTCGATATCGCTGACGGTAAACGCACGGTAGGGGACCCGAGCCAGACCGAGTCCACTCTAGATGCCCATTCGCATAATGTCTTGATACGCCTGCACGAACTTGTTCCGAAGTGCCAGCGTGATTTCCAAAGCCTCCTCCGCCTCGTGCAACGCGAGCATTGCCTCGTGGACGTCGGTAGTGCCATTCAACATTCCGGCAACCGCAGTATTGGCCTCAGCGTTGGTCGTCTCGACCTTGGAGATGAGCGCGTCGAGCTTGTCGCCGAAGCCAACGCCTGGAGTGACTTCACTCGGATTACCGAGACCGGCTCCCCCGATGGTGCCAACGCCGATATTGCTGCCAATTGACCTGACTGGCATCGTGTCCTGATCCTTCTGCAACGATTCGAGCCTGCCGTGGTCCGGAGCAAGCGCCGTGGACTCCAGGTAACGGCCTCGCAAACGTGATGCCACTCGAAGGCCATGCGGACTTGGCCGGCAGGGCCCGGCCTCGTGGGCGCGGGGACCGGCAACTTGTCGGAATTCCGACCGAGAGGTGCCGGCCGTTCGTCACACGAATGGCTGGCACCACACACGCTAGGTTTCGTACATCAACAGCCGCAAGGCGTTGGCGATGACGATGAGCGTGCTGCCTTCATGCACGAGCACCGCGGGACCGATACCGAAGGTGCCGGTGGTCGTCGCCAGGATCAACACCGCGATGACGAGGAGCGATAAGTAGAGATTCTGCCGAATGATCGCCCGCGCGCGCCGGGACAGCCCGATGGCGAACGGAAGCCGGCCCAGGTCGTCGGCCATCAGCGCGACGTCGGCGGTTTCGAGTGCGGTGGCCGTGCCGGCGGCGCCCATCGCGATGCCAACCGTGGCCTGCGCGAGGGCCGGAGCGTCGTTGACACCGTCCCCGACCATCGCAACTCGGCCGTGCGTGCGCAGCAACTCCTGGATTGCCGTGACCTTGTCTTCTGGGAGGAGTTCACCGCGAACCTCGTCGACGCCCACTTCCTGCGCGATGGCGGCGCCAACAGCCTGATGATCACCGGTGAGCATGACGATGCGGCTGATTCCGGTGCGACGCAGTCGGTCTAGCACGTCCCGCACGCCAGCCCGTGGTCGGTCGGCGAGTCCCAGGACGCCGAGCCAGCGCTCGCCCATCCGCACGACCATGATGCTGCGCCCGGCGGCCTGAAGCCGTGAGACGGTGGCGGCGACGTCCTCCGAGACGGGGCGGCCGCCTTCGACAAAGAGCCGCAGGTTGCCGATTTCGACGACTGTGCCGTTGACCTCGGACCGCACGCCGCGCCCGGTCACGCTCTCGAGCGGCGCCGCTTGTAGCGCGGGGAGACCCGCCGCATCTGCGCGTCGTGCCACCGCTTGCGCCAGTGGATGTTGCGATTGACGCTCGACCGCCGCGGACGCCTGCAGCAGTTCGTCTTCGCTGACACCCGCTGCTGGCACGATGTCGGTGACCTCCGGTTGACCGATGGTCAGGGTGCCCGTCTTGTCCAATGCGATCGCCTTGATGGTGCCCAGGTTCTCGAGGTGCATGCCGCCCTTGATCAGCACGCCCCGACGCGCGGCCTGCGCAATGCCCGCGAGGACGGTCGCCGGAGTGCCAAGTGCAAGCGCACACGGAGAAGATGCGACCAGTAGTGCCATGGCTCGATAAAAGCTGGTTGGCCAGTCCCACACGCCCAG
Organism: Vicinamibacterales bacterium; assembly: GCA_040081265.1. GTDB lineage: Bacteria > Acidobacteriota > Vicinamibacteria > Vicinamibacterales > UBA2999 > JBEBGV01. Next base: position 28,327 of record JBEBGV010000057.1, read on the forward strand.
CAGCGGCGGAACGGTCATGACGAGGAGGTCAGCGACGAGCACCGCGGGCACGAACACCCGCTCAAAACGGTCGGTGAACACCTGGGTCGGTGCCTTTTGCGTCTGCGCGTCCTCGACCAGCCTGATCACCCGATCGAGCGTCCTGTCGCCGGCAGCCTTCGTGGTCTCGATGGTCAGTGCCCCTTCGCCGTTGATCGTCCCGGCATAGACATCGTCTCCCTCGACCTTGTCGACGGGAACGGACTCGCCAGTAATTGGGGCCTGGTTGATTGCCGACCGCCCGCTGGCAATCCGGCCGTCGACCGGGACGCGTTCGGCGGGGCGCACCAGTACCAGATCGCCAAGCTGGACCTGTGCAACCGGAACATCGGTGGTCCGATTGCCCTGAAGCACACGCGCGATCGACGGCGCGAGGTCGGCGAGTGCTCGTATCGACGCGCGGGCGCGTCCCAGTGCGTAGTGTTCCAGGGCGTGCGCAAGAGAGAAGAGAAAGAGCAGGAAGGCGCCCTCCGCCCACGCACCGAGGATCGCGGCGCCCATGGAAGCGACCAACATCAGGAGGTCGATGTCGAAGGCGAATCGGCCTTTTCGGAGGCCGCCGATCGTGTGACGCAGCAGGTCGTATGCGCCGAAGGCGTACGACGCCGCATACACGGGGACAAAAAATGACGGAGAAACGCCGCTGCGCTCGAAAACGAAAGCCGCCGCCAGCAGCGAGCCGGCGCAGAGACTCCAGACGAGCTCGCGATTCCGCGCGTACCACGACCGGGCCGTATCAGGGACCGCTGAGGCGGCAGCACCCGCGCTGCGCAGCGCATCGTCGACCTGTTCGGGGCGGAACCCGGCCCGCTCGAACTCGACCCGTGCCATCTGCGCCGGAAGGTTGACCGACGCCGCGAGCACCCCCGGGAGCGCTCCGAGCACCTCTTCGATACGCCGGCCAGCATCCTCGCCGGAGATCGCGTGGAGCGGCCACGAGCGGTGTCCGTAGCGGGCTGTGATCTCAGCGCCGGCCGACTGAGCGACCCGCTGAACTTCGTCGATGGTCATCGTGTCCGCGTCGTAGTGCACGCAGAGAGTGAACTGACCACTCTCGTCGACGATGTGCACGTCTTCGATGCCCTGCGTCCTCGACAGCAGGGCCTGCAGACGTTCTATACAGGCGTCTCGACCATCAGCAACGTCAGGTAGGAGGACGGGTAAATCAATCCGGATGTTCTTCACAACGTCTCTGGCCTGTTCATTGTTCCACGGTTGGGGCGTTCTGGAGGGCGCGGCCTGCCAAAATGCACAGGCCCGGCATCTCAGGTGGTCAGCAGGCTCGATCGCGTACCCCTACAGAGCTTGGCGGAAGGGCCCTCGCAGTCGCTGATGTCGCCGACGTGCGCGCTGAGGGTGCAGTGGGCATCGCCGTGCCGAACGGCCTGGTGGTGGTAACGCAGACCCGCGGACCGTGGAGTCCTGCGGCGGGCGTCGCCTGGTGGCCGTCATCGGGCGTGCGCCTCCGCAGTTCCGTCGGCCGCGCCTTCCGCGTGCCGACCTTCACCGAACGGTATTACTCTGATCATGGCGCCGCTGGTCGCGGGGCTTGGCTTCCTGCCGATGCCGCTGTCGACCAGTGCCGGCGCCAAGGTGCAGCAGCCCCTCGCTACGGTCGTCATCGGCGGGCTGGTCACCTCGACGGCGCTCATGCTGTTCGTGTTGCCGTCGCTCTATCGCCGCTTTGAACGCGAGCGACCGGGGGTGGAATTGTGATGCGTGAGATTAAGGCCATTATCAGACCTGAGCGCGTCGCGAGCGTCATCGGGGCGCTCCATGAACGGCCAGATCTACCGGGCCTCACCATTTCCTTCGTTGAGGGAGTCGGCCGTCGGCGTGCGGGTACGGCTCTTGCTGAATTCGGCGACGTGCGAATGGCAAAGCTCCATGCGTTCGGCGTCCGCTGAGCTGCGTGTAGGAGTGGCCGTAGTGGGCGGAGCGCGCCTGAAGAGCAAACGGCTTGATGGCTGAGGACAGCACTGTGGCTGCTAAACAGAAGAACCGTCACGCAGCACCATTGACGCGTTCCGATAGACGGCGCCTGAAACGTCTGCGCGGGCGTAGCGGGTGGTCGCGGGCAATGTCAGTGCTCGCGGTGGTCTGGGTGCTGGCGCTTTTATGGTACGTATTTCATCTGTTAACCGCGCATCCCCGGGGGTGAACATGGACGCGCTACCTTAGCGCCCCCCTTCTTGCCGCTCCCGCCCGCTGGCTCTGCAGTTGAGAACCGGCCCACGAAACCGGTGGTCAGTGTTTCGGAGCATGGAGCCCATGCCTGCCTGCGGCCCATGCCAAAACGCTGCTGGCTGAAGGAACCGACTACTCTCACGGCCGGACTCTAGAGCCGAGTGCTTGTCAAGAGGGCTGGAGGTCAATTCAGCCCGGCGGGCAACCGCCTTTCGCGATTCCTTTCCCAAATCTATTTCGGGCGTGTTGTCTTATTGCGGTTCAGGCCCAATTCACGGTCAGGCTCGCGAGCAAGAGGGTCGCCCTTTCTTACCCCGGCGCAGACCATTGGTCACGGGGACGCATGCTACTCCGCGGTTTGTTTCTCCCCGCCGGAGTCTGCCGGTAGCGTTGAATCCTCAATCGTCCGTTCAGACTTGCC
>JBEBGV010000012.1:0-88380 GCA_040081265.1 Vicinamibacterales bacterium
CAGTCAGAGAACTCGCGCGCCAGATCCACCCACTCGCCGTGGGGTGCAAGCTGCTGGTACGCCCGCCAGTGCGGTCGCGCATCCGGCGACTGCCCGCTTTTCTCGAGCGTCACTGCCAGGTAGAAATGCGCGTCGGCGTATGTCGGCCGCAGACGCAGCGCCCGTCGATAGCACTCGTGCGCCTGGGGATACCGGCCGAGGTCATGGAAGACGTTGCCAAGGTTGAAGTGCGCTTCGAAGATGTCGGCATCCAGCCCGATCGCCCGTTCGTACAGCGCCTGCGCCTCGGCGATCTCGTCACGTGCGTAATGAATGTTGGCGAGGTTGATGAGCGCCGGCACCAGATACGGGTCCAGGTCGAGCGCACGACGGTACGCCTTGAGCGCCTCCTCGAACCGGTTCGGGTCACCATCGTCAAGCGCCGACGCGGCCACAAAAAACTGCTCGGCTGAGGACACCTCGTCGCGTGGTGAGGGATCGAGCATCGCCACGATGGGCGGCACGGGACGCCGTTTCAACTCGAGAACTTTTGCCGGCGGCGCGTCGAGGCGGAAGTCGAAGGCAAGCTGCCCCGCCCTCGAGGCAACCAGGCTCCGCATCACGGCTCGAAAGGAGGAGCCAGCCGCAAGCTCCGCGTCTGCCTGGCGCACCACGGCAACGTCGCCAAAGGCGTATCCGGTCTCGCGCCCCGTCCCGGGGTTGAGCCGAATCAGTCCCCACTTCTCCAGGTAGCGGAGGTGATCCTCGCGCACATGGACGTAGCGCTCGAGCAGCTGACGCCTGGAGACAAACGCGGGACCTGCGGACGCCACGGGCTCACTATAATCCACGTGGTGCTGATCGCTGGCGACGTCGGTGGAACCAATACGCGGCTCGGACTCTTCGCGCGTGACGCCGCACGTCCGCGCAGCGTGCTCACGCGCGAGTACGAAAGCCAGCGCTATGCGACCTTCGAGGAAATTCTCTCAGCCTTCGTGGCCGACCTGGGTGGCGTGTCGGTTGACGCAGCTGCAATTGGTGTTGCCGGACCCATCCTTCAGCAGACGGCCAGGCTCACCAACATCGACTGGGAGGTAAGCGCGTCCGGGATCAGCGCGCAGCTCGGTGGCTCGAAGGTGATTCTCCTGAACGACCTCGAGGCAATGGCCTGGTCGATCCCGGTGCTCTCGGCCACCGAACTCCACGTCCTGCAGGCGGGTGTGCCACAGCGCGGCGGCAACGCCGCCGTCGTCGCTGCGGGCACCGGGCTCGGAGAAGCCTTTCTCCCTCGCATCGACGGTCGTTTCCGGGTGCTGTCCTCCGAAGCCGGACACACCGACTTCGCCGCGAGAACCGAGCGGGAAATGGCCCTGGTCGCTCACCTGACAGAGCGCTTCGGGCGTGCCTCACTCGAACATGTGGTGAGCGGCCCGGGCCTGCTGAACCTGCACCTGTTCACCCACCAGCTTCGGCCCGCCTGCGAGGCCGTGCCTGACCCGGCGGCGCCAGGGGCCGCGGCACAGATCACGGGGGCCGCGCTCGATGGCCGCTGTCCGCACTGTGGCGAAGCGCTGGCGATGTTCGCCGAGGCGCTCGGTGCAGAAGCTGGCAATCTCGGACTCCGCGGAACGGCCACGGCAGGCGTCTACATCGGCGGGGGCATCGCGCCGCGCGTCCTGCCGGCGTTGCACACCGACGCATTCGGTCGCGCCTTCCTGGACAAGGCGCCCATGGACGACCTGATGGCGCGCATGCCGCTTTACGTCATCCTGAACTCGGACGCCGGCCTCCTCGGTGCGGCAGTCGCCGCCAATGCCATCGCGCCATGAACGGCAATCCTTCCAGACATCAGTCTGCTCCGCGAAGGACTAAAGGTGCTGCGGTACGTTTGAATGCGACCAGGAACACCAGCGCTCCTGTCCCCTGTCAACAACTTACGGGGATTACCACCCTTTCCGTGAGTGGCACTCAACCTGCCTAGGTAAGGACGCGTGGAAGGACTCCCCACAACCATCGAGAACGTCGGCGTCGCCCGATTCGGGCTGACCGACAGGGACCGTGCACAGGCGCCAATCGTCTTTGGCATCTTCCTGATCGCGCAGGTTCTCGATGCCCTTCTGACCTACGGCGGCGTGAGCAGCCTCGGGATCGATGTCGAGATGAACCTGCTGCTCGCGCACGGGATGCGCATCGCCGGGCCTGGCGTGACTTTGACGATCGCCAAAATGGTGGCGTGCCTGTGCGGCTTCTTCCTCTACACCACCGCCCGCCACAGGACCCTGGCGGTTGCCGCCGGTCTGTCTATCGGCGTTGCCGTCGTCCCCTGGCTGGTGGTGTTTCTCTGGCTGTAAGCGCAAGGGGTCTGACCCCGGTCTGACCCCGGTCTGACTGACCCCGGTCTGACCCCGGTCTGACCCCCGAACGGCTCAGACGCGGTCGAGCGTCACACCCTCGAGCAGGTGGTCCAGCCACAGGTTTGAGAGCTTCTCCTGCACGGTGTTCTGCCTGAGTCGGGCGTTCAGGTTCGGGAAGTCCACCTTGTCCATCTCCTGATCCTGGTTGAAGCAGGAGAAGATGAACTCTTCGCGACCTGTCACCGGGTCCACATGCTTCTGCAGGCACTGCGCGCAGACTTCTTTCATCATGCACTGCATCGGTGAGTTGATGCTGGCGATGCCGATATGGTCGGCTCGCAGATGGGGTGCGAGGACGCCATGCCTCGCGGCCTTCACCGCCGCCATCATCCGATCCGATCCGATGGCGATGATGCGCGAGACGGTGTTGATCGGCACCAGCGGCGTGCCGAGTTCCCCCTTGGCATAGGCCACCATCGCCTGCACGATGTTCGCGCGGATATGCGTATCCTGCGGCCGACCGGGCACGATCTCGACGCCGACGTCGGTGCTCCAGATCACCTGATCGGTTGACGCCTCGATTTCCTCGCGCTTGTAGAGGTCCTCGCCCTTCTTGTAGCCGGCGAAGTAGATCACCTTGTTACCGTTGTCCTTGAGCGCCCTTGCGATCGAGAACAGCACGGCGTTCCCGAGCCCGCCACCAGCAAGGAGAACGGCCTCGCCCGTCGGAATCTCGGTGGGCGCACCGGTCGGGCCCATGACCACGACCGGCTCCCCGGGTTTGAGGTAGCTGATCAGCCGGCTCGACACGCCCATCTCGAGGGCAATCATCGACAGCAGCCCACGCTCACGGTCAACCCACGCGCCGGTGAGCGCGATACCTTCCATCAGCAACGGTGTCTGCCGGCCATCAGCGGCACGTGGCGCCAGGGCCTCGAAATTCTGCAGCCGATAAAATTGCCCGGGGTTGAAGTGCCGCGCCGCGGCCGGCGCTTTGACGACAACCTCGACGATGGTTTCGGTGAGCCGCACCACGCGCTCGACTGTCGCGAGCAGCTCCCCGTCGAGCGTGCCCACCAGGCGCTGCCACATCGATTCGCGCTCCGGCTGTTTCGCCGGATCAAGTGCCGCCAGCTCGTCGGCAAACACGCGCACCACCTCACGATAGCCGTGCTTGGCAGAAGCCATCGCCTTCACGACGTTCCCGGCGTACGCGGGATGGTTGTCGCCGTAGTACGACACCAGGCGCCCGTCGTTGTTGTACGAAGTGAAGAACCCCTTCGGATCGGGCGACAGCGTCGTCACGCCATCCTTGCGCTCGGCGCGGTACCCCTGGAAGAACTTCTTCCTGCCGTCCAGGGCGAATGTGCCGGGCTGTTCCTTCTCGTAGGTGACATTCGGTGAGGTGCCAGCAGCCACCAGCACCGCACGCGCGGGAAGGCGAACCTCGCGTCCGTCGGCCGCACACACCAGCTCCTGCACCTGGTCGCTGGCGTCGGCCACGATTTCCTTCGGATCGAGGTTCTCGGCGAACCAGATCCCTTCCTCGAGCGCCTTGATGATCTCTTCGTGGTTCAGGCGATAGGCAGGCGAATCGGACATCCGCTTGCGGTACGCCAGCGTCACGCCGCCCCACGCCCGCACGAGCGGCACGAAGTTGGGTTGCTCGCCGGCCGCGAGGGCACGGGCACGTTCGGCGCGTACAGCGCGGCCGTGCACGAGGAACTCGTCCAGCACGTCGAGCTCTTCCTTGTCGTAGATCTTGCGCACGACGGCTTCCCCGCGTTCAGCGGCCAGCGCTTCGTAGCGGTCCAGCGTCTTCTCTACCTGCCCCGGGTAGTAGGCAAAGAGTTCGGTCGCCGTATCGATACCGGTCAGGCCTCCGCCGATGACGACGGCCGGCAGGCGAACCTGCAGGTTGGGTAACGCGCTCCCCTTGAAGGCACCGGTCAACTGGAGCGCCATGAGGAAGTCGCTCGCCTTGCGGACCCCGCGCACCAGGTTGTTCTTCATATCGATCACGGTGGGACGTCCGGCACCAGACGCGATCGCCACGTGATCAAACCCGTAACCCCACACATCGTTGAGTGGCAGCGTGCCGCCAAAGCGGATCCCGCCGTAGATGCGCAGGCGCGAACGCCGCGCCAGCGTGAGGTGCAGCAGGGTCAGGAAGTTCTTGTCCCAGCGGACGGTGATGCCGTATTCCGACACTCCACCGAAGCCCTCGAGCACACGCTCATCGAGCCGACGATAGATGTCGCTCCACTTGAGGATCGGCTGCGGTGGCTGGACGTCGGTGCCCGTCCATACCTCCGGCAGCGGCTCGATCTTCAGCCCGTCGATGGCGACGACACCGAATCCCTCATTGAGCAGATAGTGCGACAGCGTGTAGCCGGCCGGGCCGAGGCCGACCACCAAGATGTTGCGACCGTTGTAGGGCAACGCGTACGGGCGGCGCACATTGAGCGGGTTCCAACGCGTCAGCAGCCCGTAGATCTCGACCCCGAGCGGCATGTTCAGCACGTCGGTCAGCACGCCGGTTTCGATCTGCGGAATGTTGACCGGCTCCTGCTTCTGGTAGATGCAGGCCTTCATGCAGTCGTTGCAGATGCGGTGTCCGGTGCCGGGGACCATCGGGTTGTCGATCATCACGATGGCGAGCGCGCCGACGGAATCGCCGGCCTTGCGCACCATGTGCATCTCGGAAATCTTCTCGTCGAGCGGGCACCCAGGTAGGGGAACGCCGAGCGGATTGGGCTGGATCGCACCGGCCTTGTCGCGCAGGCCCTTCGAGCATGAGTCCTTGTCGCGCTCATGGCAGAGCACGCAGTAGTGGATCTCGCTCACGACTTCGCGCGGACGCCAGCGGCTGTCGGTCAGGGCAAACCCGTCACGGCGACGCAGCGTATCGTCCGGGCCGATCATCGCCTCGGGCAGCGCCTGATTCGGACGCTGCACCTGCACGAGGTTGGTGTAATCGATCGTCTCCGGAAAGCGGAAAATCACCCACGGTCGATAGGCTGGGTCGTGCAGGCGCGCAGCACACCATCGCTTCAGCGCGTCGAGCGCGACGGCCACCTCGGCCTTCTCGGCGTCAGTGCCCTCCACGCGCAGCGCTGTTTCGCGGTCCAGCAGCGCACACCCTGACAGGGCCACTGCCAGCTCACGGTCGCGTCCGGCGCCCTGATGAGCGATGAGCGACTCGACGATGGCCTCGTCGCCGGACTCGAGGGTGACGTGGGCATGTCCCTTCACGAGGGGCAAGGAGCGTTTACGAACGAAGTCGGCCTTGAACCGGAAGAGCGGGTCCATCGCGGCGGTCGCCGCAGCGGTTCCCGATCGGGCGTCCTCGACCATGAACAGGTCGGCGACGAAGCGGCTCACGTGAGGCGCCATCCTGACGATCAGGTCGGACAGCTCCATGGGCGTGCGCGCGGCATCGGGGTCGCGCCGGTACCGGTCCCACTCGGCCCAGAACCCGGCGTCGCGCGATTCGACGCCACGACAGAACAGGTCGTAGAGTTCGCGGAGACGGGCGGAGTCGTGCAGGTCGGCGTAGGAAAAGCCGGGGATGCCGAGGGGCACCTGGGCTGGGGTATCAGTCATGCGTTGGAACGGGTTGGGACGGGCACATGGGTCGGCGAAATCAGTGTCGCTATCCCGACAATTTTACCGTAGCCAGGGTGGCGGGTGCCGGGTCAGGCGGCGGGGCGGCACCGGCCAGTCTAGTAGTCGGTGACCTTGCCGGACCAGAAGCTGTGCCGCTCCTCGGGGAGGAGGCGCACGAGACTCCGGATGGCTGCCGGACCCGGGCCAATTCGAAACTGGTATACATAGCGCTCTAGGTTGGGCGGCTTGGCATCCGCGGGAATGCTGGCGCCATGTGCGCCGTGAGAGTTCAAGAACACCAGCATGCTGTTCCGCCTGAATGGAACATCCTTCTCGAACCGGCATCGATCTGCCTTGATCCAGTAGGGCGCCACGCTCGGCGCCTCCACATCGTCACCGACGCTGTACAGCTGCGTGCCCCACCGTTCGCTGTCGCCTGGCCTGACCAGGTAGGACAGGCAGGTGATGAAGCCCCACTTCGGATCCCGGTGGGGCGGGATGAGGTAACCACAGGAACGCAGCAGAATTCGTCCGTCCGAGCACTTGAACCGTATGCCCTCGGTGGGATCGCCTTCAGACAGTGAAAAGTTGTCACGGAGCCACGCCTTTAAGGGAACACTAAACTTGTCGATCAGGCATGAGGCAACGAGGCCGTCCAGAACCTCACCCGTGAGAAACGACCATACACGCTCACTGTAAATAGGTGCGGGACAGAAGGGTACCTTCAGCTGCCGCTTGTTCGGCGGACCGTCGCCGAAGAGTTCCACCGGCGGGAGCCCTTCGATGAGGGCGCGGTAGAACGATTCCGGCCACACGTTCTCTACCACCATGTGCGGAAAGGGATCGCTGACGAGCTCGGCGCCCATGATGGCGTCACGAGCGTGGCTCATGACCGCTTCGGCGTCGAGCACTGACGCGAGACCCTCGATCTCGGCCGCCAGTTCCCGGTCACGGAGATAGATGGCCGAAAGCTGCGATTCGCGAAGCTGGACGCGTCCAATCAGGCCGCGCAGCTCACGCAGCTCGGCCGACAGCTTGGACTCGCGCTGCTCGGCCGCCTCGAGAGCGTCCTTGACCGCCAGGACCTCGCGCTGGAGACGGGACGATTCAGTGGCGCTGTCCTTCGACACCTGACTCAGGCGACTGGTGACCTGCTGGAGGTCTTCGACCGATCGCGCGGTGCGCGCCAGGCTGCGGGGCCTCAACAGGCCTGCAGCGGTCCTGAAGCGATTGAGCATGCTGTGGGCGATTCTAAACGGTGAAGCCCGTCAAGGCGAAACGGGCCCGGATATCGACCCACTGCGCAGCCGCGCGAAATCCCGCGTCTTCGCCAAAACGGCGCACCTGTTCGGGTTCGTACTTATAAGAGCTCTCGGTCCAGATCGTCTCGCCCGCTTCAAACGACAGCTCGAGCCCGGCGCCCGGGATCGACACGTTCTGGGCACGGGTGGCGACTAGGTGCATCTCGACGCGCTGGTCGTGGCCATTCCAGAGGGCGCGATGCTCGAAGGCGTCGAGGTCGAAGCCGCCCCCGAGCTCGTCGTTGATGCGTCGCAGCACGTTGCGATTGAAGGCCGCGGTGACCTGAAGGGGATCGTCGTAGGCCAGCAGCAGCTCGCGCTCGGGCTTGACCAGGTCGGTGCCGAGAAACAGCGCATCGCCGGGGCGAAGAGACTGTCGCATGCGGACGAGGAGGTCCTGGCGGACGGGCGGATCGAAGTTGCCGATGTTGGAGCCGAGAAAGAGCAGCGCCAGGGGCCCCTCGGGCGCGCGGTGACGCGCGGCCAGTGTCAGGCCGTCCTCGTAGCTCGCCTGATGTGCGTGCGCAATCTCGACACCCTGCTGTCTCAGACGGCGCGCGGTCATCTCGAGTGCGGCGGGCGAAATGTCCACCAGCTGAATCTCGCCGATCGACTCCCCGCCGGCCGTGACCAGCGCGGCGAGCTTCTCGCCGCTGCCACAACCGAGCTCGACCAGACTGGTTGGCGCCTCGAGTGCACCCAGCATCGAGCCACCATGCCGGTGCAGCAGTGCCAGTTCCGTGCGGGTGACCTGATACCACGGCAGCAGACAGATGGCTTCGAAGAGCTGCGACCCGAGCGCGTCGTAGAAATACTTGGACGCAATCTGCTTCGGCGTGCGCCGCAACGACTCCCGCAGGTCCTCGGCGAAGACCGCCCTGGCCGCTTCGGCCTCCTCCACCCGCGTCGCGTTAAACGACATCAGAGCGACCTGACTGTCCTGAACGCTGCGTAGACATAGGGGTAGCGCGGACGGAACCAGTTGCGGAAACCGGCACGGACCAGATGACGATCGGTCACCGGCGAGGCACCTTTCAGGACGAAGTGCTGATCGTCGAAGAACTCAGCGGAGTACTCGGGATACGACGGCAACGGCGTGAACCCGTCGAAGGGACGGAACACGTCACCGGTCCACTCCCAGCCGTTCCCGACGAGGTCGTGCACGCCGAACGCGCTCGCACCTGCGGGCCGACGGCCTGCGGGTTCGGGGTCCCAGCGAAGAAAATCGAAGTTGGCAGGGGCACGCGCCGGAATGTCGTTGCCCCACGGGTACGCGCGGCGGGCGCCCTCGGGAGTGGCATACGCCGCGCGGTGAAACTCCGCCTCAGTCAGGAGACGACGGCCGCGCCATCTGGCGTACGCGTGGGCCTCCGCCCAGGTCGCATAGACCGGCCAGCTCAGGGGAAGCGGCACGCGCTCGAACATCGCCCGCCAGAACCACTGCCCGTCGCGCTGCTCCCACAGAAACGGATGGCTGATCGACGCCTGCTCGACCCAGGCCCAGTCCTCGTCACGCCACCACCTGGCATCCCGATAGCCGTCGGCATCCACGAACTCCATGAAGTCGGCGTTGGTCACGTTGTGCACGTCGATCGCAAACGCGTCAACGGGCCGCTGCATTGCCGGCCGCTCGTTATCCCAGGCAAAGGGAGCCTGCCGGAGGTCTGTCCCGAGCTCGGCGATGCCCGGTGGAATCACGACCTCCGCACTTCGAGGCCCGGGCGATGTCAGGCGAGGCGGCACGGTCAGATAACTCTCGGGCTTGCGCTTCCAGTCATATGGCATCTGGTGCCAGATGTAGGCCAGCGTTTCCTGGTGCATCTCCTCGTGCTCGAGGATGGTCCAGGCCGCTTCGCCCCCAGCCAGAAGCGGATGATCGTCCCGTACGATATCTGCGTTCGCGAGGGCATCCGCGACACGGCGGTCGGCTTCCTCCGCGTACTGCTGCACCACGTTTCGGGATGGCCAGGTCGGGTTGCCACGAGCCACCGCCGCAGCCTCTTCCTCCGGATCGATGCCTCGCGCGAAAATCCGCTCGAGCTCCGCGTCGATGCCTGCTTGCCCGAGGCCGCGCCTGAGCAGGGTGTTGACGGCGAAAGCCGGAAGGTGTCCCTCGTAAAACACCACCGGGTTGCGCAGCGCGATCGGCCGCGCATAATACGCCTCCTCGGACACCAGCGCGAACAGAGCACGTGTGCGCGCCCGGATGCGGTCAAAACGCTCGACGAGCGCCTGGCGGTCGATGGACACGGCGGGCAAGATCCGAGCATATACTGGGTTGCGGCTGACCACTGGCAACTGGCCACCGGCAACCATCAACAGCAGAGCCGTGACGATTACGCTCAACGGTGAACCGTATGAACTCGACCGGCCGATGTCCGTGGTCGAGCTTCTGGCCACCCTGGACATCGACCCCAGGCGTGTCGCGGTGGAGCACAACCTGTCCATCATCCGGCGCCACACCTTCTCAGACATCATCGTCGGCGACGGCGACCGTATAGAGGTCGTCAACTTCGTCGGTGGTGGATAAACCCGTGACTGACACACCCTTTGTCATCGCCGGCCGGACCTTCGCGTCCCGCCTGATCGTCGGCACCGGCAAGTACCCCTCGAACCCCGTGATGGCCCAGGCTCATGCAGCCTCTGGCGCCGACATGGTTACAGTGGCCGTACGGCGCGTGAACATTGCGGATCGGACCCGTGAGTCGCTTCTCGACTACATCGATACGGCGCGCATGTTCATCCTGCCCAACACCGCCGGGTGCTATACCGCCGACGATGCCGTGCGGACTGCGCATCTGGCCCGCGAAGCGGGCCTGTCGAACTGGGTCAAGCTCGAGGTGATTGGAGACGAACGCACGCTCTTCCCCGACACCGCCGCGCTCATCGACGCCACACGAATTCTCGTCAAGGACGGCTTTGTCGTCCTGCCCTACACCAACGACGACCCGATCGCCTGCCGCAAGCTCGAAGACGCTGGTGCCGCGGCGGTGATGCCCCTCGGCGCGCCGATTGGCTCAGGACTCGGCATCCAGAACGTCAACAACCTGCGGATCATCCGCGAGTTCAGCCGTGTGCCGATGATCGTGGACGCCGGAGTTGGAACCGCCTCGGACGCCGCTCTGGCCATGGAGATCGGAGCAGACGGCGTCCTGATGAACACCGCCATCGCCGGGGCGCGCGAGCCGGTCGTGATGGCAGACGCCATGCGCCACGCCGTGCTGGCCGGGCGGTTGGCGTATCTGGCCGGGCGCATCCCGCGAAAGATGTACGCCACGGCAAGCAGTCCCGTCGAGGGGCTGGTCGGCAGCTAGTGGCGGACTCCAGCGACACGTCGACCCGCCGTTCGGCCGCGCCGGACCGTCATCAGATCGAGCGCCTGAACCGCGACTGGGCCATCCTCGACGAGGAGGCGGGCACCGGACTGCGCGGTCGCTTCGCCGCGCTGGCGCGGCGCCTCTTCAGGCGCCCCTTTGTTCGCCAGCAGGAATTCAACGCCGTGCTCGTCGATCACCTCAACCGCAACATGCCCGTGCTCGACGAGCTGGTGCGTGCGCGCGAGCGCATGGAAGACGTGGCCGATGCGGTCCAGCGGGAGCGCGAAGCGCTGGCGGCTCGAGAAATCCGCATCGATGCGGCGGTGGCGTCGCTGGTGGCGTCGCACCGCGAACTGCGCACGGCGGTGAACGTCGTGCAGCAGGCCACCCAGCAGCTCAAACGCGAGCTCTCCCGTCCGCGCGCGGATGACGGAGCGTCGGGTCAGCCTGGCACCAGCCCCGCGCCGCCCTCTTCGAGTGCGGCGTCCACCCAGTTCGAGTCCCTCGACAGTCACAAGTACGTCGGCTTCGAGAACGAGTTTCGCGGCTCGCCGGAGGAGATCGCCAGGCGGATCGAGAGTTACCTGCCCTTCTTCGATGGCTCGCGCGACGTGCTGGACGTAGGGTGCGGACGCGGAGAGTTCCTGGAAAGTCTTGCGGCTCGCGGCATCAGCGCACGAGGCATCGACCTGAACCCGTCGATGGTGGATGTCTGTCAGGCAAAGGGCCTGAAGGTGGACGCGGCTGACGCCCTGACGTACCTGCGGGCGCAGCCCGACGGCTCGCTCGGCGGCCTCTTTGCGGCGCAGGTGGTGGAGCACCTCGAGCCCAGCTACCTGGTGCAGTTCCTGGACGCGGCGTTCGACAAGCTCAGGCCGGGGTCAGCGGTCGTGCTCGAAACGATCAACCCGGCGTGCTGGCTGGCCTTCTTCGAGAGCTACATCCGCGACATCACCCACGTGCGACCGATCCATCCCGATACGCTGAAGTATCTGCTGGTCGCCAGCGGCTTCCAGTCGGTGGAAATCCAGTACCGATCGCCGTATCCGGAGGGCGAGAAGTTGCAGGCGGTCGCAACCGAGGCGCTGGGCGAGGGTGCGTCGGCGCACGACGCCGTCGAAACCATCAACGCCAACGTGGCGAAGATCAACGGGCTGCTCTTCACCTGGATGGACTACGCGGCCATCGGCCGCCGCGGTTAGCGCTTCCTGGACAGGCGCGCCACGTCAGCGTCCACCATCATCGCCACCAGCTGCGTGAAGGTGACCGCCGGCTCCCACTTCAACTCGCGTTTGGCTTTCGAAGCATCACCGATCAGGTGATCGACTTCAGCCGGGCGGAGGAACGCGGGGTCAATCCGCACGTACTTCTCCCAGTCCAGGCCCACGTGGCCAAAAGCCGCCTGCACCAGTTCCTTGACCGAGTGGCTCTCGCCCGTCGCGATGACGTAGTCGTCGGCGGTGTCCTGCTGCAGCATCAGCCACATCGCGCGCACGTAATCTCCGGCGAAACCCCAGTCGCGACAGGCGTCCAGATTGCCGAGCGCAATGTGATCGGCCAGCCCGAGCTTGATCCGGGCCACACCGTCGCTGACCTTGCGCGTGACGAACTCGAGCCCGCGCCGCGGCGACTCGTGGTTGAACAGGATGCCGGAGCACGCGAACATGCCGTAGCTCTCGCGGTAGTTCACCGTGATGTAGTGGCCGAACACCTTGGACACACCGTACGGGCTTCGCGGGTAGAACGGGGTGAGCTCGGTCTGGGGCACTTCGCGGACGCGCCCGTACATCTCGCTCGATGACGCCTGGTAGATCTTGATCGAGGTATCCACATGGCGAATCGCCTCGAGCATCCTCGTGACCCCCTGTGAGTTGTACTCGCCGGTCAGGAGGGGCTGGTCCCACGAGGCTGGAACAAACGACATCGCCGCCAGGTTGTAGACCTCGTGTGGCTTGACGTCCTGCACGATCCGCAGCATCGACAGCTGATCGAGCAGGTCGGCGGGCCTCAGCGTAATGCGGTCGAGAAGATGTTCGATACGCCACAGGTTCGGGGCACTCGAGCGCCGGACGACGCCGGTGACCTCGTAACCCTTGTCCAGCAGCAGTTCAGCCAGATACGAACCATCCTGCCCGGAGATACCCGTAATCACTGTTCGTTTTGCCACGTCAGTCCCTTTATCGTGTCTCAAACCCTGTCAACCAGCGCCCGATCGCGTCTCGCCACGACGGCATCACCACACCGGCAGCCTGGAGCTTCGCGTTCGAGAGCGCACAATATTTCGGACGCGCCGCCCTCATCGTCACTGCATCGGTGGTGATGGCCTTGATTCGCGGCTCAACACCCAGGACGCGCGCAGCCTCGTGTGCGACCTCGTACCAGCTCCCCGACTCCGAACTGACGCAGTGATACAGCCCGGGGGCCACGCCCCGTTCGACGATGGCCCTGGTTGCCGTGGCGACGTCTTCGACGTAGCTCGGTGTCACCACGCGATCGGTGAACGCGGCCACCTCACGTCCCTCGCGCATGGCCCTGACGATCTTGTCGAGCGTACCAAGACGACCTGACCAGGCCAACGGCATCCCGAACAGGCTTTCGACACGAAGTACGTACCCTCGCGCCGTTTCGAGCCCGAACCACTCGCCAAGGAGCTTGGACGCCGCATACACACTTCTCGGCGCCGGCGTTGACTGTTCATTGTACGGTTCGCTCGCCGTGCCGTCGAATACGAAGTCGGTGCCGTAGTGCACGAGGAGGGCTCCGCATGCGTCTGCCGCGCGTGCAAGCGAGCGCACCGCAAACGCGTTGACCGCAAGGGCCTCCTCGGGACGGTCCTCGGCACCATCGACATCGTTGAAGGCGGCGCAGTTGATAATCACCGCTGGCGACGCCTCCGCCACGTGAGACGCCACCTCGACAGGATCGCTGATGTCCAGGTCTGACCTGGTGCGGGCAAGCACGGACCAGCCTGAAAACGCGTTGATGACCGCCTCCGCCAGCTGCCCGTGTGCTCCTGTCACGAGCACCCGGCCCTGGCTCACCGGTATGCCTCCGCAATGCTGGACACGACATACGCCAGCTGCTCGGCGGTCAACTCCGGAAAGACAGGGAGCGCCAGCACGTCCGCACAGGCCGCATCGGCGTGCGGAAATGCCCCTCGCGCGGACGGCAGATCAGCGAAACAGACCTGGCGGTGAAACGGCACCGGATAGTAGACGGCCGTCCCGACGTTTCGGGTCTCGAGGTGCGCCTTCAGCCTGTCGCGCTCCCGCGCCCTGATGACGTACTGGTGATAGATGTGCCGCGAGCCCTGCGGTTCGCACGGGAGCGTGAGCACCGACTCGAGATCTGCCTGAGCAAAGAGGCGCGCGTAGGTGGCGGCATTGGCGCGACGTCGCGCTGTCCAGCCCTCGAGATGCGGCAGCTTCACCCGAAGAATCGCCGCCTGCAGCGCGTCCATCCTGAAGTTCCCACCGATGACCGTATGGTGATACTTGGTTTCCTCACCATGGGTGCGGAGCAGCCGCACTCGCGCAGCCATGGCGTCATCGTTGGTGGTCACCAGACCGGCGTCGCCGAAGGCACCGAGGTTCTTGCTGGGAAAGAACGAAAAGCAGCCCAGCGTTCCAAGCGATCCGGCCTGCCGCCCTCTGATGGTGGCGCCAATCGCCTGCGCCGCATCCTCGATGATCGCGACGGTCCCAGGCAGCCGTGAAGCCAGCAGCTCGACGTCGGCACAGAGGCCGAACAGGTGCACCGGAATCACGGCTTTCGTGCGCGGCGTCAACGCCTTCACCACCTCGTCGGCATCGAGCAGGAGCGTGGTCGGGTCGATATCAACAAACACCGGCCGGGCACCGAGCCTCGACACGCAGCCCGCGGTGGCAAAAAATGAGAAGGTCGGCGTGATGACCTCGTCGCCAGGACCCACGCCAGCGGCCATCAACGCCACGAGCAGGGCGTCAGTGCCGGACGAGACCGCGATCGCGTGTCGCACGCCAATGGCGTCGGCCAGTTCTGATTCGAGGCCGGTGACCTCGGGGCCGAGGATGAACTGCTGCGAGACGCAGACTCGCTCGACGGCAGCGGCGACCGCGGCGCGAATCGACGCATACTGAAGGTGAAGGTCGAGAAGAGGAACAGTCACGCGATCCTCGCATCGTACCTTAACGGGATCTGGTCGCACAAACGTATGGAACACGTCGATACAGCAATCATTGGCGGTGGTGTCGTGGGGCTCTCGGCAGCGTGGACACTGGCACAGCAAGGCCGCCGGGTCTGCGTGCTCGAGCGTGGTCCGCGGCCCGGCACGGGGATGAGCACGCGGAACAGTCAGGTCATCCACGCCGGCATCTACTACGCCGCCGGCACACTCAAGTCGCGGCTGGCTGTTCAGGGTGCACCGCGCCTCTACGAGTTCTGCCAGACCTATAACGTGACCCATCAGCGATGCGGGAAGCTGATCGTCGCTCCCCCGTCGGGCGACATCAGCGCGCTCGAGCGTCTCCTTCAGCGTGGCCTTGCCAACGGGGCTTCTGGACTCCGGCTCGTCGACGCCGGCTTCGTGAAGCAGCGTGAGCCACACGTGGCTGCGAGCGCGGCGATCTTCTCTCCCGACACAGGCATCGTCGATGCCGAGGGTCTGATTCGCACCCTGGCTCGCCTGTGCGACGACCTCGACGTGGCGGTGCTGACGTCGACTCCGCTGATCGGAGGGGCCGCGAGCCCCGACGGTTTCGAGCTGCAGACGCCATCGGAAAGAATTCGCGCGTCGGTCGTCGTCAACGCCGGCGGATTGTTTGCCGACGAGGTCTCCGCCACGCTCGGTGGCCGCGCGATCCGCATCTATCCCTGCCGGGGCGAGTACGCCGAGGTCGTACCGGCGCGGCGCGGGCTTCTCAACGCCCTGGTCTACCCCCTGCCTCACGCGCAGGGACACGGGCTCGGCGTGCACCTGACGAAGACCGTGCACGGCAACGTCACCCTGGGTCCTACAGTGCACTACCAGGCCAGCAAAGACGACTACGAGAGCGACCGACTTCCGATCGAGGATTTCCTCGAGCCGGCGCGGGAGCTCCTGCCGTCGCTGACCCTCGCCGACCTCCGGCTCGGCCAGAGCGGCATCCGCGCAAAGCTCCACCCTCCTGAAGATGGATTTGCTGATTTTATGATTGAGAGAGACGCCGGCAACCCGCGTCTGGTGCACGCGGCGGGCATCGAGTCGCCAGGACTTACGGCATGCCTGGCGATCGCGGATGAGATTGAACGGCTGGTCAGCGAATCGCTGTAACGATCGCCCTGCCGCCAGGTGTACGTAGGCCGGGTCCGCAGGACCCGGCGATCACACGCGGACGCGCCACCAGCAGCGGGCAGACAGCAACAGGCGGGCGATGACACGTTTCGGGTTCAGCCCTCCAGGCGCCACATGTGTCGCGTAGTAAAGATACGCGCTCTCGTGAAACGCCCGAATCGACGCCGCCCTGGCCGTGCTGCTCGAGCGCCCCACCTGATGGACCGCGACGGCCTGCGGAACGTAGCGCACGTGCATACCCGCGTTCCTCAGCCTGCGACAGAGGTCTGCATCCTCCCAGTAGAGGAAGTAGCGCTCATCGAAACCTCCAACCCGCATCACCGACGAACGCCGCGCCAGCATGCAGGCTCCAGACAGCCAGTCCACCACCACGCTCGCCGCTCCAGGCGCGGCAGCACCGACGTCGACGACGTTGCGCTTCGCCACAGCAGCGCCCGGTAACAGCCGCCGCAGCGCAGAGGTTCGGCCGAAGAGCCCTGTCAACATGTCGGGATCGCCGCGAGCGCTCCCCTGAATGCTCCCGTCGGGATCGAGGATCCTGGGCCCGACGATGGCGCAGTCGGGATACTGCTGAAGCACTCCGGCGAGCTCGGCGGTCGCGCCAGGCCCGATCGTGCAGTCCGGATTGAGCAGCAGCACAAGGTCAGCCGTCGTCGCGGCCAGACCTTGATTCACCCCACACGCAAAACCAACGTTCTCCCGATTGCGAATCACCCGCACCCATGGCGCGATGCCCTCGACGCCTTCGATGCTCCCGTCGCGCGAGGCATTGTCGACGACCAGGGCATCCCACGTGATCGTGGTGTCATCCACCAGCGACCGCAGCGCATCCGCCAACGCGGGGCCGGCGTTGTAGTTGACGATGACAACGGCAACCGCAATCCGCGCGTCTGCGTGCGCGTCCATCGCGGCTCAGCGAATCTCCATCTGGAACCGTCGGACGGGCCGGTCGAGCCTGGTACAGAGGGCACGGATGTCGTGCTCCACCTGACCGTTGACGGACGGGCTGCTGAGAATCACTTCGTCAACACCGTATTTCTGCATCGTCCGTTCGAGATCGAAGAAGGTTCCACGCACGGGGACTCCGCTGATCCACGTGTTGGCCTTGTGGCCATCGTCGTCGATGAAGGCGACCGGGTTCATGTTCCAGTGTGCGTTGGCACGCATCTCCCGCACCAGCAGCTGGCCAAATGCGCCCGCCCCGTAGATGAGCACGCGGTTGCTGCGTTTGCTCTTGGTGGCGGCAACCAGGTTCATCGAGCGGAACGACGCCCGCGTGGCGATGACCGCGATTCCCAGGAGCAGGGCGTCGAGCATGAACACGACCCGCGAGAACCCTTCGAGGCGATACACATACACTTCGAGCATCACGGCCAGCAGCGATCCGAGCCCGACCCCGCGCGCCACGACGCTGACGTCCCGCAGTCCGAACGTCTCCCAGGAGCGCTGATACAGCCCCGACACATAGAGCGCCGCGAGTTTGCACGCCAGCACGACGGGCAAAGACGAGGTGAAGTACGGGAGGAAGGCGTCGAGGCTCTCGCCTTCGAACCGAAGGCGGTACGCGGTGTAGTAGCAGGCGGTGATGAGGACGAGATCGAGCAGCACCTGTCCGGCATGCCACCTGAAAGCGAGGTCCTTCAGCAAGGGCGCGAATGACGACTTCTGAAGGGCGATGAAGTCCTCGGCGTTGTAGGCCGGCACCCGGGCCAGGTAGATGCCCAGCAGGGTCATCACGACAGCCAGCACTGCCGCCGCAGGCAGCATCTGCTCGAAGCCGCCGGAGGTCAGCAGATACGCGGTGCCTCCCCCAATCAGGGCGACGAGATAGAGGATGCGTACCGCGCTGCGTTCGGAAAATCCCAGCGACGCGAGGCGGTGCGAGACGTGGTCGGTGCCTCCGCGCGTGGCACTCCGTCCAGCCAGGCGTCGCAGGACGAGGACAAAGCCGGTGTCGAAGAGCGGCACCACGAGCACGATCGCAGCGATCAACGCCGGTTCGATCGGTGCCGACCCGGCGTGAAAGACCGGGACGAGCGAGATGCCGCCGAGAATCGCGCCGAGGAAGAGGCTCCCGCTGTCGCCCATGAAGAGCCGCGCCCGGCTCCGGTTCCAGTACAGGAACCCGAGCAGCGCCCCCGCGAACGAAATGAGGAGCACATCCAGCCCGGCGCCGAGCGTGTTGCCGAAGATCAGGGCGAGGAAGACGGCGCCGATGAAGGCAACGCCGGCGGCCAGCCCGTCCATGTTGTCGAGCAGGTTGAGCGCGTGGCACATCCCTGCGAACCACACGATCGACACGAGCGTCGTCAGGCCCGAGAGGCCGCCTGGCTGGCTTCGCCCCAGGACGAACACGAGGAGTGCGCCGACCACGAGCGAGGCGACGAGCTTCGCCGTCGGGGACAGCTGAAGCCGATCGTCGAGCACGCCGATGCCGAACATCGTGATGGCCGCGAGTGGCACCGGCATCCAGGTGTCGAACCACGGCAGGATGTCGGGAAAGAACGCGGCCGGGATACACCCGGCGGCCGTCGCCAGCACGATCGCCACCCCGCCCATCGTCGGCGTCGGTGCGTTGTGCCAGCGGTCCGGACGTGGCGGCACCACGGCCCCGATGCGCGGCGCCAGCCGGCGAACGACCCCGCCTGCGGCGACAGCCACAGCGGTCGCGACGGCGAAGACGAGAAGGACGAGCATCTAGACGGGGCGCGGTTGTTCGGTGAGCACGAAGGGACCCTTCCCGAGAATGCCGTCACAAATGGTGTCGAGACCACTTGAGGTACCCGGCAGCAACTGCTCGAGCGAGTCCAGCTTGAGGCGGTAGATGGGATATCCCGCCTTGGGTTCGATGAACGGCAGCGGAATCATGCGATTGAAGAAGAAATGATAGGCGTAGCGCCGCGCCCGCGTCAGGAGTGCCTGCGGCAGGCGCTCGGCAAACGGCAGACGATCGAGAATCGTGAAGTATTCCTCGGGGGTTGTTGCGTCGTGCGTGATGCCCTTGTTCCGAATCCAGGCTTCGCCGGCCACGATCACCGGCTGGCCGATCGAGCTCAGCTCCACACCCATCTTGGTGCCGTAGATGATCGCGGCATTACAGAGCGACATGAGCGCATAGGTGCTCATCCCGCTTTCAGGGGGCACAACGATCACGTTGGGCGCCAGCGTCGGGAGGCGTTTGCGAAGCTCGCTCAGGATTGGCTGACGTGACGGCGGGAACCCACTGATCTCGGCCGGGTGGACTCGAATCAGCAGCTGAAGGTCGGGGCGGGTCGCGAAGTACTGGCAGGTCTGGACCAGCCACTCCAGCATGTTGGGGAAGGCATTGGCCGGGTAGTGCAGCTGGGCATCCCACGCGACGTTGGTCAGCAGGCCGATCACCGGCTTTGCCCGGTCCAGGCCAACCTGCGTGGCGATGGCGTCGGGATCCTGGCGTGACGGCCGGTGAAAGACAATCCAGTCGAACAGGCCCTCACGCCGACTGGCCAGGTACTGCATCAGTTCACGATCCTGCGCCTCGCTCAACTCAAGGCTTTCCCAGTGCTCGCGTGGTTCGCTGAGCAGTGTGTGGTGGTAGGTGTCGTCGTGACTGAAGATGAACCGTCTCTTGCGGTAGGCGACGTTCCAGGCCGACACACGCACCTTCTCCTGGCGGGCCACTTCTCCGATGACGCCCCACGGCACGTAGATGCCGTGCGTCAGGACTGCAGACGAGAACGTCATGCTCCTCAGCAGTCGGCGTGTCGCAAATGCCGTGAGCAGCGCGGATTCGAGATATCGCCGCAGGACGGGCTCAGCGTGCGGTTCGGCATCGAGTGAGCCGGTTGCAAAGAAGCGCAGCGCACCCGCGTGCGCATGCTCGCCGATCGCCATCCCATCCAGCGTGAAGTGCTCGATCTGGTCGAAGGGCACCGAGAGCGCGACGCCGCGGGCGTCCTCGCGCTCGGCAGCCGTCAGCCAGTCACTGTAGCGATGGACCGTAATGCCGAGTTGCCGATACACCTTCTCGGCCGGCCAGGTGCAGTCGCGGCAGAGATCGCGCTCGGGGCCCGAGCGGACAAATTTCTCGATATCAGGATAGAGCGACGCCTCACACTCGGCACACGCGGTCATGGAGCCGTCGCACAGCAGGGCGTGCACTTCCGCACCACGCAGTGTCAGCGCCACTGCGAGCGCGCTCTCGAGGGTGACGGCGTGAGCGTAGGAGCCAATGGCACTGGCCATCAGCACGCGCGGGCCGCCACGGGATGCGCCGCGCGCGGAGGTCCAGAACGGCTGCTTCGTCGAGAGAATGGTTCGCCAGTCTGGATAGGCGTCGTAGCGGGCGTAGTACCAGCGACGCGCGAGCCTGGTCGCCCTCCACAGTCCGGGAAAGCGACGGATACCGTGCCTCATCTCGCTTGTGGCGGTGCCCCGTGAATGAGGGGAGATCGGTCAGACTCGCGGACCAGGCGCAGGAACTCGGCGGGGGGCGGCAGCGTGGCGAACACGCGCCACGGCGTGTGCTCGGCAAGCTCAGTCTCTGAATAGCCTCCGGTCGCGACGGCAATGGTACGCGCGCCGATCGCGTTGGCGCAGTGCACGTCATGGGGCGTGTCGCCGATCACGAAGACCCCGTCCTGATCGAACTGGCCGCGGTGACGGGCCAGGGCAAGCGCGCGCTCCGCAATCGTCGAGCGATCGCGCGTGTCCTCGGCGAAGCCTCCGTCGGGAAAGTACCCCATCAGGTCGTAGTGGGTCAGCTTGGCCCGGGCTCCAGCCCGCGTGTTGCCGGTCAGCAGGTAGGACCTGAAGTCGGCGCGATCCTTGAGACTCTCCAGGATCTCCCGCACGTGCGGGAGTACGGAACCCTGCCTGCTCGGCAACGTCGCCGGGAGCAACGACTCATAGCGTCGAACCAGACGCTCCACCAGCTCAGGGGTGAACTCGACACCGAGCATCTCGAAGGTACGTACGGCGATCTGATAGTCGGTGAGCCCTGGAACCCTGATCGACGAAAGTTGAAAGGACCGCCCCGTCTGCTCCAGCACGGCCTGCTCCCACGCGGGAACCCCGGCCTTGGCAGTGGTTAGCAGCGTGCCGTCGATATCCCAGAACAGCGTAATCATGCGACCTGCGGCACGGCGGCGCGAATGCGGCGGATCAGTCCGTCAACGTCGAGCCCGTGATAGGCCAGCACCTCGTCATTGGTGCCGCACTCGGGCAACTCTTCGACGCCGATTGAGGTGACGCGGGCGGCCGGCTCGAGTCCCAGCGTCGCAATGGCTGCCGCGACCATCTCGCCCTGTCCACCGTGCACGTAGTGATTGTCCAGCGTCACGACCGAGCGCGCCCTGCCGATGACATCACGAAGCCACAACGAGTCGACACGATTGAGCCACGGAAGATTGACGAGACGGACACCGATGCCGTCCTGCGCCAGCGCCTCGGCGGCATGCCACGCGTTGGCCAGCGGCCACGGTCCGTACGCGAACATGACCACGTCGGCGCCGTCGCGCACCACCCATCCGCGGCCCGGCACCGGGGTGCCACCCCGGTAGTCGAAGGGCATCGGCCATTTCACCGACACGAGGCGCAGGTAGGCGCTCTCTGCCTGCGCGTCGACAAGATATGTCATCAGCGCGGCGACCTCCGCCTCGCTCGACGGCTCGGCCATCACAAGCTTCGGGACAGCGCCGAGCGCGGAGATGTCACGTACGCACTGGTGGGAGTGGCCCGGGCCCCCCGGCAGAAGGCCGGCCAGCGAGCCGACATAGATGGCCTTGGTCGACTCACTGCACTGGTTGTAGATCTGCTCATTAGGACGAGCGGACAGGAAACACGCAAAGGAATGCACTACCGGCAGCGCACCACGGTGAGCCATTCCGCACGCCATCGACACCATGTCCTGCTCGGCAATGCCGCATTCGATGAACCGGTCAGGGTAGGCAGCCGCGAAGTCGAGCAGGCCGCAATCCTTGATGAGGTCTGCGTCGAGGGCCAGCAGGTCGGTGCGACGTGCCGCGAGATCGACGAGCGTCCTTCCGTACGCAGCCACCAGATTATCCGTTGAACGTGGCTCGCGTCGCGGGTTGCGTCCGCGGGTGGCTGTCGTGAGGGGGGCCAGGCCCAGCGCAGACAACCTGGCCTCCGCGGCTGCCCTCAGCTCGGCGAGCCCGTCCAGATACTGCTGCTCCGGCGGCGCGCCTGAGTGGAATAGATACAGAGGACCTGAGGCGAGCGCAGCGGGCCCTTCCATGAACGACACGCCGCGGCCCTTGACCGTATCAGCGATCACGATCTTCGGCTTGTCCGCCACGGCGTCGCAGGCGCGCAGCGTGCGCTCAAATGCGGCCACATCGTGCCCATCGCAGCGGGCCACGTGCCAGCCGAAGCCGCGCAGCTTGGCTTCGATGTCACCCAGATCGTTGACGTCGGACACCCATGTGTCCGACTGGATCTTGTTGTGATCGATGATGACAACGATCTCGCTGAGCTTCAGGTGAACCGCTGAGGGAAGCGACTCCCAGAACTGCCCTTCCTGCAGCTCACCATCCCCGGTGAGCACGAACACGCGGCGAGGTCGACCCAGCGCCCGCCCGGCAAGCGCCATCCCCTTGGCCTTCGAGATCCCCATGCCAAGCGAACCGGTGTTGGCCTGCACGTAAGGGGTTTCTACATGAGGATGACCAGGCAGTCCGTGGATCCGGCGGAGCTGATGCACCTTGTCTTCGGGCAGCAGGCCGAGGCCCAGCAGCACCGAGTAGAGGGCCGGCGCGTCGTGACCCTTGGACGAGAAGAAGATGTCGCAGGCGTCTGGTCCCTTGTCGAGGTCGCGCAGCTCGTTGAGAAACAGCCAGCTCATGATCTCGAGCGAGCTGAAGCTGGTGCCGATGTGGCCTGACCACGCCCCGGCGATCATGTACAGCGCGTTGATTCGGGCCAGCGCCGCAAACGCCTCGGCCTTCTCGACCGCACCACCGGGTGCCCGCAGCACCCGCTGGAACTCGGCACGCTCGACGTAGTGCAACTCGAGCGCTTCACCCTGGTCTGTCTGTAGATCACCCATAGCTAACGTTGGTGGAACGGGCGTGCCTGAACGGCAGGCAGCGCGGCCACGTGTTCCTCAATCATGGATTCGGCGAGGGACCAGTCCCGGGGATCGTTGATGTCGAACCCCTCGTAGCCCTCGGTCAGAAAAGGCACGATTACCGTGCCGGCGATACTGCGCTGGTCGAGCACGACGCGCGTCCAGGCGATCTCGAGCGACGCGTTCTGGACGTAGATTTCAGGCAACGCCTGGTACGGCGTGCTGTGCCACGGGCGCTCCGCTGGTCCAAACGGCAGCAACGGCAGCATGCGGTTGCCGCGAACCACCCACATCTTGCCCGGGTGCTGCGCGCACTTCTCCACCGCCCTCAGTGAGTCGACGCCCGGCTGGGTCGAAAAGAGCGCCCAGGCACGACGGATCGTTTCTGCCGTCCTGAACGGGCTGGTCGGACGGAGCAGACTGAATGCCTCCCACGACTGCCCGCGACGCTGCAACTCCCGCAGCGTGTACTCGAGCCACTCGATGTCAGGCGAGGTATCCCCGGCAAATTCCGCCGGGCGCAGAAACGGGACGTCTGCCCCGTAGTGGCGCGCCACCTCCGCCACTTCTTCTGAATCGGTGGACACGATGACGCGATCGAAGACCCCGCTGTCGAGCGCCGGCGCGATCGTGTACGCGAGCGTGGGATGGCCAGCCAGCGGCCGGGTGTTCTTCCCCGGCACGCGCTTGGATCCCTGGCGAGCCGGGATGAGGGCCACAGCGGAGTTGGACACAGTCAGTTCAGTCCTGCGTCAGACGTGAGCCGGATCATGGTTGATGTACACCGTCTTGAGATCGGAGTACACGTCGATGGCCTGCGTGCCCGCCTCCCGCCACCCGTTGCCCGACTGCTTCAGCCCGCCAAACGGCATGTGCGGTTCGCTCCCATAGGTGCCGCCATTGACCACCGCCACGCCGGACTGAATGCGTCCGATGAAGGTCATCGCGCGGTTGATGTTCTGGGTGTGCACGGCCGCGGTGAGCCCGAAGGGCGAGTCGTTGGCGAGGGTGATGGCGTCCTCGAAGTCCTTCACACGATAGAGGATGGTGATCGGTCCGAACAGCTCGGTCTTCGAAATGTCGTCGCCGGCGCCGACGTCCTCGATGATGGTGGGCGCCACGAAGTAGCCGCCTTCGTAACCACCACCCGTCAACCGCTGCCCGCCGGTCAGGACTGTTGCACCCGCCGCCTTCGCGCGCTCGACCGCCCTGAGCATGTTCATCATCTGCTCTTCGTTGATGACTGGACCGTAGTCGTCGCCATCCCCGGTGCCCACTTTCAGCCGGTTGGTCGCCTCGACGAGCATCTGCTTGAAGCGGTCATAGACGGCGTCGAACACGAGGATGCGGCTGCCGGCCGCGCACCGCTGACCGGCATTGCTGAATGCCGATCCGATTGCCCACGTCACCGCCTTCCCCAGGTCCGCATCATCGCAGACGATGAAGGGGTTCTTGCCGCCGAGTTCGAGGCAGACCTTGGCGAGACGCCGGCCCGCGGTCTCGGCGATCCAGCGACCAACCTCGCAGGAGCCCGTGAAGCTGAGGACATCAACACCGGGATGTTCGACCAGTGGTGCGCCGGCTTCCTCACCGAAACCGTGGAGAGTGCTGTACACGCCGTCGGGAACGCCGGCCTCGCGCGCCAGTTCCCCAAACGCCCATGCCGAAAGCGGGGTGTCCTCTGACGCCTTGAGGATGGCCGAGTTCCCGCACAGCAGCGCCGGAAACGCCTTCCAGGCCACATTGGCGATTGGCGTGTTCGCAGCGATGATGAGCCCCGCCACTCCGAGCGGCTGCCGAATGACCATCGCCGCCTTGTTCGGCACCGCGCTCGTCGTCGTCGAGCCGTAGAAACGTCGGCCCTCACCAGCGACGAAGAAGCCCATCTCGATCGCGGCATCGGTCTCGCCGAGTGCGTCTTTCATCGACTTGCCCGTTTCGCGTGCGACGAGTTCGGCAATCGACGTGCGATGCTCGCGCATCAGCATCGCGATCTGCCTGAGGATCTCCCCGCGCTTCACCACCGTCAGCGTGGCCCAGGCCGGAGACGCCTGCCGGGCCAGTTCCACGGCCCGATCGACGTCGGCGGCAGTGGAACGCGCAACCTGGCACAGGACCCGACCGGTCGCGGGATCGTGTTTGGCGAAGGTCCTGCCGTCTGCAGCAGCGGTCAGAACACCACCCAGGTGGTTGAGAACGGTGGCCGGAAGCGCGAGATTCGTGGACATGAGGGAGTTGAGGATCAGTGGAGGCGTCGTACGCCCATAGCCCTGGTGGCGACGCGCTTACCAGTGTGACGCACCAGACGCCGGGCCTCGGTCACGCCCGCTGACAGGCGAATGAGTCCGGCCCGTTCGAGCAGGGGTCGCGACGGCCCGGTCGCGTGAAACGCAGCGAGACTGCGACGTGCGGCGTCGAGCGGCCGCGTTGGCAAAGGCAGCACGTCGTCGGTGCGCGACGCCAGCAGTCGCAGTCGTTTCTCTCCGCGGCGCCCCCCGTCGACGGGGCCCTCGAGTGGCCGCCAACCCGCACGGGCGAACAGTCCCTCCAGGCACGTGCGCGTGTAGGCGGTGACGTGGGACCTGTTGATCATGTACTTGTGATCCCGATGTTCCGCCAGCGTATCGAACCTCGGCACGCTGACGAGCAGATACCCGCCCGGGCGTACCGCGGCTGCGGCCTCTTGAAGCACGTCGAGTGGCCGGGTCAGGTGTTCGAGCACGTGGTGGAAGAGGATCAGATCGAAGGTGCCCTCGCCGGGAATGGCCTCGAGCCGCTGGTGGCGCTTGAACGCCTCGGCACCGGCCGTCTCTATGCCGAAGGTTGACCAGCCGCAGTCCTGAAGTACGTCGAGGAACTTGCCGCTCCCGCATCCATAGTCGAGGACCCGTGACCCTGCCGGTGGACGGGTCACATCCAGTTCAGTGCGAATGCCGTCGAACATGTGGCGCCACGATCCGGCACCAGGGCGACCCACAATCGACTCACCTGCGTGCTCTGCCCGGGTACCGCGTGCGTCGCCCCACCCGCCGTCGGGCCCGTAGGTCTCTGCGAGTTCGTCGGCGGTCGGCGGCGGGTTCACAAACAGCAGGCCACAGGTTTCGCAGCCATCAACAAAGCCCATCCGACGGCCATCGACCGGCTTCGAAAGCTTGTGGGGCCACAGGGGAACAAGACGCGACGAACGGCAGGCCGAGCAGGACAGTTGTTCACGAGGCGCACGGTACACGAAGGTTCGACCGGCCCACCTCAGTGCGCCGGGCAGCCCGCCACTTACCACGCCGTAAAGCCGCCCTCGACCCGCAGTTCATGTCCGGTGACGTATGAGGCCGCGGACGAGGCAAGAAACACGAGGGGGCCCTTGAGATCACCGGCCTCCGCCATTCGCCTGAGGGGCACGCGCGCGCCGTACTTGGCCTTGAACTGTTCGTCCTGCCCTGCCAGCACCCCACCCGGCGACAGCGTGTTCACGCGCACGCCAGCTGGTGCCCAGTGTGTTGCGAAGAACTTGCCGAGGTTCACGACGCCAGCCTTCGACGCACCGTACGCCGGTGCCTTGATGAAGGGAGCGTTGCCGGCAAGGTGATCGTAGAAGTGCGGGTCTGGCGACACCGACGCATAGAGCGACCCGATGTTGATAATCGAACCCCCGCCTGCCTTGGCCATGCGTGCGCCGAACACCTGGATGACCTGAAAGGTCCCGATCAGGTTCACCTCGACCATGCGCCGGAAGTCCTCGACGGGCAGGGTATCGAGGTGGTGGCGTCCACCGGGCGCGTCGGGCGGCTGATCGATGCCCGCGTTGTTGACGAGCACCGTCGCGACATCGAAGCTGAACTCGACCTGGGTCGCCGCGCGCTCGATCGAATCGCGGCTCGTGATGTCGCAGTCGATGCGGACCAGCCGCTCACCCGCCGCAGCGGCCACCGCCGCAAACAGTGGTGATGCCTTCGCCCCGGGCAGGTCCAGCGCGGCGACACGCGCGCCGGCGTCAAGGAGTGCGTCCACCCAGATCGGACCGAGTTTGCCACAGGCCCCCGTCACGACCGCAACCGCTCCATCGAGGCGGAACAGGTCGCTCACCGCACCACCGGACTCGGAGTGATCCCGAGGCGCTGGTGGGGTCACGAGCGCACGAGCTCGGGATTCGGCTTGCTCAGCACGTCGAAGGTCAGAAAGTCGTCTTCGTGCAGCGCCTTCAACGTGGCACGACCGAGCACCGTGTCCAGCTCATACGGTGGAATGCCACCCGCGGGCGACTTCATCACCACGTCATCAGGCCCGAGGACATGTCCCGCCGGAAGGTCGCGGGCAACGACGAGGCTCTTGCCCATCTTGAGGATCGGAGCGCGCTCGCTCTCGTAGATCTTCTTCTTGCCGTCCCCGGTGGCGCGGAACGTCCGGTCCAGGTCACGCACCAGCTTGCGGAGACCGACCGGCTCGAGCGAAAAGGCGTGGTCGGTTCCCTTCATCGCGCGGTTCAGGGTGAAGTGCTTCTCGACAATGCGCGCGCCAAGGACATAGGCGGCGACAGGCATCGCGATGCCGTTGTCGTGGCTGGAGAAGCCGATGACCGCACCAGGGAAACGCTCCCGGTATGTGGCGATGACGCTGAGATCGAGCTCCTCGAACGCAGCCGGATAGCCCGCCGTGCACTGCAGGATGGCCACCTGAGAGTTGATCGGCATCACCGCATCGTAGGCACGCTGCACGTCCTCGATCGTCGCGCCACCGGTCGACATCACCATCGGCTTGCCGAATCGGGCCACATGCTGCAGCAACGGGATGCTCTTGATGTCCCCCGACGCCATCTTGTAGGCCGGGACGGAGAGGGACTCGAGGAAGTCGGCGCTGGCGACGTCAAAGGCGGTCGAGAAGAAGTCGATCCCCAGCTCCGCGGCGTACGCCTGCAGATTTCGATACTCCTTGAGGCCGAACTCGAGAAACTCCCGGTGCTCGCCGTAGGTGGCACCGAAGCTGTTCTCGTTGTCGTAGGGTCGGTTGTAGGCGGCACGGGTGTACAAGCCGCGATTGTCACGCTTCTGCAGCTTGACCGCGTGGGCGCCAGCCTGCTTGGCCTCCCGAAACAGCTCGCGCGCCTTCTCGAGGCTGCCCTGATGGTTGTGCCCGATTTCGGCGATCACATAACACTGCGTGTCGTCGCCAATCTCCGTGGTGCCGATTCTGAATCTACCTGCCATGCGTGCTCCAGCGTCGACCGTTACGGTCGTGACTTCGACATTTCAGCTACCGGCCTCAGCTGGGCCACGAGCTGAGCCCACCCGTAATCGGTGTGGGCGATCTCGCGTGCGGCTCGCCCGATGATGCCGGCCTCGGTCAGGTCGGGCAGCGCCTCACAGCGATTGATGTCGACGATGTTCTTCATGTGCACCAGGCCGGCCGGCGAGTGCTCGTCGAGGTTGGTGATCACGGCGCAACCGCATTCCATCGCGGCGTTCACCGTGGTGTTGTTGGCGCGCAGACCCTTCTCGAAGAATGCCGCCAGATAGGTGCACTCGACGAGGTGGTTGAACACCGCCGTGTCGGACAGGTACCCCATGAAATACACCTGGCCGTTGAACAGCGCCTGCAGTTCCTCGAAGCGAACCACGAACGATCCGTCGAAGCTGGTGTTCTCGTGCAGTGCGGTCGAGACGTACACGGAGTACGACTTGCCGGTCGCCTCGAGCAGATCGCGCAACCGCCGGTAGAGCGGCACCCGGATCTTGTGCGCCATCCCGAAGGTGAACACCGACAGTTCCGTGCGCTGAAATCGCTGCGGGTTGAGCAGCGTTCCGGGACAGAACAACTCGACGATGTCCGGCCGGAGCCCGGCAAGCTCGTGCGACAGCTCGCGGTTCCCGCAATAAGCTCGGGCGGCGGACGCGATCAGGCGTTTTTCGACCGGTGTCCCGTCAAAGGCGTGAAAAAACACCTCAAACCGGCCCTCGTGTTCGGCAACCCACCGCCCCAGCGACTCGGCGTCGGCGGTGCTGAACTCCGAGAGCTTGAGCGAGAGCAGCGGGTGGGCATGGCCCTCCAGATCCGGGGATCCGATGCCCACGACGGGGAGCGAGAGGTGCCGGGCCAGGATCGTATTGAACTTGGCGATGCCGCAGGTCCACGGATTCAGGTGGTAGCCTGCAATGCAGTCAATCATCAGCCGACCATTTTACGTCGAGTCAGCCCGGCGCGGCCCGAACCCGTCTTCCGGGGCGTTCCTCAGCGTGGCGGCTGGGCACCGGAACAGGCGGCCACCGCTTCGTCCGCATGGGCCACCGGACCCTCGAGGTCGCTCTCGGGCTGACCGAGCAGCGGCAGCGCCTGAGGAAAACGCGCCCGAGCCAGGCACACGGCCAGCCGCGACCGGGTCGGATCGGCACCCGACCTCAACAGCAGCGCCGTCATCTCGATCTGGCGGGACAGAATCGCGGCCTCGACCGGCGTCACGTCGAAGGCGACCACGTCGATAAGACCAGGGCGCACATGCGACACGGCGTCCACATCCGCCCCCCGCGCCATCATCTCGAGCGCCTGCGCCGCATTCCCCCACGCGACGGCCTCCGCAATGGTGTCTGGCGGCCTGGCCGCCAGCGTCCAGGGACGCACCGTTTCGATCAGGAGGTAGAGCGCCACAAGCCCGGTGGCGAGCACCGGTCCCATCGTCAGGAGAACGGCCGGCTCACGGAGCCTCGCGAACAGGGCGCCCTTGTTCACTGGGTGATGTCGAAGACGCGGTCGGCAAGTCCATTGGGCGCCCTGCGCACCCGGCTGCCCCCACGGATGGCCTGACGACGGAGGGCGTTGAGGATCTGGGTCTCCATCGCCGTAAAGGGCTCTTCGAAGTGCTGCTTCCGCTCCCACTCCTCGTAGTACGCCCACTCGTTGCGGGTCGACCCTTCGCGGACCTGCAGGCTGTAGTGGATCCCCATCAGGCGGATGCTCCACCCGCACGCCACGATCGTCATGGCGAAGGCCAGCGCCCGGTGCGGCAACCTGAGCCCCGCCACTCCGGTCACGAATTGCTGCAGCACCGCGGAAGCGGCCAGCGCGTAAAACAGCCCCGCCGGGCCCAGGATGGCGTCTTTCGCGTAGGCGAAAGCAAAGACCGCATTGCCCAGCAGGACGCCCGCGAAGATGACGACCATCCGATCCGCATCGCTGTCGAACACCCCACGCCGCCACCGCCCGAGCCGCTGCGCCGCGAAGGCCAGCAGGACTCCGGTCATGGCCGTGCTGCTGACGACGGTGATCAGGCGCCAGAGTTCGATCCGGCCGCGCAGCACCGTATCGACGAACACCCAGACGCCGCCCCGAGGCTCGGCAAAGAGGACCGCCGAGATCGCGCTGACAAAGTTATAGAGGTAGAACGGGAGCGGGTTGGGACCAAACCGACGGATGAGTTCGCCGGTGTCGAGCACCCTGAATCCGAACCCGGCACTGCGCTCTCCAAGGTCGGGCGTCGACCCGCCGAGCCACACGAACCGGCCGTACGCGTAGACACCGACGGTCAGCACCACCGCGCCGACCGCCCAGACCGACACGCCTCTGTAGCCCACGAGATACGACGCGACAAGCACCGCGGCGACCACGAGACCGCTCTCGATGGTCAGCATGGCGAACACCAGCAGGACCACGGCGGCGATGTCCACGAGCCACGACGGCCGCGCGCGCGAGAGATTGATGGCCGCCGCACAACAGATCAGGATGGTCAGGAAGTGATTGATGGGCAGCCCTTCGAGGATGGCCCCCGAGAAGGTGTGAATCCCGAGGACCATCGCCAGCGTGACGGGCACCATCGCCGCCGCGGCCTTCGTACGCACGCGCAACGCGCCGACCACGAGGAGCAGCAGCACGAGCAGCTGCGCGACCTGAAAACCCCGGAACCAGGGCTGATAGTTTCCGCCCGACAGTTCGTAGACGACCTTGATCAGTCCGCGGCGGAACGGCCGCAGATACGGTCCCGCCTGGAACTGACTCCTCAGCGTGTCCATCAGCGACCCCTCGTACACGCTCTGAAATTCGGTGTACGAGTCGCTCAGCTGAATAGGAATCCGCAGCAGGAACACGCCCATGATGCCCGCCGACACCACGGCCATCGCGATGGCGACCAGCGTCCACCGGTTGGGTGACGAATGGTCGACGAGATCAGGGCTGACGGGCAAGCTTCTCGAGCACGAGCACGCGGCCCTTGTTGCCCCAGTCCATCCGGGCTTCGAGATCCGGGCGCGAGCGGCAGCCTTCGAGGACGAACATCAGGCGGAGCAAGTCCTTGTTGAGCAGGGTGATGTGGGTGGGATCGAGATCGTCGCTGGTGTTGAAGTCGAGCAGATCGCCAGGATTGGGATGAAAGCGGGTAGTGACATAAATCAGCCGGGACGTCATCCGGACCATGTTGGCCACCGCCTGCTTCACCTCGAACACCGTGAGATGCTCGATGACTTCGCGGCAGATCACCAGATCGACGCAGTTGTCGGGCTTGAGCGAGGTGTCGGTGACTGTGCCGATCGCGATGCGGTCGCGCACCTCAGGGGTGGCAAGACGCCGGCTGCTCTCGGCGAAGTCAATGCCTTCAACGTCGACACCAAGCTCCCAGAGCAGGTGCATCAGCGCGCCCGGGCCACATCCCAGGTCGAGGGCCCGCACCGGCTCGAGCACTTCCTTGATCAGAGCGGGGTTTCGCGCCTCGAGCTGACGGCGCGTCTCGAGGCTGTAGTTGTTGCCGGCGTCCCGCCACTCGCCCGTGAAGTACTCGGCATCGTAGTGGGTGGACGCGGTGGGTTTCTGCTCGAGAATCCGCCGTTCGAACTCCGTAATGGTCATTGCTCTCCCTGCTGGGCGCAGTAGTCCTTGAGGATGCGGCTGGACGAATCCAGCACGGCGTCGAGATAGACGATCTCGATGCCGTTGTCGCGGCAGATGTCGATCTGCTGCGCCGGCAGACGTCCGCGCCAGTCGCTACCCTTGACGTAGTAGCGTGGTCGGAGCTGTCTGAGCACCGTCTCGGTATCGACTTCGTAGATGTAGGTGTAACTGATGTAGCGGATCGCATCGACTATCGCGGCGCGCTGCTCCTCGCCGAGCAACGGCCGATGCTTGGTCCGCACATAGCGATCAGAGGCCACGTTGCAAAGCACGGGAACACCGAGCTCGCTGGCCATGCGGAAGTACTCGATGTGCCCGCGATGGAGAGGGTCGAACGCTCCGTCCACCATCGCCACCTTCCCCGCCAGGGCGGGCAGTTCCGCGAACGTCAGGATCACTGCTGGACCAGCAGGCCTTTGGCCTTGAGCTCGTCGAGCGCCCGGTCGAAGAAATCCACCGCTCCGTCCGGCGACGACTTCGCCCACTCGATCAGTTCGGTGAACCCCTGCTCGAGGGTCACACGAGGGGTGAACCCGAGCGTGTCGCGGGCGCGCGTGATGTCAGCGGTGTTGTGCCGGATGTCGAACTTGCGGCCGGTCTCGGTGATCTGCGGCTCGATGCTCGAGCCCAGCAACCGGGCGAGCAGGCGGGCAATGTCGAGGATGGTGACGGTCTCGCCCGAACCCACGTTGACGGGCAGGTAGTCGGCTCCCGGCTTCTCCAGCATCAGCACGAGACAATCCACGACGTCGTGGATGGAGACGAAGTCGCGGAGCTGCCCGCCGTCCTCGAACACGACTGGCTGTCGGCCGTTCAGCAGGCGGCTCAACCAGATGGCGGCGACGCCTGCATACGGGTTGCTCAGGCTCTGGCGTGGACCATAGACGTTGAAGAACCGCGGCGCCACTGCCGGAATACCGTAGGTCTTGCCGATGAGCAGCACCATCTCTTCCTGGTGGTACTTGGTCATCGAATAGATATTGTCGCGATAGAGCGCCTTGTCCTCGGGCGTCGGCACCGACTGCACGTGCTCGTGGCAGACAGGGCATCGCTGTTCCCAGTCGTGCGCGGCGAGCTGTTGTTCCGTGCGGATGGTTGGTGCAACCATGCCATGCGTGGGACACGCGTAGGCACCCTCCCCATAGACACCGATCGACGAAGCGACCAGCACCTTCTCGACCGAGTGCTTCGCGTTGACGAGGATGTCGAGCAGCAGGGCGGTGCCACGCGTGTTGACGTCCACGTAGCGGTCCACCTGATACATGCTCTGGCCGACGCTGACTGCGGCACCGAAGTGCACAACGGCCTGGGCAGCCAGCACCAGCGGCTCGAACACCTGCCGGTCGCGCACATCGCCTTTCACATAGGTGGCCTTCGCATTGGCATACGAAGGCCAGGTCCCGGTTCGATGCACCTGCGGCTCGAGGTTGTCGAGCACGGTGACGTTGTATCCACGACCAACGAGCGAGTCGACCAGGTGGGAGCCGATGTAGCCGGCACCTCCGGTGACGAGCACGTCACGAATGCTCATGCAGTCCTTTCATCGAGATCGTCAAGCCGAGCGTATCAAGCGCCGAAAGATCGAGCGGCGAAAAAGCGCCGCCACCCATGGCCTGGAACACCTGCCGGCCCACCTGAAGGTGGCCGTGCAGGAACCTGGGATCGGCAAGCACCGCCGTCGTGTCGACCCCCATCATCGGGGCCAGCCACGCGAGGCTCCCGCAGGTGCCGACAAAGGCCCGGGACCCGGCGATGACCGCCGACTGCACCGCCAGGTTGTCGCGCGGACGCAGCGCCTCACGAATGCTGATGATGCGCGAGGCACGCTCGAACGTGTAGTCGTCGTGGTCGTCCAGCGCAAGCCCGGTGTCGAGCATCACGACCGGCCAGCGTTCGGCCAGCGACAACACCAGCGACTGCAGCGTCCGGCGCATCGCGGGCGTATCCGGGAGCGACGCCGCCGTATAGAGCTTGACCGCGATGTAGTCACTCGGAAGCGGCGGCAGTGCCACGTCGG
The DNA here is from genome assembly GCA_040081265.1 of Vicinamibacterales bacterium. Lineage (GTDB taxonomy): Bacteria > Acidobacteriota > Vicinamibacteria > Vicinamibacterales > UBA2999 > JBEBGV01. The sequence goes on from JBEBGV010000012.1 coordinate 33,823, forward strand.
GCGGATCGATCAACCGATAGGCGGTTCGGCGGCGCAGGAAGTCTGCCGTGCGGTGGCCGAGCATGAAGCGCTCGAACAACCGATACATCAGCGAGGGATGGAGCGTCCTGAACCGTTCGAGCCCGGCCCGGCTGGCCGCCGCTTCGACAATCTTCTGGTCGAACGACGTCATCTTCCACTGCTTCAACGACCCGCCGGTCTCGACCGCCCTGGTCGCATTCCCGGACGAGAACTCCTCGGGCGTCAGGAGGTCGAAGACCTCCACCGACTGCGTCGTGATGTCGCGGTACCAGGCCGCCGCGCCCCCGCGTGTCACCACGGTCAGGCGTGACGGCTTGATGCCATAGTGCGCCTGCACCCAGCGGACAAACGGTACCCAGTACAGGACCTCGTATCCCACCTCGGACAGCCACGGCCCGACGATCAACGGATCGTTGCCGCGGACCAGGCGCGCGATCTCGCGCTCGACCTGCCATTCGTGCCCGTATGTCCGCAGCCGATCGGCCGCGTCGCCCCAGACGTGCATCTGCCGGTTGGCTCGCCGCGGAGCCGCCTTTGCCCGTCTCCACACTCTCACCGTCTCCACCCGCCCGGCCACGAGCACCGCGCGCAGGCGCTCGCGCGTCGCCTTCCTGTGCCGGCGATACGGGCGGACGACGAAGCGATTGATGCCCTTGACCACATAGCTCCGGGCCAGCAGGACGACATGCACCACACTCGAGGTGACCGACCTGCTGACCTGAGGGCCGGCGGACCGGCCTCCATCAGTCACGTAACAGCCCGGCCGCAAGCGGCAGCTGCGGCGCACTCGAGGCCGCGTCGCTCACGTGCAGGGCACCCTCGGCCCCGATCGACGCGATCGCCTCACGTGCCAGTTCGAGATGCCTCGCGGAAAATCCAGCGGGATTGCTGTAGAACGCGTAGGACGGCACGTGATGAAACGGTGCCAGGTAGGAAAATCCCCCGTAGGTTCCGACAAACGCCCGCGCCCCGGCCACCAGCGCGTCCTGCACGTGGAGGTTTCTCGACGGGTCGAGGCCTTCCGGCAACCGATGAATGGCAGGGTCCGGAGCGGCGTGGGCGTCGTGATCGTCAATGGCCAGTCCGGTGGACAGCGCAATCACCGGACCTTCCTTCGCCAGCGACCGGAGCACGCGCGACGCAAACGCCCGATTGGCCTCGGTCGCCGGGAAGCATTCATTGAAATAGAACTTGGTCGCCACATACGACGCCGGCATCGGCGGCACACCGACACGGTCCGGCGAGGGCAGGCGGACATAACGCGTGTGCCGTCTCACCCATCGCGTGTCCAGGTGCTTCCACCAGAACGGGTTGAGCACGTCGTACATCCTGGATGGATGAAGCACCGACCATGAATCAATCCTGAACTTCCGCGCAGCGCCCTCGATCAGCCTCTCGTCGAACGAAGTGAGACGCGTCTGTTTCTGCTCACCCAGATCGCGGACACGCTGATCGTGCTGCTCCCGAAACACGTCCGGGGTCACCTGCTCGAACACGTCGGCATAGCGGGAGGCGAACGACCGATACCAGGACGCCGTTCCCCCTCTGGACAGCACGACCCACCTGTCCGGCGTCACGTCGAAACGCTGGGCGCACCACGCCAGAAAGGGCACCCAGTAGAGCAGCTCGAATCCGACTTCGCCAAGCCACGGACCGGCGATGATCGGCTGCGAACGCGCGGCGATCGCCTCGAAGTCGCGCTCGAACTGTGCCGACACGCGACTGGCGCGCCAGCGACTGGCCGCCAGTCGAGCCTGCCTTGGAATGAGACGCCTGAGGCCGCGCGACACCAGGAGCCCTTACGCCCCCCCGAGGCGTCGCTCCGCCTCGTACCAGTCGTCCATCGAGTCGATGCTGAGGGAGTCGCGCGAATCAATCAGCAGCGGCCGGCAGTCGTTGCCGTAGATATTGCCGAAGGTCTCGATCGTCTTCCGCCAGCATGCGTACACCGTTCCGTCACGCACATAGGCCGGCCGGGCGTCCTGACGGCGCGTGATCCGCGCACCATCGGGGAGAAACGGATGCAGTCGCCCGTCTGCAATGCGCATCACATAGTCCGGAGACAGGTGGCGCGGCAACTCGACCACGCTGACGACCGAATCGCTCTGGTCGTCCGCCAGGCGTTCAACCGCATGCCTGATGTGGTCCGGTTTCCTCAGCGGCGACGTGGGTTGCAGGATGAGCACGATCTCGGGCTGCCATCCGTCACGAGCCAGCACCTCGAGCACGTGCTGCAGCACAGGCAGCATCGCGGTGTCATCGGCCGCGAGCTCGGTCGGTCGAAGGAACGGCACCTCGAGCCCCGCACGACGACCCGCGTCGGCGATCTCAGCATCCTCAGTAGACAGCACGATCCGGTCGCACACGCCCGATCCGACCGCAGCGGCGGCCGTATAGTCGAGCAACGGACGGCCCGCCAGCGGGCGGACATTCTTGCGCGGAACCCCCTTCGACCCGCCGCGTGCGGGAACGATACCCAGCACGGTCGGCTTGTGTCGATCGGCGTCGCTCCTGGTTGCGGTCATCGCGGCGCGTTCTGCACGAACCGCACTTCGCGGAGCATCTCACCGGCCGACGCGACACCGGACACTGGCTCGGTGCGAACCCCGGGCTGGCACGCATAACTGATGTGCAGGTGGTCGGCCGCGTAGTCGGTGCGCAGCACTGCGAACCCGGCCCTGGCCAGGTACGCCTTCATGGTCGATTCGGTCAGGTAATAGGGGTGGTCGATTTTCACCGCAGCTTCAACCGACCAGTTCCGCAGATACGCCGCGCGGAAATCGACAATGTCGACAAACAGCAACCCGTTCGGCGTCAGCAGGTCGCGCACGCGATGCAACGTCCCTGACACGTCGAGCAGGTGATCCACGGTCTGACAGATGATGACGACGTCGAAGCGTCGGCTGCCGAAGTCGAACTCCTCGATCAGGCCGGTGATGGTCTCGAGACCCAGTTGTCGCGCCTGCTCCACTTCAAGCGGCGCGGGATCGATGAGCGTCCCCCTCAGCCCGAACTCCTCCGCGAAATGGTGCGCGACGACCCCGGTCGACCCGCCGATGTCGAGCATCGACTGGTAACCACGACCGGCGACAAACGGCCGAAGGAAACCAGCGCGTTCGATCGCGTACTCACGCTGTTCCGCCTGGATCGTCCTGGCGTCGATCAGTCGGCCGTGGAAGGCGCTGACGAGAGGACGATACACGCCATCGTAGAAACGGCCGTAGGCCTGCGCGTCCATCCGTGGATTGAGAAAGACCAGGCCGCACTCGCTGCACGCATGGGCCTGCGCCGGGAACCCGTAACGGTCAACGTGAGTCAGCACGACCAACGACGAGGCGCCGCACAGGTTGCAGTGCTCGATGACGTCCTTCCGCTGTGCGCTGTAGTCGTAGCCGAGCGCGGCAATCCGCGCGCGGCGGTCGGGAGTCGTGACGGTGCTGTCGGCCATATGGGCTAGTAGGTCAGTCGCTTTTCGACGGTCAGTTCGGCGCTGGCCAGCACCTCGGCGATGCGCGCCCCGGCCTTCCCGTCGCCGTACAGGAGGTCCCGGACCGGGCGCGGGCTCCGACGATGGGCTGCAATCGCCTCGCCGATAGCGCGTCGATCGTGCGGCACGTCGATCACGTTCTTGCCGCGCTCCCGCCCCTGCTGGCGGCTCCCGATGTTCACCGCCGGGACGCCGAGGTAGGAGCATTCCCGGATCGCCACGCTAGAGTTGCCGACAATCGCCGTTGCACTGTAGAGCAGGCGCAGGAAGTCGTCCGGCGCCATGTTGCGGAACAGATGGAAGTTCGCCGGGTCCTCGAGTTCGCGGAAGACGCGAATCCCCTTCGACGTACCGTCGGAGCCGGCATCGACATTTGGCCAGAACCACAGCACCGGCAGTCCGACATCCTTCACGGCGTACAACGTCTCGTCCACCTGCTGACGGGCCTCGTCATACTCGGTCGTGACCGGATGCTGCATCACAACGAGATAGCCGTTCGACAAATCGGCTTTCGGGCCAACGCCGCCGTACTTCTCGAAGGGGTCGAAGTTCATCGCCGGGTCGGCGGCGACCGCATCCGCGATGTCGATCGACGGACATCCGGTCACCACGACGTGCTTCGGATCTTCCCCCAGACGACGCACTCGCTCCGCAGCCTGTTCTGTCGACACCAGGTGGAGATTCGACAGCTTGGTGACCGCGTGCCGGACCTTCTCGTCGATCGAACCTGTGACCTCACCGCCCTGCACGTGGACAACCGGAATGTTCATGTACGACGCCGCCACCGCGTTGGCGAGGGTCTCGTACCGGTCCGCAATCGTGACCACCGCGTCGGGCCGGAGGTTGTCGAACACGGTCGCCAGCTCGACGAGGCCGAGCCCGGTGGACTTGGCCGACGTCACCAGGTTCTCACCCTCGACGACCATATACACGCGGGCTGCAATCGGAAACCCATCGCGCTCGATGGTCTGGATGGCGCTGCCGTACCGGTCGAGCAGCGCTGAGGCCGCAACAACGAGCTGCAGCTCGAGGTCAGGGTGGTCGTGGATGGCACGAAGCGCAGTACGAATCCGGGAGTAGCTCGGGCGCGCGGTCACGACCACGCAGATCTTTCGTTTCACGACGAGAGCCCTTCGATGTCTTCGACGGCCAGCAGCGCGTCGGCGTCGACGGCACGTCGAAGCGTGCGGCCGACAATGTCATTCAGGCGATCGGGCGGCAGGCCCGTTCCCGGTTTCTTCAGCACGACATCGTCGTGGCTGAGCACGGTGCCGGCAGGAAGACCGCGAGCCGCCACGATGCTTCTGGTGAAGATGCGGCGCAATGGCACCGTATCGGCAGCCAGCGCGTCCTTATCCACGGGATGGTCCCGCATGCGCTCGATGAAACGGATGCCGTCGACCAGCTGGCGGAGCTCGGCAGTGGTAACCGAGGCTGGTACGTCGGGACCAAACATCTCCCGCGACATCGTGACATGCAGCTCGAGGAGGTCTGCCCCCATCGTCGCGGCTGCGAGCCCCGGGTAAATCGTGGCCGAGTGGTCAGACAGGCCGACGAGACAGGCGTAGCGTTCGCGAAAGACGGTGAGCATGTTCAGCCCGATCTTCTCAGGCGGGCACGGGTACGCCGTCGTGCACTGGAAGACGCCAACCCGCGCGCCCTTCGATCGCACTCGTGCCACGGCGGCGTCGGTGTCCTCGAGTGTGCTCATGCCGGTCGAGAGCAGAACCGGGGAACCCGTGGCCGCCATCCGATCCGTGAGCTCGACGTTGAAGCTTTCACCCGAGCCCACCTTCCACAGCGGCATGCCGATGCGCTCGAGCATGTCGACGGCCTGGACTGAAAACGCGGACGACAGGAACACCAGCCCGCGTTGCCGGGCGTGCTCGGCCAGTCCGGCCCACTGCTCCTCGGCGAACTCCATCCGCTTCCAATAACCGTAGCGGGTGGTGTCCTGACGACTGAATGCGACACGGAAGGGCTCGGACGGGGTGCTTTCGGCGGCAGCGATGTGGGTCTGGAACTTGACTGCATCGGCCCCGGCGGTCGCGATAGCGTCGATGAACGCGTGAGCCTGCCCGAGGCTGCCGTCGTGCGTCAGCGCAACCTCGCCAATGATCAGGCAGCGCCCCTGGCCGAGCCGGTCGAGCGCCGGGTGTGTAATGGTCATAGTCCTGCCAGTGGATACGCGCCACGAAGATCAGCGGGCGCGAAGTATGCCCCACCCATCTTGTGCGCAGCCCGCAGCGCCACGCCGAGATGGGCATGCAGCCATTTCGGATCGACAAACAATGCCGAGGTGTTGACGCCCAGCATCGGCGCCAGCCATGCGACGCTTCCGCAGGTGCCGACAAACGCGCGGGCGCCGGCAATGATCTGCGTCTGCACACCCAGGTTGTTGCTCGGCGTCATCCACGACTTGGCGCTGATCACCCGGGATCCGTTCACGAGCTCATAGTCGGCGTGCTCGTCGAGGGTCAGCCCCGTGTCGAGAAGGACGACAGGCACCTGCTCCGCAAGAGTGGCGACCTGCGCCGTCAGCAGCCGGCGTACGAGAGGCGTGTCCGGCATGGATCTCGCCGCATAGAACTTCACCGCGACATAGTCGTGAGGAAGGTCTGGCAACGGTATCGCCTGGGGTGCCGTCATGCGCTGGTAACGGGTGTGACTGTCGATGAAGCTGAGTGGCCGGTGCCCAGACCAGAACATCGAGAACAGGCGATACATCAGCGACGGGTGCACCACCCGCGCCCCATCCAGGCCGAGGCGGGCCTGAACTCCCGCTGTGACTTCACGATCGAAAGGCGACACCTCGAGCTGCTTGACCTTGCCGCGCTCTGCGACCCGGGTGGCGAATGTGGACGGCGAGACATCGTCCCAGATCTCGACGTAGCGGCTCGCGATGCCGTCATACCACCCGCCCACTCCCCCGCGTGAGACCGCCACGACCCGCGCAGGGTCTAGTCGAAAGGCGTCCTTGACCCAGCGCAGGAAAGGAACCCAGTAGAGAACCTCGTAGCCAACTTCCGACAGCCACGGACCAACGATCACCGGGTGATTGCCACGCGTCAGATCGTCGATCTCACGCTCGATCGCCCACTCGATCTTCCAGGCCTGCCGGTCCTCATCGAGCTGCGTCCGGTGCCGGCGGGCGTCCCGGACAGGACGGCCAATCCGCTTGAGCCAGTCAGGCGCCAGCGCGTCAGCCATCAGTTGGATGAAGGGCCTCGAGAGGACTTCGCGGCAGAGCCTGCCAGCGCCGCCATGACCTCACCGGTCGAGCCGCCAAAACCCAGCCGTATCAAGTCGATCGCCCGCAGGTCCAGTTCCACGAAGGCGCCGAGTTTCAGCGCGGCAAAGACACGCTTGGCGACCTCCAGGTGATCGAACCTGAAGCCGTTGACGTGCGAATAGAAGGCCAGCGTATCGGTGCCAACAAACGGCGCCAGGTAGGAGAAGCCGCCATACGTTCCAACAAATGCTTGCGCTCCGGCGATCACACGGGTCTGCACGTCGAGGTTCGTCTCGGGCGTCATGAGGTGATCGATGCTGTGCAGCCTGGCGCGATTCACGCGAGGCATGTCCTCGTGGTCATCGAAGCGGTGGCCAGTGTTCAGGAGCACGACGTCGGTGTGCTGCGTCAGCTCTTCCAGGTACGACGCGGCAAACGCCCGGTTCTCCGGCGTCTCCGGCAACGCCGTGTTCCCGTAGAACTTCGCCGCCACGTACCGGTCAGGCAAGTGGGCACGCAACGGACCCAGTTCGAGTGAGGGCAAGGCCGAGAAGCTGGTGAAGGACTCGAGCAGCGCGAGGGATGTCTTCTGAAACCAGAACAGGGTGAACACACGGTACATCAACGAGGGGTGCAGTACGAGGGGTGCCTTGATGCCTCGCTTCGCCACAACCTTGTCGATGATCGTCTGATCAAAGCTCGAGATGCCCAGGTGCTTCAGGCGACCTTCCTGCTCGTTGATGCGCGCGTCGTTCGCCTGGCGGAACTGGTCGGGCGTGTAGATGCTGAAGATGTCCTCGTAGTTCGGCGTGATGTGCGAGTACCACGAGGACGCACCGCCGCGCGAAATCACCGTGAGCTGCGCCGGATCGAAGTTGCCGTAGGTCTTGGCCCACGCAAGGAAGGGAATCCAGTAGAGCAGCTCAAAGCCGGTCTCTGACAGCCACGGTCCGAGAATGATCGGACGACCGCTGCGGCCGAGCATCGTGATGAACTCGCGCGCGTCTTCCGCTTCCGGGAGGTCCCACCCAACGGGTTTCTTTGCCGGATCGCGCTGGCGGCCAAGCTTTGGCGTCAGTGCGGATGGCGTGCCCGGCGCCTGCGGTGCGGCCGGCGCAACCTCACGCTCCTTGTCCTTCTCGACCAGCTGTGACTGGGCAAACTGCTTGATCTCGACGAAGAACCGGCGCCGTCCGTCCATCAGGCGCTTGCGCCACGTCCGGCGGATGTCCTTTCGCCAGGGTTGTGTCGCCAGCAGTGCCTGCAGCACCCCGGCAAGGGGATACGCCGGAATGCGCCACGCGAGGTCCAGCACCGATGCCGTGACTGGCGCAGGCGGTGGCATGGCTGCCACACGCTCGACCACCTCGGCAAATTTCGGCGTGGCAGCCACGTCCAGTCCGAACGGACGGATGAAACCCTGAACGAACGCCGCGGCCTTGCTGTCGCCGCCACCGTCACCCGCCAGAGTCGATGCCACCTGTTCGAGGTGGTCATCAAACGATCTGGCGACTCGCAGCAGCCCTCCACCGACGGTGGTCAGGTAGTGGAAGTGAATCGTGCCTTCCTGGTTGTGCACCGAGATCTGGTCGTCGAGAATCGTATGGACCGGCTTGCCGACGGCCGCAGCCTCGAGAAACGCGCTGGTGTTCAGGCCGACCACACCCGCCGCGTAGTACATCGAGTCGAAGTAGTCGTCCTTCGCCTCATCGTCCACAGGGTGCGCACCCCAGAAGGCCAGATTGCGATAGCCGGACAGATCAACCGACTTCCACTCCTGCAATCGCTGGGGATGGGGGCGTATGAGGATGCCAATGTCTTTCAACCGCGGATCGGCGCTCGCCCGCACCGCGGCAACCCAGCGCTCGACGAACAGCGCTTCGTTGGCAGTGCCTCGGAACAGCGACGAGCAGAGATACAGCAGGTAGGGTCGATCGCTGCGGATACCAGTCCGCGAGGAAAACTGCTCCCGAGTGCGTGACGGCTGGCGGCCGAACCACTGGTCGTAACACTGTGCACCCGTCACCGTAACCAGCGACTCCGGCACGCCGTGCATCTCGATCGCTTCGCTCTTCTGGACCGGATTCCACACCACGATCGAGTCTGGGAGATTGCGCAGGAGTGCCTTGCTGGACAAGTGGTCCCAGCTGGCGATCGGCAGCATCGTTCGTACGCCAACCGCCTTGGCCGCAGCCATGTGCTCCATCTGCGGCGAGCCCAGCTCGACCAGGGGCGTGATCAGGACAAGGTCCGGACGTTGCTCGCGGATGTAGGCCTCGAGGTGCCGCGCCCTGGGGAGCGATCGCTCGATCGAACGGAGGATGGCGCCAAGCCGCTGCCGCTGAGCAGCCGCGCGGAACTTTTCGGCGACCCGCACGATCAGCCGCGGTGCGCGTTCGCGGGCGCGTGCGGTGAGGTGCGGGGTCGAGGCGTACCGCGGATCGAGGTAACGGAGATAGTCGATGCCCAACCGGAGGCGCCTCGCGAACTCGCCCCAGAGCCCAGGGGCCCGGCCTGGCGTGACGTCCAGCGTGACGTTCGGATAGCGTGACGCGAGGCGCTCAGCGAGGCCTCTGCCTCCCATCGACTCTTCACGATCGGCGACGAGTCGCACCTCGTGCCCACGCTCGGCAAGCGCGGCGATCGGCGCCTCGAAGAGGCGGAGGTAAGCGTAGTGCCTGCAGAAGAAGAGAATGCGCAATCTCGTTGGGTCCACTAGATCCAGCTGACTTCCCGGTGTTCTTCCTCGGCCCGACGCCTCTTTGACTCCATCTCACGCTCATTGAGCAGGAACCGTCGTGCCGAGGCGCTGCGCTCCATGGCGTGGAGCAACGAAAGCCCGAGGCGACCGGCCCGCGACGCACGCGGCGCTTTCGGCGCAGGCTTCAGCTGCGCGAGGTCTTCAATGGCCTTTGTCATTACCATCGTGGCCGACACATTCAGGCCATGAGGCCGCACGAACGCCTTCACGAACTCCCGCTGCCGGGCCAGCACCTCAGGTGGCGGCTCGACAATCATCTGCGACAACTGGTCAACGTGTTCGCTCAGACTTCGCGATGTGGTCAGCAACCCACCCCCGACCGTCTGGAGGTATCTGAAGTGCAGGGTCGCTTCCTGATTGGTCCTGAACTCTGGAGGCAGAATCGCCAGAACCGGACGGCCGACGATGCCCGCCTCGATGAAGGCCGAGGTGTTCAGCCCGACCACCGCGGCACTGTGGTGCAATGAGTCGAAGTAGTCGGCGCGGCTCTGCTCATCGACAGGATTGCCGCCCCAGAGGGCAGTGCGACCGTAGCGCGCCCAGTCGATACCCTCCCACTCCTTCGCCCGCGATGGATGCGGCCGGATCAAGATCGACACGTTGCGGACTGCCGGGTCCGCCGACTCGCGAATCTGGCGAACCCACTGCATGACGAACTCTGCTTCGGACGGGCTCCCCGGAAAGAGCGCCGAACAGACCCACATCACGAAAGGACCCGCATCGGGTAGTCCGACCCTTGCAGCGAACGTCTCTCGATCTCGAGAAGGTGTCCGACCGAACCAGCGATCGAAGTTCTGCGCGCCGGTGACGACGATGCGCGCCTCGGGGATGCCGTGCATCTCCACCGCCTCGTGCTTCTGCACGTCGTTCCACACGAAGAGGCGATCGGGCCAGTCGCGAATGATGGCCTTGCTCGACAGATGGTCCCAGCTCCAGACGCACACGCCTGTCGGGATGCCACGCGCGTGGGCGCTGCGCAGGAGATCGAGTTGCGACGACGGCACCAAGCCGACCAGGGGCGTGATCAACACCACGTCGGGTCGTTGCTGGTCGAGAAACCTCTCGATCGCCGGGCTGGGTTCCATCGCGTGGTCGATGGTATCGAGCGCGCCCTGCAGCAGCCGTCGTCCTCGCTGACTCGAAAAGGGCCGGCGCTGAGCCAGCCACACGATGCCGCTTGGCGTCCGGACAACCGACCGCTTGAGCAGCGCGTCGGTCTCGGCGTACTCAGGCGCCAGGTAGCGAAGGTAGTCCAGAGCCAGACGGACCTTCACCGAAACGAAGAATCCGTCCTTCTCACGGCGCGGCACCACACCCCTTGTCACATTCGGGCGCTCACACAGGCCATCGACGACACTATCGCCCCCGAGTGCAGACATGTGTCTTTCCGAGCCCAGGTAAATGTCATGCTCACGCGCAGCTAGCTTTGCAATCACGGACTCGAGATTGCGATAGTACCCGGCGTGAAGCGCGCCCACCAGAATCTTCATCGCGTGTCCGACTCGTTCCGCCGACTCCGCAGCCCGACGCGGTAGGTCAACATGGCGATGTGATACACGGTGTGCTTCCACATCCGTCGCAGTCGCGCCGCGATCCTGTGGCTGGTCACGAGGACGTAGTAGATCGAGGTGCGCACGATCTTCTTGGCGAGCTTCTTGAGGAAGTGCGCATTGTCCACGCCACGCCCGAAGCTCTTCGACGTCTCGGTCTTGCGGAACCCTCGCCACGCGGATGCTGCCAGGTACGTCGCCCGCATGCGCGTGGTCACCGCCGGCCGGGCCTTCGCGTACTCGCGCCCCAGCAGCAGCACGTGCTGCAGTGAGGGCGGGAGCGCGAAACCGGCGGGAACGTCCCCGGCAAACAGCGTCTCGCGCTGTCGTGACACGCTGGCCTCGCCGGACTGACGCCTGAACCACAGTGGCTTGTGAATCTGGCGGATCTGCCCCTGCAGCAGCAGTTCGGCAATCAGCAGCCGATCGGGATTGAGCACCGATCGGAACACCCCCGCCTTGCGGAGCGCCTGAACACGGATCAAGCCGTAGACCATATCGCCCGATCCGAAGCCTTCCCAGCAGAACTTCTCCCAGCGATCAATGGGATGGTTGAGTCCGGCGGTGTCGAAGTCGCGCGGCGTCTTGTCGAGATCGCGTCCCTGATCGTCGATGCGAGGGGACATCGGATACATGAGCACGGTCTTCTGATGCACGTCGAGCTTCTGCACCAGCATGGCCAGCCAGGTCGGTGCCCAGACGTCATGGTCACTGACCCAGGCAAAGTATTCCGCCGACGGACAGAGCGACGTCGCCCTCTCGAACACTTCCCGCCACGTCGGCACCATGCCCTGACGGGTCGCGTGCCTGAAGTACCGCACACGGGGGTCAGACTTCTCGTACTCCCTCGCTATTCGCTCCGTCTCGTCAGAGGAGCCGTCGTCGAGCATCACGAGGACAAAGTCGCTGAAGGCCTGTGCGAGGATCGAGTTGGTGGCTTCGCGCAGGTGACGTGCGTTGTTGTACAGCGTCATCCCGAGTACGACCCGTGGATTGTTCGCGACGTCGCTGCTCATTGGGCGCGCACACCCAGCAGGTGCTTTACGCTTCCCTTCAGACGTGCCAGTTGCTTCTGAGCGCTCAAGCCACGCCACCAGCGCGCCCGACTCTTGCGGCGTCGCTCTCGTTCCTTCTCTTGTGCGGCGAGTTCACTTTGCGTGGCCTTGGCGGTCCGATACGTGTCCCGCGCGGCCGCACGCGCGTCCTTGTCTTCGGCCTTGTCGCGTTCCGCGGCTGACCGTTCGATGTCGATCGCGTCCATCATCAGCCACGCGCCGGGTCCCGACTGCGTAGCGGCGGCCAGATGGCCAACCCACGCCGTCGCGAGGGACGGGGCAGCGAACAGCTGGTCGGGCCGCGGAGACGGAGTGCTGGCGAGGGACTCAACCGCCCCGACAAATCGCGGGGTCGCCGCGACGTCGAGTCCTTCGGGTCGGATGAACGCCTCGAGGAAGCGGCGATTGCGAGCATCCCGCGCTCCCTGATTGCGAACGGCCACGCCCAGTTGCTCGAGGTGAGCGGGCAGGCTGGTGGCGGTGTGCAGGAGTCCGCCTCCGACGTTGAGAAGATAGCGGAAGTGCGCCATGCCTTCCTGATGCATGCGGAAGGCTGGCAGCAGCAGCGTCAAGACGGGTCTGCCGACGATGGCCGCTTCCAGGAAGACGCTGGTGCACAGGCCGACGACGGCGTCGCTGTAGTAGAGCGAATCGAAATAGTCCGCCTTGGCTTCGCTGTCGATTGGTGTGCGGCCGCTGACCACCACGTGATCAAGATCGTCGAGCGTCACACCACGCCACTCGCGGACGCGCTCCGGATGAGGACGCACCAGGACCGCGGCCTCACGGAGATCGGCGTCAGCGCTCGAGCGCAGTGCCTGCACCCATTCACGGACAAAGACCGGCTCGACAGGATCCGGGACGGGACTCATCGCCGAACAGACGTAGAGCACGATCCGACGCGCAGGGTCCAGACCCATCGCTCGGCAGAATTCCTCCCGGCTGCGAACCGGCCGGCGATCGAACCACTGGTCATAGCACTGAGCACCCGTGACCACGACCGACTCGGCTGCCAGGCCGTGCATCTGGACGGCCTCGGTCTTCTGTGTGTCGTTCCACACCAGCGTGCGATCTGGGGCGACGTGCAGGAGCGCCTTGCTCGACAAGTGATCCCAGCTCAGGATGCAGGCCGCTGAACGGACGCCCAGCGAGCGGGCCGCCTTGATTTGATGAATCTGCGCCGACCTGGCGACGGTGAGCGACGTGAAGAGCAGCACGTCGGGGCGCTGCTCCTCGAGATATCGCTTCACCGCAGAGCTCATGGGAAGGCGCTGCTCGAGCCAGACGAGGGCGCGCAGCACCGCACGCTGCCCCAGGACGGCGCGTCCCAGTGACGAGGTTGCCCAGCGCACGACCCGCGGGGTGCGCTGGAGATTGCGGATTCTGAGCTTCTCAGCCTCGAGGTACTCGGGCGCAAGAAAGCGAACGTAATCAAGCGCGTAGCGAATCTTCTGCGCGAACGGAAACCATGGCTCGCTGGCGGGCGACGGCATCCATCCCCAGGTGAGGTTTGAATACTCGGCTGCCAGACGCTCGACAAGCGCCTGTCCGCCGAACGACTCGGGCTCCTCCGCCACCAGATGCACCTGATGGCCTCGATCGGCCAACGCCCGGGCCGCAGACTCGTAGTTGCGGAAGTTGGCGAAGTGCAGCGCGGAGAAGAGCACCTTCACCGGCGGGCAATCATCCTGAGGTTCTTGCCGTAGGCTCCGGCGTTGGCCAGAAACTGCACGACGTCGGCGATCTCGGCAACGCCTTCGTCCGACTTCTCCAGCACCTCACGGCGGTACCAGAGATAGTCCTGCATGTCGAGGCCTTCGGTCACAACCAGTTCCGGTTTCAGGTCCAGTCGGCGCATGAGGTCGCTCAGCGTCCGCGGGGTGTAGTAGTTCAGGTGGTGCGTCGGCCAGATGAAGTGCGCGTGCTTCCCCATCAGCAAACGCGACGCGGAATCGTAGTTGGGGACATAGACGAAGAGGATGCCGCCTGGCGCCAGGAGACGGACGCACGAGGTCAGCGTGCGAATCGGGTCAAACAGATGCTCGATGACGTCAAAGAGCGACACGGCGTCCAACGACCCCGGCTCGAGACGCGCGTCTTCCAGCCCGACAGCATCGAGGGTGAGGCCGCGGCTTCGTCCGTACTCGATCGCCGACGGATTCAGGTCGATACCTCGCGCATCCCAGCCGCGCTGCTGCGCAGCCTCGACGACAAAACCGGTGCTGCACCCGATGTCGAGATAGCGCGGCGGCGCAGCTGTGTCCCGAAGGTGGGCGGCCATCAGCCCGACGCGTTCCTGGCCGAACCGCTGCACACGGTACTCGTGGCTGGAGATGCCAAGGTCGCGGACGATGTCCTGGTACTCTTTCGAGGCGTAGACCCGCTGGTAGTGCTCCTCGTCGAAGGTGGGACTGACATAGACGAGATCGCACGCCCTGCAGCGGACGATCTCCATGTGGTCCTTCTCGAGCTCGAGCCCCCGTTCGGTGCTGCCGCATGTGGGGCACGGGCGCTCGTGCAGCAGTTCGGGCGGAATACGTCCAAACCGCGCAACCAGTTCGTCAATCGGATGCGTCCGCTTCTCGATCAGCGCCTTGTACGAGCCGCCGGGCCGCAGGCGCGCGATGTCCACTGCCTGATACTCGTCGAACTGCCGGTAGCGGATGTCCACGGCTACTTCCGGTTCCTGTCACGCAGCAGCAGCTCGACCAGGTGCAGCTCGAATGGCGAATCGACGTCGATCGAATCGTCCGGGCTCATCATGAGCGGGCGCGAGTCGCTCCCGTAGAGCGATCCTCCCGCAATGACGTCAGCTCTGACCGCGAGCACCGCCGGACCATTCCTGGCGAAGACCTGCGGCTTGTCCTGCCGCCGTGCGGGTGCACCTTCGGCATAAGGACGAAGGCGATCACCCTCCATTGAGAGCACTGACACCGGGTTGAACTGGTGTGGCACCTCAATCACCGACACGACGGACTCGGCGCCGCTGACCTGTAGCAGATCGATGGCCGCGTCGATGTGCTCAGCGCGCCGCAGCGGCGAGGTCGGCTGCAACAACACGACTGTCTCGGCGTCGAACCCCAGCTCCCGCATCGCGCCGAGCGCGTGCTGAAGCACCGGCAGCATCGGAACCGCGTCGCCGGCCAGCGCGTCCGGTCTCATAAAGGGGACATCGAGGTTGAGCTCGCGCGCCGTTCGCGCGATCAATTCATCGTCGGTGGACACGATCGTGCGCGTGAGCCGCTGGCTGCCACGGACGGCGTCGGCCGTGTATGCGAGAAGCGGCCGGCCTGCGACCGACGTGACGTTCTTGCCAGGGATCCCTTTCGAGCCGCCTCGAGCCGGAATCACGCCGAGCACGCGTCTGCTCACGCGTAGTGCAGCCGCTTCTGCACCTTCAAGGGTGAGGTGGCAAGGACGGCAGCGATCCGCACGCCGGCGCCACCATCCCCATACAGGTGATCCGACGGGTAGCGACCATGTGCGACCTGCGCCTTGATGGCGCGGATGATCTCGGCCCGGTCATGCCCGGCGTCGAGCACGTTCGCGCCCCGGTCCCTGCCTGTCTGCCTGGTCCCGATGTTCACCGTCGGCACGCCGATGTACGAGCCCTCGCGCAACGGCGCGCTGGAGTTGCCAACGGCACAGGCGCACGCCGCCATCAGCCGGACGAAGGTGTGGATCGGGAAGTTCTTGTAGAAACGGATGTGCTCCGGTCGCCGGTGCTCTCTGAACTTCCGCATCCCGCGCGAGATGTCCTCAGAGCCGGCGTCGGCGTTGGGCCACAGCATGATCGTGGGCATCTGGAGCTCGTCGAGTGCCATCAGCGTCTCGACGATCTGCGCTTCGCCGGTGCCGTACTCGGTCGTGACCGGGTGCTGGCTCACCAGCAGGAAGGGCTGGTCAAGCGCGATGGCCGCCCCGGCCCCCTCGCGCTCCAGGAACTCGGTGGGACCAAGGCTCGCACCCGCGCCGAGGATCTCGGCGACCAGATCGATGCGCGGGCAGCCGACGGTGTGCACGGCGGCGGGATCCTCACCCATGCGCATGATGCGGTTCGCAGCCAGCTCGTTGGCGGGAAAGTGCAGGTGCGCCAGCTTGGTCACCGCGTGCCTGATGCTCTCGTCAATGGTGCCGCTGATTTCCCCGCCCATCGTGTGCGCCACGGGGATGTTCATATAGGACGCCGCCACGGCGGTGGCCATCGTCTCGAAGCGATCGCCGACGCTGACGACCACGTCGGGCTTGAGGATCTCGAAGATGGTGGGCAGCTCGAGGAGTCCAAGACCGGTGGACTTGGCCATCGTTCCGGGTGTCTCACCCTCGACGATCATCGTGACCTTCGCATCCGGAACGAAGCCGTCCTGTTCGATGACGTCGACCACCGAGCCGAACCGATCGAGCAGAGCGGAGGCACCGACGATCAGCTGCAGGTGCAGCTCCGGGTGCGCACGCACGGCGATCATCAGCGACTTGATGCTGCTGTAGTTGGCCCGCGAACCGATGACAACACAGACTTTCCTCATATGCGGTGGGTTCGCTCTCGTCGTGCCGCTCGTCTCTGACGTTCCTGCTCGAAGGCCATCGCCCGCTCACGGAGCGCCTCGAGGCGGACCGGATCGGAGGCGGCTCGCTCCTCGGCTCGTCGCAAGGCCTTGCGCTGCTGTTCGTCGCGCGTGTGTTCCACGCTTTCCCGCTCGCGCCACGACAGCGTCAACCCCTCGAGCCGCTGGCTGGTCCTCGTCCTGGCCAGCTGGCCGACCACCCAGCGCCAGACCGGCGTCGCCCTGAGCGACCCATCAGCAGCCTGCAACTGCTGCATCGCCTCCACGTGCTCCACGAAGATCGGCGTTGCGGCGACATCGAGTCCGTGTGGACGCAGGAACGCCTGGATGAACGGCCGGGGACCCGCCTGTCGCGACACGAGCGAGGCATGCAGCTGCCGAATGTGGTCGTCGAGGCCATGACCGACACTCACCAGCCCTCCCGCCACATCGACGAGGTACTGGAAGTGGACGGTCCCACCCTGGTTGGCCGCAAACTCGGGCACGACAACCGCGTGCACCGGGCGGCCGACAATTCCCGCCTCGATGAATGCGCTCGTGTTGATGCCGACCACAGCGTCGCTGTAATAGAGCGAGTCGAAGTAGTCAGCCCGCGCCTGCACATCGACGGGATTGCTGCCCCAGATGACCGCATCGAGCGAGGTGACATCGACGCCGTCCCATTCTGCGGTTCTGGACGGATGGGGACGAACGAGCACCTGGGCGTCGCGCACTTCCGGCAGGGCGCTCGCCCGGAGTCGCCGCAGCCACTCGACCACGAACTCGGCCTCCGACGGACTCCCGGCAAAGAGCGCGGAGCAGACATAGAGGATGACGCGGCGCGAAGCGTCGAGACCCGCATCCCGGCAGAACGTTTCCCGATCGCGAGATGGCGACCGGTTGAACCACTGGTCGAAGCACTGCGCACCAGTGACGATGACCCGATTCGGATCGACACCGTGCAGCTCGACGGCTTCGCGCCGCTGGATGTCGTTCCAGACGAACACCCGGTCGGGTTGCTCGCGGATCAGTGCCTTGCTCGAGAGATGATCCCAGCTCCACACACAGAGGGCGCTGGGGATACCCCGTCCGCGCGCCGCACGCAGGTAGTCAATCTGAGATGAGCCGAGATCGATCAGGGGCGTCAGCAGCAGCAGCTCGGCTCGCTGCTGGTCGATGTAGCGCCCGATCTCGACATCGCCTGGGATAGCGCGTTCGAGTGCTCGCAGGCCCTGGATCACCAGGCGACGCAGCCAGCCCACCGCGCCAACCACGCGGCCCAGTGCCACGAACGCCCCCGGCGTGCGCTCACGCGCGCGGAGACGGAGCTGATACGCGCTCCGGAAGATCGGATGCTGATACCGCAGGTAGTCGAGGCCGAGGCGCAGACGACCGGCGACCCAGGCCCAGTCGTCATCGGCTCGTGCGGGCGCCGCCCCGAACGTGATGCCTGGACATTCCGATGCCAGTGTTTCTACCAGCCGACGCCCCCCGAATTCTTCGTCTCGTTCAGCGGCCAGGTGGAGGGTGTGACCACGCGCGGCAAGCTCACGAAGCACTGACTCGTAGTTCCTGAAGTAGCCATGATGGCGCGAGAGAAACAGGATCCTCACGTGCGACGGCGGCGGCTCACCGTGACGAACCGCAGCTGGCCTTTCTGGTCGAACTCCACGTCACCGGCGTCGAGCGAGCGCTCGAGCGCGTCCTTCCACGAGTCGGACACACGGCCGCGGACGCTCGCCGGGACCTTCAGGATGGCACGGTCCCGTGCCGCCTTCAGCCGTTCGATCCGCGCCTCGCGCTGCTGGTCGGTGATCGGCTCCCAGTTGACCGCGTCGTTCCGTCGCGCCAGACAGAGATGATTCTGGTTTCGGGCCTTGACGAACACGACCTCGAACCCGTTTGCGGCGAGGATTCGCACCAGCGCACGCTGGTCGAACCCGTGCATGTGGAGCGGGTTGAAGTGAGCAATCATCGACTGCCCGCCGGCGACGTACTCCAGTTCCTCTGGCTCGTTGTAGAAGTAGACGAAGCCGCTCGGCGTCAAGCGCGAGCGCACCTCTGCCAGAAACTCCGCCGGCCTGAGCATGTGCGTGAGCATGTGGTTGCAGACCACCAGATCGAACGGCCCCCCGAAAGGGCTGACGAAGTGGTCGTAGTCAACCAGACCTCGCGATTCGAATCCGTAGACCTCTTTGAGCAGCAGCTGCTGGCTCTCCCACATCGGCACCACCGACACGTCGGCGCCAAACAGCCGCCGCAGGCTCTCGGCAATCGCGCCGGTCCGCGGCCGCAGCTCCAGCACACGCGCGTTCTTCACCGGCACCAGGTTGCCAATCAGATCGACGTGCACGCTGTTCTCGAAGCGATCCTTGACGAGGCCCTCGAGGTACTCGCGCTTGTGGAGACCCAGATGCTCGGACACGAACACGCCGCGTGACGCCATCGCCCGAAGCTGCGCCTCATCCTCGGCTGACAGCGCATACGGGTTGAGCATCGGGTTCTTGATCTCGGCGGCACCCCCCTGCTTCGCGGTGACCTCGCCGAAGTGCTCCAGCAAATAGCGGAACCGCTTCCCGACCGGACGTCGCGAGGCGTAGAGCACCCCGCAGGCATGGCACAGCATGTAGTCGTATCGCGCCGACCCTTCGTCTGGCGCAACCTCGAGCATGATGAGTTTGTTCCACTCGAGGATCGGTGTCCGCACCGCATGTCCACAGCACGGACACGCATCGAGGACCAGCCACTCGCGCCCGTCAGGGTCAGGGTGCGCGACGCCGTCGGCAGGACGCCCGTAGCCGGGCCCAGGCCCCTCAACCGTCAGAGGAATGGCGGGACCACCAAGGTCCGGTCCCCTCCCACCGTCCTTGCTGACTCTCGATGCCGCACCATCCCCGCGCTGCAGCTTCTGCAGCTGGAGGGTGGACTGCTGACGCCACTCGCGTACCTCCGAGTGCAGTTCGTCGATTGATGCCTGCAGGCTCTCGAAACGCTTCGCGTGAACCCGTCCGACCGTCTTCTCGATCTGGCGGAGCCGATCGCCGGTCTGCGCCTCCGACTTCTCCACCCGACGCAGTCGGTCCCCGATGTCACGAAGCCTGGCACTTCCGCCGGCCATGAGGGCAATCGACTCTCGGGCAGCGCGAACGGCTCGTGCAAACACCTGATTACCTGTGAGCGGTGAAGGGACGCGTCAACCGCTTGTAGTAGTCGGCGAGGCGAGAGTTGAGCTGCTGGCGCTGCCGCTGGCGACGCTTGGTCGCCTGCCAGGCGTCGCGAGCCTGGCGCCGTGCCGCAACCGTCTGTTCCTTGTCTTTCAACCGTGCCTGGCGTGCCTGAGCCGCGAGTGCTTCTCTCTCTTCGATTCGTGCGCGCTTGCGATCTTCGCGCTGTGTCAGGAGCAGAGCCTTGCTCGACAGGTGGTCCCAGCTCAGGATGGACGCCGTCGAGCGAATCCCGACGGCACGGGCCTCGTTGAGCTGATGAATCTGCGCTGACCTGGCCACCGTCAGCGACGTCAGCAGCAACACGTCGGGGAGCTGCCGTTCCAGAAACGTCACTGCGGCCCGGCTCAACGGAAGGCGCCGTTTGAGCCAGACCAGAGCTCGGAGCACCCCGCGGTGACCGAGCACGGCTCGCCCCGTCGGAGGCACTGGCCAACGCTCACCCGCGGGGTGCGCTGGAGGTTACGGATACGCAGCTTCTCAGCTGCCGCGTTTTCAGGGCCGAGAAAACGAACGTGGTCGAGCGCGTAGCGAATCGTCTGGGCGAACGGGAACCAGATCTCGCTCGCTGGCGACGGAGCCCGCCCCCAGGTCACCGTCGGATGCTCGGCGCCGAGGCGCTCGACAAGACCATGCCCGCCGAATGACTCCGGCTCCTCCGCAACGACGTGAACATGATGGCCGCGCTCGGCCAGCCCCCGGACCACAGATTCATAGCTGCGGAAGTCGGCGAAGTGCAGGGAAGAAAAGACAATCTTCATTCAAACCGGCGGAAAATCGACTTCATGGAGAGGCCCCGGCAGAATTCGACGGCCCGAGATCGAGCGCTCCTCCACCAGCGAAGACGACGCTTTCTTCCCTTGTGTTCCTGAACCGCCAGTTGTTTCGCACGCCGTGCGCGAACGCGCACGGCGTGCTTAGACTCACGCTCGAGCTCAGCTTCCCTGGCCGCTCTATCGACGCGGTCAGCCTTAGCTTTCAAACGCGACTGTCGTGCCGCGAATTTTGAATCCTTCACCCGGGCACGATCGTGTTCCAACTGTTTTCGCGCAACTTCAACCGAGTCGATCATGAGCCATTTGCCGACTTCACTCTGAGCCTTGGCCGCGAGCCAACGTACGACGAGCGCACTGCTCGTCTGCTCGACGAACCACCTGTCGGGCTGGGGCGCCGGCCGGACGGCGAGGGTTTCGAGTGCCGCGACGAAACGGCCCGTCGAGGGCACTCCCAGACCCTCCGGGCGGACAAACGCCTCGAGAAACCGTCTATTTCTGGGGTCACGCTCGGCGCCCAGGCGCAAGCAGGCGCCAAGCTGCTCCAAGTGGGTGGGGACATCTGCGGCAGTGTGGAGTAGGCCTCCACCGACTGTCAGCAGATATCGAAAATGAGCCATCCCTTCTTGGTGCATTCGAAACTCGGGCAAGAGTAACGTCAACACTGGCCGACCAACGATTGCGGCTTCCAGAAACACACTCGTACACAAGCCGACGACTACGTCGCTATAGAAGAGGGAATCGAAAAAATCGGCCTTGGCATCTTCGTCGATTGGCGTACGCCCGCTCACCACAGTGTGTTTGCAATCGTCTAAGCTCACGTCGCGCCACTCGCGCGCTCGCTCAGGATGGGGGCGAATGAGCACAGACGCTTCTCGAAGGTCGGGGTCGTCACTAGCCCGAAGCTTGAATACCCAGTCCCGCACGAAGACCGGCTCGACCGGGTTGGGCACAGGACTCATGGCTGAACACACGTACAGGACAACGCGCCGCGCTGGATCAAGGCCCATGGCCTGGCAAAACTGCTGGCGGTCGCGAACGGGACATCGATCGAACCATTGGTCGTAGCACTGAGCTCCCGTCACGATGACACGCTCGGCCGGCAGCCCGTGCAGGGAGACCGCCTCTTCTTTCTGTACGTGGTTCCATACCAGGGTCACTTCTGGCGCAACATGGAGGAGCGCCTTGCTGGACAGATGGTCCCAACTTTGAACCGCCACCGCAGTTCTCATGCCGAGCGTGCGCGCCGCTTTGATTTGGTGGATCTGAGTCGATCTCGCCATAGTGAGTGACGTCAGCACCAGGATGTCCGGTCGATGACTTGCGAGGAATGAGCTGACCTCGGAGCTGACTGGAATGCGGCGCTCCAGCCATGCGAGCCACTGGACGAGCACTCGGGCGCCCAGAGTCGACCTTGGCACCAGCGCCGACGCCCAGCGGACAAGCCGGGGTACGCGCCCCACATTCCTAAGGCGCAGTTTTTCTGCCGAGCTAAACTCTGGACTCAAAAAGCGCACGTACTCTAGGGCGTAGCGAACCTTGCGAGCGAACAAATACCATGGCTCGCGGTCCGGGAGGGGCGCCCAACCGAACGTGAAGGTCGGATACTCCGACGCCAAACCCTCCACGAGCGCCTGACCACCAAAGGTTTCGGGCTCCTCCGCTGCCACGTGGACGTGATGACCACGTTCGGCCAGCGTCCGCACCACAGACTCGAAGTTGCGCATACCGGCGAAGTGCAACGTGGAGAACAGGACCTTCATCGTGCGAGCGTCTGCGCGAGCTCTAACGTGGACAAGGGCACCCAAGGCAGCTTGAAGACATCAGCCACATCCGCAGGTGTGACCGGCGAGTAGACTGTTCAGGTGGACACACTCCTGACAAAGGTTGCACGGAGGATAGGCCGAGCCTGGGCCGGTCTCGTGAGCCCAGACAACGTGGAAAGCCAGGCTGCGACGCTAAGTCGTCTGGCCGAGACTGAAAGCGGGCTGGCACGCCTCGCCGACCGACTCGAAAGATCCGCCAGACGCGTCGACAAGGTCGAACGGCAACAGGATGAACGGCTTCGCGAGACTGTCGCCGCCCTTCGCAAAGACACTCGGAGTCAGAACGGGCTCGTCCGGCGTGTGTTACGCGCCTCACGCAGAGACAACGAGCGTGAAGTGATTCGTGAGCGGGTCTTTCAACGCCTTCGCCGCATCTCACGCAGCAGCGGTCCGGTCCTTGTGGGCCCATGGACCGGCGAGGTTGGATTCGAACTGCTGTACTGGATTCCGTTTGTGCGCTGGGCAATTCAGGAATTCAACATTGACCCTTCGCGCATCACGCTGCTGTCGCGCGGTGACAGTCGTTCCTGGTATGCGATCGAAGATGCGCACTATCTCGACATTTTCGATCTCAGCACTCCGGACGTCTTTCGCCAGCACACCGCCGGCGCTCAAAAGCAACGAACGTTGCGATCGTTCGATCGGGACCTGATCAGACGTGCGGGTCACCTTCTTGGGTCGCCCCCAAGCATCCTGCACCCGGCGTTGATGTACTCACTCTATTCCCCGTATTGGAGTCAGCAGACAGCGAGCCGCTGGATCCACGATTTCGCAGAGCATCAGCGTATCGTTCCGCCGACCGTGCCTGACCTTCAGCTTCCCAGCGAGTATGTCGCAGCAAAGTTCTATTTCAGCAAGTGCTTTCCGGACACACCGGACAACCGAAAGACGATCGATAGGCTCATAGCATCGATTACCCACGATTGCGATGTGGTGCTGCTTACGCCCAGCTTCAGGGTTGACGAGCATAGAACCTTTGAGGGCGTCATGGGGAACCGCGTCCATGGGATCGGTCACCTACTCCGACCCGAAAACAATCTGGCCCTGCAGACGGCTGTCGTAGGTGGCGCCAAGGCCTTCATCGGTACCTATGGTGGCTTCTCCTACCTGGCGCCCCTGTGCGGGGTCAATGCGGTAGCTCTCTACTCGCATCGCACCTACTTCCCCTACCATGTCGACTTTGCAGAGCACGTGTTCAGCACGGTTCGTGGAGGATCTCTTACCGTGGCGGATGCTTCAGTCTGGCCACTCTTGAGTCCGCAAAGTTGGCAGCCTGCCCCCACGTCGTAATTAGAGCGATGACGCTTCATGTGTTGCGTCGCTCTAAGCTCCCCTCAGATGTCTGAACTGACTAGTACCTTGCTTCTTGCTCGCCTTACCGATCCAGTGGTCGAAGTACTCGCCCAAAGGCCCAAGAGCTATGGGATCCAGGGAATCTGTATATTGACCAGAGAGATTCTTGAACGGCAGGCGACTCTGCAGGCGACAGCGGTCGAACACGTGGCAATCGTCCCACCCGTCGTCAAACTCGAAGAGGCGATCGCTCAAATATTCGTGGACGAAGGTCGCGAAAAAGGTTCGCTGGGGATCTCTCCAGAGGTCATACAAGATGAATCCGGTTTCAGTACACGGAGTTGTCCTGCCGATATATCCGCAGAATGACCGATCCAGCTGATCCTCCAGAAGACCTGCCGGAAGGCTCTTCAGCACCGCAACGTCCGCATCCAGGTAGAGAAGAAAGCGCGAGTTCGTCTTAAACGCTGACTCGCATTGCGCAAAGACCTTGTGGCAGTAGGTCTCCCATCGGGTCGCGAACCCTTTGGCGCCTGGCACCGGGAACACTCGGCGCAGTCGCTGATTTCGATCGATGAATTCGGTCTTGAGAGCAGAACTTGAAAAATAGGTTATCCGCGCGTCCTCTACGACAGGGCGATCGCAGTGGAAGTGGAAGTCAGCGTCTCGGTTGAAATACTCAAGCCACGTGGGAATCGTTCGAGAAGCGTATCGCCGCCAATTGGTCGGGCTAAATGTTGTGACGACCGTCGTTCGATTCATGCGCTGGCGATGAGGTATTCACGTTCGATTGCGTTTGCCAGAGTCTCAGCGGCCGGGATGTCTTCGCCGAGCGGGCGAAGAAACTGGCACGCGAATTGTCGATAGCGAGAACCGTCCGAGTTACTGCGCAGCACCGACGTGAGTTGGCTCAGGTGCTCCTCGAATGTCGATGACAGCACCACACAGCCTCCTTCCTCCTCCAGAAGATAGCGAAAGTGCAGGGTACTGACCTGACCATCGGCAGCGCCGTCGCCTGCAACGATCGTGAAGACTGGGCGGCCGACAATCGCAGCCTCAAGGGCAGCGCTGGTATTCAGGCCAACAACCGCGCTGCTGTGGTGCAGCGCGTCGTAGAATCCCTGCGCGCGCCGGTAGTGTGTTCGCACGACCACGGCGCGTGGATCGTCGAACGGGCGGGTAATCGTGCCTTTCTTCATCTTCGCGTTCCAGCCGACCGTCTGAGCCGGGCCTTCCTCAGGCTCCATCCTGACATCCGGATGTGGTCGAATGAGAATGTTGCATTCGCGAAGCCGAGCATCTTCGGATGTGCGAATCTGCCGAACCCAGCTGGCGATGAATGGCAATTCCGTGCCTGTAACGACAAACTTCGAAGAACCCAGGTAGATCAGAATCGGCTTTGCTGGATCCAGGCCGAGAGGCGCGCAGAACTCCTGCCGCGTGGTCTCCGGCACGAGCTTAAAGAATTCGTCGAACCTTGGCGCCCCGGTGGCGATCGCTCGCTCGATCGGATACCCGTGCAGCGAGACCGCCTCCTGACGCTGACGCTCGTTCCAGACAAACAGACGATCGGGCGGTAGATGCAAGCCGCCCTTGGTGCTGAGGTTGTCCCAGCTGAAAAGCACCATGCCAGTGGGAATCCCCATCTGTTGAGCGCTCTTTATGATCTCCGTTTGCGAAGAGCCAAGGTCGACTAACGGCGACACCAAAACGACGTCGGGGCGCGGACTGCTGAGCAGTGCTTCAATCCGGGGGTCACTTGGAATGGCCTGTTCCATCAGACCGGCAATCAGTTGAAGGCGCTGCCTCACGGTGCTTGACAGTTCCAGTCCGCGGTCGCTCCACCCGGCCTCCGGCACCTGTTCGCCGCCTGACAGTGAGCGCAGTAGCTTTTCGAACGCACGCGCGCGCAACTTGGCAGCACCTTGGTAAGGCTGCTCGAGGTAACGCAAGTAGTCGGCCCCTCGCCTGATGCTGGTCGCGACAGGAGCCCATTCGTCAGTGCGTCTCGGCTCCCAGATCTCAATCGACAAATTCGGACTCGCTGTCACACCTTCCGGAACAGACAGGTCATCGTCCGGCCAGACGAGCCGCACCAAGTGGCCGCGCTGCAGGAGGATGTTAATCAGGCCCGCGTAGGTGGCCACGTAGTTGCGCTGCTTCAGCGCGATGAAGATCTTCACTGGAGCGAGTCCTGCGGTGCGAGAAACATCACAAGGAAGGGCGTTCTGGCCTGCGGGCAATCATCCTGAGGTTCTTCCCGTAGGCTCCGGCGTTGGCGAGAAACTGCAAGATGTCCGCAATCTCGGCGAGACCGTCATCTGGACGTTCCAAGACCTCGCGGCGATACCAGAGATAATCCTGCATGTCCAAGCCCGTGCTCATGCGGATGCGGCGTAACGCCCGCCGCGCTCGTCAGGCGATCGAGGTCCTGACGACGGACCATCAGCTCTCGGTCCGACGCGCGTACCGCGTCGTTGGGCTGGCACGCGCGGCGCAATACCTCCCGCTGGTCGACCCGGCAGTGCAGGACGCGGCCGTGATTGCCGCCGTGCAGGACTTCGTGGCGGAGCATCCGCGCCTGGGTTTCTGGAAGTACTACGACCGCCGTCGCCTGAATGGCCACCGGTGGAATCACAAACGCGTGTATCGCGTCTCCTGCGCGCTGCGCTTGAATTTGCCTCGTCGGACGAAACGACGCGTGCCGCCGCTGTTTCGGCAGACGCTGCTGGCGCCGACGCGCCTCAACGAGATCTGGGCGATCGACTTCGTGCACGACGCGCTGTACGGCGGCCGGCGGTTTCGGACCTTCAACGTGCTGGACGAAGGCAATCGGGAGTGCCTGACCATTGAAGTCGGCACGTCGCTGCAGGCCTCGCGCGTCATCCACGTCTTGGACCAACTCGTGGCGCTCTACGGTCGTCTTGATCGGCTGCGGCTCGACAACGGACCGGAACTGACCTCGCAGGTGCTCACCGAGTGGTGCGCCCAGCGCGGCATCGGGCTGCAGTACATCCAGCATGGGAAGCCGGTGCAGAACGCCTCATCGAACACTTCAACCGCACGTATCGCGAGGATGTCTTGAACGCCTATCTCTTTCACTCCACGCCGGAGGCCCTGCAGTTTCCTGATGCGTGGCTCGTCGACTACGACGAGCGACGGCCCCATGACGCGCTGGGCCGAGTCCTCCGCTTACGTATTAGCCGCGCGTCTTAACCCCGCCGGAGTCCAGATATTCGTGTTCCGCTTGACGGGGGAGCGTACCTAACCGTTCGCCGACATACAATGCGCTGCGCGCAGTGCGACGCTCCAAACATAGGCGATGCGCCGGCGGACGGCCGCCAAGTCGCGAGCAGCGATCGGCCGTCCGAGACTGGAGCCGCTGCACACTTCGCTGATTTCAGGAGTGGGTGTCAGGGCCATCAGACGGGGTCCTTGCTGCGCGCAGGCGGGCAATGAATTGACCCCGCACCAACCGTGACGCACGTAAGAATCGAGAAGGCAGGCGGTGGAGCCAACGAAGCATATTCCAACCTTGTTTCCTTAAGCGACGGATAGTCCATCCGGACGCCTTGCGAAGAAGGCGAATCGGACGCACCAACGACCTCTTGCGCAGCCGATCGAGCTCGGGTTCGACCCTCTTCCACCAAGGATCTCGTTGTCGGCCGTCATCGTCAAGCGCGGGCGTGAATAGGTTGATCAATATTGCCGCGGGCAACAGCAAGAGTCGACTCACACGGATGCCTAACGCCTCCGGCACTATATCGACTCGGAGTTCTGCGGCCCGTTCCAGCGCATCACACAGCTTCGGCGTGGCCGCCTCTGCAACTCCCATGGGCCGAATGAACGAGGCCACAAAGCGGTCCAGTTGCTGACGTGTTTCATTGGGATTGGCGAGAACATCCGCAAGCTGCGCCAGATGTTCGCCCACGGTCGATGCGATCCTAAGGAAGCCGCCATTCTCTGGTAGGAGATAACGGAAGTGCAATGTCCCGTCCTGCGTACCTGCAAAGTCTGACGTGCGAAGCGATAAGACGGGCTTGCGTAGAATCGATGCCTCTATCATCGCGCTCGTGTTGATGCCAACAACCGCATCGCTGTAGTAGAGAGAGTCAAAGAAACCATCCCGCGACAGTTCGGACGCCGGGGTGTACCGTGCCCTCGGCCAAATCGCCACGGGTGCCAAGTCCGAAAAGTCTGCCGTCTCCCATGCAACGCCATTAAACGGATGTGGGCGGATCAGCACCGCAGCATCGCGTACACCAGGCCCGCCTTCCTGCCGCAGCGCTGTCAACCACCTCCGAACGAAGGGCACTTCCTGCTCGGAGCGTGCGATGAATATGGACGAGGCCGTGTACAGCACGATTGGGAGATCCGTGGGCAGACCGACGGTCGAACAGAAAAGCTCACGGCGCTGGCTGGGTTGGCGTTCGAACCAGCGATCGAAGAGCTGCGCGCCAGTCACCGAAATCCGTTCGACGGGGATCCCGTGCAGTGAGACCGCCTCTTCGCGCTGGTAGGCATTCCAAACTGTCACGGCGTCGGGCACCACGCGCAAGTGTCCTTTGTTGGTCAAATTGTCCCAGCTGGCAACCGAGAGCGTCGTGGGAATGCCAAGCGCATGGGCGGCACGAATCAGGTCCACCTGCATCGAGACAAAGTCAACAAGCGGCGACACGACGACCAAATCGGGGCGCTGCTTCCGTAGGAACCCCACCAGAGTTGAGTTGACCGGTATCGCAGACTCCAACGCTCGAAGCCATGCATAAATCCGCTCGAGGGTTGCTGAAGGCAGTGAGGCCTCGCGTTCGAGCAAACCAATCAACAAAGGTGCGGCCTTAACAGCCTTTCGACGCGCCCGTTCGCGTAGGGCGGATGCTTCGGCCAAAGTCGGATGCAAGTAGCGAGCGTAATCGAAGCCGCCACGGACTGCCCTGGCAGTCTTCGTCCACACATCGCTTCGAGCCGGAATCTGGCCAAGGATTTCTATTCGAGGATCGCTAATCAGCTCATGGAGCCGCGCATGCTTCCGCTCACGCAGCCAGTTCACTCCAATGGAAACCGAGTGTCCGCGCTCGGCGAGTTCGGACAGCGTCGAGTCGAAGTACCGAAGGTACTCTGGTGATGCCAGTACGAAGAGGATGCGCTTACTCATCTCCGTAAACGGAGCAAGTCGTCAAGTGGCGAGAGAAGCAGTCTCCCAACAGTTGCCGAGAGTCTCGGGGAAGGCGGAGTCAAGCGGAGCGTGGCGGTTCGCTCGATCGCGTTTACTACTCGTGGGGTTGCCGGCTCAGTGAGTCCGTTGGGACGAACAAATGCCTCCACAAACCTTCGAATCCGAGAGTGGTCGTTGGGGGTGGAGAGTGACTCACCGACCTGCATCACATGCTGTTCCAGCGTTGAAGCGAGGCACAACAATCCGCCGCCCGCATCTTTCAGGTGCTGGAAGTGCAGGGTACCGTTCTGGGTGCCAGCAAACTCATCAGCCAGCAGCGAGAACACGGGACGCCCTACGATTGCCGACTCAATGAGCGCGCTGGTGTTCACTCCAACGACCGCATGGCAGTGGTACATCGAGTCGTAATATTCCGCCCGCGCCTCCGCGTCGATGGGGTTGGCCCCAGCCCTGGGCCAAATCGCCACCTGGGCGTGTGCCGAGAAATCCACTGACCGCCATTGATCGGCGTTCTGTGGATGTGGCCGGACCAGCAGGCCAAGGGAACGAACGTCGGGATCAGCGCTGACGCGCACTGCATCCATCCATCGTCGAACGAAGGGAACCTCGTAAGGAGCTATGAAAGGCGACGAACAGACATACAGCAGAAACGGCCTATCTGGCGATAGTCCAACTCGTCCGCAGAACTGGTTCCTGGTGGTACTGACCCGGCGCGTGAACCAATGGTCGTACGCTTGAGAACCAGTTACGGCAACGCGCCTCGGGTCCACGCCATGCAACTCGACGGCCTCTTTTCGTTGCATCTCGTTCCAGACTACAACGCAGTCTGGCACTTCGTGAATGAGGCCTTTTGTCGTCAAGTGGTCCCAGCTACCCACTCCGAGGACGCTGGGAATGCCACGCCGCCGAGCCGCCCTGACATAGTCGACCTGCATTGAGCCGAAGTATAAGAGTGGCGTGAGGAGCAGAAGATCTGGCCGCAGACGTTCGAGGAGGGCTTCGACCTCGTGTCGCGGAGGAATGACGCGTTCCACCGCCCGCGCGCAGCGCATGAGCCATCGGTGCGCCCACCTCGACCGTAAAATCGGTAAGCGTGGAATGGCGACAACGACGGCGGGCGCGTGCGCTTTGGCGCGAGCCCGCAGCTCCCCGGCGTGTTCGAACTGTGGTTCAAGGTAACGCCAGTAGTCAATCGTGAGACGCACGAGCGAAGCCACACTGACCCACTTGCCGCGAGCCTGGGGCTTAAGGATCTCGTGGGTCACCCTCGGAAACGAGTCAGATAGCGCCGCAATCAACTGCGAACCACCCACGCGGTCCGCGCGCTCCGCAACGATGTGGATGTCATGGCCCCGCTCGGCCAGAGTCACCACGGTGGATTGGAAGTTACGCAGAAACCCAAGGTTCTGAACGCTGAAAAGAATCCTCAAGGAAACCGAAACCTCTACAGCGATATGGCCGAGCCGACGAGTTTCCTAACAGAGCTATCAATTGCAGTCAGTGACCCTCCACCCACGGTCGCAAACATACGCTGCGCATAGTCAAGGTGATGCGAATAGTAGTTATTTTCTGAATAGAAGGCGACGGTATTCACTCCACAAAGTGGCGCCAAATAAGAGAACCCGCCGTAGGTACCGATGAAGGCCGACGCACCTGCGATAGCCGCAGTTTGCACCGAGAGGTTCGTCTGGGGACTGCTGTGCTCCTCGATCGTGTGCACACGAGCATCGGCATCTTTCGCAACGAAGTCCACGTGATCGTCAACCTGCACTCCGCTCCCGAGCAGAACTATCTCGTGGTCGCGAGCGAGACGCCTCACGACGGATTGTACGAAAGACCTGTTTTCTTCTGTTTCCGGGAAACAGTCACTGAAGTAAAACCGCACCGCAACATAGTCCTTTGGCAGTCCGAGCGATATCGGCGGCGCGGTGATTTGCGCCGGGCTTGAATATTGATCGGCCCAGCGAACCGATGTGACCTGTTTCCAAAATGGCATGTACAGGGCGTACATCAACGCGGGATGTAGCACTCCCGCCCGACCGTCAGCACTCGCGGCCACTTCACGGAGGATCTGTCGGTCGAAAGCTCGCATCGTCCGCTGCTTCTTGGCCTCGGCCATGTGCGCTTTCAGTTCGGGCGCGGAGCGAAGGTCAAGGACATCGACGTAGCGTGCGCCGGCAAGACCGTACCAAGAGGCAGTCCCACCGCGCGAGACGATCGTCAAGCGTTGGGGTTCGACGCCCAGTTTACGAACCACCCAACGCACAAACGGCACCCAATACAGCAACTCAAAGCCGACTTCCCCGGTCCACGGACCCACAATGATGGTCTTCTCTGAGCGATCGAGTGACCGCAGGCGGCGAAGCGCACGCTCCTGAAGAAACTCCTGTTCACGACGAACATGCGCCGCCCGAAGAAGTCGATCTGAGAAGGCTATCTGCCGGCGGGTGCTTCGCTCAAGAGACTGGACGGCCTGCTCCAGGTGTGTTACTTGACGGTGATCAAAACGATCGACTCGATCCTTCAGGCGATCGACCTCCTCCGAAACCTGCCGAAAGCCTTTTACGAGACGATCGAGAGCGCGTTGAGCATGATATTCGCGCATTCGTCGATCGGAGGCATCCGGATGGACTATGGGTTCAATCGTGCGACCAATTTGCTGAGCAATCTTGTTCAGTAGGTTCTTCGACATCGGCAACTGCAAGTTAAAGGTCGGCGAGGATCAATCAATATCCTGGACAGGCTCCCGCCCTCTCACTCACACGTGCGAGTGTGCGAGCCAAGAGCTTCTGGCACAACTGTTCGACAAGTGCTCACCACTCCGCTGCGCGGAGCCATGGAGGGGCTTAAGTTGAACAGGCTATACGCTGGCGATTCAGCCGCCAGTAGCGTTGCGTCAGAAGGTTGGCTTAGGGCGCGACAACCCTTGAATGGTAAGTGTTTTGCGAGAGAGGGTCAACGTTGGATTGACCTGAAGAATGCAATCAGGAGACCGGCAACCATGAGCCGAAAGTGAAGCAGCCAGGAGCCTGACAGACGTCAGCCATCGGCTAACCGGATGGACTCACACCGCAACCCGAAAGTTCTAACCTGAACGTTCCCGCTATAGTGGTTTTATGTAAAGCAAAGACAGCCCACACGGCGTGGGACGGCTAAGAAAGAATCCAAGGAACGATATTATGGCTACCCGTGCAACAGGGCCTCCAAAGTCTCAACGTCAGACGTGTCAGTAAACGCTACCTGCTCGGCACTCGGCACAAGCGCGAGCTCTGGGCCCTGAGGGACGTATCGTTCGCAGTCAATCGAGGCGAGATTCTTGGCATCATCGGACCCAATGGTGCAGGCAAGACCACGCTCCTGAAAGTGCTCTCGCGCGTGACTCCTCCTACCGAAGGACGCATCGTCGGATCTGGACGGGTAGTCCCACTGCTAGCGCTAGGCGCGGGATTCCAACAAGATGTTTCGGGACGTGACAATATCTTCTTGAATGCAGCAATCTATGGAATTTCGGCAGATGAGGTCGAAAGCCGCCTGGATGAGATCGTCGGGTTCGCAGACATTGGCGAGTTCATCGACGTACCCGTAAAAAAATACTCGAGTGGTATGTACCTCCGACTCGCGTTTTCTGTGGCAATCAACATGCGCCCAGACATTCTGCTTGCCGATGAGGTCCTCGCAGTTGGAGACATCGACTTCCAAGAACGCTGCTTAGAACGGGTCAAGCAGATAGGCCAAGGTGGCATGAGCGTCCTGTTTGTCTCGCACGATATGACGGCGATCACTCGTTTGTGTGACCGAGTCATGTGGCTCAGTGCCGGTGAAGTCGTTCAGATTGGCGATCCTGAAGAGGTTGTCGCCGCCTATCAAAGCGCGGCATGGTCCCGAACGGGGCGAAGGCCAAAGGACAACCGAAGCGGGGGACACAAGAACGACTTCGCAGAGATTCAGTTTGTCATGCTGACGGCCTCGGACGGCCGTGAGATCGGTGCGGTACGCGTCGAGGATGAGGTGTCTATTAAGGCGGGGGTCCGCCTGCTCCAGCCTGGGATCAGCTTAAAATTCGTATTTCACATCAGGACTCAAGGAGTATTGGCCTTCCGCACACGCTCTGGGGTGTACCCAGCGCTCCCCCCCGGGGTTCATACTGCCTCGATACGTATTCCTGCCCATCTGCTGGCCGAAACAATCTACACGGTCAGCGTTGACGTCATCTTAGTTGACAACGGGGAAGCGCTAAAGCCGATTTCAGCGTTCAATGCTCTGTCGTTTCAAGTCTTTAACGCTGTTTCGGGTCGCCGGGATCCCGGAGGCATCGTTGCGCCTAAGCTCGCGTGGGCACTCGAAACCGTTGTCCTCGACGGCGCCAGGGGAGACACTTGACGCTCCTGCAGAAAGTAGATGCGCAGCATCCGCTCCAAGGGCATCGGCTTGTGCCCTGGCAGGCCTTCGGACAGTGGGGCTCAACCAGCGCCGTCCAGCAGTTCCACGGGAGCACCGCGTCCATCTCGGCGAGGAAGCGCTCCCGGAGCGTCATCTTCCGCTTGCAATCCCACGCCAGCGAAACGAATGTCGGCTGGGTAGCGCGATCACCGGTGCAGAGCTTCCCTAGCTTCAGCTGCCCAGGCGCCTGACAGGCGCAACGTCAGTGAAGCGAATTTAGTGAAGGCGTTACAGCCTATTGCCCTTGGAAAAGTCAAGAAACTGCAATCTGATAAAGGCCACGACGGCCAGATCTCAGATTTTGTCGGCGGCGGTAGCTTCAGCTCGGCTAAAGAATAGCAGGCCGCTGACAAACACGACCGTAGAGATCATGACTGCTATCACCAGGTCCCGACGACTCAACACATCGATGCCAAGAACTCCGTATTTGAACGCGTTGACAATCGCGGCCATTGGGTTCAACGCCACGAGCCACTGATACCGCGGCGGAACGCTGATCGGATACAAAACTGGTGTTAGAAACACCCAGAAGCCCATTACATAGCCGACCGTGAAACGCACGTCCCGCACGTGCAAGGCCGGGACGGAGGTCCACAAAGAAATCGCGATCGACAGATAGGCAGCGAGAACCACGGCTAGCAACGCCCAACCGGCGTGTGCCGGGGTCAGGAACATTGTCCCGGTTGTAATTTTGTAATAAACGGCTGCAATGAAGAGGACCGCCAGGCTGATCAGCATGTTGATATATGCAGGCGCCATTGAGGCCACTGGCATTATTAGTCGTGGAATATAGATGCGAGACATAAAGCCGCGATTGAGTTGCAAGCTCCTGGTGCCCCACATTACTGAACTCTCAAACAGCTCCCAGATAAGAGTGCCGGCGACCAGGAACAAGAAATACGGCACACCGTGGGATCCCACTCCGAGCATGCGTCCGAACACCAAGGCGTTTACCACCAACGGGAACAATGGCCGGATGAAGATCCAAATCCAGCCGAGCGCTGTTCCTTGATACAACTTCGCGATGCTTTTGAACGCAAGGAAGCGAATCAACCGACGGTATCGCCACACATCGCGCAGACGAGCTGTTATGCCTTCACGCCGTGGCTGTATGACCCAGACCCTAGGGTCAGTCAGGGCCAGTTCCTCCCGTGATGCGTCCATAGGCCAATCTTACGTCAGCACTCATTTGACAGAGTCCACGATGAGGGCCAAGACGGTCAATGGCTTCTACAGACGCATAGCGATCCGCCATACGGGAACCCCGAGTGGTGGAAATGCAATCGTAGCAGTGACCTGCGTTGATGCCTGGCGGGCAGTCGCCAGCGGCAGGCACCTCCGTCTAGCGCGACCATTGGGATTGTTCCATCCTCGTGGAAGGTGCTTGACCATCAGCGGCGGCCGCCAGCACGCTTTTGACGTCGATCGGATTGCAGTAGTTCGGCTAGGAGTGCAGTCACTGACCATTCTAGCGTGTGCGGTTCCGCATGCGGTCACGACCGCCTCGACGGCGGGGACATCGCCGTGCCGCGCTCGCCAGCTCCGGTCCGAGTGACCATCTGCCTCAAGGACACCAACGCGCGGAAA
Source organism: Vicinamibacterales bacterium (assembly GCA_040081265.1). GTDB lineage: Bacteria > Acidobacteriota > Vicinamibacteria > Vicinamibacterales > UBA2999 > JBEBGV01. Next base: position 68,792 of record JBEBGV010000012.1, read on the forward strand.
GTGTGCCCCCCTGCCCTTTGATGAGAGGATGTCTGGCTGACGGACGGACAAGACGGCATGTATGACCTCAAGGGCGGGCGTGTCACGGTCTGGGCGGTGCCCATCCTGTTCGGCGTGCTGGCATTTGCCTTCCGCGCCCTGTCCGCACCCGACCTCGCCAACGATCACTACATGACCCTGGGCTGGGCCCAGCAGGTGTTGTTCGGTGAGTGGCCTGAACGGGACTTTGTCGAGCCGGGCATGCCGCTCAGCTATCTGCTCTCCGCAGCCGCCCAGTACTTCTGGCCTGGACCCTTCAGCGAGCTGGTGCTCACGGCAGCCATGCTCGCCGCCGCGGCGGGCATCACCACACTGGTCGCCGCCCGGCTCTCAGGGTCGTGGATCATCGGCGTCTTTGCCGCGTGTTTCGAGCTGGCGCTCAATCCCAGATTCCACAGTTTTCACAAGGTGTTGACGCCGGTGGTGGCCATCCTGCTGCTGCAGGCGTACGCGCGGGTCCCGTCGCGCGTCCGTCTCCTGTGGCTCGGCGCGTGGGTGGTCATCGCGGCGCTCTTCCGACACGACCTGGGCGTCTATATCGGCCTGGCAACGGTCGTGGGGCTGTTGCTGCTGCACGCAGACAACTGGCGTGACTCTGCACGCGCGCTGGGCACCACTGTCGCCGGGGGCGCAATCATCTTCCTGCCCTACGCCGCCTACGTCCAGTGGGCTGTGGGATGGCGGGAACACCTCCGGCGCGGCTACGAGTTCCTGCAGTCCGACACCCACCAGATCTTTGAGGGACTCCCGGCGCTGGCAGACATCGCTCAGTGGAATCGCGATGGTGCGGTCGCCCTGCTGTTCTTCCTCGTGCACGGCACTCTGGTCGCCATGATCGCCACACTGGTCCTCCGCCGGCGCCACCACTCCAGGGAAACGCGCGCAATCGCCGCGGCGGTGGCCACCGCACTCGCCGCCTTCATCCCGGTCATCCTGCGAGAACCGGTCGACGGTCGGCTGACAGACCTAGCGGGGGTCGCCGCCATGGGCATGGCCTGGTTGCTCGGAGAAGGGATCGTCGCTGAGCGGGAGGCGAGCCGTGGGCAGCGTCCCGTGCTGACGATTGTCACGGTGCTCGCCTCGGTCCTCTTCGCCGCCGCAGCAGGAGGCAGCGTCTGGCTCCTGGCGCGCGTCGGCGAACAGATCGACAACACCGGTGTCTATGCCGGTCGTCGCGGTCTTGAAGACACGTGGCGCGACCTGCGCGACCGGGGCACCATTTGGCCATGGGCGCGGTCATGGCCCAGTCGTGAGTTACCCCAGGCAGTTCTCTACCTTCGCGCGTGCACGTCAGCAGACGATGCCGTGCTGCTCACATGGCCAGCTCCGGAATACAACTTCTTCTCGCGGCGGAGGTTTGCCGCAGGGCACGTCGAGTTCCTTCCACCTTCGGCGTTCACCACCCCACTGGATCAGGAACAGATGCTGGGCTGGCTGCAACGCCAGCGCGTACCGGTCATCTTGACGAACCGGGACCGCTACGAGGAGTTTGCCCGCGCCTACCCGTCGGTGGCGTCGTACCTCGCCGGTCGCTACGAGGGGTTCGGCGAGTTCACGATCTACGACGGCTCGCGGATCACCGTCTCGGCGCAACGTGGTCTCACGCCATCGAGAACGTGGGGTCCTGAGCGCTGGCCCTGCGGATTTCAGTAAAGGCGGCGCCGACGACGCCACACCAGAGCAGCAGGCAGAGACCGGTCACACCCATCCCGGTGCGAATGCTGCCAGGTTCGATGGTGAGGGCGACCTGATGTGTGCCGGCAGGAACAGCCACACCAACCATCGCGTAGTTCACGCGTCCGGGAGTCGCAGGCGCGCCATCAACCGTGGCGCGCCACCACGGATAGAACGGCTCGCTGGCCACCAGCACGCATGGCGCAGACGACTCGACGCGATAGGTACGAGGCTCCGACCCGAGCGTCGAGACTCTGGCTGCGGCAGCAGCCTCACCAGGTGTCCAGCCAGCCAGCTCACCAGGCTCGGCAAGAACCGTCGTCCGCGGGTTGAAGGGCGCCCCTCCGGGAAGACGTCCTGAGCGAAGCGCATCCAGGGAGTCGCCCCTGTCCGCCCGCTGCACGTCGCTGACACACCATGCAGCAGGAAGCGCGGAGGCATTCCGGTACAGCGTGTAGCTGGAATCAGGGTCGTTGACGTCGTACTGCATCTGGTCGACTCGCGACCATCGCTCCGGCTGCTCGAGCAGCGCGGCGCCAACCGGCGTGTTGTCTGGAACCAGCACATACCTGATCGCCCACACGTCCAGCGCGAGCTGGGGTGACAGCATGACGTCAGTCGGCACGTCCCCAGGGCTTCCCATTCGCATCAGGTCGATGTAGCGCTCGATGCCCAGCGGACCGCTGCCTCCAGCGGCGCGCACCCCCCACGGGCGCGTCAGGTTTGGCAGGAGAAACGAGTTGTGGGTGCCATCGGCGGCCAGCACGCGCTCGCCGGAGGCACGCAGCTCGTCTCGCAGGGCCGCAATCCGCAGTCGTGGCGTCGCATCAGAGGGTGGCACCTCGGCGTAGTCAAAGTGAACACCGGGAACGCGATAGTGCACGACCGCCAGATCAACGATCAGCAGTGCCATGATCAGCGTCCCCAGAGCGAGTGCACGTCTGCGTTCGGGCACGATGCTGGTGCCCAGGCCAATGGCGGCGGCCGCACTGGCCACGAGCAACGGCCAGCCAATCGTCCACGCCGCGTACAACCTGTTGGCAGCGAGAAGATCCGCAACGACCGGCATGGCCGCGCGAAGTCCTGCCAGCGCCACCAAACCGGTCAGAGCGACGGCCATCGTCGCCGCGCCAGGCACCCATCGTCGACTGCGTTGCGCCAGCGCGTCGAAGGCAAATCCAGCCGCCACAGCAATGCAGAGGGCGACGAGGAACAGGTGACGCGTCGGCATCCGGAAGCGCGCATAGCCGGGGGCGTAGTAGAAGAGCGTTCCGAGCGGCGTCGCCGCGTTCATCGCCAGCAGGGCGGCGACTACGCCAAGCACGACCCACAACCAGACCTCGCCGCGACGCCTGGACACGACGAGCGGGGCAACGACGGCCAATGCCAGTGGCACCAGGCCAACGTAGCCGAGGTTCTCGCCTGCACTGCCGTCACCAAAGTATGGGATCGCCTGATCGTTGTCGGCCCAGAAGCCAAACGCGAAGGGGACGACCAGGCTGAGGATCTGCCACGGGGGAAGGGTCTTGGCGGTGTACAGCTCCCAGTTTGCCTCTGCGCGCGGGCTGAACGTGCTCAGCTCCAGCATCGGCAGCAGCATGACCGCGGCAAGGCCAACCCCCAGTGCCACCGCAATCCCCGACCACGCCACACGGCGCACTCCCACCTTCATCGAGGGACGGTCGAGAAACAGACTGCCGGCAAGCAGCGCCGCGGACAGGTAGGACACGTAGACGGGCAATTGCGGATGCCCGGCCAGCCACATGAGCGCAAAGCTCATCGAAGCGACGGCCACGCCTGACATCGTCATTCCGCCACGAATCCGCGCGAGGCCGTAGAGCGCCAGCGGCGCCCACGCAACCGCGTGGAGCTGGTTGAAGTGCCCGATGTTGCCGAGCATCGGGCCGCTGAAGCCGAACGTCAGGCCCCCCAGGGCTCCGGCGAGCGCGGAGCCGGTCAGACGCCTCACCAGCAGAAAGCATGATGCGCTGGCGATCACGAACGGCGCGACCATGAACAGATTCCACCCCAGCCCAAGCGTTCGCCACAGCTGCAGCAGTGGATAGAAGATCATCGACTGCGGGTCGGCGGCGATCGGATAGCCGGAGTAGAGACCGTCGGTCCACAGCGACGGCGACGACAGATAGGCGGCGACGCCGAAGTCGAGCGCGTCCCCGGGCGCAATCAGCTCGTCGGTCGAAAGGCTTTCGAAGAAGAAGAGCCCGAAAAAAGCGGCGTAGAGGACCAGCGCCGCCACGAAGGCACGGCCGTCGCCCACCTTCCTCACCGTCGCTGCCGCTCCCTGCTCACCGTCGCTGCCGCTCTTTCACTGCGGCACGCGTCTCCCGGTCAACCTCGCGGCGACGGATCGTCTCGCGTTTGTCGTGTGCCTGCTTGCCCTTGACCAGCGCGAGGGCGACCTTGACGCGGCCCTTCTTGAAATACATCCGCAAGGCCACCAGCGTCAGCCCTCTTTCGACGACGCGACCGGTGAGCTTGCGGATTTCATCGCGGTGCAGCAGGAGCTTGCGCTGTCGGCGCTCAGCGTGTTCCGCAGAGCCCCGGTGGCTGTACGGGCTGATGTGGACGTTGAGCAGCCAGATCTCGCCGTTCTCGAGACGGGCGTAGCTGTCGCGCAGGTTGACGCCCCCTTCCCGGATTGACTTCACCTCGGTGCCGAGGAGCGCAACACCCGCTTCCCAGGTGTCGAGGATGTGATAGTCGTGGAAGGCTTTACGGTTGTCTGCGATCACGCGCTCGGCGGATTCGCGAGCGTCTTTCTCAGGTGCCATGAGACCCGAGCCGACTATACTCCATCGGTGCACGGAGCTCGCCGGGAGTGGCCCAGAGTCGCAGGACTGCTGCTGGCTCTGGCGATGGCTCTGTCCATCGCGCACAGCGTCTACCGCATCCCGGTTCAGGTCGGCGACAGCCTCGACGTCATCCTGGTCTCGAGGCACGCAGAGTCCTCGGTCGAGCTGTTGAAGGACGCCTCAACCTGGTCACCCACCACCTTGCGACCCATGCGCTATCTGCAGGCGCGCTGGTTGAGCGTCCTCGCGGAGAGCCTTGGAACGTCGTACCACGCCGTGTTCCGCGGCACCCACGCGGCGCTCGCCACCATCATCGTTGGACTGATCGCGTGGATTGCAAACCCCCGGCGCTGGGCCGATGTCGTCGCGCTCGGGATTGCCCTCACGGTGCTCATCGGCCTGCACACCTTCGATGCCATGATGCGCGAGGCGTTCCCGGTGAATCACTACGCCGAGGTGGCCGCAGCAGCCTTGTTCGTGCTGGGATCGTCCCTGCGACCGCATCGCCTCATCAGCGAGATCGTGGTGCTGCTGGCGCTGGTCTGGGGACTTCTACTGATCGAGTCAGCCGGCCTGATCTGGATTGTCATCGTCACGTGCGCCGCCCTGCGAATGCCGGGGATGCGCACCCGAACGGCCGTGATGGCCACTGTGGTGCTGGCCCTCTTCTTCATCGCCCGCTGGCAGCTCGAGATCAGCACTCCGGGCATCGGATCGCACAGCAGCGGATGGGGTGGCGGAGTCCTGTCTGGAGACGAGCTCGCCGCACGATTCTCGACCAATCCCTGGCCGTTCTACGCCTACAACGTCAGCGGCGGCGCGCTGTCGCTTCTTGCGTCCGAGCCACGGTTCGGCATGTATCAGCTGCTGGCGGCGCAAGCGGCTGGTTCCCTGAACCCGGTCGTCACGATCAACCTCGTGTCGTCCCTCGGCATGACCGTCGTGCTGATCATCTGCTGCTGGTCGGCGATGCGCCGGCCGTTCCACCAGTGGTCGCTGGAAACCAAGACGCTCGCCACCGGCATCGTGGTCATCACGGTGAGCGCGGTGCTGTGCGCGGCGTACATCAAGGACGACATCATCAGCACAGCCGGGGTCCTCTATGCTGTGATGGCGTATCTGGCCGTCCAGTGGGCGCTTGGCAGACTGGAGACGGGCATGCGGGACACATCGGTGGTCGCGCTTGCACTCTGCCTGGCCCTGGTCGCACCCCTCTGGGGATTTCGCGCGGTGGGGACACACTACGAACTCAGAAGGGTCGCGTTCACGACGCGAAACGACTGGGCACTCAAGAGCGTGAACGTCCTCGCCGGCGGTGATTCAGCCAGCCGCGACGACGTGGCGCGCACCGGACGACTGCGCGGCGAGGCCCTGCGCCAGAGGGTGACGAGTCCCACCTTCCTGCCCGATTGGGGCGAGCGGTACTGGGTTGAGTAGTCGGACGCTGTTCGTCACCTACCTGGGACTGCCGGCCTGTGTCGTCGCGCTGGTTGGCGTGTGGTCCACGCTCTCCAACCCTTCAGGCGGGTGGGTGTGGCCTCCCGACCGCGTGACGATCTCCGAAGCCGTGGCGACGGGCGACTATGCAGAGGTGATGCGGCTGATGGAGAGCGGAGTCGACCCGAACCTGGCCGCCAGCGTCCGAGCAGATCTGCTTGGCGGGTCGCCGGTGCAACTGACGCCTGCTCAGGCCGCGGTCAGGGCGCGCAATGCTCAGATGCTGAGGATCCTGCTCGACGGCGGTGTGATCGTCGGGCCTTCGCGCCTTGCCGTGCTGAAGTGCATCAACGACGAGAACGGCGACCGCGACGTCCGGGCCCTGCTCGACGCGATCCCGTCGGGACCGCTGCCGCCGTGTGACCAGGTGACCATTCCATGATCCGGCTCTGCTCGCCGGGTCCTTTCGGACCCGGCCTACGTACGTAGGGCGGGTCGGAACGACCCGCCGTCTCGCCGATCGCGTTTGAGGCGTGCCAGATGCGCCGCGAGCAACACCGCTTCGACCATGCTCGACGGATCTGCAACGCCTTTGCCGGCAATATCGAACGCGGTGCCGTGATCCACTGACGTCCGGATGATCGGCAGTCCGATCGTGACGTTCACCGCGCGACCAAACGCCAGCAGCTTCACCGGTATCAGCCCCTGGTCGTGATAACAGGCGATCACCACGTCGAACTCTCCACGCGACGCACGGACAAACAGCGTGTCAGCCGGGAAGGGCCCTTCAATGTTCACCCCGCCGGCCCGAGCGGCTTCGACCGCCGGTCGCAGAACGTTCTCTTCATCGTGGCCGATGACCCCGTCCTCGCCGGCGTGCGGGTTCAGGCCGGCCAGGGCGACTCGCGGTCGCGCCAACCCCATTGCCGGAAGCTCCGAAGCCGTCAGCGCAATGACGTCATCGAGCACCTGCCTGGTGAGACGCGCGGGCACCTCGGCCAGCGGCACGTGCACAGTCGCCAGGACGACTTTGAGTGGCTCAGACCAGAAGAGCATCGCCACGCGCGTCGATCCGGCCAGATCTGCAAGAAGCTCGGTGTGGCCCTTCCATTCGAGGCCGGCCAGCGACCAGGCGTGCTTGTTCACTGGCGCCGTGGCAATAGCATCGACCCTGCGGTTCTCCGCATCGCGCACCGCCCTGACAACGACCTCATAGGAGGCCCTGCCTGCTCCGGCTGTCAGCACACCAGCCTCGTAGCGTTCGCCATCCGGCGGGCCATAGAGCACTGGCTCGCAGGCCGCGCGTACGCGGGGATCGGCCATCGCCTTGGCGGCAATCTCCGGGCCGATGCCCGAAGGGTCGCCAACGGTCAGGGCGACACGAGGTTTCGCTGAGTTCGTCTGCATGCGGGGAACATCGATATTATGAGGCTGTTCGAATTGGCTGCGCGTCACGCGACCTCCGCCCCCCCTTCCAGGACCACAGGTGTCGACGTCCTGACGACGTGCCTCGTGGGCGCGTTGGTGTTCCTCTTCCGCTTCTCATCGGTGATCGATCTCACAAACGATCACTACATGCATCTGTCGTGGGCCCAGCAGGTGCTCCTCGGCGAACTTCCCGGTCGTGACTTCGTGGATCCGGGAATGCCGCTGGCCTGGGGCGCGTCCGCCCTTTTTCAAGCGATGTTCCGGGGGCCGTTCTCAGAGATCGTCCTGTCTGCCCTGATGTTCGGCGTCACCGCTGCACTGACCTGTCATGTCGTGATCAGTCTGACGGGCTCACGGGCGGCCGGGGTGCTCGCCGCCTTCTCTGCCGCAGCGCTGGTCCCGCGCCTCTACAACTACCCCAAGCTGCTGGTCCCCGCCCTGACGATGTACTTGCTCAACAGGTACGTGCGGAAGGATGGCTGGAGCCGAGTGGCTTTGGCTTGCGGACTGGCGGCGGCGGTCCTGTTCCGCCATGACCTTGGCCTGTACGCCTGCCTCGTGACGGCGCTCACCGTCCTCGTGGCACACAGGAGCTCGCCTGCCACAGCCGCACGCGAATTACTCGGCGTCGCCGGAGCCACCGTGCTCGTGCTCTCGCCCTATCTCCTCTACGTCGGATGGAGCGAGGGTCTGATCGATCACGTGCGGCGGGGCATCGAATTTTCCAAGGGAGAAAGCCATCAGCTTGCCTACGACTGGCCGGCGTTCCCTGCGCTCGAATCACGCACCGTGCCCTGGTCGAGGGCCGACGCTACGGCATTTCTCTACTATTTCTCGTGGCTGGTGCCGGTCGCAGGCCTGATCAGCCTGAGAGCCATCGAGCGGCGAGATCCAGCAGGGCGGTTCCCGCTTGGCGTGGCCGCAACGGCGTTCCTCGGACTCTACCTTCCGATCATCCTTCGCTACCCGCTCGATCAGAGGCTGCCTGACATCGCCACGCCACTGGTCGTTGTGTCAGCCATGGTGGGTTGCGTGATTGCGCGTGCGTCAGCACACGCGCTCAGGCGAGGGCCTGGTCCTGGTCCAGTCCGTCGCATCCTTGCCGGATCGGCGGCGACGATCTCCGCTGGAGTGTTGCTGTTCGCCGCTTTCAACGCCGGACTGCTTGGACAGTTGCCGCGAGAGCTCGAGGAGACGCGCGCGGCTCGTGGTCCACGCGGAGTAATCTCGAAGATCAGGTCCATTTACCAGGACACGTCCACCTGGCCGTGGTCGAAAGTCTGGCCCAACTCGGGCGACTTCCCCCAAGCCGTGTTCTACGTTCGCGCCTGCACGACGCCGACTGACTACGTGCTGATGACGTGGGCGTCTCCCGAGTACTACTTCTTCGGACAACGTAAGTTCGCCGCCGGTCACTCGATGTTCCTGCCACCTGACGCCTTCACGACGCCGCGTGACCAGGAGTTCATGCTCGCCAGGCTTCGACACGAACGCCCCCCAATCGCCCTCATCAACAACACGCTGGCTGAAGCCTTTGCTCGAGCCTATCCGTTGGTGGACGGTTACATTCGCGAGAACTACGTCGAGGCGGCAACCTACCGCCACTACGACGACAGCGTCATCGCCATTGCGACCAGGAAGGATCTTCGAGCCACATCGACGTTCGGGACTGAGGGATGGCCCTGTGGCCTGACCAGCACGGCGACGGCCCGCCTCGCGGGTCGGCACTGAATCAGAGCTGGAGAACCAGCCAGTCAGCAACGATCTTGGCGCTGGCATTTCGGTCCAGCGCGGCCAGCGCGCGGTCGACGGCGGCATAGTTGCGCGCGGCCCGCTCTCCGTCAAAGCCGGTCACCAGCCGCTTGAGCTCGCCCTCGAGATCGGCATTGACGAGCAACGCTGGCGATCCGTTGACCAGCAGCACGCTGAGGTCCCGGAGGAGCGACCCGAGGGCGCGGAGGCGCGCGGCCAGGTGTTCACGATCAAGGGCGGGCGTGCTCTTCTTCGGGAAGAGATCCTTGACCGCCTGAATACGACGCACCGGATCGACACCCCGCGCTGACATCGCCAGCAGTCCCCTGGCATCTTCGAGCGCCAGCGCGACGTCGGCGGCCTCCGCCTGGAGTGCTCGCCCCACGCTGCCACCGGCGTCGACCGCGGCCACGCGCGCGTCGGCGTCCGTGTAGCCATGGTCGCGAACCAGCACCTCGGCAATCTCCGCAGGCGACAGCGTCGCAAAGCGCAGACGCGGACACCTCGATCGAACGGTGGTCAGGAGTGAGTCGGCCATCGACGACACGAGAACAAACACCGAGCCCGGCGGTGGCTCCTCGAGCGTCTTCAGCAGAGCGCTCTGTGCCTGAACAGTCATGGCGTCGGCCTCGTCGACGACCACCACGCGCCGCCGACCTTCAAATGGCCGGTAGCCAGACTTGTCAATGACGTCGCGGATGACGTCGATGCTGATCGTGCCCTTGTCGTCCGGCGCCACGACCGGCACGTCAGGATGGACCATTCGCGCAATCCGCTTGCAGGCGGCGCACACGCCGCAGGCGTCAACGGGAAGCGTTTCGGCTCGGCGAAGGTCGAGGCAGTTCAGCGTCTCAGCCACCGCCATGGCGACACGACGCTTGCCGATTCCGCCAGGACCCGCCAGCAAGAGTGACGGCGGCAGCGCGTCGCGTGCGATCGCCCGGGAAAGGAGCGACACCAGGCGGGGGTGACCGACGATCGAAGCAAATGGCACAGGAACCCGTCCTGCCTCAGCGGTAACCGGGCAATCGCCCGGTCTTGCTTCCTGACCACAGGGCCGCCTTGTCCGGCGGCATCAGGCTCACCAGGCGACTGATCACCTTCGTCGTCGGTCCAAGCCTGAACTGATAGAGATAGCGCTCGAGCGTCGCCGGCTGTGCATCCGAAGGGATGAACGCGCCATGAGCGCCTACCGAGTTGAGAAAGACCAGCATCGAGTTGGCACGGAAGGGCACCGTCCGAACCAGCTCGCACTGCGCGCGCTCGAGGTAGTGGACAGCTCCGCTCGTTGCCTCGGGATCCTCTCGCACCCGGTACAGCTGCGTCCCGAATTCCTCGCTGTCGCCCGGATGCGCGAGATACATCAGGGCGGTCACGAATCCCCACTTCGGATCCCGGTGTGGCTGCAGGTCGTAGCCCGGACGCCGGAGCATGATGCGACCATCGGATGGATAGAGTGAGAGATCCGCGTCGTCTGGTAGTGTCGGACAGAAGGTCCGGACGTATTCGCGAATGACCGGGCCGAACTTGGCGTTGAGCGCCTTGTAGAGGATGTCGCCGGCCAGCGTGTTGGCAACAAAGGACCACACCTGCCGGGAATACAACGGGGCGACACCGGACGGCACCGCCCAGTGCTCGTCTCGACCACCCTGGAAGAACACCGACGGTGGCACCGCGTCGCGGATGTGCTCGTACACATCCGCAGGCAGCAGAGGCTCGACGATGGTGTGGGGGAAGGGGTCGCGAGCCAGGGTTGCGGCCTCGACCACCTGCGCAACATGCTTCTCGATCCGCCCGGCGTCGAGCCAGTGACGCATCTCGGCCAGCTCACCACGCTGGTCCCAGTCGAGTCGCTGGATCGTCAGCAGCTGATCGGTCCTGATGCGAAGAGCATCGACGGCAGCCGTCAGGTCGCGGGTCGTGTCGACCAGGCTGTCGACGCGCGAAAGCGTTCGAAAGAAGGTCCGCGGACGAAGGAGGTCGACGGCTGCTCGCAGCCGTCCGGGCGGCTGTCCCGACATCAACCGCCTAGGTTAGCACGCTCGCCGGGCGTGCCCGGCCAGTCGACGTGGATATGGAGTGTCTGCCCTTCGAGCGGCACCGTCGCCACAGTCGAGGCGCCTGACCGGAGGAATTCGTCGACGCGCTTGAGCAGCGCCCGGAGGCGCCACTCGTCCGGGGCGGTGATGACCAGCACGCCACCACTTTCACTCCGCGGAAACCGCCGTTGGTCCAGGTAATCCTTGTCCAGGGTGATGAGCGTCCGCCCGAGTTGTCGCGCCAGGCGAAAGTGCTCGCCGTCTCGGGCGCGGCGCAGCTCCTCGTCTTCGATGACGAAGAGCACATCCCATTTGAGTATTGAGCGCATGAACGCCACCGCTCCTGCAGGGACATTGGCGTCCACGTAGATGCGAGGCTGTGCGGCAATCCGGCCCGCGTGAGCGCCGAGCTCAGAATAAAGCGTTCCCATGACCGGGCAACTCGCTGACAGCTCTACGGTACGAGCTTGAGATCGCCTGATGGCTAGCTTAGCATCAGGCTCGCGCATGGAAAACACCGACCCCGTGACCGTCATCGCCGTGATCGTCGGCCTTGTCTTGCTGGCGATCGGTATGGTGGTCTGGCGGAAAAGCCGTCCCTTCGCCAGCGGCACGGTATTCCGCGCCAGACGGTTGAGCGGAGGTAACCGGCTGTTCCCGACGCAGGTTCAGATCACCCCCGCAGCCGTCGTCCACTTCACGCCGCAGTGGATTGGACGTCGTGAACATTCGATCCACATCGCTCACGTGTCATCGGTGACCATCGACACCAACCTGCTCTTCAGCAACGTCTTCATCGAAACGTCTGGCGGGCAGAGTCCGGTGGCCTGTCACGGCCACTCCAAGCGCGACGCGATCGAGATCAAGCGTTTGATCGAGCACTACCAGTCCCTGTACTATCGCGAGCCTCCCAGCCCGTCGCCCGCGGCGACCCTCCGCCCAAGCCTATCGACGCCGACGCCACCGACCGATACCTAAGCTGAATTGCCCGGCTCAGCGGGCGACAAGTCGAGGGTTTTGGGTGAATTTTCCGGCCAGACATCTCAGCGATGTTCCGCTCCGTGTGGAGACTCCCCCGGAGGTCGAGGCGGCTTTTCGCGCCCTTGTCCGGTCGCCATTGCGGGCCGGCATTCTGCGTCTCCTGAGCGCCCGACCCGAGGAGGCCTTCGATGTCGAGTCGCTGATGTCGACCTTCGGCTGCCTGCGGGTGGACATCGACAACTGCCTGACGGAACTCACGAGATTCGGTGTCGCCAGGCGCATCACAGGACCGGTCGCCCGCTTCGCTGCCCTTCGACCATCGCGCCCGGCGGTCGCCGCACTGCTCGACGCCTTTCTCGAGCGACACGCAACGCCGAGCACCGAGGATCAGGCGCCCTCTGTCCAGCGTTTCAAGGACATGATCGGCCGCGACGAGAAGATGCTGGTCATCTTCGAGTGGATTCGCACCGCCGCGAAGTCGGACATCTCAGTACTCATCCTCGGTCCCACCGGTTCGGGCAAGGAGGTCGTGGCGCGGATGATCCACGAACTCAGCCGCCGCGCGACCGAGAACTTCCAGGCGGTCAACTGCGCTGCGCTGCCAGACACGCTGTTCGAGTCTGAGTTGTTCGGGTACGAGAAGGGCGCCTTCACTGGAGCCCACGACCGCAAGCCGGGTCGCGTCGAACTGGCCGATCGCGGCACCTTGTTCCTCGACGAGATCGGCGACCTGTCACACCTCGCCCAGGCGAAACTGCTCCGCGTCCTCGAAGACCGCCGCGTCGAACGACTGGGCAGCCAGCGTTCCATCGAGGTGGACTTCCGCCTCATCACTGCGACGAACCGGCCACTGGATCATCTGGTTCGCGAAGAACGCTTCCGCGAAGACCTCTACTACCGGATCAATGCGTTCGCCATCCGCCTGCCTTCACTGCGCGAGCGGCCGGGCGACATCCCGATCCTGACGACCCGGTTCCTGGCGCGGTATTGCACCAAGAACGGCCTCCCCCTTGACGGCAAGACGTTCACCGCCGACGCGATGGCGCAGCTGCAGGCCTATCCCTGGCCCGGCAATATCCGCGAACTGGAAAGCACGGTGTCTCGAGCGGCGCTGTCATCGAACGGCCGCATTATCGAGGCGCGCCACATCGAGTTCCTGCATCCAGGCGCCTCTTCCTCCGGCGGCGACCAGGTCCCGCGACTGCCCACTCTGGCAGACGCAGAGCGCGCCCACATCGCGCACGTCCTCGAAGCCGTGGCATGGAATAAGAAGGAAGCGGCGCGCGTGCTCGACATCAGCCGGGGCACGTTGTATCGAAAGATCGCCGAGTACGACCTCGCTCCGGCCGGTCAGGTCCGCCCGAACAACCTCGCCTAGTCCCGATCTCAGATCGCGTTTTTCGCTAACGAAGCTGTTCAGCCTGTGTGCTGTTTCTGCGCACGCCGCAGCCGAGCCCGACGGCCCGCCGTTGGTGCAGTTCTGTCCAACTCCACTCCCATAAAGACTTAGCGGCTCGTGGCCATGGTTGGCCGTGGGGGGCAGCGCTTTTGCGCAAGGAAGCGTCACCTATGGTTGACAGCGCTCTCCTTCGGCGATGGACGTTTCCCGTCCTGACACTCTGCGTGCTCGCGGCCGCCTGCCTGATGCCGGCAACCGCAGATGCTGGTGACGGCAAGCTTGATCCACTGCTGCGCGCACGTGCACGAGCGCTCCTCGGACGGTCGCGCGTGATCGTTGAGTTCGAGCCGGGAGCGGAGGGCACGCTGCGCAGTCCTGGCGCCATCGCCGGACGTCAGCTGCCATCGAGCCTCAGTCAGGTCGTTGATGTCGACAACCAGAGTCTCGAGTCGCTCGCGTCAGACCCGCGGGTTCGTCGAATCGTGCCGGACCGTCCGGCGTTTGCGACGCTCGAGCGCACCGGCGCGGCGACGGGCGCAACGCTCGTTCATGAACAACTTGGCCTGACCGGGGCCGGTGTCGGCATCGTCGTCATCGACTCGGGCGTCACGCCGTGGCACGACGACCTGAACGTCCGCGGCCGTCAGGGCCGTGGCACGGTCGTTCACTTCAAAGACTTCACGCGCGACATTCATCCTCGTGTCTGGGTACCGGACACCCCGTCCGACGAATACGGGCACGGCACGCACGTCGCCGGCATCATCGCGGGCTCGGGTTACGACTCAGACGGCCGGCGCGCGGGCATCGCGCCCGACGCGCACCTGGTGGTGCTGAAGGTTCTCGATGCACAGGGCCATGGCCACATCAGCGATGTCATCGCGGCCATCGACTACGCGATCGCGGTCAAGGACCGCTACAACGTCCGGATCATCAACCTGTCGGTCGCCTCTGGTGTGTTCGAGTCGTACCGCACCGACCCGCTCGCGCAGGCGGCACATCGCGCCGTGGCTGCCGGGCTCATCGTGGTGGCCTCGGCCGGCAACCTCGGTCAGAACGACGCAGGCGAGTCGCAGAACGGCGGCATCACCTCTCCGGGCAACGCGCCCTGGGTGCTGACCGTCGGTGCGGCCAGCCACCACGGCACGGCGTCCCGCAGCGACGACCGCGTCGCTGACTTCAGCTCACAGGGTCCGACGTGGATCGACTTTGCCGCCAAGCCAGACATTCTCGCCTATGGCGTCGGCATCGAGTCGCTGGCGGCGCCGAGCAGCACGCTGGCATCGACCTACTCGGCGTACCTGCTCGACGGCACACGACGGACCGGGGCCAAACCGTATCTCAGCCTGAGTGGCACCAGCATGGCGGCTCCGGTCGTGACGGGAACGATCGCGCTGATGCTCGAGGCGAACCCCCGGCTCACGCCGAACGGCGTCAAGGCCGTTCTCGAGTTCACCGCCGAGGCGAATCGAGCCAGCCCGCTCACTGAGGGTGCCGGTCTGCTCAACGCCCGCGGCGCCGTCCGTCTCGCGAGGAACTACGCCAATCCCAGACGCGACCTCGGTGCACCCGGCGACATGATCGCCGGCGAGTGGGTGCCATGGAGCCAGCACGTGCTCTGGGGCAACTACATGCTCGACGGCGTACTGCCCCCGTCGAACAGCCACGCCTGGAGCACGTCGGTCGACTGGGGTGCGCTCAAGACATCGGCGGGTACGCCGGTCTGGGGTTCGTACGCCGACGACAACATCGTCTGGAGCACCACGGCACGCAACGGACGCAACGTCGTCTGGGGCACCTACTTCGACGACAACATCGTCTGGAGCACCGCGCGCGACGACGACAACATCGTGTGGAGCACCTACTTCGACGACAACATCGTGTGGAGCACGGCAGCCGACCGAGACGACAACATCGTCTGGAGCACTGCGCGCGACGACGACAACATCGTGTGGAGCACCAGCACGGTGGCCAACGTCGTGTGGGGAACCGACTGCGGTAGCAGGAACTGCCGGCGCGTGCTGTGGGGCGACGACGCCACCGACGGCTCGACCTGGGGCACCGCGAGAGACGACGACAACATCGTGTGGAGCACCTACTTCGACGACAACATCGTGTGGAGTACCGCGGCGGATCGTGACGACAACATCGTGTGGAGCACGGCGGCCCTCGAGCCGGTGCTCTGGGCTCCTCCACCCGCGATCGTGCAGAGACGTCGCACGATTTCGCCAAGCCGCTGAAACGGAGCACACCCCCATGCCCCGCATCAAGATTATCTGGCTGCCCGCGCGGCGCCGTCGTCGCTAGGGATCACGCATCGTGCACGCCAGCCTCGACAGGTTGGGACGTCAGTCTCACTCCGTCAGATCTCCCGAGCTCGTGTTCATCGCGCTGGTCACCGCCGTCGCGGTGGCAGCCTTCGCGCTGACGCATTCGAGCACCTGGCTCCTCGGAGCCGGACTGGTCGCCGTCTATCTGCTCGCACGCGCGCATGGCATCACGCTGCGCCGGGTCGAAGAAGAACGACGCGACGCGCTTCAGATGTCAGAGCTGCACCTGGCGACCATCGAAGCGCTCGCGCTGGCGATCGACGCGAAGGATCACACCGCACAGCATCATGTGCGCCGCGTGCAGTTCTTCGCCGCCCGCCTCGGCACCGAACTGGCGGTGTCAGAAGCCGAACTGGCCGGCATCCGCACGGCGGCGCTGCTGCATGACGTCGGCAAGCTGGCTGTGCCTGAGCACATCCTCACCAAGCCCGGCCCACTGACGGCCGAGGAGTGGCGCAAGGTGCGCAGCCACCCGCAGGTTGGCGCCGAGATCATCGCGGCCATTCCCTTTCCGTTTCCGGTTGCGCCGCTGGTCCTCAGCCATCATGAACGCTGGGACGGGATGGGCTATCCGTCCGGGCTGAAGCATGAGCAGATCCCTCTGGGGGCGCGCATTCTGGCGGTTGCCGACTACTACGACTCACTCATCTCGCCGCGCTCCTACCGACCCGCGATGGGTCAGGACACGGCAGCCGACGTATTGCGCCACGAATCGGGGAAAGCACTCGACCCGAATGTCGTCGGGGCATTCCTGAAGATTCTCCCGGCGTTACAGGCCGATCTCCCGGATTCCGCACACGACCTGTCGGACCGGCCGGCCATGACGCCCGAGGAGAGCGCGGCGGGCCGATCGACGGTGCTTGACGACATCGCGCTCGCCCACCGGGAGATGTATGCGCTCTACGAGATCGCCCAGTCGATGGGCACGAGCCTCGGGGTCAGAGACACGATGACGCTGATCGCCTCGAAGCTGGCTGCCCTCGTGCCCTTCTCCACGTGTGCGCTGTTCCTGTCCGGATCGGCGCCGGAGTCACTGCAGTGCCAGTTCGCCACTGGCGTCGACGCCGAACTGCTGACCGGATTGTCGACCAGGCATGGACACGGCCTGGCGGGCTGGGTCGCCCGGAACAAGCGATCCATTGTCAACGCACGTCCTGGCACCGAACTCGAGGCGGCCGGCCTCGACCCGCGCACGGCGCTGCAGTCGGCGCTGGTCTGTCCGCTGGTGTTCGGCCAGCACCTGATTGGTGCCATCGCGGTGTACCACACCGATGCCAGCTTCTATCGCGACGATCACCGGCGGCTGCTCGAACGCGTCTCCGAGCAGGCGGCCGCGGTGATTCACAACGCGATCGTCTTCGAACGAACGCAGCAGGACTCGCTCACCGATCCGTTGACCGGCCTGCCCAACACCCGATTCATGTTCACGCACCTGACCCGCGAGCTGGCGCGCGCCGATCGGCACAAGGTCGAATTGTCACTTCTGGTGATGGACGTCGACGAGTTCAAGGACATCAATGACACGTATGGCCACAGGGTCGGCGACCGCGCCCTGCGAGAGGTTGCACGCGTGCTGAGAGCCGCGATCCGGCCGTACGACGTGTGTGTGCGTTATGCCGGTGACGAGTTCGTCGTCGTCCTGTCGGGATGCGGATCGGACGAAGTCGAAGAAAAGCGCCGCGAACTCCAGGACGTGATCGACTCGACTGTCGTCGACGTCGGCGGGGGGGTATTGATCCCGATCAGCGTCAGCATCGGCGCCGCTGTGTTCCCGCACGATGGTGACACGTCTGAGGCCCTGATCGCCCGTGCCGACAGTCGCATGTATGCGGACAAGGGCGTCCGGAAGCGCTCCCGAGTCGAGAACCAGAGCATCGCCTGAGGCGCTGGCGGAGTACACTTTCCCGCAGAGTGGCTCTGCTCACCGTTTCACTGCTCGGTCTCGCGATCGCGACGCCCCGCTCGCGTCTCCTCACGCTGGACCTCGATGGTCACGCCTTTCACTTTCAGGCCGGACAGGCGGTCATGATGGGACCGCACGGCAGTTCCGACCGCAGGCCATTTTCGATCGCCAATGCACCGGATGGGGCCGCGACGGCCAGGCAACTTGAACTCCTGATCGCCGCCGACATCGGCACGGATCTGAGCTGGGCCTCGCCCGGTGCCCTCGTCGACATCGATGGGCCGATTGGCACCTTCACCTACGACAACGCACCGGCCCAGCCGCACGTGCTGTTCGTGGCCGGTGGCGTGGGGATCGCCCCGCTGCGTTCGATGATGCACCAGGCGCTTCACGTGTCACCGGCGCCGACGATTACGCTTCTCTACAGCGCGCGCAGAAGCGATGAGTTTGCGTTCATCGAGGAGTTCCAGGCCCATGCCCGCTCGGGTCGCATCACGCTGCACCAGACCGTCACCCGCCACGATGGAGACGACTGGCAGGGCCGGCGCGGCCGTGTCGGACGAGGCGAGTTTGAAGCGGTGCTGCAGCATCCGACCGCGACGACCTGCTTTGTCTGCGGACCGAATGCCCTGGTGACCGAAACAGTGGAAACCTTGAAAGCGCTGGGCGTGCCGGACGGGCTCGTGCGAATCGAACAGTGGGGACGCTGAGTCCCTCTACATCCCCATCACGTGGTAGCCGGCATCAACCATCAGCACTTCGCCGGTGATCCCTGCGCCGGCATCGCTGAGCAAAAATGCCGCGGCTGATCCGACCTCAGATGTCTCAACCGTCCGGCGCAGGGGGGCCTTCTCCCGCGCCAGCGTGAGCATGTTCGAGAAACCGGAGACGCCGGCAGACGCCAGCGTCTTGATCGGTCCGGCCGAGATCGCATTGACGCGAATGTTCCGCGGCCCGAGGTCGGCCGCAAGATAGCGTACCGTCGCCTCGAGCGCCGCCTTGGCGACACCCATGACGTTGTAATTGGGGAACACGCGATCGCTGCCCAGATACGTCAGCGTCAGGACGCTTCCGCCCCCGCGCTTCTCCAACAACGGCAACGCGGCGCGAGTCAGGCCGATCAGCGAGTAGGCAGAAATGTCGAGGGCGACGCGGAACGCATCGCGGGTCGTCATCGAGAACGGTGATGAGAGTGCCTCACGGGGTGCGAACGCCGCCCCGTGAACGATGAAGTCGAGGCCGCCAAACTCCTGATCGATACGGGCACAGACGCTGGCGATGTCGTCATCGGAACTGACGTCACACGGCAGCACGAGCGGCGACTGCTCGAGCTCCTGCCCGAGATCGTTCACGTGTTCTTCGAACCGGCCCTGATACGTGAGCGCCAGCCGCGCGCCGGCACCCGCCGTGGCCTTGGCAATCGCCCACGCGATCGATCGCTTGTTCGCGACGCCGACAATGAGGCCGTGCTTTCCAGAAAGGGTCATCAGGGGTCAAAGGTTCGGGATGAGTTCGGGATTAAGGGGGATCGATCGCCGCTCAGCGACCCCGGCGACGTCGGAAGCGATTCTCGCCGCCGGGTCGATCGGGCCGCTGGCCTCCCGGCTGTCCGCCGCCACCGGGTTGACCCTGGCGCGGGGGTCCGCCTGAGCGGTTGCCACGACTGTCGCTACCCCCGCCCCCGCCGCCGCCACGCGGATGGTTGCCCGGCGGAGCGCCGCCAAAACGCATGTCTCCCTGTCGATCGCTGCCCCGTTGCGGGCGCCGGTGGCCGCCTTGCGGGCGATTGCCGTCGAT
>JBEBGV010000013.1:0-87421 GCA_040081265.1 Vicinamibacterales bacterium
GTCTTCAACATCTCGGGAACCGTTGCTGAAACAGCACCGACCACCGATCGGTTCCTCGACGGTGTCACGCTTTCGGCCGGCGACAAGTCGATCGCAACCGATGGCGCCGGCAGGTTCACGTTGTCCGGCTTCGCCGCGGGCAGCTACGGCATCCGCGCGAGCAAAGGCGGCTACGAAGATCAGGTCATCACGGTCACCCTCCCCGAGGACGCGACCAAGACCATCCAGTTCAATCTACAGCCGAATTTCGACTTCGTCACCCGTGAACGCAGCGGCACGATCGGCCAGGACAACAACCCGTGCCACGGTGGTTCCCTGCCCTGCGCCCGTTACGACTTCCCCGCTCACTACTCAGAGGATGTGACGGCCACGCTGCTGTGGTCGTCGAGCGACGCTGAGTTCAGGCTGGAGATGCGCTGCAATGGCGAGTCGGTGGCGGACCAGACGCAAACCGAGGGTGGAGAGGTGTTCCGCAACGGCGAAACCTACTTGTCGTTGGAACTGGAGTCGCAGTCGGACAAGGGCAAGATCTGCGAGGTTCGAGTCCTTCACGTCAGCGGTCCCGAACAGAAGTACGTGCTCGTCGTCACGCACTCGAACTAGTCAGCGACCCGGGCCGATGCGCCTCCTTCGGGAGGCGCATCGCGTCTCTCGCGCGCCCGCCTCCCCCGCTACGGCGCTTCGTTGAAGGCCACCCGCGCCGCCGCCCCAACCCCGTTCAAACGCGCCCACATCGGATACTTCGCCTGCACCTCGGCCTGCAGGGTCATGGCGACCTCATCTGCGGTCCGACCCTGAGCCTTCATCGCTCGCGCCCTGGTCTGGATGTCGAGCATGACCGTCCTCAGCGTCGGGATCAGTGAACCGTCGCCGATCGGACCGTGCGCGGGAACAATCGTCCTCGGCTTCATCGCCTCAAAGGCATCAAAGGCCAGCAGCCACGCGCGCACGCTCGAGGTGTTGGCGTTGGCTGCAACAAACGACTGGTTCATCACCACGTCCCCCGAGAACAGGACGTTGTCACCTTCAACAAAGAAGCCGGTGTCACCCTTGGTATGCGTCGGCCCGACGAGCAGAAAACGAACGCGGACGCCGCCCAGATCCAGGGCGTAGTCCTTGTCGAAGGCAATGTCGGCGACGCGGCGCTGGGCATCCTTCAGCAGTTCGGTCTGGAAGGGCGATCGACCGGCGAAATTCTGAATCATCGTCGCGCCGGACTCGGCAAATTCGGCCTCCTGCGCGCGCGAGTTGATGTACCTGGCCGAAGCAGGGAACGCCACGTACCCGGTCGTGTGCTCGGGATGGAAATGCGTGGTTGCGAGGTAGACCTCAGTCGTGCGGCTGACCCTGGCCACTTCACGAAGCACGGCCTCGCCGTTGCGACGCCCCATGCCCGGATCGATGACGAGCGTGGCGCGCGTGCCGACAACGATTCCCACGTTAGGAACACCGCCCACGCCCCCGTCTGGAATCGCCCATGTGTGATCGCCGATCTTGACGGTGGTGCCCTCCTTCACGACGGGGTCGGCGGCCGGGCCACGCTGCGCCGACACCGTCTGTCCCACCAGGGCGCACACGGTTACTATCGCCAGAAGTCCTGGAATACGCACTCGCATCGCGGCCTCTCCTTGAGGGGAGAGTGTATAGGAATCAGGGAAGGCGTTCGCTCAGCACGAAGCCGACGCCGCGAACCGTGTGGATCAGGCGCGACCACGGTTCAGGTTCGACCTTCTTCCGGACTCGTGCGATGTGGACGTCGATGACGTTGTCGAGTGGCGTGCTGCGCGCGCTTTCGCGCCACACATCCCGTGCGAGACTCTCGCGCGAGACCACCTCACCCTGGTGTCGCAGCAGGTATTCGAGCAGTTCGAACTCCTTGACGGTCAACTCAATCAGTTGCCCCGAGCGTTCGACCGACCGCACCAGCAGGTCCATGACGAGATCGCCAGCACTGAGCCGGACCGGCTCGGGATTCCCACGTCGCACGAGCGCCCTCAGACGCGCGAGCAGTTCGGTGAACGCGAACGGCTTGATCAGGTAGTCGTCGGCGCCCGAGTCCAGGCCGGCCACGCGATCAGCCACCGAGTCCCGCGCGGTCATCACGAGAACGCGAGTGTTGAATCCGCGCGCACGCAAGCCCGATAGCACGTCGAGGCCATCGCAACCGGGAAGGCCCAGGTCCAGGAGGATGACGTCGAACGCCTCCGACGTGGCCCGCGCCATGCCGGCCTCGCCCGTCCGCTCGCGGCGCACCATGAACCCTTCGGCCTCGAGCCCTTCGCGGACGGCTTCGGCGACCTTGGGCTCGTCTTCGATCAGCAGGACACGCACAGCGTGCGGATCCTACCCAAAGGCGGGAAATCCTGTGACTGAAGAGTTCCTGACGAGTTCGTCAGAGAGGATGCCTCACCACCAGCACCGGGCAGGGTGCCAGGCGCAGAACCTTCTCGGTCACGCTGCCGCCGAGCATCCGCTCCACTCGGCCAAGGCCGTGCTTGCCCATGACGATCAGCTCGATCCCGGATTCGCGCGCACACTGGGTGATCGCCGCGTGAGGACCGTCCACACCGGCGGGCCGCAGCAGATACTCCGCGCGTGTGGCTTGCTCCTCCTCAGGCGTCAGCAGTCGCCGCAGGTCCGCCCGCGCGACCGTGCGCACGACCTCGTCAGGAGTAGGTTCACCCCGGCGTTCTTCCGGCACCAGCTGCTCGAGCACGCGCTCGGCTTCGACGGCGTCGTCAAAATCCTCGCTGCGGAGCACGTGGAGCAGGAACAACTGCGCGCCGAACTGCGTGGCGAGCGCAACGCCGTACTTGATGGCAGCCTTGGAGGGCTCGCCGAGATTGGTGGGTACGAGTACGCGCGTGAAGGCGATCATCGGGCCGGCCCTCCGCTCTAGCGTACGAGCAGGTTCAGTCGGGGGAACGAAAACTTCGAGGACACCGCATCAACGATGTTGATTTGGCAAGTATAGAGCCCGGCCGCCAGGCTGTCAGCGGGAAGTTCGAACTGGAAGACCGCAGCTTTCCTGCCGGGTACGTCGATGTTGGCGCGCTCGACGATCGGCGTTTCGAACACTTTGACCTTGCCGCGATAGAACGCGAGGCTGGTGCGCAGAAGAGGCGGCTCGCCGTTTGCCACCGCGGGCTCGTAAACTTCGTAATAGAAGTAGAGCTTCTGCGCCCGGCCGACGACGCGGGTCAGGTTGGGGAGGAGCTGCACGCCGTCGCGTACGAGGGGATTGTCGGTGCGTCCCCTGGTCCAGGGCAGGAGCTGTGTACTGAGCACCACCGAGCTGACCTTCAGTGCGGCCTGCTTCAGCTCGGGGACGACGACCGGCGCCTCGAACGAGCCGATCGTGCCCGTCGCGTTCTCGCGGACGACCACCTTGACCGAGAAGCGACCAGGAGGCAACGTCACGCCTGACTGATAGAGCACCTGCTTGCCCGCCAGCGACTGCGCGCCTGCACCCGGAATCTTCATGGTCTCGCGGATGCGGCTGATGGGCCGGCCCTGTTCGTCGCGCACCTGGCCCATGATGTCGACGATCGCCTCGCCGTCGGTGCCGACCGGCACCGCCCCTCCTGGCACAGCCACCGCGATCGGGACGTAATAGCGATCGGTGTCGAGACGGAACCAGCCGGTGCCCACGAGCACGGGAACATCGGTTGCGGATACGGCCGCCTCGAGTTCGGTCCTGAGCTGCGTCTCGCGATCACCGCGGGCAGTATGCGCAAAGTCACGCTCAGCGTAGTAGCCGTTGCGGGCCTCGACCCGCAGGTCGCCACGCCTGAGACGCACCTGCACCCGACGGAATCGTCCGTCCTGTGTCGTATTGGTGCTGCTGTAGCCCAGGAGGTAGTACCCAGAGATGTCGCGCCGTACCTGGGCGAACACGGCAGCGAAGTCGTTGGAGTCGGTGAAGGAACGGCCACCCGTGTCGGCAGCCAGCGACACCAGGGTGTCTTGAGACGAAGCGAGACGACTGAACTGCTGGGAGACGTTGCGGCCAGAGAACAGGCCAACCCCGCCCCGGCTGGCCTGGCTTGCGTCGCCGCCGGGCGCGATGGCTTGCAGGCCCCGTGTGTCCACGGCGTAGATCGACATGTTGGCGCGCACGGCGGCGTTGGTAGCCGCGCGCAGCTCGACCTGATTGTCCTGACCGCTCCGCTCCATGCCGGCTGAGAAGTAGATGACCGCCTTCTTCTGCTGGAGCGGGGCCAGCGCGTCTGCCACAGCCTTCAGCGCGCGGAGGCGTGCGTCGTTGTTGAACGAGTCGAACTCGGAGGTCTCGGTCGCCGAATCAGCTGCCGTTGCAGCGCTCTCGTCAGTTTCGAGCGTACCGGCGGACGCGGCCGCGGTGGCCGTCCCTTCTGACGCGCCGAGGGCCGCGAGCGCCGCCGCCACCTCTTCGCGGTTGCCGGTGAAGTCAGTCAGCACATCGAGAGTTGAGCCGACGGTCGCGACCGATACCAGATCCTCAGGACCCATCTGCTCGTTGACGTACTTCGCTGCGCTG
The DNA here is from genome assembly GCA_040081265.1 of Vicinamibacterales bacterium. Classification (GTDB taxonomy): domain Bacteria; phylum Acidobacteriota; class Vicinamibacteria; order Vicinamibacterales; family UBA2999; genus JBEBGV01. Next base: position 4,520 of record JBEBGV010000013.1, read on the forward strand.
TCCACAGCGCGCTGCACGTCCTCCGGCTCCATCGAACTGACATCGAAGAGCAGCAGCACGAGCCGCCGGCCGACGAGTGCATCGGGTGTCAGGTCAGTCTGCGATGCAGCCGGTGCCGTCGCTGCACTGGCCGGGCTCGCAGCGGCGCCGCCTACCGCGGCTTCGGCACCCTGGAGGAGATTCGTGTCGCGGGCCAGCACGCTGGTGGCGTTGACGTCCTGGAACGAGAAGGTCTCGACGTCCTGGGGCTTCCCGTCTTCGCGAACGTCGAAGTCGGCAGCCGTCAGCCCGCGCACGATGTTGCCCATGCGATCGCGGACAACCACATCAATGGAGACCAGCTCACGTGCGACGCGGAACGTCGGTTGCTGCTGCGCCAATGGCGCGACTGCGGCTACCACCGCGATGACCAGGATGGTCGAGAAGAGGCGCGTCAATAGCGGAACCTCAGCACGAGCTGCATCGAGCGCATGGCGCGCACAGACGTGACCTGACCGAACGACGGTGAGTTCACGACGGTGTCGATGGCGGCGTAGTTGACCAGGTTCAGCAGGTTGTTCGCCCGCACCTGAATGCTCAGTGAGCGATTGTTTCCGAGACGCACGTCTCGAGAGACCTGTGCGTTCAGCTCCTTGCTTCCCGGGCCAATGATGGTGTTGCGGCCCGCACTGCCAAAGCTGCCGGCCGCCGGCAGGGAGAAGGCCGAGGTGTTGAAGTACTGATCGATGGTCGGGCTCTGCAGCTGCACGCTGTCGCCGTTGTAGTCGGCGCGGAGCGTGCCGTTGGTGCCACGCGCAACGTCACGCGACGAGCTGAGCACGCGCGCAGTCAGTGGCGTGCCCGACTGCGCCGTGAAGGTGACGCTGGCCGTCCACGCCTCGAACAGTCGGGCCCAGGGGCCACCGTTGTTGAGCCAGCGACGGTTCTCGCCGAACGGCAGCTCGACGTTCGCATTGGCCGACACCTGATGGCGACGATCGAAGGTCGACAGTCCCCACTCGCCTGCCAGGTTCTGATCGTCCTGTGCCACAACAGAGGAACCACCGCCGGTTGACGCGGCATCGTCGCGCGAGCGCGCCAGCGTGTAGTCAACGCCGCCGCCGACTCCTCGCACCGGTCGGCGCCGCAGGCGGAACGTCGCCGAGTTCAGACGCGACTCCGCCTCTGAGGTCTGCCAGAGGAACGGCTGGACGCCCTCGATTCGCAATCCAGTCGGTCCGCGGTTTGGAGCGCGGACCAGATCGAGGCTCGAGCCGCGCGCGTAGGTATAACCCGCGCCAGTCGTCCAGACGCGGCCCAGGTCGCGCGACAGATCGACGTTCATCGTCTGCACGCGGCCCAACTGATAGTCGGGAGCGACGCCGAAGGTGTTGGTGGTCGTGGCGAGCGAGGACACCGCGAGTGCGCTGGCCAGATCGAGAGGGTCGTCCGAGGAACCGATGCTGGTGTTGGTCACGGCGTACGGAGGCTGCCCCGCCATCTGCCGCGCCAGGGTCGAATAGCTGCCGTTGTTGAAGCTCACGCCATAGCCACCGCGTACCACTGTGCCGGTGGTCGCGCGCCACGCGATGCCGATCCGGGGAGCGAAGTTGTTGTAGTCGGTGCGGATCAGGCCATCAGGCAACGAGCCGGCGTAGGGGCCCGTGCCGCCGGCGGTTACAGGAACGGCGGCCGAGAAGTCTGGCGCCACGTCGAGGTTGACGAGTTGACCGCTGCCTTCAACCAGTGGCCACAGCAGCTCATAGCGCAGCCCCGCGTTGATGGTCACGGCACCGCGACGCCAGTCGTCCTGGGCAAAGAGACTCATCGAACGCCCGTGCAACTCGACGTCGCCAGGTCCGTAGTTCACCGATGCCTGCTGGGGGCGGCCGAGCAGGAAGTCGGCAAAGTCGCTGCCCGAGTAGAGACCGGTGAACACGAACGACCCACGCGCATTCGAGTCGGTCCGACTGGACGACACGTCGCGGCGAAGGTCGCCGCCAAAGCGCAGCGTCTGCCGTCCGATCGGCTTCGACCACGAGTAGCCCACCGACACGCGCGAATCACTGCGACGCGTGGGTGTCAGATCGTTGAGGCTGCTGAGACTGGCAAATGACAAGGTTGGAACGCCCCAGTCGAAGGCATCAGGCGACGCGCCCGTGATCCCGGCGCGGCCGGCCACATCCTCCACGAATGCATATTGATTGGTCGTCGTCGATCGCGTGCGTGAGAAGGTGGTCGTGAACGTGTGCTGCATCCGCGCCCTCGTCACGTTCAGGGTGATCGGGACGGTCAGGCTGGAGTTGGTGCTGTCGCCGCCAAGTGTCTGGAAGACATTGTTCCGCTCGTTGCCGCCGCTCCTGTACTGCACCTGTGCGTTCAGCACAGCGGACGTCCCGGCCTGTGCACCACGTCCACGCGCGCCGCCCGCGCCGCCACCACGAGGGCCGGCGCCACGGCCTCCGCGCCCGGCCACGTTCGGCGTGAAGTTCTGGACAATGCGGAGGTTGATGTTATTGGCAGACGAGTCCGTGGTGGTGACCGAGTGATAGTTGCGTGACGTGCCATCCAGATTCGGCAGCGGAAGGAAGCTCAGGAGGTACTGCGCGCGTGGATCGATGCCGGTGACCTGGTTGTTGGCAAACGGAAGGCCCGTCGCGGGATTGATGATCGGTTGCGTCAGCGACGAAAAATCGCCGGCGCGCATCGCGGCCGATGGCACCGTGGCGTACTGATCGAAGAGATTGGCGCCCCGGTTGCCTGTGTAGTTGAACGTGAAATTCGTCTTGCGGGTGCCGTCGTAGATGCCCGGAATCTTGACCGGGCCGCCCACCGAGAAATCTGCGTTCTGACGCGTGTAGTCGGGATTGGTTGCCGCCGAACCGGGGCGAAGCTGATACGGCGTCGAGTCGAGCGCCGATCCGCCGAACGTGTAGCCGCTCGTGAAGGTATAGGGACGCTGCTGCACACCGCGACCGGCGAGGAAGCCACGCCCGCCTGGGCCGCCAGGTCCGCCGGCTCCCCCAGGCCCGCCTCGTCCTCCGGGTCCAAAGCCGCCTTGCCCCTGGCCTGGCGCGCCTCCAAAGGCGCCGCCACCGGCGGCGAAGCCACCGGGCACACCGCCCGGCGCGGGGCCAAAGCCGGCCGCAATGTCCACCGGCGGCGCACCGAACTCGCCGCGCGCCAGCGCGTCGAGACGATCGCCAAGCTGACCGCGGTCGACGTTGGCCTGGTTGCCGTTGACAGCGACGGACTCGGTCGGGCCGTCAGTCGAGAAACCCGGGGGCAGGGCGAGCTGCGCGAGCGGGTTCGCTTCGATCTCGGTCGCGCCGGCGGCCGTCGCATCTGTCGCCTGGGGCTCAACCGTCAGGGTTTCGAAGCCGCCGCGTCCGGCCCCGGCACGACCCGGGCCAGCGGCTCGAGCCCCACGTCCCCGGCCGTTCGCATCGGGAACGGCCGCTGCACGTGGCATGACGGTGAGCCTGAGATCGAGAGCCGGCGGGCAGCTCGCTGATGCGTCGACCACGGATTCCAGGCGTGTGAAGCCAGCAAGCTCGGCGGTAAGCGTGTATGACGCGGGGGACGGCACCCTCAGCTCGAAGCGACCGTCGGTCGACGTAGAGGTGACGAGTGGCGCCGACTCACCTGTACGCAGGGTGACGGCGACACCGGGAAGCACGACATCCCCGCTGGCAAATCGACCGGACACCACACAGACCTGCGCACCAGCACCGTTGAGACTCACAGGCGCAACGCCGTTGCCCTCCTGCGCATGAAGGTTCAGCGTCAGGACATAGAGCAGGGTGGACAGGAAGACGGTCGTCAGCGTTCGTGCCATGGTGCCTGTCTCGTGGACAGTCCCATCGTAGCGGGAGTGACCGCCCATGGTGTCAAGCACGTGTAAACCCTGAAAAATGTCGCCCAGCGGCGCGGACATATAATTTCCAGCATCGGAAGCCGTGCGCCTGTCTCGTAACCTGATCTACCTCATTGTCTCCGCTGTGGTTACGACGGTGCAGCCCGTCGCAGCTCAGGTGCGCCTTGCCGACGAGTCGGATCGCGCGGCGTTCCGCGCCTGGTTCACCTGGCTCGCAGACACACAGTTCGAACGTCGCGCGCCGGACGTCACCGACTGCGCCGCCCTCGTCCGTTTCGCCTTCCGAGAAGCCCTGCGCACGCACACGCCCGAGTGGGCTCGACGAACCTCGCTGCCCTTCACGCCAGGGTTCCCGGATGTGCGTTCGGCACCAGCGGTGACAGCCGCGGGTTGGCCGCTCTTCAAGATTGCCGACCAGCCACACGCACGCTACGCCGAGTTTGCCGACGCGCGCACACTGATCGCCCTGAATACCCGGCCGCTCGGACGAAGCATTTCAGCGCTCGCGCCAGGTGACCTGATCTACTTTCGACAACCCACGCAACAGGAGCCCGATCATCTGATGGTGTTCGTTGGCCGCTCACTCTTCGATGAGGACGGCCAGGACTGGGTGGTCTACCACACCGGGCCCTCCCCTGAGGGACCAGGTGAAGTACGCAAGGTCCGTTTGCGTGACCTCATGCAGCACCCGTCCGAGCGATGGCGGCCGCTCGGCTCGAATCCCAGGTTTGTTGGCGTCTTCAGGCTGGCCGTCTTATGAGCGCTCGACAGCTGTTGGTCGTCGTGATCGCGCTGACCATCGCGCTGGCGTGGCCGGGGAGCGTCGCTGCCCAGGACGCTGAGGAATCGCAGCCGGCGTTCATCCTGTCGAGCGGGGAGACGTTCACGTCGCGCGATCGTCCGTCGTTCAACCTGACCTTCCAGAACCTGCGGCAGCTCGACTTCCGTGTCTACAGGGTTCGTGATGCAGCGAAGTTCTTCGCCGGGCTGAGCGACCCCCACCAGCTTGGCAGCCGCGAGCCGTTCGTCCCATCGGAGCCGACCTGGCTCGAACGCGTGACGAGCTGGAAACGCGACCAGCGCACGGCTCTTCGACGATTCCTCCGGAGTCAGGTGAGCGAACCGTACCTCGAGCAGCGACGCGCGCAGAGCGACTCCACCGAAGTGACCCAGCGGGTGACGCTCAATCAGGCGACGTTTGCGCAGGTGCCTCTGCTCAACCCGTCGCAGCTGGTCACCTCGTGGCGGGAACTGCTGCCCCATCGTCGTGATGCCGAGATGCGTCGGGTACCGCTCGACGTCCGCGAGCCCGGCGTCTACGTCGTCGAGGCCGTGACGGGCACGCTGCGCGCCTACACCCTGGTGGTCGTGGCTGACGTGGGCCTGGTCACCAAAGTGGCCCCTGGCCAGATGCTGATCTTTGCGGCGGACCGGCTCACCGGCGAGCCGCGCGCAGGCTGCACCGTCCAGGTGCTCGCCGATCGTGCGGTCGCCTCCGAGGGCCTTACCGACGCCGACGGCGTCGTCACCGCCTCACTGCCGGGCGTGCGATCGGACACGCTCGTCACTCTGGCTCGTTGCGGCGATCAGGTTGCAGTAACCGACCCTCGTGGCTATTCGCTGTCGAGCGCGGCCCGCGAGTTACTGGGCTACGTCTACTCGGATAAGCCGATCTACAGGCCTGGTCATACCGTACACATTCGAACCGTGCTGCGGTGGCGCGAGCGCGACGCGCTGACGCCGTTTGATCGTCCGAACGCGGAGATCACCGCAACCGACGTCGACGACAAGGTCGTTTTCCGACGTGCAGTACCCGTGGACGAGTTTGGCGTCGGCAACGCGTCCTTTGTCGTGCCCGATGCCGCGGCGCTGGGCAACTACACCGTGCGCGTGACCAGCGGCGGCCAGCAGGCGCTGGGATCGTTCGAGGTCCAGGAATACCGCCGGCCCGAGTTCGAGGTCAGCGTGACACCGGCCTCGCGGTTCGTGGTCCAGGGACAGACCATTGTTGCCACCGTCGAGGCGCGCTACTACTTCGGGCAACCGGTCGCGGGTGGCCGTGTCCGCTATGTCGTGGGGCGACAATCCTACTTCTCGCCATTCCGCTACACCGACGAGTTCGAGGGCGACGGCGAGCCCGGCTACTACGGGGGCGAGCAGGACATCATCGGGGAGCTGCGTCTCGACGCACAGGGCCGAGGCGAGATCAGGGTGCCCACGGAGCTGGCCTCCACAGAGCAGGACCTGACCTTCCACATCGAAGCCCAGGTGACCGACGCCAGCGGCCGCGAGATCAGCGGCGCCACCAACGCCATCGCCACGTATGGCTCGTTTCTGACCTCAACTCAGGTCGACGGATACGTCTTCCGAGCCGGGCAAACGGTCACCGCGTCCTTCAGAGCCGTTGACTACCTGGGGGTGGACAAGCCCGGAGTCGCGCTTCGCGTCTTCCTCGAGCGACTGACATATCCCAACGGCTACTACGGCGCGCCCACCGTGACACTGGTCCGCGAGACGCGCGTGGTCCTCGATGCCATGGGGCGTGGCTCAGCACAGGTCGCTCTGGGTACCGAACCCGGCGACTACCGAATCAGGGCGACGACAACCGTAAGCGGGCGAACGATTACGAGCCAGGCCGGCCTCTGGGTGCCAGGACGGCAGAGCATCGCCGAGACCGACGGCGACCGTTATCTCGAGCTGCTCTCGGACAAGAAGACCTACGCGCCAGGCGACATGGCTCGGCTGTCGCTGCGCGGGGAACAGGTGACCGGCCCCGTGCTCGTCAGCAAGGAAGGTCAGCAGATCACCTGGCACCGCGTCGTGCGGGTGAGCGCCGACACGCCGCTCGAGGTACCCATCGAGCCTGGCGACGTGGGCGACGTGTTCGTGAACCTGGCATACATGCGCGATGGACGCCTCTATCGGGCCGAGCGCAAGCTGACGGTCCCGGCCCAGCAACGCACGCTGCAGATTTCGCTGACGGCCGACAAAGCCGTGGCCAAGCCGCAGGAGCCAGGCATCTTCACCGTCAAGGTCACCAACGCGCTCGGCGAACCGGTTCGCGCGCAGCTCAGCCTGGGGGTGATCGATGAGGCGGTCTACGCGCTCGCGGCGGACACGACGCCTGATCCGGTGCGATTCTTCTATCGCCGCGAGTACAGCCGCGTCTCGACGACGTTCTCGCGCGAGTACTACTTCGTTGGCTACGCTGGATCGAGCCGGCTGCAACTGGCGGGACGGTCGCGTCGGCCTTTCTCGCTCGCCGACTTCAAGGGCGACAAGGAACCGCAAGCGCAGGTCCGGAAGGATTTTCCGGATGCCATCTACTGGATCGGCAACCTCGTCACCGGCAGCGACGGCACGGCAAAGGTGTCGATCAAGTATCCGGACACGCTGACCACGTGGCGGCTCACAGCGCGCGCGATCACCGTGGACACTATGGCGGGCACGACCGTCGCTCGCACGACCACCACGAAGGACTTGATCGTTCGCGTGATCACGCCTCGGTTCCTCACCCAGGGCGACGAGGTGGTGCTGCCGACGATCGTCCACAACTACCTGCCCGACCAGAAGGACGCGACCGTGTCGGTGGACACGAAGAACCTGCAGGCGGTGCCCGGCACGCCCACCGCGCCCGTGACGACGGCCGTCGCCTCGGGCGGCGAGCGTCGCGACAACTGGCGGTTCTCCGCCGGTACCGTCGGAACCGCGTCGATCACAGCCTCGGCGCGAACGAGCAGCGACACCGATGCGGTCGAGTTGCCGATTCCGGTGCTGCCGCTCGGCCTCAGACGCGAGGCGGGCAACAGCGGCTCGCTCGTCGGCGCCGGTGAGGCCACCACGCAGGTCACCATTCCGGCAACCGCCAACCCGGCCGCGCGCAGCGTTCGCGTGTCGCTGGCGCCGTCGCTGGCCGGATCGATGCTCGGTGCGCTCGACTTCCTCACCTCCTATCCCTACGGCTGCACCGAGCAGACGCTGTCGAGCTTCCTCCCCAACCTCGTTGTCACCCGCGCGCTGGGGCAGCTCAAGATCGTCCCAGCCGAACGGATGTCGGTGCTGGACCGTCAGGTGAACGACGGGCTGAAGCGACTCCTCGACTTCCAGAATGACGATGGCGGGTGGGGATGGTGGCGATCTGAAGCCAGCCAGCCGTTCATGACCGCCTATGCCGTCTACGGATTGACCGAGGCGCGGCGCGAAGGCGTGCGGTTCGACGCCTATCGGCTCGAGCGCGGTGCGCGCGAGCTGGCCTCGCTCTACGCCCGGTATCCGCGTGCCGTTCCTGACCTGAAAGCCTACGTGGTGTTCGTGCTCGGACGCACGGGGGTGCAGATCGAGACCTACCGTCACGCCGACGCGCTGAATGATCTCTGGGGCGCTCGCGACCGGATGTCGTCATATGGACGCGCGCTGCTCCTGCTTGCTCTGGACGACGCCAAAGATGCGCGTGGAAGCGAACTGGCGACCCGGCTGCTGGGCGAGGCGACGACGCAGGGTGAGCTGAGCTTCTGGAAATCGGACTCTGACCCGTTGCTGGGAGACTTTGGCGACACCGGCGTCGAGGCCACTGCGACGGCTGTGCGGGCGCTCGCTCGGCGCGACCCACGCAACCCGGTGCTTGATCGCGCCGTCCGCTGGCTGATGCTGAATCGCAGCGGCGGCGACTGGGGTTCGACCAAGCAGACGGCAATGGCGCTCTACGGACTGCTCGACCTGTTGACAGCCCGCAACGAGACCCCTGAGCCGTTCACCGCCGACATCTTCGTCAACGGCGCGCTGGCCGGCTCGTGGGGTCAGACCGGAGTCAGACTGGGGTCAGACCAGGGTCAGACCGGGGTCAGACCGGGGTCAGACCAGGGTCAGACCCCTCAGGGCGGACTCCTCAGCCCTGATCCGCAGGTGCTCACAGTGGCCGCACGTGAAGGCGCCAACGACGTACGCATCGTCAAGCGCGGCGGGGGAACGTTGTACTGGTCCGCAACCAGTGTGTACTTCGATCCGCAGGCAGCCGAGGGACGCAGCGGCAGTCGTCAGTTGGCGATTTCACGAGCCTACGCGCGGCTCACAGCCGTCAGGCAGCCCAACGGGACGTTCCTCTACCGCGAGCAACCGCTGGCTGGGCAGATTCGCCCCGGTGACGTGCTGGCCGTCCGGCTGACGGTGGCCGGTTCCACCGACTGGCGCTACCTCGCGCTCGAGGATCCCCTGCCCGCGGGTGTCGAAGCGATTCAAGACACGACGGCGTATCCGCTCGAGAACGGCAGTCGCGACTGGTGGTGGTATGGGCCGCGCGTGGAGTATCGAGACTCGAAGACGACGTTCTTCCTCGAGTCGTTCGAGCAGGGACGCTACGAGTTCGTGTATCTCGTGAAGGCGACCTCGTCTGGCGAGTTCAAGGCGATCCCTGCCCAGATTTCGCCGATGTATGTGCCTGGCGTGAACGCCTCCACAGAGCCCGCGGCGTTGTCGATCGCCCTGCCGGCGGAGGCGGCGCGATGATCGGACGCGTGCTGGAAGTGACTGGGTGGCTGGCCGGTGCGGCGCTGGCCGGCGGTGGACTCTACTGGGGGTTCCTGAACGCCCCGGAGTCGAGCGCACCGATGCTGGCGCTGTCAACGCTGCTGATCGTGGCGTTGGCGGGGGTGGCCGCGGTCATCGGTTCCGCGGCGATCCTGCGCGTGCTCGGCCAGCCCAGACGATCGAGCTTGGTGCAAGGTGCGAGGCGCGCGCACTGGTTTCTGCTGGCAGCTCTCTGCGGTGCGGCGCTCGGATGGGTGGTGCTTCGTGCCGACGCGTGGGTGGGTGGCCACTCCGGGGAGATCAGTGCGTGGTTCATCGCCACGTTAAACTGGTCGGACGTTACCCGCCTCTTCGACATCGAGCGCTGGCTGAGCGCCTGGCTGCGCTGGGTCGTCATCCCGCTGGCCATGCTCTCAGCGGTAGCGGCGGTGCTGGAAGGCGGCGCAGGCCACCTGTTCTCGTCACGCTGGCTCCACAGGGCGTGGGGATGGCGGTCGATTGCGGCGGGTACGTTGGCCTTCCTCGTCCTGATCGAGCTTCCGTGGAGATTCGCCTACTGGCGCCCAGAGACTGGGCTGCCGGTTTCAGTCGAGCCGGCAGTTGCCGGCGCCCGCCTGGCGCTCATCGCGCTGGCCTCCATCCTCGGTGCCGCAGTACTGCTCGTCACGGCGGCTCGGCCTGCGTCGCGCTGACGGCCGTGGCCCCATCAGGTCAGCGCACCTCTGCCCAGCGCCGACCTGACGTCACCTGAAGACGAAAGCACGCGGCGGCGCGAAGGTAGGCGTCGCGCAGTGCATCGCCCGAGGGCGGGTTCGTGAGTTCCCTGTCTGACGGACACGTTCCCGCAGCCTTCCCCACCGCCTTCCCCACGTCGCGCAGGGGCTCGGCGAAGTAGCTCGCCGCGCCCTCGCGTACCCAGAGCGCCCTTCCCGCCAGCTGCGAGTCGACTACGACGTGTGCGACCTCGTGGCGGAGCGTTCGCTCGAGCACTCCCCGCTGACGCAGTACAGTCACCGGGAGCAGGTCGATGTTGATGCCACGTGTTGCCCCCGCCACGAACCAGGGCTGTCGACTGGCCCGGCCGAAACTTCTGACGTCGGGATGCACCGTGACTCGAATTGCCGTCGGCGCTGGCACATGCGCCCTGGCGGCGATCTCGTCGCGCGCGCGACGCACGAGCTCGGTCACGAGTGCGCGCTCTCCTTCCTCAGGACCCGGCAGCGACAACAGCACGTCAGAGGTGCCGCCGGACGGCGCCGCGTCGTCGCGATACTCGCCGAGCCGAAGTCCCGGATAGTAGAAGCTGAGGATATTGGCGGCGCTGGCGCCGGCCGCTGCGCGACAGACGGCTCCAGACAGGCACAATCCCACACCGTGGCCGAAGCCACGGCCGGTAAACGCGTAGCCTCTGGCGTCGCGGCGCAGCTCGAATGCCGTGCTCTTGAGCAACTGCCATCCACCCGTGCGACCGAGAGCGAGCCTGAAGTCTTCGCCGGAAATCTCTGCCGGGGCAAAGCCGTCCACCTGCATCGTCATCACGCGACCAGACGCGCTGCGCTTCGCCACACGCAGTCCGCGCAACGTGGTGCCCGACAGGCCAGCGGCTCGAAGGGCGCGCTCGATGTCCGACGCCCCGACGCGGCTCGTCCACTCGGGTTCAACACCGCAGGCACCATCGCGCTGGGCTGGCAGGAACGGGTGATCAGTCGCGCCTGGCCAGACATCTGAAGGGCGCGCCGAGTACCCGCCGCACGAGGCTGAGTAGAAAATCGGCGCAGGCTTGCCGTCGTGCAGCAGCACGCGACCGGCGGTCGCGGCGGCCGCCCGAGTGGACGCTGGCGTCGCGGAGCGAGGCACCTGACAGTGCGTCGTGTCGCAGAGGTCGAAGCCTTCGGACTGATGACGGCCGCGATTGGCCAGCGCAAAGGTTCTCACGGCGACGGCCAGCGCCTCCTGCGCCGCAGCGGGTGCATCTGGAGGCCCCTCGCCTGCAACCACACGGGCAACGTAGTCCTCGAGTGCCACGGCTCGAACACTCGCGCGGCTTTCAGAGCCCGGCGACCCGAGGCGGATCGTCTGCCCTTCAGCCTTCAACAGATCCGCGGCAATCGATGCGGCGTCGCGTCCAGCAGCGCCTGGTGCCAGGACGATCGCACCCCGCCGCGGGTTGGCAGCGGGGGTAAAAGCCACGAGCACGCCCAGTTGGCCGCCGCCAGGCATCGAGGCGGTGCCGGTCTTGGCGAGCGCCTGGATTCCACCTGCGCCAAGGTCCGAGGCCGAGCCGTAGGTGGCCGCGCCGCGAAGGCCATCGAGCAGCACGCGTCTGGTCCCCTCGCGCATCGTAAACGGCCGCGCACGATCGGCGCCGACCAGACGCGCCACGCTGCTCAGCAACGCGCGAGGTGTCGTCTTCGGACCGTCGAGGCCGACGAGCGCGCCAGCAAAATCAGCCGCCGGGGGAATGGCCGAAAGGCCCACCCGCGCCCGAACGTCGTTGATCGCTGTGCTGGGCAGGCGCTGGGCCAGCGACACGAAGAAGTCGTTGCACGAGTGCGCGAGCGCCTCGGCCGGGGTGAGCGGACGTTTCAGATCCGGGTGAGAACAGACATATCGGTGCCCGTCCACCGTGACCGTCCGCCTGCAGATGCGCGTCGAGTCAGGCTCGATGACATGACTCTCGAGCGCGGCGACGAGCGTGATGACCTTGGCAATCGAACCCGGAAGAACCGGCGTGTCGAGGATGTCGGAGCGGACTTCCCTGCTGTCGGCGGGATTATCGAATGAGCGAATCAGCCAGGCCTGACCCGCAGGCCGCTGCGCACCGACCGACACGCCGATGAGACCGGCGAGCAGGAGCGTGAGGACGTTCTGTCGGATGCTCACTGCCCGCCCTACCGCCTACCGCCTACCGCTTACCGCCTACTGCCTACTGCCTACTGCCTACTGCCTACTGCCTACTGCCTACTGCCTACTGCCTACTGCCTACTATTGGTCGCTGGAGGCAGCGAGACGCGGAGCAGTACGCCATTGGGATCGCGCGCCCACGTCGAGCGAGCATCGGCTGCAAGTCTGGCCGACGTGGCGCCCTCGCCGACAATTCCGCCGTTGGCCTTGATCGCCGCGATCACTTCAGGGAAACCCTGGACGGTGACGAGCAGGATCGGCCCGCCTGGATCCTGAGCGCGGTGCGTCGCGGACTTCCGGTCCGTCGGACCGCTGAACTCCTGGAAGTTGACCTGGAACTCGCTGCCCGGGAAGGTGCCACGGGCGGCACGCTGGGAGGCAATCGGCGCCTGATTGAAGAACAATGCCTTCATCCGCTCGTTGGCCGGGTTGGCCGGACTGGGCGCCGTCATCGTGAAGCCGAACACCTTGTTGTAGAACTCCACCGTCTGCGCCAGGTCCTTCACTGAGATGAAGACGGTGACGTTGTTGATCGGACCAGGCAAGGCATTCGGCGTCGGCACGCTGCTGTCGGTGAACTCGACGACGAAGCCATCGGCATCGCGGACCATCACGGCCCGATTCCTGGCGCCGTTGCGCCCTTCGTTGGTGAACGGCACATCGTCTTTGGTGAGGATCTTCAGGCCGAGACGCTTCGCCGCCGCCAGCTTGCCGTCGAGATCGCGCACAGCCATGGCGAGCATGACGTTGCCCCCGTCATAGATGCGCGGCTGTACCGGACGGAGCGGCGTACCGAGCCACTCGATGAGTTCCATCGAGAACGTCCCGCCGGGCACCTTGACGACAGCCGTGCGCAGCATCGCGCCGGGCTCGTTCACCAGCCCCGTGCCCGCACGCGGGCCGTTGGGCGGCGCCGTCAGTTCCATGCCGACGACGTCGCGATAGAACGCGAGCGACTGATCGAGGTTGGCGACGTTGAGGTGCAGGATGCCGACGCCAGTCGAGCCAGGTCCGGTCGGCTTGGGCGCCGGTCCAGTGGGTGCGGCGGGTGCTGGTGCGACGGGCGCAGCCTGCGCAAACGCCGAAGTCACAGACATCGTGAGCGCTGCCGTCAGGATCAGCGCAAGACGGGTTGCTTTCGAGAGCCCCGTAGTCGTCTGAAGGTTCATCGTGAAGTTCTCCGTGATGCTCGAGAATGGAGCGAAAGCGGAGGGCAAGTATATCCTGTCGGACATGCAGGCCAGCCGTCGATCGATGGCGCTCGCGGTGACCGTTTCGGCGGCGATCGTTGTCGCCGGGCCGATCATGGGCCAGATCCGCGCTGCTCTGCAGGCTGCGTTCCCAGCGCAGTACCTTCTCATCCTTGGCGGCGTGGTCGGTGTGGGCGTCGTGGCGGCGGTTGTCGTGGCGGTTGTGCGCATTCGGGATCAACGGATGGTCAGGGCCGGCGCCATCCTCCTGGCCCTCACGATCGGCGTCGGCTACTCACTCGCCACGGCGGTCGAACAGGACGCGATCAACGCGGTCGAGCGGGTGCACTTCATCGAGTACGGCATCGTCGGTCTGCTGTTCTACCGTGTCTGGCGGCCGGCGGGCGATCCGTCGACCTTCATCCTCCCCCTGCTCGCGTCGCTCGTCGTCGGCACCCTTGATGAGTGGCTGCAGTGGTTTGTTCCCGTGCGCGTTGGAGAAGCTCGCGACGTCGCTCTCAACGGGATCGCGGTCGCCTGCGGCTTGCTCTTCGGTGTCGCGGTGAACCCGCCCGAGAGTTGGTCACGACGGCTGAACGATCGCTCGCGTGCGCGGGTCGGGCTGGCCGCGGCTGGTGCGATGGCTGTGTTCGCGGCGTTCTTCGCGATGGTGCATGTGGGGCATGTCGTACGAGCTGAGGGCGTCGGTGAATTTCGGTCGCACTACGCCGCGGATGAACTGCTCGCGCTCGCACGCGATCGAGACGTGCGCTGGCGCACCGATCCTCCCCGTGTGTTCAGAAGGTATTCACGCGAAGACCAGTACATGGACGAGGGCCTGTGGCACGTCCGACGACGCAACGGACTGTGGGCCGCCAACGACTTCGCGCGCGCGCGTCAGGAGAACCTGATCCTCGAGCGCTTCTTCGTTCCGGTGCTGGACACTGCGACCTACGCGCTGCCATCTGGCGGACGCTGGCCCGCGGCGCAGCGGGCTGATGCCGAAGCGCGGGCGATGTCGGCGCCGAACACATTCGTGAGCGACGCCGAACCCTACACCATCGTCGTCTTCTGAGGGGGTCAGACCAGGGTCAGACCAGGGTCAGACCAGGGTCAGACCAGGGTCAGACCAGGGTCAGACCAGGGTCAGACCAGGGTCAGACCGGGGTCAGACCGGGGTCAGACCCCGGCAGCCGCAGCCGCCTGCTGATTTGAAGCGCACGTCTTCAACGCTTCCTGGCGGGTTGGCGCTCACCGCGCTGTGACGTCCTTGCGGCCGCGCGCCAGCGCCAAGACCTCGTCCTTGAAGTCTCTGGAGCCCAGCACGCGTTCAGCGGAGCGAAAGCGGTCCGTCAGCGCTGCATCGTCCGACCCGGCGGTGACGTGGCTCGCGTAGTCCGCCCTGAGGCTGGTCTCTGGGCCATCGCCGAACAGTCGGAGCGTGGCAGAGGCATCAAGGAACGCGGGGACAAGAGTGTGGCCAACAGTTGCGCGGTAACTGCTCCACGGCCAATCCTCCGGCCGTTTCGCCAGACCGGCTCGCACCGGATTCATGACTACGTATCGGGAGAGCGCGAGGAGATAGCCGTCCCGATCAACGACCTGGTCTTTGAAACGCCCTTGAAATACATGACCGACACGACCGTGCCTACGGTTCCACCACTGCCCGTAAGCGCCATTCAGCTGTCGGATCGCCTGTGAGATGTTCGGCAGAGCGGGCTCGATGGTCGCATGGTAGTGGTTGGGCATCACGCAGTAGTTCCAGCAGCGAATGCCCCAGCGGCTGAGGGAGTCTCCCAACAGGTAGGTGAACTGCCGATAGTCACAGTCGTCGAGGAAGATCGGCATCCGTCCGTTGCCGCGGGACATCACGTGACGAGTCAAACCCGGGGTCTGGATCCTGAGCTGGCGAGGCATGACGCGGGTCGCTTCACGTTTCACACCGACGCAGAGTCGCGCGATTCACGAGTAACGGTGTCGGCCGACGCGAGACGTACGCAATTCATGCACGCTTCCAGGCCCAGGGGGCTGTGAGAAACGGCCGCGTGCTTGGCGACCCGTCCGAGCGCGGGGGGAGGCTGGGAACCGAGGGGTCTGACCCCGGTCTGACCCCGGTCTGACCCTGGTCTGACCCCTGATGGCCTGGTTTTGCAGTCAGGGGTAGCGTCGCGGACGTGACAGCCTAGTCTGCAGAGCGGCCGACCAGGTCGGTCGCGCCGCCTTCGTCGCTGGGTTGTCCGGGCAGGGGCAGAAGCTCACCGAGCACCCACGCGGGCCGTGCGGCGGTGAGCATGACGGCGGTTGACCACGTCTTGTATCCGGGAAATTCGATCCGGACGGCTCGTGATCCGACGACGAGGTTGTCGAGGCGAAGTGGTGTCAGCCCCACGTCCTCATTGTTCAGATAGACGCGCGCACCCGCGGGCTGCGACTCCACCCGCAATGAGCTTCGGTACAGCCCACCCGCCGGTACGCGCTCGACCGACTCCATCGTGGGTGAGCCCGGGAGTTCCTGGGGAATCACGATTTCCGGAGCGACGGCAGAAGCCACGTGGCGGGATGACAGCTGTCCGGCAGTACTTGCCATCACCGCCAGTGAACAGGCCGTGACGATTCCAAAGGCGAAAGGAAGGGAACGTGTCAGGTGCTTGCGCCACGGGAGCGTCGTCGCGGCGATCACGACCTCGGGCAGGAACGCCGACAGATCGTCAACCGAACTATTGGCGTGCGCCGCCGCTACTCGCTGCTCGACAATTCCCTCCGACTCGAATTCCCCATCCGACCCGGCGGACCTGGGAAAAATATCGGGTGTGCTCGTCTTCTCAGACCAAGACAGCCTCAGATGAATGACGTTGAGACGGTAGAACAGCGCTTCGTTGAACTCACCGGATGCAGCCCTGGCAGGCAGATCGCCCGCGCCAACCATCACCCGCGCCCCTCCGACACCCCGGTTGCCCTGGGCCTGACATTCCGCCATCAGGTCGAGCACCAGCATCAACTCCCGCTGAAACGACGGAGTGGCGTGATCGATGTTGCCGATGAACAGGGTGCCGCCAGACGCCAGTCGGCCGGCCGCCAGCAGGTCGCCTTCCGGGCTCCCGCACCAGTAGTCGCCTCCAGCGTCGCAGGAGACGGCGATAAACGGGCCGCGATGGCGGGCGCTCTTCTGATGAATCGCCAGGGCGAGTCGCCGCGCACGTGCAGGGCCGCCGCTGATGAGGACGGGTGTATCGAGCCGAATGGCCAACCCCTGGTCCGTGCGGAGTTCCACCAGAACCTCCGAAGTGATGCGAGTGGTCAGATTGAGTGTGTGGACGACGAAGTGAGTGCGGAGCGCCAGAGAGCAACCGTTATGCCAAAGCACAGCTCGTGCGCACGTTGGGCATCGCGTGCACGGGTCATGATTCAACCCACGAACCGGTAGAATCGACGCGCAAGGTGGGCGAGGGCGAAGACGCGCACTCCGCCTCGCACGAGAGGCGGCGATGGTAGGAACACGATCCGCTCGCAGGATGAGACAGCTGATCGCGATCGCCAGTCTCATGTGGCTCACTGCCAGCGGGCTCGTTGCTGTGCCGCAGGCCCAGGCAGTGACACCCGCCACGCCGTGCGTGCGTGATGGTCAGGCTCCAACGCTCAGGCCGACAGACGGCGCCACTACCCGGTTGGACTTCCTTGAGTTCCGGCGGCGCCTGCAAGCCGTTGTCGCCGCGCGCGACGAAGCCGGACTCGTGAGTGCCCTCGATCCGGCGGTGCGGGTGGACTTTGGCGGCGGCGGTGGCGTCGACGATTTCCGCCGTGCGCATCTGGGCGCGGCTGCAGGTGAGTTCTGGGCGGAGTTCGGTCGCATCCTCGCGTCTGGCGGGAACTTCATCGAGCCGGGGGTATTCGCCGCGCCCTACGTGTACGCGAGTTGGCCCGAGGACCTCGATGCCTTTGAGTGCCTTGCGGTGACCGGCACGTCGGTACGCCTGCGGGAGGCGCCCGGACGTGGTGCGAGCGTCATTGGTGCGCTCGACTATGCCATCGTTCAGACGGTAAACGACTCACGACCAGACGTTGCAGGATGGCGGCGTGTACGCACCGCCAAGGGTAGAACTGGGTATGTGGCGGAGCAGTACCTCCGAAGCCCGATCGATCATCGCGCGCTCTTCGGAGTCAGCGACCGACGCTGGCGGCTGACCGCCTATCTCGCTGGCGACTGACGCCCATTCGATCAGACCCGGGGCCTGACGGTTATTCGTGAGGCGCGCCTGCTGGAACGGATTCAAGCCAGCGTCGGCGCCGAAAAAGGTGGTGCGCCCTGCACGATTCGAACGTGCGACCTCCTGGTTCGTAGCCAGACGCTCTATCCAGCTGAGCTAAGGGCGCGAGGGGTAGTGTTGTTCGTGCACCCCCTCTGGCGAGGAACGCAGGGCGCACAAACCGCTACTATAACACGTCACTTCCCACCTCCCCATGCCCGCCAACTACTCGCTTTCGACCTGGGTCTGGGTGCCGCTTCGCCGTGAAACGGTGTTCCCCTTCTTCGCCGACGCCAGCAACCTGGAACGGATTACTCCTCCGATCCTCAGCTTCCGGGTCCTGACGCCACCCCCCATCACCATGCGTCCGGGAACCTTGATCGACTACCGCATCGGACTGCGCGGGATCCCCATGAAGTGGCGCACGGAAATCACGGCCTGGGACCCGCCCTCGAGCTTCGTCGACACCCAGCTCCGCGGACCCTACAGGCAGTGGATTCACACGCACACCTTCGAGGAGCAGGATGGGGGCACGCTCATCAAAGACGACGTGCGCTACAGCCTGCCAGGACCCGCCGCAATTGGACGCATCGTCAACCGGTTCCTGGTCCAGCCCGACGTCATCCGCATCTTCGAGTTCAGGCACACGGCGCTTGCCGAGGCGCTGGGCGTGGCTGAACGGACCCGCGTCGGTGCGGTGACGATCAAGCCAGCACCGTGAACGATGCCGGGACCTGCGGACCCGGCCTACTTTCTGTCTACCGCTTACTGCCCACTGCCTACGGCCGACTGTCATAATCGCTCTTGTGAGCCAGTCACAGCACAAGGCGGTCGCCCCTCCGTCGGTCATGTGTTACGTGCTGACGGTGAGCGATACGCGGACGCCGGATACCGACACAAGCGGTCGCGCCATTCGCCAGATGCTCGAGGACGCCGGACACCACGTCGCCGGGGCGACTATCGTGCCGGACGAACCGTCGATGGTCGCAGACGCGGTGCGTCGCGAGATCCTCCTGCCCAACACGCAGGTGGTGATCATCACCGGCGGCACCGGCCTCACGTCGCGAGATGGGAGCTACGAAGCAGTGAACGGGCTGCTCGAGAAGCGCCTCGACGGCTTCGGCGAACTCTTTCGCATGCTCAGCTACCAGGACATCGGACCCGCAGCCATGCTGAGCCGCGCCACCGCAGGAGCGGCAGGTGGCACCGCCATCTTTCTGCTGCCGGGTTCTGAGAAGGCCGTGCGCCTGGCGATGGACAAGCTCATCCTCCCCGAGATCGGCCACGTCGTGCAGCAGGTAAGCAAGTGACACGGACAGTGGGCAGTAGACGGTGGGCAGTAGGCAGTAGGCAGTAGGCAGTAGGCAGTAGGCAGTAGGCAGGATGACTGGAACAAGAATGCGGCCGTTCGGCCGCACGATACCGCTGGAGGACGCGCGCGTCATCATCGACGCGGCGATTCAGCCCATCACACGAACGGTGCGGGTACCGCTCGATTCCGCGCTCGGTCGCGTGCTCGCGAGTCCCATCATCGCGCAGGCCGACGTCCCGCCCTTCTCGCGCGCCGGCATGGATGGCTACGCCGTGCAGGCCGGAGACACCGTGGGAGCGACGCGTGCCTCAGCGCGAACGCTCGACTGCATCGGACAGATCTTCACCGGCGACGCGCCTGCCTTCGCCATCGGCCCAGGTCAGTGCGTCGAGATCGCCACCGGCGCACCGATGCCGGTCGGCGCCGATGCGGTAGTGATGGTCGAAGAGACGTTCAGGGCCGGACAGGCGGTGCAGATCTTCTCGGCGGTCACTGCGAGCCAGAACGTCGGCCGCCAGGGCGCCGACATCCGCTCCGGACAGACGGTGCTCCTCGACGGCGATCTTCTGAACCCGAGCCGGATCGGCGCCGCCGCCGCACTCGGCGTCGCCGAGGTCACCGTCTACGACGCGCCGCGCGTGACGATTCTCTCGACCGGCAACGAGATCATCGAGCCCGGCCAGCCGCTCGGGCCCGGCCAGATCTATGACATCAACCGCTTCAGCCTGTCTGCACTGGTCACCGACAACGGCGGCGTGCCAATCGCACGACGCACCGCTCGCGACACAATCGAAGACCTCGAGCGCGCGGTGGACGAGTGCCAGGCCGATGACCTGATTCTGTTTTCAGGAGGCAGTTCGGTCGGCGAGCGCGACCTGATCCTCGACGTCCTGCAGAAACGCGGCACGATGCTCTTTCACGGCCTGGCCGTGAAACCCGGCAAGCCCACGGCGTTTGGCCGACTCGGCACGACGACGTTCTTCGGTCTTCCCGGCTACCCGACCTCGTGCCTCTCGAACGCGTATATCTTCGTCGCGCCGGCGCTGCGCAAGCTCGCGCGCCTGCCACCCCGCCGCGAGCGCACGGTCACGCTTCCGCTGGCAAGCCGTGTCGTATCAGCCACAGGTCGCCACCAGTTCCTCACGGTTCGCATTGTCGATGGCTTGGCGGTGCCGGCCTTCAAGGGCTCCGGCGACATCACGAGCATGTCGCAGGCCGATGGCTACATCGAGATCCCGCTCGACGTCGAATCAGTCGACGCGGGCACACGCGTGGAGGTCACACTCTTTGTATGAGTGACGCACAACAGAAGATTGCCTCGTCCATCGGTGTCGACGTCGCCACGCGTCACATCCTGCTCTGCTGCGACCAGACGACGCCCAAGTGCTGCGACAAGGCGCGCAGCATGGAAGCCTGGGAGTATCTGAAGCGACGGCTGAAGGAGCTGAAGCTCTCCGAGCAGGGCGGGATCCTTCGCACCAAGGCCAACTGCCTGCGCATCTGTGAGGGTGGCCCGATCGCGGTCGTGTATCCAGAAGGGACGTGGTACGGCGAGTGCGACGCGCCGGTGCTCGAGCGCATCATTCAGGAACACCTGATCGGCGGGAAGCCGGTGCAGGAGTTCGTGATTGTCGAACGGCGATTGGGATAGCCGGCGGGGGTCCGCGGACCCGCCCTACGTACGGACCGTGCTTTCCTGCCGCAATGCGGCGAACGGAACGGTGACGAGGACCAGAAACAGCATCAGGAACTCGGAATCCCCGAAATTGTGCTCGAAGAGGCCGGCCGCAAGCATGGCGGCCACCGCAGCGAGTCCCGTCGCAGCCAGCGTCCGATCGGGATGCGTGCGGAACACACGCACCAGCGACGTCATCAGCGACACGACCAGCCACACCCATGCCGCCAGCGCGAGGAGCCCGCGCTCAGCCGCGATCTGCACCGGCACATTGTGCAGGTGCACATTCACCGCCTTCACGGCATCGGGCTGCCGATACTGCGGGTAGACGCGTTCGATCATGTTGGGCCCGACGCCGGTGAGCGGATGATCCTTCACGATGGCCACCCCCATCTTGACCATCGCCACGCGATCGCGATTGGTCGGATCCTTCAGATCGAAGGTAGACGCCATCCGCTGAGCAATCCCGTTGGGCGCCGCGGCAAAAAACAGCGCCACGACAATGGGAATGGCGCCGACGAGGCGGAAGTCCCGCAGCACGAACAGCAGGCTGACGCCGATGCACGCGCCCACCCAGGCGCTTCGGGTGAAGGTCACCGCCAGCGCGACGATCAGGGCCGGCATGATGAGCGCCGGCCACGTCCGGTTCCTGTGACCGAATACCAGCCGCGCGACCGCCGCGCACACGACCAGCATCAACAGTCCCGAATAGGTCATGTAGTGACCAAGCGAACCGTGCGGACGCTGGCCGAGGAAGTCGTACTCGAGAATGCCGTACTGGACGATACCGAGCGCAGCGGTGACGGCACCGACTGACAGGATGACGTCCACGACCGTCGACGCCCTGCGTCCGCGCGCGAGGTTGTAGACCAGCGGTACGGCGACAAAGAGCAGCAGCTTCTTGATCGGCTGGAAGCTGGTGACGAAGTCGGCCGAAAACGCGACCGACAGGATCGACGCGGCGGCGTAGGCCACGAGCGGCCAGAAGAGCGCTGGCACCGCCGGCCATTCCCTGTCGCGCGCGAGCTGCACGACCCAGCACAGGACAGTCGCCGCAAGCAGCGCCTGCGCAACCACGATCGACACCTGCACGGCTGCGACAAAACCCAGCAGCAGGAGGACGGTTATCTTGTCGAGAAGCGGCGCGGCATGGGCGCCGCGGAGGCCCGTATTGTCTCGGCGAGACAGCACACCGTTGGCCGGAATCGAAGTGGCACTCATGAGTGCCCGACAAGTCTACCGGGTTTCGAGTCGCCGCGCACCGGGCCACGGGGCGGGTTTTTCAGCCTCGTGAGCACGCGGGCGACATACTCCCTGGTCTCGCCGTACAGGCCCGTCTGGCCTCTGGCATAGCGCTCCGCAAACCCGGGTCCGGCGTTATAGGCGACCAGCGCCAGCTCGACCTTGCCGAACGTCTTCAGCAGCTGCGCGAAGTAGCGAACGCCGCCCTCGATGTTTTGCTCCGGAATCAGCGGGTTGACGCCGAGTTCGCGTGCCGTGCCCGGCATCAGCTGCATCAGACCGATAGCCCCCGCTTTCGATCTCGCCAGCGGATTGAAGTCCGACTCGGTGGCAATGATCGCCCGGACAATCGCCGACTCGACCTGGTGCAGGGCGGCGTAGCGTTCGATGAATGCGTCAAAAGCGCCGGGCACACCGCGCAACACCTCTCCGGGAGTCGGCCTGGGCGTTGTGAACATCGCCCGCACCTGCGTGTATTCGCGGTCCAGGTAATCAGCCGCCGCCTGGCGGTCCACGCCGACGGCGATCATCTGCCTCGCCCGATCGAGCGCCCGCTGGCTGATGCGCTGCGTCAGCACATCGGCCACCTCGCGGGCCGAGTACCCCAGCGCGAGCAGCCGTTCGGCCGCCGCGTCGCGGCTCGCTACTCCGCGAGTCGCGGGCACGTTCAGCGCCTTGCCTTTCAGCGACGCGTCCACAACCTCTTCAAAGGTCGGCGCCTGGCCTGACGCAGTCCCGGTCACGGCAGCAAGCAGGATCGAAACATCCGTCCAGGCACCCACCAGCTCACCGGCGCTCATGGACTCACGGCGCCTGGCCACGCTCTGGAACAGCCGCCGCACGCTGGAGAGGTCGAGCACGCCGGCCTGGATCACAGAAGAACCGCCCCGTCCGGCTCTCGGCGTCCCTCCACGGCCCGCCTGGGCGACGGCATCGGTCACGCCGGCGGCCAGCAGAGCTGCGAGGACCACGCAGGGCACGAGAACGATCGGTCGGAGGGCGGGAACGCGCACGGGTTTGGGCCAGATCGCTTATCGGCGCGGCCGGCCCGATTCTGCACGCCCGGCGGATGAACCGGAATTAATCGTGTGTTCATCAGCGCCTCAGGCCCGCTACGTCAAATCACTGCAGGAGGACATCAACCATGCGCACATCACGTCTCGTCATCGCGCTCTCCACGCTTCTTGCCATCACGCCCCTCGCGGCCAGGGCGGCCGGCCCCGACAAATCCCCGGCCCTGCATGCGACCACCGGAACGGTGAAGTCGGTCGACGCCACCACGCTCGTCATCACCCGCACCGACGGCAGCAGGCAGGATGTGTCGTTCACGCTGAACCCGTCGACCAGACGGGACGGCTCGATCGTGGCCGGAGCACCGGTCTCGGTTCGGTATCAGGACGAAGGCCGGACGCACGTGGCCACGGCCGTTGCCGTGCGTCCGGCGTCCAACCAGACAGCCCACAAGTAAGCACACTCAATTCGAAAGAAGGAGAACCCAGCATGAAGCTCCCACGCACCATCCTGAGGGCGCGCTCAGCGCGCGTCAGCATTGCGGCCCTGGCGGTCGCCGTGCTCGCGGGCGGCGTGTGGCATGGCGTCGCGTCCGCGCAGGCTGCACGACCGGCGCAGGCCACGCCCGCAACAACGTCTGCACCCGCCCCAATCGTTCGAGACATCGCCGGTGGGCGCACGTCGTACGCCGATCTCGTCAAGGCCGTCACACCCTCGGTCGTCACGATCCGTACGGAACGGCAGGCGGAAGTCTCGCCAGCGGCGTTCCAGGATGACGAACTGCTGCGCCGCTTCTTCGGCGACGCGCAGGGCCGATCGCGACGCCAGCCCCAGCCGTTCCGCCAGCGTGCCCTCGGCTCAGGCGTCGTCGTCAGCCACGACGGCTACATCCTCACCAACAATCACGTGGTCAACGGCGCGAACACGATCAAGGCCGAGTTCAACGATGGTCGAACGTTGACGGCAAAGGTCATCGGCGTCGACGAACCGAGCGATCTGGCTTTGCTGAAGGTCGAAGCGACCAACCTGCCCATGCTCGCGCTGGGCAACTCCGACGTCGTGCAGGTGGGTGACGTCGTTCTTGCGATCGGCAATCCGCTCGGCATCGGCCAGACCGTAACGATGGGCATCGTCAGCGCGAAGGGTCGCGCAACCGGCGTTGGCGACGGAAGTTATGAAGACTTCCTGCAGACCGACGCGCCGATCAATCAGGGCAACTCGGGCGGCGCGCTGGTCAGCATGAGCGGCGAGCTCGTCGGCATCAACTCGCAGATTCTGTCGCCCTCAGGCGGCAACATCGGTATCGGCTTCGCGATCCCGTCGAACATGGCCGGGCACGTGATGGCCGAACTCCGCCAGGAGGGACGCGTTCGCCGGGCACGACTGGGCATCACGGTTGAACCGGTCACGTCTGAACTGGCGGCAAGCCTCAGGCTGAGGGACGTCAGCGGTGCCGTGGTGAGGGACGTTGCACCCAACAGCGCCGCCGAGCGCGCCGGGCTCAAGAGCGGTGACGTGGTGCTCTCGTTCAACGGACGATCGGTCACCGACGCCAACATGCTCAGAAACCGAATCGGGGAATCCACCCCGGGGTCGAAGGCCACGATCGGCCTGACCCGCGAGGGAAAGGCTCACGAGGTGACGGTCACGCTCGGCGAGGCCACCGTCGAGTCGTAGGGTCGCCTCTTCTGAAACGCCGGGTCCGCTCCGCGGACCCGGCCTACATATCGCTTCGCCGGCGTACCGAGCTTGTTTCTATGAGCTCGGCCAGGCGTGTGATGCGATCTGCAGGGACGCACATGGGTGGCGCTCGGCGACCCTGTTGGCGCGGAAGGCCAGTATCCTGAGCTCATTCGGCGTTTCCTCGAACGGTCCAGCGACTACGGAGGAGTGCCGGTCTTCTATGAAGTCGGACGCCGGCACCTGCACCGGTACGCGGACTTCGGTCTGACCTTCGTGAAGCTGGGCGAGGAAGCCCAGGTCGACCTGACCGGGCTCGGCCTTCAGGGCGGGCGCGCGGCACGGTTTCGCCAGGTCGTTCGACGTCTCGAGAAAGACGGGGGTGTCTTCCGGATGATTCACCCAGCCGAGGCACCGGCCATCCTCGACCAGCTGCGCGCAGTGTCAGACGACTGGCTGGCGGCGCGGGCAACGGCCGAGAAGGGCTTCTCGCTCGGGTTCTTCGACCCGGAGTACGTATCGCGCGCTCCGGTCGCCGTGATCGAGCGTGCGGGCCGGATCCTGGCGTTCGCAACCATCTGGCCCGGGCCGACGGGCGAGGAGCTGTCGATGGATCTGATGCGTTATCACCGCGACGCCCCACGCAGCGCCATGGAAGCACTGTGCGTGCACGTCATGCTCTGGGGACACCTTCACGGCTACACGCGGTTCGGGCTCGGCATGGCTCCCCTGTCTGGCTTTGAGAACTCAGCGGTGGCGTCGCTGTGGAACCGACTTGGGGGGTTCCTCTACCACCATGCCGACAGCGTGTATCACTTTCAGGGCCTTCGTGCCTGGAAGGACAAGTTCGATCCGATCTGGGAGCCGCGCTATCTGGTCTATCCGGGGGGACTGCGTTTGCCGCGCATCATGGCCGACGTGTCGGCCCTCATCGCCGGCGGCTACCGGCAGATCTTCAGAAAGTAAACGGCTATACTCGCGCTAACCCCTGAATTGATGTTCGAATCACCCTGCAGAGTCACGCGCCGAAGGCGGTTTGTCGCCCTCATGGTTGCGGGAGTCCTCCTGGCGTCCGCCACGTATGCCTCGGCGCAGTTTGGTCGCGGCGGGCGCGGACTCTTCGGTGGCGTCCGGCTGGCGCCGATGGACTTCCCCGACCGTGACTTCACGCTGTGCCGCATCATGTACCAGAGCGTGCGCAGCGAGGCCGACGGCGCTGGCTGGGCCACCGACTATCCGGGCGGCGACAACAACCTGCTGCTCAGGCTCGGCGAGCTGACGCGCACGCGTGTCAGCCACGACGGTACCAGGCAACCAAACCACTGGGTGGTGCGTCTCACCGACGACGCGTTGTTCAACTGTCCGTATACCGTCGCATCCGACGTCGGCACCATGGGGCTGAGCGAGACCGAAACAACCAGGCTCAGGGATTACCTCTTGAAGGGCGGTTTCCTCTGGGTGGACGATTTCTGGGGAAATCCAGCCTGGGCGCAGTGGTCACAGGTCATCGCGAGGGTGCTGCCAGGAATGCCGATTGAAGACGTGCCCCTCAGCGATCCGATCTTCAGCAGCCAGTTCGTCGTGACGAAAGTGATCCAGGTGCCCAGGTATCCGTTCTGGGTGGCCAGCGGAGGACAGACGTCTGAACGCGGCGCGGAAACGCGCGAGCCGCACTTTCGAGGCATCCGCGACGATCATGGGCGCTTGATGGTGGTCATGACCCACAACACCGACGTCGCCGACTCGTGGGAACGCGAGGGTGAACAGCCGGAGTACTTTCTGAAGTTCTCGGTGGACGGATACGCCCTGGGCGTCAACGTCCTCCTTTACGCGCAATCACACTGAAACTTTTCGCAGTCGTCTGACTGGAGTACGAGGAACCCTGATGAAGATACGTCTGTCTGTCGGCTTGTTGTGCTGTGCGTTGATGGTGATGGTTGTGGCGTGCGAGAAGAACCAGGCGGCGCCCACCGCCAGCCCGGCGCCCGCTCCCGCGCCAGCCCCGGCGCCAGCTCCAGCCCCGGCGCCGGCCCCGGCTCCCGCGCCAGCCCCAGCGGTGTTCACGGTGACCGGGTCAGTGACCGAGAGCGAACCCACCACCAGCAAGCGACTCAGCGGCGCCACGATTTCCGCCGGCGGCATCACCGTCGGCACCGACGGTTCAGGGAACTTCACGTTTCCGAACCTGGCCGCTGGCACTCACACGCTCCGCGCCAGTCGTGGTGGCTACGACGACCAGGTGAAGACGATTACCCTGCCTGGCGACAGCACGACGGTGCAGTTCGGTCTCGATCCGGCGTTCGAGACGATCACGGTCGAGAAATCGGACACCATCGGACATGGCGAGGACTGCCCCGGTGCACACGGGAACTATGCCTGCTGGGCCTATGCCTTCCCTGCCCATCACGCGCGCGGCATCGAGGCCAATCTCTACTGGCATTCGAGCGACGCGCGGCTGGAGCTGGAGCTGCGCTGCAACGCTCAGACCTGGGTCCGCACGGAAGGTTTCGAGCCGAAGCTGGTCGAGTTCAACAGAGAGCTCTACTTCAACTTCCGCATCCTCGAAGCTGCGAAGAAGAACCAGTTGTGCGAGATCCGGGTGCTGCACATCTCAGGCGACCCGATGCCCTTTATCGTCCGGGTGACGCATCCGAACTAGCAGCAACTATCTGAATCTCGCCTGCAGTTTATTGAGCTCCGCACTGCCCGGGCAGAGATCCTCGTAGGGCAGCTGGGTGAGCGGCTTCGACACGAGGTTGTTCTGCTCGTGCACGTCACTCGAATCGGGCTGCAAGTAGAGGAGGCCTGTCAGCACCTCTCCCTCACGGGCGCGTTCGCGGATGTAGGCGTAGGCACGATCGCGATCGGCGTGGTCGTAGTCCTCGGCCAGCTTGCGCAGGCGCACCCAGCTGCCGTCGTGGAGCATGACATTCCGCACTGATCCCGGCTCGTAGTCGGTTGTGATGGCGGGTGTGGGCGGCACGAAGTCGGCCTGCACGACCTCGACGTTCTTTTCGCGCGTGTAGGCGTAACTCTTCGTCGACCCTTCATGGTCGTTGAAGGTGACACACGGCGAGATGACGTCCACAAACGCGAAGCCCTTGTGCCGCAAACCCGCCTTCAGGATCGGCACGAGCTGCGCTTTATCGCCGGAGAAGCTCCTGGCGACGAACGTGGCACCGAGCGTCAGCGCGAGAAGTGCGCCGTCGATCGCCTCCATCGTGTTGGTCTCGCCCTTCTTGCTGGTCGAGCCCGGGTCGGCAGACGCAGAAAACTGGCCCTTGGTCAGACCGTACACGCCGTTGTTCTCGAGCACGTAGAGCACGTTGACGTTGCGGCGGATCGCGTGCGACAGCTGCCCGAGGCCGATGGACAGCGAATCCCCGTCACCGGACACACCGATGTAGATGACGTCACCGTTGGCCGCGTTCGCTCCGGTCACAATCGCCGGCATCCGCCCGTGCACGCTGTTGAAGCCGTGCGCCTCGCGCAGGAAGTAGGTCGGCGTCTTGGACGAGCACCCGATCCCGGACAGCTTTCCCACTTTGTGCGGGGGAATGGACAGCTCCCAGAACGCCTGGATGATCGCAGCGGTGATCGAGTCGTGGCCGCAGCCTGCGCAGAGCGTGGTGATGGCGCCCTCGTAGTCGCGTCGAACGAGGCCAATCTCGTTCTTCTGCAGCGCCGGGTGATGAATTCTGGGTTTCGCTATGTAAGTCATGCCGCCTTCTCGACCTTGGCCTTGACACCAGTAATGACGTGCTGGGCGCTGACCGGAAATCCACCGTTGTAGCGCACCGATTCCATTTTTGCCCCCGACACGCCGGTCTCGAGCAACAGCAGGTTGCGCAGCTGCCCGTCGCGGTTCTGTTCAACGATGAAGTTGACGTCGTGGGATTCGAGGAACTTCGCGACATCCTCCCCGAACGGAAAGCCGCGCACGCGCATGTAGTCGAGCGCGATCCCGTCCTTCGCAAGCAGGTCCAGCGCTTCGACGCACGCGCCGTGGCAGCCGCCGACGGTGACGATGCCCATCTTGGCGCCCGGAGCAGTCTTGACTACCGGCTGGGGCACGAAGCGCGCCGCGCGCTGAATCTTGCGGTCCAGCCGCTCCATGACTTCGTTGTACTCCTCACCGTCCTCAGTGTACCCGCCGAACTTGTTGTGGCCGGACCCGCGGGTGAAGTACGCACCCTTGGGATGGACGCCCGGCAACGTTCGATACGGAATCCCGTCGCCATCCACGTCAAGGTAGCGATAGAACGACTTGGCAGCCTCGAGTTCCTCTGCGGAGAGAACCTTGCCACGATCCGGCCGGTAGGCATCGTCCCAGGTGAGCTTCGGGATCATCCAGTCGTTCATGCCGATGTCGAGGTCGCTCAGCACGAAGACCGGCGTCTGGAACCGCTCGGCCAGGTCGAAGGCCTTGACGGCAAATTCGAAGGCCTCACGCGGGTCCGACGGATAGATGCAGATGTGCTTGGTGTCGCCGTGTGACGCGTAGGCGCAAAGCATCAGATCGCCCTGCTGGGTCCGCGTCGGCATGCCGGTGGACGGTCCCGTTCGCTGCACGTCGAAGATCACGGCGGGCACCTCGGCGTAGTAACCGAGGCCGATGAACTCGCTCATCAGCGAGATGCCTGGGCCGGACGTGGGCGTAAACGCTCGAGCACCCGCCCACGATGCACCGATCACCATGCCAATCGCTGCCAGCTCATCTTCGGCCTGAAGAATCGCGAAGCGGTTCCGGTTGGTGTCGGGCTCCTTGCGGAACTTCTGACAGAAGCCTTTGAAGCCCTCCATCAGCGAGGTGGCGGGCGTAATCGGGTACCACGCACCAACCGTGGCGCCGGCATACACGCAGCCGAGGGCCGCAGCGGTGTTCCCGTCGATGAGGATCGCGTCCTTCGTCTTGTCCATCGGCGCCAGGTGAATCGGGAGGGGACAGTCGAAGTGTTCCTTCGCGTAGTTATAGCCGAGGTCAACGGCCTTCTGGTTCGAGTCCATCAGCGCCGGCTTCTTCGAGAACTTTTCCTTGAGCAGGGCACGAATCACGTCCGTGTCGAAGTCGAGCAGGGCCGCGAGCGCGCCCGCATAGGCGATGTTCTTCATGAGGATGCGCTCGCGCACGCCCTTGAAGGCGTCATTGCACATCTCCGCGAGCGGGATGCCCAGATAGGTCACGTCCTGACGATGCAGGCGCTTGTCGAAGGGCCACGTCGAGTCGTAGAGCAGCCATCCACCCTGGCGAACCTCGTTCACATCACGCTGATAGGTCGCCGGGTTAAGGGTCAGCATCAGGTCGAACGTCGGTGTCCGCGCCGTGTAGCCGTGCTTGTTGACCCTGATCTCGTACCAGGTCGGAAGGCCCTGAATATTCGAAGGAAAGACGTTCTTGCCGGATACGGGCACGCCCATCCGGAAGATCGCCTGCATGATCAGGCCGTTCGCCGAGGCCGATCCGGTACCGTTGGCCGTGGCGATCTTGAACGCGAAATCGTTGACTCGATCCATGAGGTCCTAGACAGCCGTGAGCTGGATGATATTTCCGGTAGCGTTCGGGATCGTGATGAGCGCCTTTCGCATGTCCCATGCGTAGGTCGGACAACGCTCCGCGCACAACCCGCAGTGCAGGCAGACGTTCTCGTCCTTGACCATCACGCGCCCTGTCTGCTTCAGTCCCCCTGACACGAACAGCGCCTGTGTCTCATTATCGGCTGGCGCGTTGAGCCGCGCTCTCATGTCGGGTTCGTCGGCGTTGGGGACGATGGTCAGGCAGTCAGTCGGACAGATATCCACGCAGGCGTCGCACTCGATGCACAGCGAGTCGGTGAAGTGCGTCTGCACGTCGCAGTTCAGGCACCGTTCCACCTCGGCCGCGGTCTGCTCGGCCGTGAAACCGGTCTCCACCTCGGTCGTCATGTTCTTGAACCGAAGGGGCATCTCGACGTGGATCATCTTCTGCCGCTGGACCGGGTTGTAGTTGTTGCTATATGCCCACTCGTGCAGGCCCATTTTCGTGCTGGTGAGCGTGACACCCTGCGGCGGACGCTCGGTCACCGGCACGCCCATGCAGTGGTTGTGAATCGAAATCGCGGCCTGGTGCCCATGCTCGACCGCCCAGATGATGTTCGCCGGTCCGAACGCCGCGTCACCGCCAAAAAACACTCCGGGGCGCGTGGACATGAACGTCTTCTTGTCCACGACGGGCATGTCCCACTTGCCGAATTCGATGCCCATGTCGCGTTCGATCCATGGGAACGCGTTGTCCTGGCCAATGGCCAGAACCACGGCGTCGCACGGGATGACCTCGCGCCCGATTACCTCCTGCTTGAGGCCTGAGGCGGTCTCTTCTGAGCGGAACTTGTCGAACTCCATGCCGGTCAGCTTCCCGTCTTCGATGATGAAGCGAATCGGCTGAAGGTTCTCGAGGATCTCGACGGTCTCCTCTTCGGCGTCCTCCAGTTCCCAGGGTGACGCCTTGAAGTACTTGCGCGTCTTGCGCGCGATTACCTTGACGTCGGTCGCACCAAGCCGTTTGGCTGACCGGCAGCAATCCATGGCGGTGTTGCCGACGCCGATGATCACCACACGCTTTCCGACCGACTCAACGTGACCGAAGTGAATCGACTCGAGCCATTCGATGCCGATGAAGATCTGGTCGCTGTCGCGACGACCGGGGATATCGAGTTCCTTGCCCTTGGGAGCCCCGCTGCCCACGAACACGGCGTCGTACTCACCACTGTCGGCCAGCGCCTTGAGACTTGCGACCGGCGAGTTGTAGCGGACGTCGACCCCCATATCCACGACGTAGCCAATCTCATCGTCGAGCACCTGCTCGGGGAGGCGGAATGAGGGAATGTTGATGCGCATCAGACCACCGGCCCTGGGAAGCTTCTCGAAGACCGTGACCTCGTAGCCGAGGGGCATGAGATCGTTGGCGACGGTCAGCGAGGCGGGGCCGGCGCCAATGAGTGCGACTTTCTTCCCGTTCTTTTCCTTTGGCGCGGTCGGAATGAGGTGCTTTACCTCATCGCGCTGGTCGGCCGCCACGCGCTTGAGGCGACAGATGGCCACGGGCTTTCCATCGAGCCTGGTGCGTCGGCAGGCTGGTTCGCAGGGGCGGTCGCAGGTGCGGCCGAGGATGCCGGGAAAGACGTTGGAGTCCCGATTCACCAGGTAGGCTTCGGTGAAACGGCCCTGCGCGATCAGACGAATATACTCGGGGACGTTTGTGTGGGCCGGGCAGGCCCATTGGCAATCAACGACCTTGTGAAAGTAATCCGGGTTCCCGACGTTGGTTGGCTGCATCGGGCGCCATTATAGGAGATTATCCTTCCTCCCAGCGGAATCGGGAGAACGCGATCGCGGCAAACAGCATGGCGAAGCCGCAGAGAACCAGCGTCGGCATCAGGGCTGCGTTCAGGCCGAGACCCCGCCACGTCATCGCGTCGAACCCATCAACGGCCCATCGCACCGGCACCACGCGGGTCGCCTCCTGAAGCCAGGCCGGGAAGACGAACGTCGGAACCCAGGCTCCACCCAGCATGACCATCATCAACACGGCCAGAGTCGTGATGCCCCGCGCCGTTGCCGGTGAGTTGCCGAGGGCGGCCACCAGCAGGCCGAAGGTCGAGGCCATCAGGGCGCAGCCGATCGCGATGAGGACGAAGCCTCCTACACTCCCGTTGACCCGCACGCCAAACACGACCATGGCGAACGCGAAGGACACAAACAGGATCAGCAGTGAGATGAGCGCACCGCTCGCCACCTTGGCTGACAGCAGGGTGGCTTTCGACACCGGCGCGCTCCGCAGCCTCCTCCACAGCCCGCGTTGACGCTCGAGCAGCATTTCGACGCCGAGACTCGCCATGGCAAAGAGCAGGAACTGAATGGCCATTCCCGCGAACGAGTGGGCATATCCGTTGTACTCGGCGTTCTCGCCCGACGTGATCGCCTGCTCGCGCACGACGTACGGCATCGTGAGGCCTTGCGGCGGCTCACCCGCGGGCGAGTCGTTACGCTGGAGGTTGAACTGCCCGACAGCTGTAAGCAGCGTCGTCAGGCGCTGCCGTTCTTCTTCCGGCATGGTGGTCGACGCCTGAACCTGCGGCAGAGCCTGCTCGACCAGCCGCTGCCCCTCAGCCCCCCCGAACATCTCGCGGCTGACCGCCTGCATGACGTGCTGGGTGAGCACCCCGCGCACCATCGCCAGCTCCATCCGCTTCGAGGGATCGAAGAGCAGGTCGAGGGACGGCTGCTCCGCTCCCGCGAGGAAAGCCAGCCCCGCCGCGTCCCCGAAACCGGGAGGAATGACCACTGCGACCGGAATCTCCCCCACCCTCACAGATGCTCGAGCCTGGACCTCATCCGGTGTCGTGACCGCCAGATCTTCGTCGGCCTGCGCGCCAGAAACGATACCCCTCGAGATGACGCTCCTGTCGACGTCCACGATCGCCACGGCGATGCGGGTCGGCTGCGAGTCACCGCCGGTGCCGGAAAAGACCGCGCCAAAGAAGGACGCGATCGCAATCGGGGCGACAAAGCTGACGATCACGGAGCGGCGATCGCTGAAGAAAATCAGAAGGTCCTTCCGGACCATCGCGAAGAATGGAATCAGCGCCATCAATCTCGCAGGCTCCTTCCCGTCAGGCCCAGAAACACCGCCTCGAGAGTCCGGCCGCCCGGTGCATCTGGCACCAGCGCCTTCAGGCCGGCAAGCGTGTCGTTGGCGACGATG
The DNA here is from genome assembly GCA_040081265.1 of Vicinamibacterales bacterium. Classification (GTDB taxonomy): domain Bacteria; phylum Acidobacteriota; class Vicinamibacteria; order Vicinamibacterales; family UBA2999; genus JBEBGV01. Next base: position 37,897 of record JBEBGV010000013.1, read on the forward strand.
GCGCCGTGATCCATCACCACGACGCGATCGGCGAGGCGCTCGACTTCTTCCATGTAGTGGGTCGTGTACAGCAGGGCCTTGCCCTGACCTTTCAGGAACTCGAGGTTCTCGAAGATGGCATTGCGGCTCTGGGGATCCACGCCCACCGTGGGCTCGTCGAGGAGCAGGATGTCAGGGTTGTGCAGAAGGCCGGCGGCCAGATTGAGACGCCGTTTCATCCCGCCGCTGTAGTGTTTGATGCGCTCGGTGGCGCGATCGGTGAGGCCAACCAGTCCGAGCGCGGAGTGGATCGCCCCGTCCAGCGGCTTGCCGCTCAGGCCGTAGAGGGCCCCGAAGAATCTGAGGTTTGCGAAGGCGGACAATTCGTCGTAGAGCGCAAGGTCCTGCGGCACGAAGCCGATCTTCCGCTTCCGGGGATCGTCGTCTCCCCGGATCGGCTCGCCAGCGACGAGCACCTGTCCGGAATCCGGAGACAGGAGGCCTGCAATCAGGGAGACGGTCGTCGTCTTGCCGGCGCCGTTGGGCCCGAGCAGGCCCAGGAGCTGACCGCCAGCAATCGTGAACGAGACGTCGTTCACCGCCACCAATGCGCCGAATGATTTCCGAACGTGTCGGATGTCGAGCACGGTGGCCTTAGACGAAGGGAACCGCCCGCGCGGTTCCCTTCCGGTCAGAGGTTCTTATTGACCTCAGCCCAGTTCACGACGCTCCACCAGGCGCCAATGTAGTCGGGTCGGCGGTTCTGGTATTTCAGGTAATAGGCGTGCTCCCAGACGTCCAGACCGAGCACAGCGTTCTTGCCATCCATCAGCGGGTTGTCCTGATTGGCTGAACTGGTAATCGAGAGCTTCCCACCCTCGTTGATCAGCCACACCCAGCCACTGCCGAACCGCCCGGCGCCGGCCTTGCCCCACTGCTCCGTGAACGAGTCGAAGCTGCCGAACGCGGCGTTGATGCCGTCGGCCACCTTCCCGGTCGGTGCGCCGCCGGCGTTGGGCGCCATCCACGACCAGAAGCGACTGTGGTTCCAGTGGCCGCCGCCATTGTTGCGCACGGCCGTTCTGATGTCCTCGGGCAGGCTGCTGAGCGAGCGACAGAGATCCTCAATACTCTTTCCCTGCAGGTCGGGATGCTTTTCGAGCGCAGCGTTCAAATTGTTGACGTAGGCCTGATGATGCTTCCCGTGATGGATCTGCATCGTCGTCGCGTCAATGTGTGGCTCGAGCGCCGCAAAGTCGTACGGCAGCTTCGGTAATTCGTGCGCCATTAATCCTCGCATTCGTAGGGCGGACCTTCCGCCTTCGCTGAAGCTTCGGCGGACCGCCGTAGCCCTGGCGAAGGCGGTCAGGTCCGCCGGTCAGTGAATGGACAGCATCCTATCCAACGCCACCTTTGTCCAGTGCTTCTGCTCGTCGGGCACGACGATCCGGTTGTGGACCCGCCCCTCGACCAGTTCTTCCAGAATCCAGAGCAGATGGTTCGGTGACACCCGGAACATCGTCGAACACAGGCACCCGAACTGATCCAGTGAGATCACCGTCCGCGCAGGAGCCACCTCATGAGCAAGTCGGTTCACGAGGTGCACCTCGGTGCCCACAGCCCAGATGGAGCCTGGCGCACTTTCCTTCACCGTCTTGATGATGTATTCGGTGCTGCCGCTGTCATCAGCAGCCTGCACGACCTCCCACGGTACCTCCGGGTGCACGATGACACGGAGGCCGGGGTGCTGCGCCCGCATCGACTCGATCTGCCTGGCCGTAAAGCGCGTGTGGACCGAGCAGTGCCCCTTCCACAGGATCATCTTCGCCTTCGCAACCTGAGCCGGCTCGAGGCCACCGAAGACTTCGTGGGGATCCCAGACCACCATCTCGTCGAGCGGGATGCCCATCTTGTAAGCGGTGTTCCGGCCAAGGTGCTGATCGGGCAGGAACAGGATCTTGCTGCCACGCGCGAAGCCCCATCGCACGCTGGCCGCGGCGTTAGACGATGTGCAGACGGTTCCGCCATGTTCGCCGACAAACGCCTTAATCGACGCAGCGGAATTGATGTAGGTCACCGGCACGACGCCGGATACCCCCATCTGGCTCAGCTCCTCCCAGCAAATCTCCAGCTGGTCAGGCTCGGCCATGTCCGCCATCGAACATCCGGCTGCAAGGTCCGGAAGAATCACCTGCTGATGCGGGGCGCAGAGCACATCGGCGCTTTCCGCCATGAAGTGCACCCCGCAGAAGACGATGTAGGCCGCGTCGGGATGCTGGGCGATCTGCCTGGCGAGCTTGAACGAGTCGCCGGTGTAGTCGGCGTACTTGATGACCTCGTCGCGCTGATAGTGATGGCCGAGGATGACGAGCTTCGCGCCAAGCGTCGCGCGGGCGGCGGTGATGCGGGCCTCCATCTCGGTGTCCGACAGACCCACGTATTTCGCGGGCAACGTCTGCCGCTCGGACAGGTTGGCCTTTTCGTAGTCGGTCAGCAGCGGAATGATGGACGTCACTTCAGCGTCAGGCTCCTCTCCTGCAAGTATAGGGGGACGCGACCAGATGTGCCGGTCAGCCGACGGCGACGGGTGCCTGGGCGAGGCCGGCGGGCGTGAGAATGCGGTACAGCGTGTCACGCTCCAGGGGCTCGCGGCCGGCCGCGCGGACAATCTTGATGAGCTGCGCGGTGGTCATGCCTTCCGGCGTCGGCGAACCGGCCATGTGGTAGATCTTCTCTTCCTGCACGGTCCCGTCGAGATCGTCGACCCCGAACCAAAGGGCCGTCTGGGCCACGTCCACACCTGTGGCGATCCAGAACGCCTTGATGTGATCGAAGTTGTCGAGCATCAGGCGCGACACCGCGAGAACGCGCAGGGTGTCTGACGCGCTCGGTGCAGGGAGCTTGCGCATCTGATTGTTGTCGGGGTGGAACGCCAGGGGGATGAACGCCTGGAAGCCACCGGTGTCGTCCTGCAGCGCACGCGCTCGCAACATGTGATCGACGCGTTCCTCAATGGTCTCGATGTGACCATAGAGCATCGTCACGTTGGTCTTCAGGCCCATGCGATGGGCAGTGCGGTGAATGGCGAGATAACGATTGGCGCCGCACTTGTCGGCGCAGATCTTCTGGCGCACGCGTTCGGCGAACACCTCGGCCCCACCACCCGGTAACGAGTCGAGCCCTGCCGCAACCAGCTCCTCGAGGACCGTCTGATCGGTCATACCGTAGAGATCGGCAAAGTAGGCAATCTCGACCGCCGTGAAGCACTTCAACTGCACCGACGGCCTGATCGCCCTGAAGCCCTTCAGGAGATCGGTGTAGTAGCTGAAAGGCAGATGCAGGTTCAGGCCGTTGACGATGTGGAGCTCGGTGAGGGGCTGATCGGCACGCTGCCGCAGTTTGTCCCAGGCCTGCTCGAGGGTCATCGTGTAGGCAGCGGGATCGGTGGCCTTGAGGCGGGCAAACGAACAGAACAGACAGTTCGCCTCGCAGACGTTGGTCGGCTCGAGGCGAAGATTGTAGTTGTAGTACGTCCTGGCACCGTGCCGCCGCTCGCGCTCACGGTTGGCCAGCCAGCCAACAGCCAGAAGGTCGGGGCACTGGAACAGCTCGACGCCCTCATCGAAGCTCAGGCGCTCGCCTGCCTGCAGTTTGCGGTCGATGCCGTTCAGGCCCGCCGCGCTAATACGTGTCTTCACCAGATCCTTGAGAAAATTCTAAGCGATCCACAGGACAATTGACCTTTCTGACGCATGAATCACCTTGAGGCCCTCGGTCTCTTCTTCGCCTACCCTCATCTGCGGGGGGCAGCGTCCTTTGAACTGAGAGATGTCAGTGCGGCCATTCCCCGAGGGTCGGTCACCGGCCTGCTGGGACCAAACGGTGGTGGAAAGTCCACGCTGCTGCGGATGCTTGCCGGCATCACCGTGCCGACCGCCGGCCGGTTACTCCTCGACGGACAGCCACTCTCGTCGCTGTCCAGAAGGGATACCGCCCGTCGTGTCGCGCTCGTCCCCCAGAACACTCATCCGTCTTTTGACTACACCTCGATGGAGATGGTGCTGATGGGCCGGCATCCCCATCTCGGCATGTTCCAGCTCGAGGGGCCGGAGGATCTGCGCATTGCGCATGAGGCCATGGTGGCCACCTCAACCGATGCGCTGGCGGGTCGATCCTTTCTCACACTCAGCGGCGGCGAACAGCAGCGCGTGGCGCTGGCCAGCGCCCTCACGCAGTCGCCTGAGGTGCTGCTGCTCGACGAGCCGACCGCGTCGCTCGACCTCGGGTTCCAGCTCGAGATCGCGGCGCTCCTGCGGCGGCTCAATCACGAGCGAGGTGTCACGATGGTCGTCGCCACCCACGATCTGAACTTCGCAGCCAGCCTCTGCGATCGCCTGGTGCTGTTGCGCAGGGGCACCGTCCTCGGTCACGGCAGCATCGCCGACACGCTGACCCCGGGAGCCATCCGCGAGCTCTACGATGTCGATGCAGAGGTCACCCACCACGACGCGACTGGCCATCTTGTGGTGATCCCCACCAGGCGGGTGACGCAGTGAACGTGGTGGCAACCGCTCGGAGCCTGCCAGGCTATCGACCGGTACGGACAAGGCTCCTCGCGTCGCTCGCCGGATTCGGGACGCTCGCCGCGGCGGTCTGTCTTCTCGCGCCGCTGGTCGGCAGCACCTCGATCAGCCTGGCGCGTGCGTTCGACCCGTCGATTCCATTCGCAGACAACATCGACGCGCAGATCTTCTTCATTGCACGGCTCCCGCGCGTGACAGCAGCAGCGCTCGTCGGCGGCACGCTGGCCGCCGCTGGCGTTGTCTTTCAGGCATTGCTGCGGAATCCGCTCGCCGACCCCTTTACGCTCGGCATCTCGGCCGGCGCCTCGGCCGGGGCCATGTTCGCCATCGTCCTGGGTGCCTCGGTTGCGATGGTTCCGCCGGTCCCGGTCGCCAGCCTGCTCGGTGCGGCCCTTGGCGCGCTGGTCGTCTATCGCCTGGCGACGCTGAGACGGGCGCCACTGTCGACGTCGGTCCTGTTGCTGGCTGGCGTCACCTTGAACTCCTTCTTTGGTGCCTCTGTCATGGCTCTTCAGTTCGTGGCCGACTTCACCCAGGTGGCACGCGCGGCCCGCTGGCTGATGGGAGACCTGGACGTGGGGAGTTTCGGCCCAATCGGCTCGGCCCTTCTCCTGGTAGCGCCGGCGTTCGTGCTCTTCGCGTTCCTCCCCTCCTCCCTGAACGTGCTCAGCCTCGGCACCGACGCGGCCGCAGCCCGTGGCGTCGATGTGCATCGCGCGCAGCGGACGGCATTTCTGGGTTCGGCGCTGGCCACCGCCGGTGCCGTCTCACTGGCCGGGCCGGTCGGATTTGTCGGCATCATCGTGCCGCACCTCGTGCGCCTTCTGGTCGGCGGGGATCATCGCGTCCTGCTCCCCGCGTCAGCGCTGGCCGGAGCGGCATTCCTCGTCATCTGCGATCTGGTGGCTCGCACGGCCTTCTCCGTCCAGCTGCCGGTCGGCATCGTGACCGCCCTGATTGGGGGGCCGTTTTTTCTATGGCTACTCGTTCGAAAAGGCTGACCGGTGTGGTCGCCGTTGCGCTCACCCTCGCGCTGGCGTGGTCGTTCGCGTGGACCGTCGGCGCGCAGGCTCCTCCGCCACGACGGCCGGCGCGCATCATCTCTCTCGTGCCGGCGCTGACCGAGATGCTCTTCGACATGGGGGCGGGCCCGCAGGTGGTGGGCGTGAGCAGGTACGACACCTTTCCGCCCCCTGTGCGCGCGCTGCCGAAGGTGGGCGGGCTGCTCGACCCCGACTACGAAGCCATCCTGCGCCTCAGGCCGGATCTGGTGATCACGTATGGCTCGCAAGCCGAGCTCGAGCGACGGCTGAACGCGGGAGGGGTGACGTTCTACAGCTACCGGCACGCCGGCATCGCTGGCATCCTGCAGACCATTGGCGAACTCGGCATCGCGACCGGCCACGAACCGGAAGCGCGGGCCTCCAGCAATCGGCTTCAGGCCCAACTCGACGCGGTACGCCTCAAGGTCAGGGGCCTCAATCGTCCGAAAACGTTGCTGGTGTTTGGACGCGAACGTGGCACCTTGCGACAGATCTATGCCAGTGCCGGTGCGGGATTCGAGCACGACATTCTCGAGATTGCCGGGGGCGCCAGTGTGTTCGCTGCCGCGAGGCGTGAGTCGGTACAACCATCCATCGAAATGCTGCTGGCGAGTGCGCCTGAGGTGATCGTCGAACTGCACGGGACTGGTGCACCGGATGCCGCCAGCATCAAGAGCGATCATGAGGTGTGGGGACGGCTGGCGTCGGTCCCGGCAGTGCGGAACGGGCGGATCCACATCCTGTACGGTGAACACCTCGCCATACCAGGACCCAGACTCGGTGCGACCGCCGAAGACGTCGCCCGGGCGATCCATCCGGAAGCCTTCAGGTAGAAAGGAACAGCGGCGCCGACGGAGGCGGCACGACGCCCGTAGCCACGGCACGCGCGAAGAGCAGGTCCACGGCGCGCCGCCCCTCAGAGCCGAGGTCGATTGAGTACCCGTTCACGTAGAGGTCGATGTGTTTGTACATCACCTCCTCGCTCATCTCCTGGGCATGGGCGCGAACGTACGGAAGGCTTGCCTCGAGGTGGGCGAATGCGTATTCCACGCTCCGACGAATGACACGGTTGACGCGCTGCTTGACCTCGTCCGGAAGGGACCGGCGAATCACAATCCCGCCAAGCGGGATCGCGTGTCCGGTCTCGGTCTCCCAGAACTCTCCGAGGTCGATGATCTTGCGCAGGCCCTTTGCCTCGTAGGTAAAACGGTTCTCGTGGATGATGAGTCCTGCGTCGAACCGTCCGTCGAAGACGGCCGCCTCGATTCCTGAAAACAGGATCGGGGTCTTGTCTACGGCCTGAGGACAGGCCAGGCCCAGGAGAAAATTGGCTGTCGTGTAGATCCCGGGAATGGCGATCCTGGCGCTGCCCGCCGCGACGTCTGCGAGAGTCATCGGTCGGCGCGAGATCAGCAGCGGACCGCAGTTGCTGCCAAGAGCACTCCCCGCATCAAGCAGGACATAGTTTTCAACGCAGTAGGCGTAGGCGTGAAAACTGAGCTTGGTGATGTCGGCCTCACCAGAGAACGCCGCGGAGTTCAGTGCCTCGACATCCGCGAGATGTGGCTGGAATGTGAGGCCCTCCAGGTCGATGCGCTCATGAACGAGCGCATCGAAGATGAAGCAGTCATTCGGGCAGGGCGAAAAACCCAGCGTCAGCGTCACAACTCGTCCACCACTCGCGCCACCTCTTCGGACAGGCGCGCGATGGCTTCCGCCATGTGCCAGCCGGCGCGGTTCCGACGCTCGACCCGATTCGACACCGCGCGAATCTGCGCGAAGGGCACGCCTTCGACCTGACACGCGTACATGAAGGCTGCGCCCTCCATGGACTCCACGTCCGGTGCCCAGCGCTTGACGACCGTTTGAATGGACGACTCACGACCGTGCACGGTATTCACGGTGATGCCATGAGCGTGTGGCAGGCGATCCACCGCGCGGGGCGGCGCCTGGTTCTCGAGGCGCCCGGACGGGAAGGACGGCTCGTCATGACCCAGAAGACCGAGTTCGACGATATCCAGGAATGAGTCGCCGTCTTCTGCTCCCAGTTCGCTCATCCGGTCAGACAGCACATGCACGACGGCGCCGGGGGCGAAGCGCGGGTTGAAGCTGCCGCACACGCCAACGTTCAACGCCAGCTCTGGCGGGTGCTCGCGCAAGGTCCTGGCGCACCAGACGGCGGTCTGAACCATTCCGACACCGGTGATCAGCACGTCGATCTGGTGGCGACTGTGATGAATGCGCGCAAGGCGCGGTGACAGAGAGTAGCCCAGCGGCAGTGGGTCGAGGATCGGCTGGATCTCAGCCACTGTGGCCGCGACCAGCAGGAGCCTCATCCCTACTTGAGCTTCCCCTGGAGCCAGCGCATCAGGGCGGAAAAATCCATGACCGGTGCGCGATATTCCTTCGGGGTCATGACCTCGATCATCTCCTGATGCGTCGGCGCGCCATACGGAATCGGACCGCTGGGCAGGACATCGCCCGGTTCAAAGAACTGAATCCTGGGCGCCTTGCCGAATACCTCGACTCGATAGCGCAGGCGGAACCCGTCCCAGTTCTCCTGTTCGGACGATTGACGCAGTCGCCTCTCCAAACGCTCCAGATCCAGGGGCAACCGGTCCACGTTGACCGCGGGGGCTTTGTCAGGTGTCGTGGACGCGCCGGTCTCCGCCACCTGAGCAGCTCCGTTGGTTCCAATCATCAGTAGGAGTGCGACGACGATGAAGGCGCGCATGGCAATGTCACCTCAGACGTGTCCGCGTTACTTCTGATTGTCCTTCCATTCTTCGTACCAAGCCATCTGGATAGCTTCGAGCTTGGGTTCGTTCGACGCCTTCGGGTCATCGTCGAACCCGTCGAGTTCCAGGACCCTGGCCCGAAGATCGGTAAATCTCACCGTCAGGGGGTCAATCTCGGGGTGCCGCTCACAGAGCGCTATCGCGATATCTTCGGCGTCGAGCCATGTCATGGCTTGTCTCCCTGGCCGCCGGCTGCTACCGGTTCGGGCTGGCCGAGCTGGATGGCCCCACCCTCCTGCACGTAGTTTCGCGTATACATCGGGAACTCAGCCACGACGTCGCCCTTGATCACGGCCTGGCAGCCCAGTCTGGACGAGACGGTCAGCTCCCAGGCAGTGTCGAGTCGATCAGCTTCGTTGTCTTCCATGTCGCTGAGGTTCTGGGCGCCCTCACGAATGATCAGGTGGCACGTGGTACAGGCGCAGCTGCCGCCGCACGCATGCTCCAGGTGCACGCCCGCATTCATCGCAAGGTCGAGAAACGATTCCGGCAGGCCGTGTTCCTGAAACGGCAGCTTGCCGTGCTCGAACTCGACGGTCTTCTGCGTCTTGTCACGCAGGATGAAGGTCACTTTAGGCACTGAACGGTTCCATCAGATCGAATCCACACTCTTACCCGTCAGCGCCTCACGCACGCTGCGGTTCATCATGACTTCAGCCAGGTGCCTGGTTGCATGGTTGAGTGTGTCGGTGCGCGAATGAATCGCGGCGCGGTCGCCGCCGTCCATCACACTCTTCAACGCTGACAGGGAATCGTTGATCCCCGTCAGTTCGCCGGGCGCCAGCGCGTCGGCCGCGATGGCAGCGAAATCCGGGTGGCGCAGGGTCTTCTCGGTCGCATTGATGACCGATTCGGCTTCGTTCCGCGTCTCGATCAGCAGGCGGGCTTCGAAGTCGGCCTCGGCGTGTTCGAACGACTCGATCAGCATCCGCTCGACCTCTTCGTCGGTGAGCCCGTACGACGGCTTCACCTCGACGGTCTGCTCGATGCCTGTCCGTAGTTCGCGTGCGCTGGCGCTGAGGATGCCGTTGGCGTCGATCTGGAACCTGACCTCGATCCGGGGCATCCCCGCCGGCATGGGCGGGATGCCGCGCAGCTTGAACCTGGCGAGCGAACGACAGTCGTCGGCCATCTCGCGCTCGCCCTGCAGCACGTGCAGATCGACGGCTGTCTGGTTGTCGACGCCAGTCGAGAACATCTCCCGGCCACTGGCCGGGACCGTGGAGTTCCTGAGAATGATCTTCGACACCACACCGCCCATCGTCTCGATGCCGAGCGACAACGGTGTCACGTCGAGCAGCAGCAGCTCGCGACGCCCGCTGATCAGAATGTCGGCCTGCACTGCAGCCCCGAGTGCAACGACCTCGTCGGGATTGAGGCTGCTGTGCGGCGTACGGCCGAACAGTTCCTCGACCAGCCGTCGGACCAGGGGAATCCGCGTCGATCCGCCGACGAGCACGACCTCGTCCACGTCGGCAGGTGTGAGCCCGGCGTCGACAAGCGCCAGACGGCATGGTTCGAGCGTGCGATCCACGAGCGGGCGGATGAGCGTCTCGAATTCCTGACGCGTCACGGTCCTGCGATAGCCTGACGGCAGACCGTCGCCAGGCTCGACGACCAGTTCGGCCGAATCGTGTTCCGAAAGGTCCCACTTGGCGCGGATCGCCGCCTTCCGGATCGCCTGGATGACGGCAGGCGTCGGCATCTGACCCGATGTGGCGCGAAGGTCAGCCAGCACCCTGGCAACCAGTTCGAGGTCGACATCATCGCCACCGAGATGCGTGTCGCCGTTGGTCGCCAGCACCTGGAACGTCCGGTCTTCAACCCTGAGAATCGAGATGTCGAACGTGCCGCCGCCAAGGTCGTAGACAGCCACCACGCCGCGGTCGCGCGCATCGAGACCGTAGGCCAGCGCCGCAGCGGTCGGCTCGTTGATGATGCGCAGCACCTCGAGGCCGGCAAGCCGGCCTGCATCGCGGGTGGCCGTACGCTGCGCGTCGTTGAAGTATGCGGGCACGGTAATCACCGCCCGGTCCACCTCGAAATCAAAATCGCCGCGCTCCCGGAAGTAGTCCTCGGCCCGGCGCTTCAGCTCGCGCAGCACGAAGGCGGAGATCTCGGGAGGCGTGAACTGCCTGTCGCCCAGGCCGATCCGCACAACGCCTGCAGGGTCACCGCTGACCATGAAGGGGAGGAACGAGGCTTCGCCTGACACGTCCTCGATACCACGGCCCATGAACCGCTTCACCGAGTAGACGGTCCGTCCAGGCGCGGTCAGCAGGCGACGCTGAGCCTCGCGTCCGACAAACACCGTTCCCTCCTCGTCGACCGACACGATCGACGGCACCAGGCCGTCGCCGGCCGCGTCGCGGATGATCGTCGGCTGTCCGTCCTGCGAGCAGGCGACCAGGCTGTTGGTCGTCCCCAGATCGATGCCAACGACGTTAGCCACGGGCCTCGCCCTGCTGGCGCTGCTGCTCGATGGTCGAGATCAGGTTGGTGATGTAGTTACGCTCGAGCATCTGCTCGCGCAGTGCATTGAGCGTCGCGCGTCGCGCGTCTGGCGTGGTGCCGGCGTCCAGCGCGTCCCACTGCGCCACCAGTTCCTCGAGCCGCAGCTCATGTCGTTCGCGCTTGCGCTCGATGGGTGTCCGGGCGGCGGCAAGACGGGCTTCCACCGCCGCGCCATCGGCTCCACTCGTGCGCATCTCGCGGATCTCGTCGAGCTCTTCGTTGAGCGCAAAGACCTCTTCGAGCAGCGACGCCGGCACCTGCATGCTGCCTGGCGTGATGGTGTGCATCGGCGGGAGCCCCTCGAGCGAGAGCAGGTACTCCACACGAGCCGGGAGACTGCGGAGAACACGATAGGCGTCGTTGAGATAGGACGAGCGCTCCAGGCTGGCGAGCCGCTCGGATGAGGTCGCGTTGTGAAAGAAGTCCGGATGAAACTGCCGGCTCAGCTGGCGGAACCGTCGTTCGAGGTCGCGAGGATCGATGGCGAGCAGACGAGGCAGGCCGAAGAACGTGAAGTAGTCGCCATGCCGTCCGAGCGCGAGGATGCGGCTGCACTGCCGGCAGAAATGCTCGTCAACGGGCGCGCCTGCGCCACAGTTACCGCATTCAAGCGTTGAGACCGAGCGAACGGGAATCGATTTGAGTGTCATCTGTGCGGAGCCCGACGTGCGCTCCCCGGATATCAGGCGCCGAACGAGCTGCCGCAGCCACAGGTCTGCGTCGCGTTCGGATTGTGAAACACGAAGCCCTTGCCGAGCAGGGCTGCGTCGTAGTCCAGCCGCGTCCCCTTCAGGAACAGGTAGCTCTTCTTGTCGACGAAAATCTTGGCTCCTTCGACACCCTCGAACACCTCGTCGCCGACTCGAGCCACTTTCTCCCAGGCGAAGGTATAGCTGAGGCCCGAGCAGCCGCCGCCCTTGACACCGACACGAAGGCCGCCATCGCTGATGCCCTGTTTGGCCATCAATGACTTGATCTTGAGCGCGGCACCTTCGGAAATTTCAATCATCGTTGTCGTCACACGGCGGACCTGAAGGTCCGCCCTACGCACCGGTCCAGGGATTACGCGCTGGGCGCGGCGTGCATCTGGGCAGCCGATACCTCGGTGTCCTCGCCCTGCTTGCGCTTGTAGTCGGCGATCGCCGCCTTGATCGCGTCCTCAGCCAGGACCGAACAGTGAATCTTCACCGGCGGCAGCGCCAGTTCGTTCACGATGTCGGTGTTCTTGATCGCGAGCGCCTGGTCAACAGTCTTGCCCTTCAACCATTCGGTCGCCAGGCTCGAACTCGCGATCGCCGAGCCGCAACCAAACGTCTTGAACTTGGCGTCGTCGATGACACCGGTTTCGGGATTGATCCGCACCTGCAGCTTCATCACGTCGCCGCATTCGGGCGCACCGACCAGTCCGGTGCCTACGTGCGCATCGTCTTTCGGGAGCGACCCGACGTTACGCGGGTTCTCGTAGTGATCCAGGACCTTGTTCGAATAAGCCATGTGCGTTGCTCCTAGTGCGTGACCCACTGCATCTTCGAGAGGTCGACACCTTCCTTGACCATCTCGTAGAGGGGCGACATCTCGCGCAGACGCTTCACGACCGTGGCCATGCGCTCGACCACGTAGTCGACCTCTTCTTCCGTCGTGAACCGGCCGAGCCCGAAACGAATTGACGAATGCGCCAGATCGTCGCCGGCGCCGAGGGCCTTCAGCACATACGACGGTTCGAGGCTCGCCGATGTGCAGGCCGACCCGGACGACACCGCCACGTCGCTGATACCCATCAGCAGTGACTCGCCTTCAACGTAGGCAAAGCTGACGTTCAAGCTGTGCGGCAGCCGATGCTCCATCGATCCATTCACGTAGATCTCATCGAGTTGACGATGGAGGCCCTCGTTGAGGCGATCGCGGAGCGTGCGAAGACGCTCACCTTCGGTGGCCATCTCCGCCTTGGCAATCGCTGCCGCCTTGCCGAGCCCGACGATGCCGGGCACGTTCAGGGTGCCCGATCGCATACCGCGCTCGTGCCCGCCTCCGCTGATCTGCTCGGAGAGGAGGACGCGAGGATTGCGTCGCCGGACGTAGAGCGCGCCGACACCCTTGGGCCCGTACATCTTGTGGGCAGTCAGTGAGACCAGATCGACCTTCAACGCGTTCACATCGAAGGGAATCTTGCCAACGGCCTGAACCGCATCGGTGTGGAAGAGGATGCCCTTCTCCTTCGCGATGGCGCCGATCTCGGCGATCGGCTGCAACACGCCGATCTCGTTGTTCGCCGTCATGATGGTGATGAGAATGGTCTTGTCGGTGATCGCCGCGCGCAGGTCGTCGAGCGAGATGCGGCCGTCCTTCTGCACCGGCAGATAGGTGACCCGCGCCCCCTGTTTCTCGAGCTTCTTGCAGGTGTCGATGACGGCTTTGTGTTCCGTCACGCAGGTGATGATGTGGTTGCCCTTCTCGCGATACATCTCGGCAACGCCCTTGATCGCCAGGTTGTTCGACTCGGTGGCGCCGCTCGTGAAGATGATTTCCTTCACGTTGGCACCAATGAGATCGGCCACCTGCTGGCGCGCCTGTTCGACCGCCTGCTCACCCGCCCAGCCGAAGGCATGGTTGCGACTGGCGGCGTTGCCGAACTGTTCGGTGAAGAACGGCAGCATCGCCTCGAGCACCCGTGGATCGACGGGCGTCGTGGCGTGGTAATCCATGTAAATTGGAATCTTCATCGTCGTAATACCGCCACCGGTGCCGGACTCGTGCCGAGCACCGCGTCGCTCGCCATCTCAGCCAGGCTGACCGTGCCCAGCGCCGCCACAATGCGTTCCTTGATCTGCCACAGCGGATCGCGAATGCTGCACTTGTTGAACTGCTCGCAGTCGTTGTTTTCCACCGAGCAGGCGGTGACCGTGAACGGGCCGTCAATCGCCTGAATCACGTCTGCCACGCTGATACCCGCCGACGGTCGGCTGAGGGCGTAGCCGCCCCGAGTGCCCTGAGTCGAGACCAGGAGCCCCGTGCGCACCAGGCGCTGGAGAACCTTGGCCATCAGCTCGATGGGAATGTCGTACTGCTCGGCGATTTCGCGGGCGCTCGTCGAGTTCAGGGCGGACGACTTCTGCGCCAGATGTTTCATGGCGATCAGTGCGTAGTCTGCTTTTTTCGAGAGCCTCAGCATGGTTGTTCTAAATACGACCGCAGTTGTCGTAGTTTAAGACACCTCGTGAATGCCGTCAAGAACGGTCGCCATTACAGGTCGAGGGGTCTGACCCCGGTCTGACCCCGGTCTGACCCTGGTCTGACCCCTCAGTACTTCGGCTGAGACGGGTCCACCTTGTCGATCCAGTCCAGGATGCCGCCCTTCAGGTTCTTCATCTTCCCGAACCCGACGGTGCGGAGGAAGTCGAGCGCCTTCTGGCTCCGGCCGCCCATCTTGCACTGCAGGATGATTTCCTGGTCTTTCGGGAGTTCCTGATACCGCCTCGGCAATTCACCGAGAGGGATCAGTGTTGAACCCGCGATCCGGTTGATCTGGTACTCGTTGGGTTCGCGCACATCGAGGATGAACAGTTTGTCGCCCGCGTCCAGCCGCTGCTTGAGTCGGGTCGACGTGATTTCCCACTCGCTCTCACCGGTCACAGGCACCACCGTTGATTGCGGCTCAGGAACGATGCCGCAAAACTGTTCGTAATCGATGAGCTTGGTCACCGTTGGATGGGTGCCACACACCGGGCAGTCCGGATCCTTGCGCAGCTTCAGCTCGCGGAAACGCATCTTGAGCGCGTCGTAGATCATGAAGCGCCCGATGAGGGGCTCGCCGATGCCGAGCATCAGCTTGATGGTCTCGGTGGCCTGGATGACGCCGATGATGCCGGGCAGCACGCCGAGTACACCACCCTCGGCGCAGCTCGGAACGAGCCCTGGCGGCGGTGGCTCCGGATACAGGCACCGGTAGCACGGGCCATCCTTGGTCGCAAATACCGACGCCTGGCCTTCGAAGCGGAAGATGCTGCCGTAGGCGTTTGGCTTGTGACCGCTCAGGACGCACGCATCGTTCACCAGATACCGCGTCGGGAAGTTATCGGTGCCGTCGAGGATGACGTCGTACGGCTTGAACAGCTCAAGCGCGTTCTCAGAAGACAGCGCCACCTCATAGCCATCCACCTGCACGTGGGGATTGATGTCATTGATCCGGCTTCGCGCGGACGCCAGCTTCGAACGACCAACATCGGACGTTCCGTGGAGCAGCTGTCGCTGCAGGTTGCTGAAGTCGACCACGTCGAAATCGACGACACCGATACGGCCCACACCGGCTGCCGCGAGATACATCGCCGCGGGAGAACCCAGACCGCCCGCGCCGATGCACAGGACGCTCGACTCCTTCAGCTTCCGCTGACCGTCGATACCGACCTCCGGCATGATCAGGTGGCGGCTATACCGCTTGATCTCCTCGGCCGAGAGTTCCGTCGCCGCAGCGGCGGGCGTCACCACACGCCCCCGGCGACCGAGGGCACGATGCTCAGGGTGTCACCGGCCTTCACCGGCGTCTGCTCCTTCTGCAGGTATCGGATGTCTTCGTCGTTCAGGTAGATGTTCACGAAGTTCCGCAGCCGGCCCTCGTCGGTGTAGAGGTGCTTGCGCAGGCCGTCGTGCCGCGTCGTCAGATCGGCGAGCAGTTCGCCAACGGTGGCGCCGGTGACCTCCACGGATTCTTTCTTGTCAGTGAAGGGACGGAGCGGCGTAGGGATGTTGATGGTGTTAGGCATGGGTCAGGTCTTCCTGGTCAAAGGCGGAACGGTCTTCCTTGAGGCGCCAGGACGTCACGTCTTCTGAGACGCCTGCACGGACCGAAACGATGATGTACGAAAAGAACGGCCAGGCGTGGTCCAGGTCGTACTGTGACGGACGGGCCGGATGGTCCGGGTGCGAGTGATAGAAACCGAGTAGTTCACCGCCGGCGTCGGTCGCGCGCCGTTCGGCTTCACGGTAGTCTTCGGGCCGGACGAGGAAACGCCGACGCGGCCCTTCCTCGGTGGTGTTCGGAAGGGCGTACGTGGTGCTGACGATGCCATCACGACCAATCAGCGCCCCGCAGCATTCGTTTGGATAGGTCTCAACGCCATGCGCCCGAATCGCCGCGTCGACTCCACCGTTCAGTGCAATGGCCATGTCTACGCTCGCTGCTCCCGCGCGGCGACGTCTCCGCCTTCGTTCCAGAAACGTTCGGACAGATATTTCTCGCCGCCGTCACAGAAGATCACCACGATGACCGCGTCAGACGTCCGCCGGGCCACATTGAGCGCCCCGCCCAGATTGGCGCCGCTTGAAATGCCGACCAGCAGGCCTTCCTGCCGCGCCAGCCGGCGCGTCAAGTCAAAGGCCTCTTCGGTTCCGACCCGGACATCCTCGTCGGCGAGCGAGGGGTCGTAAATCGCAGGGACAATGGCCGATTCCATGTGCTTGAGGCCCTCAAGCCCATGGAGCGGAGAGTCCGGCTGCACCGAAATCAACGAGATCCCCGGGCGATACTCGCGGAGCCGGCGTCCCACGCCCATGAACGTGCCGCTCGTTCCCAGTCCCGCAACGAAGTGGGTCAGGCGGCCGCTGGTCTGCTCGATGATCTCGGGGCCGGTCGTGTCGTAGTGCGCCCGCCAATTGCTGTCGTTGCTGTACTGGTCCGGATAGAAGTAGAGCTCCGGGTTCTTCCGGTACATCTCGCGCACGGTCGTGATGGCGCCGTCCGAACCTTCCATGGGGCTGGTGAAGATGACGTCGGCGCCGAAAGCGCGCAACACCTTCTTGCGCTCGGGCGTGACATTCTCGGGCATGCAGAGCCGGACACGGAAGCCGCGCGCGGCGCCAATCATCGCGTAGGCGATGCCGGTATTCCCTGAAGTGGCATCGAGGATGATTTTGTCGTGGGTGAGCAGGCCCGCCCGTTCACCATCCGCAATCATCCGGGCAGCCGCCCGGTCCTTCACCGACCCACCCGGGTTGTGCCACTCCGCCTTGGCGTACAGCTCGACACTGCTGAGCCCCGCCTCGAAGCTGCGAAGGCGGATGAGCGGCGTATTCCCGATGAGGTCCGTGATTACCGTGTAGGTTCCGGGCACGCGAGCAGACGTCAGCACCATATCCGACCGGGCAAGTCGGAAATTATAAATCAGTTCACGAGTCGCCCGTCCGAATCGCGGATTTCCACCGGTAATCCCAGCGACCGCAACTCAGGTTCGATTTTGCCACGGTCGCCCACCGCGACAACCACCAGGTTGTTGACTGTGAAGTACTTACGGGCCATGGCGACCGCTTGCTCGGTGGTCACGGCGTTCACGCTGGCCACGTAACGGGAGTAGTAGTCGAGCCCGAGACCGTAGATGTAAACGTTCGAGAAGCTTCCAGCCGCATCGGCCCCGGTTTCAAAGGCCGCGGCCAGCGAGCGCGACAACGTGTCCTTCACCCGAGACAGTTCGGCCGCCGGCATGGCCTCGTTCATGCCTCGGATTTCCTTCAGCACTTCCTGGGTCGCCGGCAGGGTGGCGTCGGTCCTGACTGCTCCGCCGGCCTGGAACCACCCGCCCAACTTCCGGAAGATGAACTGCGAGTACGCACCGTAGGCGTAGCCGTTCGCTTCGCGCAGGTTCATGTTGATGCGGCCCGAGAAGTTGCCTCCTAGAGCCATGTTCATGACCTGCATTGCCCGGAAATCGGGCGAGGAGCGCTCGGCGCCGAGCGAGATGACGTTGAGCTGTGTCTGCGGGGCACCCGGTCGGTCCACGATCACGATGCGTGAGGCCGGCGCGACCGGGGTGCTGACGCGCGGTGACAGAGGCGTGCCAGGCTGCCACGCGCCGAACACCCTTTCGGCCACGGCCTGAAGGTCGCGCATTGAGATGTCACCGGCTACCACCAGGGCCGCGTTGTTCGGTACGTAGTTCCGTCTCCAGAACTCCACCATCTGTTCGCGCGTGATCCCCTTGAGCGATGCCTCGGTTCCCAAATCGGGGTGCCCGTAGGGGTGGCCTTCTCCGAACAGCACCGCGCTGACCACCCTCGTCGTCAGGGCGTTGGCGTTGTCGCGTTGTTGTGCGAGCTGTCCAAGGCGGGTTTGCCTCTGTCGATCGATCTCCTCAACAGGGAACGACGGCCTGAGCGCCACATCGCCAACGATGGCCAGCGCACGCTCGAAATTCGATGTCAGGGCACGCGTCGTGACGGTGGTCGCATCCATGGTGCTGTTGGTGCCGAGCGACGCGCCCAGCTGGGCCACCTCGTCGGCAATCTGCAGCGCCCCGCGTGTGGCGGTGCCTTCATCAATCATTGCAGCGGTGAAGCTGGCGAGCCCGGGTCTGTCCAATGGATTGGCGTCACCACCAGTCCTGAACACCAGATTGGCCGACACGAGTGGCAGGCCCTTTCGCTCGTTGAGGATCAGCGTGAGGCCGTTGGAAAGCTGCGCCGACTCGAGGGTCGGCAACTGGAGCGGCCGGGCCGCAGCGGGCCTGGGAATCTCGTTTCGCCACGGCTCGTCGACGTTGACTGCTTCAACGGTCTGGGCGGACGCCACCGGCGTCTGGGGCGTCGGCACTGAGGCGAGCTGGGGATCGCCGCGCTGCACCTGCACGACCACACGGGCGGTGGCGGTGAGCTGATCGCGCACGAACGCCTGCACGGCGGCGGGGGTGACCGCGCGGTAACGCTCAACATCCTTCTGGAGAAAGTCGGGCGTCTTCAGGAAGTGGTTGTAGGAGTTGAGGCGGTCGGCGACACCGCCAAACCCGCCGAGCGATTCCAGGCCCTGCACCATCTGGGTCTCGATGGTGTTTCTGGCGCGAGCCACTTCACTCGCATCCGGTGGCGCGCTGCGCAGGGCATTCAGTTCCTCGGTAATCGCCTGTTCGAGCTCCTCGAGGGTATGGCCCGGACGAGCCGTGGCCTGGATGCGGAACTGGGACCCGAGGAGAAGCGATTGCTGGAAAGCAGCTACGTCCTGAGCGATCTGCTTCTCGTAGACGAGCTTCTTGTAGAGGCGGCTTGAACGTCCGCCGCCGAGTACGCTCGCCGCGATGTCAGCCTCCGCGTCCCCCGGCTTGTAGATGGCAGGCGTCAGCCAGGCCATGTACAGACGGGGCAGTTGCACCCGGTCATTGACCACGCGACGCCGTTCGGCCGTAATCGGAGGGGTCGTCACCGACACCGGCTGCACCTCCGGCCCGCGTTTCAGCGTGCCGAAGTACTTCGTCACCAGCTCGCGCACCTGCGCCACGTCAACGTCGCCGACGATCGCCAGGCTGGCGTTGTTCGGCGAGTAATACTTCCTGAAAAACTGCCGGACATCGTCGAGCTTCGCCGCCTGGATGTCCTCGTGCGAGCCGATGATGTTGCCGTAATACGGATGCCCCTTCGGGTAGAGCATCTGCGTGACAACCTCGTCAGCGAGACCGAAAGGCCGGTTCTCGACGCTCTGCCGGCGTTCGTTGCGAACCACGTCCTGCTGATTGGTCAGCGCCGCCTGATCCACCTTGTCGAGCAGGTAGCCCATGCGATCAGACTCAATCCAGAGCGCAAGCTCCAACTGATTCGAGGGCACAGTCTCGAAGTAATTGGTGCGGTCGTAGTCAGTGGTGCCGTTGACGTCACTGGCGCCAGCGGCTTCGAGCATCGAGAAGTGTGAGTCGGGAGGCGTGTGCTTCGACCCCTGAAACATGAGGTGTTCGAAGAGGTGCGCGAAGCCGGTTCGGCCAGGTTCCTCATTGGCTGGGCCGACGTGGTACCAGAGGTTGACCGCCACCAGAGGTAACCGGCGGTCCTGGCTCACGATGACCTCGAGTCCGTTCGGCAGGGTGAACTTCTCGAACGCCAGTCGGGGCACCTGACTCGCACCGCTGGTCGACGTTTGTGCGGAAGGTACGCTCATAGCCGACACGCAGAGGATGATTGCCGTGCTCAGAGTTCTCAATCGTGTTCTCAATAGTGCTCTCAACCGGGTTGGTGGCATGTCCTTATCCCTGGTCTGGAGTGTTGTTCA
Organism: Vicinamibacterales bacterium; assembly: GCA_040081265.1. Lineage (GTDB taxonomy): Bacteria > Acidobacteriota > Vicinamibacteria > Vicinamibacterales > UBA2999 > JBEBGV01. The sequence goes on from JBEBGV010000013.1 coordinate 57,830, forward strand.
GGCTCGCCCACAAGTACCAGCAAGCCACTGACCGATACGGTCTCCACTGTTCGCCAAGTCTGGTGAGGCGCTTCGGGTCTGGCACCTTCCGCATCCCGTAATTCTGTTGGACGGCCTTGACGATGCCGAGGTCCCCGACCGGGAGGACGTCGGGGCGCTGCAGGCGGAAGATCAAGAACATCTCAGCCGTCCACCGCCCGATCCCCTTGACCGAAGTCAGCGTCTCGATGACCGCGTCGTCGTCGAGCGACTCGATTTCGGAAAGGACGAGCGAGCCGTCCAGTACGCGTCTGGAGAGGTCCCGCATGTAGCGGGTCTTCTGTCCGCTCAGGCCGGCAGCCCGGAGCTGCTCGTCGGTCAGCCGCTCGACCGATTGGGGCGTCGGCACCCTGCCACCGCAGAGCGCCATGACGCGCGCGCCAATGGTGGCGGCCGCCTTGGTCGACAACTGCTGCGAGATGATGGCCTGCATCAGAGCCTTGAAGGGATCGGCATGCTGCCGATCAGCCAGCAGGCAGGGGCCGTGGCGTCGCATCAGGTCCCGCATCACGGGATCCCGGCGGGCAAGAATTCGCCGTGCGCGAGCGTAGTCCAGCATGGGGTTGGGAGGAGGTGGAGCAGCAGCCGCACCCACAGGGAGCTTACAATGATCGATTGTGGAAGTCTCTCTCGTACGAAAGCAGCTGCTGTCGGCCATCGAACGCTCGAAAGCGCACGCCCAGAAGCGTCGCCAACGCACCTCGGAGGTGGAGGACACCTACCGCCAATTCCTGGATCTGACTGCGGCTCCGGTCGTGCGACAGCTCAGCCAGGCGCTGAAGGCAGAGGGGTTCCCGTTCACCGTCGGCACCCCGAGCGGCGGCCTTCGACTGTCGTCTGACCATGGTCGTGACGACTACATCGAGATCTCGCTGGATACCAGCAGCGATCCCCCGCAGGTCGTGGGCCACGTCAACCGCGTCCGGGGCTCACGAACGCTGACGAGCGAGCGACCAATCAAACCGGACGCTGCGCCCTCCGAAATCTCTGACACCGACGTCCTGACGTATTTCGTCGAGGCGCTGGAGCCGTGGTTGGAGAGATAGCCGGGTCGTTCCGACCCGGCCTACGTACGCAGGGCGGGTCCGCAGGACCCGCCGTTCATTGCACGCGCAGCAGCAACACCGGCACCTTGACGATATGCCGCACGCGATCGACAGTCGTCCCGCGCAGCAGGTCGTTGATGAAACGATGTCCATGGGTCGACATCGCGATCAGGTCCGCCTGGGATTCCTCGCAGGCGCGGATGATCTCCGTGGCCGGGTCGCCCATTCTGAGCATCGTGGACACGCGCCGCGTCGGCGTCGCCAGGCGCACCGCCAGTTGCTCGAGGTAGGCGCGATCGGTCTTCATTTCCTCTGACTCGCGCAGTTTCAGGTCGTTGAAGTGACGGGCGGCGAAGCCGTCGGCGACGTGTACCAGGACGAGGTCCGCCTCCGTCAGATCGGCGAGCGCCGTGACGTGCGTCAGGATCGTTTCGTCAGCTGGCGAGTTCTCGACGGCAACCAGAATGCGCCGGTACATGGACCCTCAGCCTGCAAATGTCTGATACAACAGCCAGACGTTGAGGGTGGCAATGATAACCGCGACCGCCCACGCCAGCGCCTGCATCCAGCGTGGCGCCACGAATACGCCCATCTTGGCGCGACTGCTGGTGAAGGCCACGAGTGGGAACACCGCAAACGAGAGCTGCAGGCTCAGCACGACCTGGCTGAGGACGAGCAGCTGCCCGGTGCCTTTCTCCCCGTACAAGACGACCGTGATCACAGCGGGCACGATCGCGACCAGGCGCGTGATGAGGCGGCGTAGCCACGGCCGCAGGCGGATGTTGACGAACCCTTCCATCACGATCTGGCCAGCCAGTGTGCCGGTCAGGGTCGCGTTCTGCCCTGAGCACAGGAGCGCGATGGCGAAGAGTGCTCCGGCTGCGCCAGTTCCAAGCAGCGGTGTCAGCAGCATGTGCGCGTCTGCGATGTCAGCAACCGAGCTGTACTCGGTGCCGTGGAACACCGCCGCCGCCATGATCAGGATCGCAGCGTTGATAAAGAGAGCCGACATGAGTGCCACCGACGAATCGATGGTCGCGAACCTGATCGCCGACGCCTTGCCCTCGTCGGTGTCGAGATACTTGCGCGTTTGCACGATAGACGAGTGCAGGTACAGGTTATGCGGCATCACCGTGGCCCCGAGAATGCCGAGCGCAATGTACAGCATCGCCGGGTCGGTCACGATCTCGGTGCGGGGAATGAATCCGGCGCTGACTGCCGCCAGGTCGGGTCTGGCCAGCCACATTTCGATGGCGAAGCACCCAGCGATCACGAGGATCAGGGAGATCACGATCGCCTCGATATAACGGAATCCCCGATGCTGAAGGAAGAGGATGACCAGCACGTCCAGCGCAGTGAGGCACACCCCCCAGATGAGGGGCAGCCCGAACAGCAGGTTCAGGGCAATGGCTGCGCCGATGACCTCGGCCAGGTCGCAGGCCGCGATGGCGATTTCGCAGAGCACCCAGAGGCCCAGGACGACAGGCTTCGAATAACTGTCACGGCAGGCCTGGGCCAGGTCCCGACCGCTGCCGATGCCCAGGCGAACGGCCAGTGCCTGCAGCAGGATCGCCATCAGGTTGGAGATGAGGATGACGCTCAGGAGCGTGTAGCCGTACCGGGCGCCCCCGGCCAGGTCTGTCGCCCAGTTACCCGGGTCCATGTAGCCGACGGCCACCAGGTAGCCCGGACCCGCAAAGGCCAGGAGTTTGCGCCAGAATCCGGCGTGTTCCGGCACGACGATGGACCCGTGCACCTCGGGGAGACTCACGGCCCCGCCCGTCCGCACCCACCCTCCGCGAGGATCCGTTGACATGTCCTGACCCATCGATCCGCTGTCAACCTTAGTCGCTGGCTAATCAAAAAGTCAATTTTGAGCGATAGAAATCATCTACACTGCGTGCGCCGGGTCCTGCGGACCCTGCCTACACCCAGATGCTGCCCTCCAGCACCGTCGAGAACTATCTCAAGGCCATTTACCACGGCGTGTCCGCCCTGACGCCACCTCAACGCCTGTTGCCCATGGGTCAGCTGGCCACAGCGCTCGGTGTTGCCCCCGGCACCGCCACGACGATGGTGAAGACGCTGGCCGAGTCAGGACTCGCTGTGTACGAGCCCTACACGGGCGTGGCGCTGACGCCAGCAGGACGGAAGCTGGCGGCCCTCGTCCTCCGACGGCATCGCCTGATCGAACTCTTCCTCGTCCAGGTGATGGGCATGCGCTGGGACGAAGTCCATGACGAGGCGGAACTGCTGGAACATGTCGTCTCGGATCGACTGGTCGAGCGCATGGACGAAATGCTGGGCCGGCCGGCGGCCGACCCTCATGGCGATCCCATCCCGGATGCAGAAGGCGTGGTGCATGTGCCTGAGCTCGCCAGCCTGCTGAACTGCCCTCTTGGGACGACGGTCACGGTGACGCGCGTGGTCGATCAGGACCGCGACTTCCTGCGCTTCATCGCCGAGCACCATCTGAAACCAGGTGAGGCGATTCAGGTCGAGTATCGGGACGACTCTGCCGACTGCGTGCGGTTACGTGGACGCAGCGATCAGCCGATCACCATCGGGATGCGGGCTGCCTCGAAGCTGCTCGTCAGTGTCGGCTCACGGGACTGACACGCCGCGCCCTACGTGATCTCCGCAAACCGCCGCACGACGGCCTGCACCTCGTCAGCATCGTCTGCCATCCACTCGTGCGGTCCAGGCGCCGCCAGGTCGCGGCCGAACCCGTAGGTCACGGCACAGCACGACGCACCCGCTCCTCGCGCCGTCTGTCGATCAACCGGTGAATCGCCAACCAGCATCGTCGCGGCCGGGCTCGCACCCGCCATCTGCATCAGGGCGAGCAGTCCTGCCGGGTCAGGCTTGCGTGGATGCGGACCGTCGCCGCCGATCACGTGACCGATGAGGTCGCGCACACCAAGGCCGACGAGAATCCGCTCGCTCGGCACGGCGGGCTTGTTGGTCAGCACCGCAACGGTGGCGCACGATTGCGCGGCCACGAGCAGATCGCGAATGCCCGGGTAGAGCACCGTGTGATTGAGCAGCCGCGAATCGTAGATGGTCAGGAAGCGCTGAAGCAGACCCGGTGCATCGGGCAACCCTGCTGCGGCCAGTGCACGGCCAACCAGCACTCCCGCACCCTCACCGACCATGGCGACGATGGCCTCGGTCGGTAGCGGCAGCCCGCCCCGCTCGACGATGAGCTCGTTGGCGGAATCGGCGAGGTCCTGACGCGAATCGACCAGCGTGCCGTCGAGGTCGAAGGCGATCAGTCTTCGGTGTAGGTGGCCCACGAGGTCGGCGTCTCCCAGACGGTGACGCGCGCGACCGGCAGCTTCTGCTCGCGTGTGATATCGAAGATGAGGCGGGCTATGCGCTCGACGGTCGGATTGCTTTCCAGCAGGTAGACCGGCTCGCCAAGACTTCGGAGTGCTTCGACGAGTACGTCGTCGCGGCGCAGGATCATCTTGTGATCCAGTTCGCGATCGATCCATGTCTTGACCAGATCCTTGATGTCGTTGAAGTCGACAACCATGTTGCGGGCGTCAAGTGCGCTCGTGCGAATCTCGATTTCGGCGACGGCGTTGTGGCCGTGCGGATGCCGACAGACGCCGTCGTAGTCGAGCAGGCGGTGCCCGTAACAGAAGTCGATCCGCTTGGTCACGGAATACATATCTACTGGTAATGTTATGCCACCCGCGTGGCCTCCCCCCCTCAGACAGCGGTACTGCTCTCGGCCGGGCTCGACAGCGCGGTCCTGGCGGCAAGCGAAGCGCGCACCTCACGTGTTCAGCCCGTCTACATCCGCACCGGTCTCGCGTGGGAAGACCAGGAACGTGCCGCACTCGCGCGGCTGCTCGAGAGCCCGCCCTACAGGGACATGCCGAACGTCGCCGAGCTGACCTTCACGGTGAGTGACCTCTACTCCCCGACCCACTGGGCGATTCGCGGTGAAGCACCGGGGTTCGACACGCCCGACGAAGACGTCTACCTCACCGGCCGGAACATCGTCCTGTTGAGCAAGGCAGCCATCTACTGCGCCCAGCACGACATCCATCGGATCGTCATCGGGCCGCTGTCGGGGAATCCGTTTCCGGACGCAACACCCGCGTTCTTTTCAGCCATGGCGAATGCCATGTCCGTCGGCCTGTCGCATGAGGTCGCAATCGACACGCCGTTACTCGACAAGGACAAGCACGAGGTCATCACGCTTGGAATCACGCTTGGTGTGCCGCTCGAGCTGACACTGTCGTGCATGCAACCGAGAGACGTCCAGCACTGCGGGCGATGCAGCAAGTGCCGCGAGCGCCGCGACGCGTTCACTCGCGCCGGTGTGGCCGACCCTACCAGTTACATCGAGCGACCAGCCCGCTGATCAGCGCGTCGCCGCCCGCGCTGCCGCGAGATTCTGCTGGGCTTCGAGGAAATCCGGCGCGAGGGCCACGGCTCGGGTGAAGTGCTCAATCGCCTGGCGGAGGTCGCCGAGCGACGCCAGCGCGACGCCGAAGTCATTGTGAGCCCCCGGATCGTCCGGCATCAGCTCAGTAGCAACCTTCAACAGCGGCAGGGCTTCAGCGTAGCGCCGCGCTTCGATCAACGGAGCAGCCTGGTCGAGGCGTATCTGACCGAGATTGGCCCGGGCGTTGGCCGACCGCGGGTCACGGGTGAGCGCGGCTTCGAATTCGATGATGGCTTCTTCCGCACGTCCTTCCCGGAGCGCCGCCACGCCGAGGACGTTGTGCACTTCGGCGGAGTCAGGGAGCACTGAACCCAGGTAGGCGCTGCCGAGAACGCGACGGGCACCAAATGACGGTCCCACCGCATTGGCAATATCGGTGACCGGCGTGACGTACGCCTGCTGGAGAAGGGCAAGATTCAAGTCGAGCCCGGCAACGAGCGGGGCGATTTCACCGTTCTGATAACACTTCGGACACCATGCCGGCAGCGCCGTCAGTTCAAACAGGCTCGCCGGAACTCCAAGCAGGGCGGTGGTGAGCATCGACCGCACGCCGTACTCCTGGATAGGTCGATCGTCGGTCGTCGGGAATGAGGTCTGGGTCGCGCGCGCAAGCGTATCGGACGATCCGACAAACATGGCCGCCACCTGCACAGGCGTCCCGAGTTCAATGCCCTGGAGGTCGGCACTGACCGCGGGCGTCTGGTCAAGAAACGACTGCATCCGCTCCGGGTCGAACTCGATCCGAGGGGCAGTCGAGCCAATCAGGATCAACTCGGCCTGCGATCCCGACAGAAGCACCGCATTCGGAAAAATGTCGATGAAGGCACGAACCATGGCCAGACTGCCCTCGGCCGGCACCTGGTACGCTGGCAACCACTGGCTAAGGTACCCGCCAGGCTTCAGCCGCGACCTGGCCAGCGCGTAGAACTCACGACTGTAGAGTGCAGACACGCCGACGTGCGCGATCGGCGGCGGCTCGAGGGTGATGAGGTCGTACGACGATGGGTCCGTCATCTGCAGGTGCATCCTGCCGTCGTTGAGGATGACGGAGACCTTGGAACTGTGCAGCACGTTGCGGTTCGCGTCGGCGAACCAGGGGGCGTGGTCGAGGATGTTCCGTGACAGATCGGCGACGTCCACGCGGGTGACCGATGGGTAGAGCGTCGCCGCTTCGGTGGTGTTGCCGACGCCAAAGCCAATCACCAGCACGCGCTCCGGGTTGCTCAAGCCGAGCAGCGGCACGTGCGCCAGCGCCCGCATGTAGCGCTGGTCCAGCCGGGCCGTGGAGGACATGGCGTGCCCGTTGGTCAGCAAGCCCCGGCCGCGGCCGGCGACATCAACGACCGCCAACAGTTCGTTAGGCCCCTCGCTGACGGTCAGCAGGCGCTCCTGCGGGTCGTGCCGTGCGAGGGCCCTCTGCAGCAGATGATCGGACGGCATCAGAAGCCACAGCGTGATGGCACCCACCGCAACAGCACCGGCCGCCACAAACGGGAGCACAGGGCCCTGCTCCTCCCCTTTCGGGCGGCTGATGTACAAGGGCACGATCGCCAGGGCGGCAATCGAGGCAAGGAGAGCCGCTGAGGACTGCATCCCAAGACGCGGCAACAGTACGTATCCGGTTGCGAGGGACCCCAGCACGGCGCCCACGGTATTGGCCGCATAGAGCACACCCGCGCGGCGACCGACTGCCTTCTCCGATCGCTGCACGATCGCGTTGGCAAGCGGGAACGCACACCCGCCAACGAGCGAGGGTAACGCCACCTCCAAGAGCATTGGCCGCAAGTTGAACCAGACTTCGACAAGCGAGAGGCCGGTTGGCGAGAGTCCGCGAAGGCTCGATGCGAGGGCGTTGGCTTGACTGGCGATCGAGTCCGCGCTGGCAAGACCGAGCCCGGCCAGCGTGGTCGCCGCAAATACGGCCTGCACGACGGCAAGCAGGAGCCCCGGCCGCCCCACACGGCGGTCGAGCCACCCGCCCACGAGCGCCCCGACACCGAGGGCGAGGAGCATCACCGTCAACAGCAGCGAAAACACCGCCCGAAAGCCACCGAGCATGATGCCGAGATGCCTGAGCCACAGGATTTCGACACCAAGGGCAGCAAATCCTGAACATGCCAGAGCGGTCGCTGTCCACGGCAGGATGCTCGCCGCTGGCGCAGCAGGCGCCGGTTCGGCCCTCGGAACTGTCGTCACAGTCTCGGCAGCGGAGACACCGAAGCGCATCAGGCCGAGCGCACCGGCCGCAGCGAGGAGATTGAGACCAACCGCAATGAACTGGGCGCCACGAAGTCCCAGGGACGGCACCAGCATGAAGTCGGTCAGGAAGGCGCCCGCCGCGGCTCCAATCGTATTTGCACCGTAGAGAACGGCGATCGCCCAGCCAGCTTCCCGCACATGAGGGCGCGTCACGTAACGCACAAGCACCGTCAGTGTGCCTCCCATCAACACGGTGATCGGAGCGAGCAACGCGAACGCGACCAGACCTCGGACGACGTACGACCCGGTCGACAGCACCTGCCAGCCGTTACCGTCTGTGACATACGCGGACAGCCCCGCGACAAACCCACCGAGTCGCGGCAACGCTAGCGAAATGCCCAGCCCCAGGGCGGCAATCACGATCTCGAGTGCAGCGTAGGCTCCGAGCAGCCCGCGGCTGCCAGACCGGTAACGACCGTCAGCCCAACGGCCGAACAGGTAACTGCCCAGCCCGAGCCCGAGCATGAAGATGGCGACGACGATCGAGGCGGAGTAGACAGTGTTTCCGAAGACCTGCCCGAACTGCCGAACCCAGATGACCTGGTAGATGAGGCCGCCGACGCCGGAGAAAAAGAACAGTATGTAGAGAAAGACAGGCAACTTTGACAGCCTAGCGGAAAACTGGAAGGGACGGCAACGCACGCCGTACACGACGAAGGGCGGGCCGCCCGTGCGGCGACCCGCCCTCCTCTTTACTGCCTACTGCCGACTGCCGACTGTCTACCGCCGACTGTCGACTAGAAGTCCAGGTTGACGCTGATCTTCATCAATCGAGCGTTCAAGATCGAGTTCGGACGCAGCCACGTGGCGTACGCCGTGCTCGCCGTCAACACGGCATCCGAGTTCAGCGCGTTAAAGATATCCAGGCTGACCTGCGAACGGGCCCGACCGAAGCGAAGGACCTTCCCGATCCGGAGGTCGAGCTCGTTCCGCCGATCCAGATACTGGGTGTTCGTGTCCACGAGCTGAATCGTGGAGCTCGCCGCGTTGCCCGACAGGGTTCGACCAAGGGTCGAGTTGGCCGCCAGATACGCGTTGTTGGCCGTGAAGTTCGCCGCCTGGCTCGCGCCCGGCACGTTGCGATACGTGCCTGAGAGCTGAACCGCGATCCCTGGCACGGTATAGATGCCGTAAGCCTTGAACTGGGGCTGGAACGGCGTCTCGCTGTGGCAGAAGTCCGCTGGCGTGATCGTGCCGGTCGTCACCGTGGCGGTCCCAAAGTTCATCTCCGGGAGCTTGGCCACGATCTCGCAGTTGTCGGTCACCTGCCGGCCGGCGCTCATGCCGCCGTTCAGCAGCAGCCCGTTCTGGAGACGCGCGTTAACCGTGAGGTCAAAGCCGTTCCAGTGATCAGTCTGCTTGCCGAAGTTGTCCGACAGCGTGTTGTAGTTGTTGGCCAGGCCGAACTTGTCCGGATTGACGTTGTAGACGCCGGTGAGCGTGTAGCCCCCGCCGTTGGGCAACCGCGAATCAGACGGCACCACCATCGAGTACTTGGTGAAGTCGGCCGCGCTGAGCGCCAGGTTGTCCGTCACCTGGAAGTTCTGCCAGATGCGGCGGAAGTAGCCGAAGTCCACACCGACACCGCGCATCAGCTCGTGCTGCACGCTGGCCGAGAACTCCCAGTTAGCGGCGCGGTTGCCCCAGCCTCCGAGGAACTCCGGGTCAAACGACGCCGCCGGCGTGGCCGTGCCGAAGTTACGATCGCCGAACGCGCCGCACTCGCCGTTGGCCACCGGGTTCAGCAGGTCGCAATCGGGCGCGAAATTCCGGTTCGCGTCGTTCCACGACCGCGTCGTGCTCGTCACCAGCGTGTTGATCGGATTCTTGGCGATCACATTGCCGTTCAACGTCTGGCCGAACAGGTACTTGTTGGCTGAGACCTTGACCGCCGTCTTGCCGTTGCCGAGCAGGTCATAGATGAAACCAGTCCGATAGGAAAGGTCTTTCCACGAGGTGCTGTCCGATTCCGGGAAAGTGATGTTCCGGCTGGGCGTGAACCGAGCCGATCCTGCGGTCTGTTCCGGGAAGCCGGTGTTGAACCCGTCAAACCGGACTGCGCCCTGTACCGTCGCGCGGCCAAGGCTGACCCGGTCCTGGACATACAGGCCCCAGTCGGCGCGCATCTCGCTCTTAATCGTGTATGGCGTCGAGAACATCGTCAGCTGGTTCGGCACCCCGTTGTTAAAGCGGTAGGCCAGGTCGTTGAGGCGGTACTGCCCGTTGTCGAGGTAGCCGACCAGATTGTTGACCCCGAACTTGATGGCATGCGTGCCGGTCACGTAGGACGCACCGACCCGGTAGGTCCAGCTCGGCACGAGCGTGTTGTTGTAAGTGGCCGACTGCTGGCGGTAGACCATGCCGGTGCTCTGCTCGGTCACCGGGATCATCTGCGGGAGAATTGCCGCCTGCGCCTCGTCCTCGAGCGAGCCACCGCCGCTCGTCAGCCGGAGGTGCATGTTGCCCCAGCGCTCGAACAGGTGCAGCCCGACCGCCTCGACGAGGAACTTGCTGGTCACCGGCGAGGTCCACTCGAAATGCTCCTGCCGCAGTCGTGGGAATCGTCGGTCACGACCGGCTTCCGGAGACACCGTGGCGCTGATGTTGTCCGGGCAGTTGCACCACTTGTCGGCCTTGTAGGTCACGGCCACCTTGTTGCGTGGCGTCACCTGATACGTGACACGCAGGCTGTTGTTCGCCTGGTAGCCCTTCATAGTGCCCGGCTGCGCCGTATCCGGCACGTACAGCCACTCGTTTGGCTTGTAGGCGTTCAGGTTGTTGAACACCGGGGCTTCGTTCTCCACCGAGTTGTAGCGGGTTGAGAACCAGAACCAGACCTTGTCCCGCTTGAACGGGCCGCCGATTGACTGGTTCACGTCCCAGTTGCGGATCACCGAGTTCGGTGTGCCCAGGCCGGCGGCCTTCAGCTCGTCTGAAAAGTTGTCGCTCTGCAGCGCGCCGTCCGAGATCGTGAAGAACGTCGAGCTGGTGAACCGGTTGCCGCCGTCGCGCGGGATGAAGTTGATGCGCAGTCCACCGGTCGGCAGGTCGGCCGACAGGTTCGTGGTATCCACGGTGACTTCCGCCGCCGAACCCACGTCCGGCGTCTGTCCGCCGATGCTGCCACCAGCCTGCAGCGTCATCGTGCTCACGCCGTTGACCGTCACACGCTGGTCGGTCGCGCGGCTGCCGTGCACGGTCACACCGGTGCCCACATCCTGAATCTGTGAGCCACCGACGTCGGTTCCGCCGCCCGACGTGCCGGGCACCATGCGCGCCAGAGTGAAGTAATTGCGGGACGTGGGCAGCGAATCAACCGTCTCCGAATTCATGACGGCCTGCTTGGTGATGGTCGAGGTGTCGACGACCGGCGCTTCGCCGGTCACGGTGATGGTTTCCTCGAGCGCACCGACCCGCAGTTCCGCGTCAACGACTGAGGTTCCGGCGCCGCTCAAGACAACGCCGTCGCGCTTGAAGGTATTAAAGCCGGCCAACGTGAAAGTCACGGAATACGCGCCCGGACGAAGATCAATCAGCTGGAAACGTCCGCTGCCGTCGGTGACTGCAGTACGGACTTTTTCGATGAGGACTGGACTTGCCGCTTCGACGGTCACCCCTGGGAGTACCGCACCCGATGAGTCCTTGACGGTTCCGGTCAGAGCCGCCTGAGCAAATACCGCCGACGGAACGAGCACGACAACGGCGAAGATGCACGCACGAACGAACTTCTCAATAACCCGCATTCGCTTGCCTCCTTGTTGAAACGTTCTCCGCGTGACTTGACCTGCGAAAAACGCTGACGACGACCGCAACGACCCAACGAACGACCTCAGGATGAGTGCCGACGCGAATGAGAAGCAGTGCCCGAGACAGACGAACTATTAAGACGGTATTAAGAAGCGCGCGAAGTATAGCGGATTCCATCATCCAATCAGGCGCACTCTTTGCGTGGAATTTTCATTAAAAACACGCTACCTAAAACTGGGTAGCCGACGCGGACGTGCGCCGTACGTACGAAGAGCGGAGCCGCAAACGCGGCTCCGCTCTGGTGGTCTTGCCTGGTGCGTCGACTAGAAGTCGAAGCTGACCGTGAACTTCATTACCCGGGCGTTCAGGATCTCCTGCGGCCGCCGGAAACTGTTGGCGGCAGGTGTGAACGGGTTCGCGCTCTGGTTCAGCGTGATCGCCGCGTCGTTATTGAGGGCGTTGAAGAAGTCCCAGCTAATAACCGATCGCGCCCTGCCGAAGCGCACCACTTTGCCCACGCGGAGGTCGAGCTCGTTGCGGCGGTCGGTGTACTCCGAATACGGCTCGAGGAGCGCCAGCGCCAACGTCTGCGTCGGAGCGCCCACCAGGGTCGAGTTGGCGGCGAGGTTCGCCGCGTTCGCCCCGCTGAAGTTGGCGTTGATGTCCGTGCCGTTGACGTTGCGGAACGTGCCGGACACCTGAACGTCGACCTTCGGGACTGTGTAAGTGCCGAAGATCTTGGCCTGGGTGAGCCACGGTGTCTGGCGATCGCAGAACTGCAGCGGACGCTGGTTGTTCGTGATCGTGCTGTTGTACCGCATCTCCGGCAACTGCGTGAGGATCCCGCAATCGTTCTCCTTGGTCGTGCCTGTGCTCACACCCCCGTTGAGCGTGAGACCGTTGAGGAGTCGCATGTTGACACCAAAGTCCATGCCCTGCCACACCTCGGTCTGCGCGCCGTCACCGAATTTGCTCGATAGCGTGTTGTAGTTGTCGATGACATTCGAGGACGGAGCGGCAAAACCGGTAAGCGTGGCCGCCGGCGCGATGGTTTCACCGGTCGCGGCCGAGATGACCGCGGGCGCGTTGTAGTTGAACTCCCGGAACTGTGACCTCTCGATCGCCAGGTTGTCGGTCACCCGGAAGTTGGCCCAGGCACGGCGGAAGTAGCCCACGTCCACTGCCACACGCGGCATCAGCTCGTGCGCCACCGTGGCCGAGAACTCCCAGTTGGCCTGACGGTTGTTGAAGCCAGTGAGCAGATCCGGATCGAACTTCGCCGTCGCAACGTTCGAGCCGAAGTTCTGGTTGTCCAACGCGCCGCACTCACCATTGGCGGCCAGGTTGGTCAGGACGCAGTCGGGAATGTTGTTGAGGTTTGCGTCCGCCCAGGAGCGGTTTGCCGTCGCCGCGCCAATCACGATCGCCGGGTTCGGGTCACGACCGAGGCCGTTGAGGGTCTGGCCCAGGAGGTACTTGTTGAACGCCACCTTCACAGCGGTCTTGCCCGTGCCGAAGACGTCGTAGGAAAAGCCGCTCCGGTAGGTGAGGTCTTTCCAGTTGATGACGTCGGCACCCTGGGTGGTGTAGTTCCGGTTCGGCGCCAGGATGTCCGGGCCGAGGCTCTGCGCCGGATAGCTCGTCCGGAAGTTGTCGAAGCGGATGGCGCCCGCCACCGTGAGGCGGTTCATCGTCCAGCGATCCTGGGCGTAGAAGCCCATGTCCGCGTCGAGGTTCGTCTTCACGCGGTAGTTCTGCCGATAGGTAATCCGGTTCGGCTGGTAGATACCGTTCTGGATACTGTAGCGATAGCTCGTCGGCTGGAACACGTACTGGTTCTCATCCAGGTAGCCCTGGGTGTTGTTCCACCCGATCTTGACCGCGTGCGAACCGGTGACGTAGGACGCACCCACGCGGTAGGTGAAGCTCGGCACGGCCGTGTTGTTGTAGTTGGTCAGCACGCGGTAGTTCAGGCCGGTGTCCTGGTTCTGCACTCCGATGAGCTGCGGGATGATTGCCGCCTGTGCGTCGGTCACCGAGCCGGTGGTCGAGCGCATGTGCATATTGCCCCAGCGCTCGAAGAGGTGCATGCCTACGGCTTCAAGGAGAAGCTTGTTGGTCACTGGCGAGGTCCACTCCAGGTGCTCCTGGCGCAGACGGGGGAACCGGCGGTCACGCGCGGCCTCTGGAGCCTGCGTAGCGCTGATGTTATTCGGGCAGTTGCACCACGTGTCGGCCTTGTAGGTGCCCGCGATCTTGTTGCGCGGGGTTGCCTGCCAGGTCACACGGATGCTGCTGTTGATCTGCGTGCCCTTGTTGACGCCAGGCTGGCCGGGAATCGGCACGTAGGTGAAGACATTCGGGTTGAACGCGTTGGCGTTCTGGAGCACGGCCGCTTCGTTCGCCACGTCGTTATAGCGCGTCGAGAACCAGAACCACACCTTGTCGCGCTTGAACGGGCCGCCGAGCGACTCGTTGACATCGTACGAGTGCTGGATCTTGTTCGGCGTGCCCAGGCCCTGCGCCTTGAGTGCGTCAGAGTAGTTGTTGCCCTGGAGGCCGCTGTTCGTGAACGAGAAGAACGTGGAGTTGGTGAACACGTTCCCACCGTCCTTGGGCACGAAGTTCACGCGCACGCCGCCGGTCGGCAGGTCCGCGCCGAGCGACGTCGTATCGACGGTCACCTCCGCGGCCGATCCCATGTCCGGGGTCTGGCCACCGATGTTGCCACCGGCCTGCAGGGTCATCGTGTTCACGCCGTTGATGGTGATGCGCTGGTCGACGTTGCGGCTGCCGTGCACCGTCAAGCTCTGGCCCACGTCCTGAATCAGCGAACCGCCGACGTCGTTACCACCGCCCTGGGTGCCCGGGATCATGCGGGCGACACCGAAGTAGTTTCGCGCACTGGGGAGCGCGTCGATGGTATCGGCGTTGAGCACCTTCTGCTGGGTCAGTGACTGGGTATCAACGACCGGCGCTTCGCCGGTGACGGTGATCGTCTCTTCCAGGGCTCCGACGCGCAGGTCCGCGTCGACCGTCGTGACGCCGGTTCCTGAAATCGTGACGCCATCGCGTTTGAAGGTGTTGAAACCGGCGAGCGTGAACGTCACGGTGTAGGCGCCTGGTCGCAGGTCGACCATCTGGAAGCGCCCGTTGCCGTCGGTCACCGCCGTCCGGACTTTTTCGATGAGGACTGGACTTGCGGCTTCGACGGTGACTCCGGGGAGTACCGCGCCCGAGGTGTCCTTGACCGTACCTGTCAGTGCCGCCTGGGCAAAGACCAGCGAGGGAAGCAACAACAGCACTGCAAACGCACATGCAGCGCCCAACTTTACGATGGACCGCATTCGATCGCCTCCTTGATGTGACATCACCGTCTCCTCACACTTGTGAAGAGACAACCGATTGAACCGTTTCCTGAGAACCACGCCGCCGCCGGGAAAAGTGCCGTGGAACTACCCGAATAGGAATCCGTTACAACCGAAGGAACGCCGAATATGAACCGCCGAAGAATCCGAGAACCTGGGAACCGCCGAGTATGAAGAAGAAGAGTATGAGTGCCGAACCCGAAACGCCGAACGCCGTGACGAAACCTGGATAGTGCGTTGCGACGAAGGACAGGGCGCAGTGCCCCGTCCTTCGAAGTGGTACCCGTGCGTTCGACTAGAAGTCGAAGGCGACGGTGAACTTCATCACGCGCGCGTTCAGAATCTCCGTCGGGCGGAGATAGGACGCGGCAGCCTGGTTGGCCGTGATGACAGCGTTGTTGTTGATCAGGTTGAACACGTCCCAGCTGATCGTGGAGCGCGCCCGGCCGAAGCGGATGACCTTGCCAAACCGCATGTCGAGCTCGTTGCGGCGGTCGAGGTAGTCCTGGTTCGGTTCGAGGAGCTGCAGGTTCAGCGAGGTCGTGCCCGTCGGCGCGCGGCCGAGGGTCGAGTTCGCGCCCAACGCCGCGGTGTTCGCCGTGATGACCGGCAGTACCGAGACGCCATTGACGTTGCGGAAGGTGCCCGAGATCTGCACGTCGAGCTTCGGCAGCGTGTAGGTGCCGAACGCCTTGATCTGCGTCAGCCACGGCTCTTCGTTGTGGCAGAAGGTGTCCGAGCGCTTGCCAGCCGGGAGGTTCTGGGCGGCGGTTGCGCCGATGTCGAGCATTTCCGGCAGCTTCGACACGATGTCGCAGTTGTCGGTCATCGTCCGGCCGGTGCTGACGCCGCCGTTGAGGACGAGGCCATTCTGAAGGCGAGCGTTGATGCCGAGGTCGACACCGTTCCAGTGCTCCTTCATCTCGCCCACGTCACCCGACAGCAGGTTCAGGTTGCTCACCTGCCCGACCTTGTTCGGGTTGACGTCATAGAAGCCGGCGATGCTGTAGTTGCCGCCGTTCGGCAGCCGCGCGTCTGCTGGCTGGTTGTAGGTGAACCGGGTGTAGTCGGCAGCGGTGGTCAGCGTGTTGTCCGTCACCTGGAAGTTCGCCCACACGCGGCGGAAGTAGCCCACGTCGATGGCCACGCGCGGCATCAGTTCATGCTGCACACTGGTCGTCAGCTCCCAGTTGGTCTGGCGGTGGTTGAAGCCGCTGATCAGGTCGGAGTCGTAACGGTCGCCAGCGGTGGCCGAACCGAACAGCAGGTTGCTCATCACGCCGCACTCGCCGTTGGCGGCGGTTGACGTCAGGTCGCACTGCGGCACGAAGTCCTGGTTCGCGTCCGCCCACGTGCGGGTCGCGGTGGTGACAGCAGCCAGCACGGGGTTTGGACTGCGGCCGAGACCGTTGAGCGTCTGACCGAGCAGGTACTTGTTGAAGGCCACCTTGACGGCGGTCTTGCCGTTGCCGAACAGGTCGTAGGAAACGCCGCTGCGGTAGGTCAGGTCTCTCCAGCTGATGTTGTCGGCAGCCGGGAAGCTGATGTTGCGGTTAGGCGTGAACGGCGCCGGGCCCATCGTCTGATCAGGGAAGCTGGTGTTGAACATGTCGAAGCGGATCGCGCCCGCAATCGTCATCCTGTTCAGCGTCCAGCGATCCTGCGCATAGAGGCCCTGATCGGCGTCGAGGTTGGTCTTCGCCGTGAACGGCACCGCACGCTCGGTGATCTGGTTGGGAATACCGTTATTGAAGCGGTAGCTGCGGCCGTCGTTGAGCTGGTAGTTCACTTCCTTCAGATAGCCGTTGGTGCGGTTGTAGCCAAACTTGAACGCGTGCGAACCCGTCACGTAGGACGCGCCGACACGGAACGCCAGGCTCGGTACCGTCGTGTTGTTGTAGACCGGGCCACGGGTGCGATACACGAGTCCGGTGCTCTGTTCGGTCACCGACACCAGCTGCGGCTGAATCGCCGCCTGGGCCTCGGTGAGCGAACCGGTGGACGAGCGCAGGTGCTGGTCGCCCCAGTTCTCGAACAGGTGCATGCCGACCACTTCGAGAAGCAGCTTGCTGGTCACCGGCGACGTCCACTCGGCGTGCTCCTGGCGGAGGCGCGGGAAACGACGATCACGGGCGGCTTCGGGGGCCAGCGTCGCGCTCATCTGCGACGGGCAGTTGCACCACTTGTCAGCCTTGTAGGTGCCGGCAATCTTGTTGCGCGGGCTCGCCTGCCAGGTGACGCGGATGCTGTTGTTGGACTGCTTGCCCTTGTTGACGCCGGGCTCGGTCGTGGGGACATAGGCCCACGCAGCCGGGTTGAAGGCGTTGGCGTTGGTAAACACCGGAGCCTCGTTGGCCACGTCGTTATAGCGGAACGACGCCCAGAACCACACCTTGTCACGCTTGAACGGGCCGCCGAGCGACTCGTTGACGTCATAGGAGTGCAGGATCTTGTTCGGCGTACCCAGGCCACGAGCCCTGAGTTCGTCCGAGAAGTTGTCGCCCTGCAGGCTCTCGTTGGTCATCGAGAAGAACGCGGAATCCGCAAAGCGGTTGCCGCCATCCTTCGGGACGAAGTTGACGCGCACGCCACCGGTCGGCAGGTCCGCGCCGAGCGACGTCGTGTCAACGGTGACCTCAGCCGCCGAACCCATGTCCGGGGTCTGGCCGCCGATGTTGCCACCGGCCTGGAGGGTCATCGTGTTGATGCCGTTGATGGTGATGCGCTGGTCGACGTTGCGGCTGCCGTGCACCGTCACGCTCTGACCGACGTCCTGAATCAACGAGCCGCCGACGTCATTACCACCACCCTGCGTGCCGGGAATCATGCGGGCCACGCCGAAGTAGTTGCGTGCGCTCGGCAGCGCATCGATGGTGTCCGCGTTGAGCACGCGCTGCTGGGTCAGGGACTGGGTATCGACGACCGGCGCCTCACCCGTGACCGTGACCGTTTCTTCAAGGGCACCCACGCGGAGGTCCGCGTCGATGACGACCGTGCCGGAACCTGAGAGGGTCACGCCGTCGCGCTTGAATGTATTAAACCCCGCCAGCGTGAACGTGACGGTGTACGCACCCGGTCGCAGGTCGACCAACTGGTAGCGTCCATTGCCGTCCGACACGACCGTGCGGACTTTTTCGATGAGGACTGGACTTGCTGCTTCGACGGTAACTCCGGGGAGTACCGCGCCCGAGGTGTCCTTGACCGTGCCGTTGATTGTGGCCTGTGCAAAGACCACCGAGGGCACCAACACCAGCATCGCGAACAGGCATGCGACGCTGAACTTCACGAATAAACGCATTCGACCGCCTCCAATGAATTTGACACGAGTGCCGTCACCGGGCATGACCTGCCCAGCTGACGACCCGTACAAACTACCCGCCGACTTGCCCGAACGAACGTGCTACGAGGAAGAGTGCGTTCGAAACAACGAGTATGAAAGCGACCGACGTGCGAAGAGTTCCCGCGTAAAACCCGGTTATATGAAGGGCGACCGCGGGATATGAAGAACAGGTCCGCGAAACGCCGCGGGGAAGGGTGTAGCGAAATCCGTTCCCGAAAATACAGAACCGGCAGTGACGGTTTCCTTAGGAAATACGCCGACACGCCGAAGCGGATTCAAGGATTTGGAAGGACTGGGGTGGTTCGAATTCAGCGTTTTGAATTCGGGCTACCGAGGGAGCCGGGCAATTCAGGTATCGGACGGTCCCCTCTGCACCTACAGGGCGCCCCGAAATACCATAAAACTATCAATTCAAACTATCAATTCAATCTGATAAATGAATCTGTTGATTTATGCTCGGACAGCCGGCAGCGGGTTGCGCACGTCGATCGCAAACTGCGCCAGTGAGGGAACGACTCTCACGCCCCGTACACTCGGGGACCCCGCCCCCCCGGACCAGAGCTCGATGTCGTCCGGCAACAGGCGTCGCAACTCGACCAGATGCTTGCGTGCCTCAGACCGCGACAAGGCGGTCAGTCCAATGACAACCACGGCCACCCGGGCGCTCACGGCGGCCTGTGCGATGTCCTCGGCAGGAAGATCCGGCCCGAGATAGACCACCCCAACGCCGGCAGCCGCAGCCAGCAGTGCTGCCGACAGGATCCCGAACTCATGCCGCTCCCCTGGAGGGGTGGCAAAGAGAATCCCGCCCGCACGGGCGCTGCCACTCACCACGCGTAAAAGGCTGCCGAGCGCGTGACCGATGATGGCCGATAACAGGTGCTCCTGACCCGGACGCAGCGTCCCTCGCTGCCACTGCTCGCCGATCACACCGAGAACAGGGATAACGACCTCGGTGACCAGCGCAGAGGGATGGAGAGAGGCGGCGAGACGGCCGAACTCACCTTCGGCACGCGGCGCATCGTAATCACGAACCGCGTCAAGCAACGCGTCCAGGAGCCCGGGCCCAGGGCTGGTGGCAGGGACAGCGGCGTGTGTCTTCGGGCTCAAGAGAGCTTCGACATCCTGGTTGGACAGCTGCGCGACCGTTCCGATTGCGTGGCCGTGCTGAACAGCCGTCCGCAGCAGCCGCAGCCGGTCGATGTCCCCGCGCGAATAGGCCCGTCCACGCCCAATACGTTGAGGCGTGACCGCCTTGTATCGCCGCTCCCAGGCGCGCAGTGTGTCGGGGGTCAGACCGGTCAGGCGGGCGGCGGCCTGCACTGGATACGTTCCATCGTGTTCGTCTGTCACCCCCACCACCGCGTCGCCGACACGGCGAACCACCCGGCGCACGCGCACGCGACCGTACCCCACGCGATGTCGACGATCGTCAGCAGCGGCGACCACTCGCGCAGCGTGGCCAGATTCGTCAAGTCGTACACGCCATAGACTACCAGCCCAAACAACGCACCGTAGGCCGCAGCCCAGGCCGGCGAAGGCGACCGTGGCACCACGAGTCCCGCCGTGCCGGCAGCCAGAAGCACGTATACAAGTCCCGCCACCCACCAGATGGGCGCCAACCCGCCGTTGCTCGTGCGAGCAATCGGTCCGAGTTGCTCACGATAGAAGCCACCCATCACAACGCCCAGCCACAACCCGTCGAGGAGAAGGAAGGCACCCAGCGCGGACACAAACGGAATCCCCACGGTGATCATCGCGTCTCTCCGCGCCTGAAGCGATAGTGAGCCACCACCCATTGCTGGCCACGTTCGTAGTTGAAGAGTTCAGCGCAGGCCATGAAGAACATCCGCCACCGAGTCCTCCAGCGCGTGACCTCCGCGCCACCATAGGTGGATGCAAGCACAGCGTCAATCGCGTCGCGGTGGGCGTCCATGTTGGCAAGCCACGCTTCGGCCGTGCGTGCGTAATGGGTGCCATCCTCGGTCCACTGCATGTCGAGTTCGAAGCCGCGCTGCACGCGCGGCAGCAGGGACAGCGAGGGCATGATGCCGCCAGTGAAGAAGTGCTGCGCCATCCAGTCCGCTCCGTCCCGAAGCTCATACGGATACGCAAATCGGAGATGCGCAAACACGTGGATGAACAGCACCCCCTCTGGACGCAGCCAGCCGGCGATACGGTCGAACAGGAGGCGATGGTTGCGCAGGTGCTCGAACATCTCGACCGATACCACGCGGTCGAACAGCTCACTCGCGACACCGAAGCGCTGGATGTCTTCGGTGACGACCGAAACATTGCCGAGCCCGAGCTGCCGAGCCCGCCGGTCGATGTACGCCTTCTGACTGCGTGAGTTCGAGACGGCGACGATGGTCGCCTTCGGAAAGGCGCGAGCCATGTGCAGTGTGAGCGAGCCCCACCCGCAGCCCAGTTCGAGAATGCGCTGGCCATCCTCCAGTTGGGCTCTCGCACACGTCAGGTTCAACATCGCCCGCTCGGCGTCCTCGAGCGAGTGCACATCTTCGGTCCACAGTCCGCTGCTGTACTTCAGATGCGGCCCGAGTACCTGCTCGTAGAACGCCGCGGGCACCTCGTAGTGCTGCGCGTTGGCCGCATCGGTGTGTACGGCAATCGACGAATGGCCACAGGTGCGTACGAATTGCTCGAAACGCGCCTGCTGCGCTGAAACCCCGCCCTCTGCCTGCTCAGCAAGCCTCGCCGAACAGATGCGCCGGATAGCCGCACGAACAACAGCATCGGGAATGAGACCCGACTCGACGACGCCGTCGTACCACCGCGAGACAACCACCGGGCGCTCTGCCGAGAGATCGACGCTCATCTCGCCTCCCGCGGGAACCAGGGAACGAACGCGCTGGTGGTCCGTTGATACGACCGATACGCTTCACCTCTGCTGCGCAGCGCATGCGCTTCAGTGGCCGGGATGCCCGTCACCCGGAAGAGCAGATAGAGCATCAGCGCCGGGCAGGCCCAGGCGAGAGCACCAAACGGAGAGGCCGTCGCGGCCAGCGCATACGCCACCCAGACCAGCCACTCGAAGAAGTAGTTGGGATGTCGTGAGTATCGCCACAGCCCGACCACGCAGACGCGACCGCGACTAGACGGCTCCGCCTTGAACAGTTCCAGCTGGCGGTCCGCAATGGACTCGCCCACGAGCGCGACCAGCCACAGCCCGATCGCCAGCCACTCCGTGACACGAAGCGTCGGCCACGGGTCCATCACGGCCAGCGCGACAGGGGTCGAGAGCAGGGCGGCAATCAGAGCTTGAGCCTGGAAGAAGAGGAAGAACCGGAACGGCAGATTCGTCTGCCACGCCGTCCGCAGTTCGGTGTAGCGCGCATCTTCCGGACGACCGCGCACGCGGTCCCGCCACAGGTAAAGAGCCAGGCGCGATCCCCACAGGGCCATCATCCCGGAGACCAGCAGTCGCCGAACGGGATATCCGTTGCCCAGGACGCCATACGCGACAGCCATCACGGCCAGGCTCAAAGCCCAGCCTACGTCCACGACTCCGGCATTGCCGGATCGCAGGTGCCAGAACCACAGGCACGCCATCAGTACGGCGGAGGCGATCCAGCCGGCGAGGAGCAGGTCGAACGGGAAGGGAGGTGAATTCACGTTGTCAATGATATGTCATAGACAAGTATTTGACGACAAGCAGGTTGGAGTGCTATTCGTAGAGCGTGCTTTCACACCCTGAGACGACGCCGGGAGCTCGGTCCACCTGGCAGGAACGCGGTGCGGTGACGCGCTTTGCGCTCCTCCACCTGCTCGCGCTGTCGGCCCTCGCACTGCCATGGACACCCTCGGCGGGGTGGTGGCTCGCAGGCAGCTATCTCGTGCGGATGTTTGGCGTCACGGCGGGATACCACCGCTACTTCAGCCATCGCACTTATCGTCTGAGCCGGCCAGCCCAGTTCGCACTCGCCTTCCTCGCGCAAACATCGGGTCAGAAAGGGGTGCTGTGGTGGGCCGCCAACCACCGCCATCACCACCGGCACGCCGACGACCCCCATGACATCCACTCCCCGGGCCGGCGCGGGTTTTTATGGGCTCACGTTGGATGGGTCGTTTCAGACGCCCACGTCGCGTACGACCAGACGAAGGTGACCGACCTCGCGCGCTTTGCCGAATTGCGGTGGCTTGATCGGCATCATTGGCTGCCGACCGTCGTGTTTGCCGCGGGCACGTGGCTCATCGGAGGCGCCACCGGCTTCGTGTGGGGTTACCTCGTCGCGACCGTTGTGCTCTACCACGCCACCTTCGCCATCAACTCGGTGGCACACATCTGGGGGACGCGGCGCTTTCCCACTGCGGACCAGAGCCGCAACAACTGGCTGCTGGCGCTCGTGACTCTGGGCGAGGGGTGGCACAACAACCACCACCACTGCATGACGAGTGCAAAGCAGGGTTACCGATGGTGGGAACTCGACCTCACGTGGATCGGACTTCGCGCCCTGTCAGCTGTTGGTATCGTGAGCGGCCTGCGTTGCTTTCCGCGTCCCCTGCGGAGGGCCGCGTGAAACGCATCGCCGTGATCGGCAGCGGCATCGCCGGCATGGCAGCTGCACATCTGCTCAGCCGCCGGCACATGGTGTGGCTCTTTGAGAAGGACACGCGGCTCGGGGGCCACACCCACACCATTCCGGTTGTTGATGCCTCCGGGACTCCTCTTGCCCTCGACACCGGCTTCCTGGTGCACAACGCCCGGACGTATCCGAACCTTGTGCGTCTCTTCCGTGAGTTGAACGTCGAGACGTGCGCCTCTGACATGTCATTCGGCGTCCACTGCCCTCGCAGCGGATTCGAGTACAGCAGCCGCGGCCTGCGCGGCTTCTTCGCGCAGCCCCGCAATCGTGTCAGGCCAGGACACTTCCGCCTGCTGGCCGACATCCTGCGTTTCAATCGCGAAGCAACCACGCAGATCGAGCGTCCGGACGCTGAGGGAACGACCATCGGCGACTTCCTCGAGTCCCGCGGCTTCGATGGCGAGTTCGTGGAGCGCTATCTCTATCCCATGACCTCGGCGATCTGGTCGGCCTCATTCGACGGGATTCGACAATTCCCGGTCCTCGCGCTCGTCCGCTTTCTCGCCAACCACGGCATGCTGAGCGTGGGACAGCCACCGGCCTGGAGAACGGTTCGCGGAGGAAGCGCCCGCTACATTGACCCGCTCGTGGCGCCGTTTCGCGACCGCATCCGTCTCGGCGCCGAGGTGACGAGCGTCGCGCGATGCGGTGAACAGGTGGTCGTCACCTGTGCGGGTCGTCCGCCCGTGCAGGTCGACGAGGTGGTGTTCGCCACGCACGGTGACCAGGTGCTGCCGGTGCTGAAGACGCCGACGGCTGCGGAACGGCAGGTGCTCAGCGCGTTCACCACCACGCGAAACGACACATGGCTCCACACCGACAGCAGTTGGCTCCCGGTGCGTGAGGCCGCCAGAGCCTCCTGGAACTATCGCCTCTCCACCCGGCCTTCAGCTCCCCCGTCAGTGACCTATCACCTCAATCGTCTCCAGCGCCTCGAGACCACGCAGGATTTCCTGGTCACGCTGAACCCGGACCGCGATATTGCGCCCGACACGGTGGTTCGGCGGATGTCCTATTCCCATCCTCTCTACACCCGTGCAGCGGTCGCTGCGCAGGCGCGCTGGAACGAGATCAGCGGGCGCAACCGGATTCACTACTGCGGAGCCTACTGGTACTACGGATTCCATGAAGATGGCTTGCGCTCGGCCCTGCGGGTTGCTGACACGTTCGGGATCAAGTGGGGCCATGCCTGAACCCGGCCTCTATGTCGGCACGGTGCGGCACAGGCGATTCTCACCCGCGCGTCACGAGTTCACCTATCCGCTCTTCATGTCGCTGCTCGACATCGATCGCCTGCCGGACCTGATGAATGTCTCCCCTTTCACCTCGTACAACCGTTTCAACTGGGCGAGCTTCCATGACGAGGATCATCTTGGCAGCGAGCGGCGACCGGTTCGCGCCAAGCTCGAAGACGTGGCGCGGCGCGCAGGTGTGACCCTGCCCGGCGGCCAGATCCTTCTCCTGACGCACCTGCGATACCTCGGCTACATCTTCAACCCCGTCTCCTTCTACTACTGCTACGACACGCACGGACGCCTCGATACGGTACTGGCCGACGTCAGCAACACCTATGGCGGCCGACAGACATACTGGCTGACGAGGGGCACGGCCCACAGCGTGACAGGAGGCCTGTCGTTCCGGACACGGAAGACGCTCTATGTCTCGCCGTTCCTGCCAGTCGGGTTGGAGTGGACGTTCTTCTTCTCTCAGCTCGGCGACACCGCGCTCGTGCACATGACCGCGGTTGAAGACGGCAAGCGGGCCACCCTCGACGCAACCCTCATCCTCAGTCGGACACCATGGTCCGCGAGCAACCTGCACCGGGCGCTGGCGCGATTTCCCGCGATGACCGTCTCGGTCATCGCGTCCATCCACTGGGAGGCCCTGCGCCTCTACTGGAAGGGCGTGCCTGTCGTCCCTCGTCCGACGACAACCGGCATGGTCACCCGTCCAGACGAGAACGCGGAGGCGCGCAGCCTATGAGCACCCTGATTGACACGTCCGCCCGCCGCCTCTTCCTCGGCGCACTCGAAGCAATGAAGTCTGGCTCGCTTCGTCT
Source organism: Vicinamibacterales bacterium (assembly GCA_040081265.1). Taxonomy (GTDB): domain Bacteria; phylum Acidobacteriota; class Vicinamibacteria; order Vicinamibacterales; family UBA2999; genus JBEBGV01. The sequence continues at coordinate 82,754 of JBEBGV010000013.1, forward strand.
CGAGCACGCTGGACAGGTTCAGGTCTTCGGCGACGGAGCACCCGCGGCGACCCTGGTCGTTCATCGCGACCGGCTGTTCAGGCGCGCCATTGCCAGCGGGAGCATCGGGATCGGCGAAGCGTATATGGACGGGGACTGGTCGACACCCGACCTGGTCGGTCTTGTCACGGTCATGCTGAGAAATGCTGACGTCCTGGATGCGGCATCGGGCCCTTTCGCCTGGCTGGCGAACGCCGCAGGCAATATCGCCCGCATGACTCGACGCAACAGTCGGGCCGGCAGCCGGCGAAACATCCATCGACACTACGACCTCGGCAACGACCTGTTCAGCCTGTTTCTAGACCGGAACCTGCTGTACTCGTGCGCCTACTACGAGAGGCCAGACGACTCACTTGAACTGGCACAGGTGCAGAAGCTGGACCGCATCTGCCTCAAGCTGGGTCTGAAGCCTGGTGACCGGGTTGCCGAGATCGGCAGCGGCTGGGGTGGGTTCGCGGTGTGGGCAGCGACCCGCTACGGCTGCCACGTGACCACCACGACGATCAGTCGTCAGCAATACGAGCACGCGAAGGGATGGGTGGCATCACTCGGATCGGCCGCGGACCGCATTGACGTGAGGCTCGAGGATTACCGCGACTTCACGGGCCAATACGACAAGCTGGTGAGCATCGAGATGTTCGAGGCGGTCGGGCTCGCGCACTACGACGAATTCTTCAAGACCTGCGATCGCGTGCTCAAACCTGGCGGGCAGATGCTGCTTCAGACCATCACGACCGATGACTGGAGGTTCGACGCCTATCGTGCGGCCCCTGACTGGATCGAACGGTACATCTTTCCAGGCTCCGAACTCGCGTCGGTGCAGGCAATCCTGACGTCGGTGAAGAACCACACGCGCCTTGGGCTCTCCCACGCTGAGAACATCGGCGTGCACTATGCGCTCACGCTGCGCGCGTGGCGTGCTCGCTTCCTGTCCAGGCTGGACGAGGTGCGTGCCCTCGGCTACGACGACCGGTTCATCCGCATGTGGGATCTGTACCTCGCCTACTGCGAAGCCGCATTTGCGGAGCGACACATCGGAAACGTGCAGTTGGTGATGACCAAGACAGGAGTCCGTGGCGGGCTTTTCGATGACCCCGCCACGACTCCAGACCGGCTGCACGAGCCAGCTCGTCTCGCCGCAACCGTTCACTAGAACCCGATGTTGGTGACCGGGCAGCCTGGCACCGTGAAGCTTGCAGCCACGGCCTTGTCACAGAACGCTTTCACGTTGGCCGCCTGCCGGCGGAGGTGCCCGAGCGCATCCTGATACGTGTTGATCTTGCCGTGGACGGCGAGGTCGCGCTCGACGTCCAGCTTCCAGAGGCTCACGGTTTCGGGATAGCTGTTGCCCCAGAACACGAGGTCCCAGTTCTCGTCCACGAGGTCGCCCTGAGAAACGGTTTTCGTGCTCGGTGCATACGCCAGCACCGCATTGGCCATGTGACTGTTGTTGGCCACGCGGTAGACCTGCACCTCCATCGACGCATCCTTCAGCACGAGCTTGTCGTCGACGGGAACGATCTTAACTGGCCTGGGACTTCGTCCAAGCGCGTCAGGAAACGTCTTTGCCGGACGCGCGGCCATATCTCTGAAGATCTCGACGTTCCCGCGCTGGGTGATGATCGTCAAGCCCTCAGCCACCGCCGCTCGCACACCGCCGCTATGGTCGAAGTGGTGATGCGACACGATCACCTCGGTCACGGGCTTCCCCGGCACGAGTGTCCGCGCCTTGGCGATGATCGCTCGCGCATTCGCTTCACTCGCATACACCTCGAACAGCGTAATGTGATCGCTGAACTCGAATGCGGTCGAGTTGCCGGCACCGGTCAGATACCAAATGCCCTTACCCACCGGCTGCACGCCGATCTCAGGAACCGCCGCGGGTGGTGCCGGGGCGCGAACTTCAGCGGGAGCAGCGATGTCATCGAACGGCTCGTCCACCCGCACGCGATCGACAAAGAAACGCCACACCATCGTGTCGCGCCAGTCGATGACGCTCGTGTAGCCAAAAGGCACCTGAATGCCCTTCTCCGCCTGATACGCCGAGTAGGCTGTGCGCACGGTGACCTCGCCCAGGTTCGTGTCTGGCTGCACCCAGCTCACCCACGCGGGCAGCTTCGTCGTCGTGTTGAAGGCCACCTCCAGCACATCCCCTTTCGCCGTCGTCACCGTGACCACCTGGGTGCCAGTCGCCCGATCGGTACGCAGGTTGGACAGCTTCGCCGCAGGGTCGAGGGCGGCGCGCACGAGCGAGACGGGGTTGTTGAGCATCTCGAGACGACGGCCGCGGACAGCCCCCTCGCCGAGGCGCTGAGGACGCCCGTTGGCGCCGATGTTGAACGCGATGTCACCATCGAGACGCTGGTCAACGCGGATGCCCCGCATGTTGCGCTCGTAGGCAAACACGAAGTCGTGGGTCTGCGTCTGCGTCAACCGCATGCGACCGTTTGCCAGGTCGATGTTGCGCACGGCGCCGCCGATATTCACCAGTTTCTGCGGCGCAGACGGGTTCGCGTCGATGTTGCCGCCCCCGTTCTGGTTACCGATCTGCCCGTAGCCGGCGATGGTGATCGACCGGACGGCCTGGATTCGGGCCTTGCCGCCAAGAGCCTCGGCCGCGGCCTCGACGACTCGGGCCGGTGAATCGGCCTGCGCCTGGACCAGCGCCAGCGCGCCCGCCACTGCCGACACCACGAGGACTGCAACAACTTTCAATCGCATGACGTCACCTCCGACCCCCTGCGGGCCAGAGCGGATTCTAGTGGATTCTCTGGAAGAGAGCGCACGAGGGTCGACTAGAATGCCGCCTCAGGGGGGCATGCGATGACACTGTGGCGCGTCGGGATCCTGACGGTGGCGACAGCACTGACCTGCACGGGGGAAATCGGCCAGGCTCAGCAACCGGCTCCGGTGGTCCCCATGGTGACCGCCGACAACAGGCGGATGCAACCGGAAGCCGGCCTGACCTTCACCGGCACAACGCTCAACGTGGTCGGAGACCCGGAGAAGCCGGGGCTCTATGTCATTCGGCGCCGCTTCAAGCCGGGCGAGATGAGCCGGCCACATATGCACAGTTCCGATCGCCTCGTGACGGTGATCAAGGGCACCTGGTGGACCAACGAGGGCGACGTCTTTTCTCCGACAACCACCGTGCCGATCAAGGCGGGGGGCTTCATGCTCCATCCTGCGGGTTTGCACCACTACGACGGCGCCAGGGACGAAGAAGTGATCGTGCAGATCATCGGCATGGGCCCCGTGGTGACGACCGATACGGAGAAGAAGTAACCGCGTGCAGACGACCAACCGCCGCGCTTTCCTGACGAGCATTGTCGGCGCGCTCGGAGTCGCCGCCTTCTCCCCCGGAGACGTCGACGCTGTGACACAGGCAACCGCTGGCACCAGGCTTCAACGCATCGATATCCACCATCACTTCGCCCCGCCGGCGTGGGTGACCGAGGTGAGGGGACGTCCGCTGCTCCAGGCCGCCAACACGGCGTGGACGCCTGACAAATCCATCGAGGATCTCGATCAGGCGGGCAGCGCGGCGGCGGTCATCTCGATTACCAATCCTGGCCTGTGGTTCGGGAACACCGAAACGACGACGCGTCTCGCCAGGGCCTGCAACGAGTACGGCGCCTCGCTGGTCCAGAAGTATCCGACGCGATTCGGCATGTTCGCGGCGATGCCGCTACCCGACATCGATGCGACGCTGAAGGAGATCGCGTACGCCTATGACGTGCTCAAGGTGGATGGCATCGGGCTGTTCACGAGCTACGGAGACACGTGGCTCGGGAATGCCGCCTTCAGGCCTGTGATGGAGGAATTGAACCGCCGCAAGGCGGTCGTTCATGTACACCCTACCGCGGCGAACTGCTGTCGGAATCTTGACTACGGGGTGGCACCGGGCAGCGTCGAGTACGGAACAGACACCACGCGGGCCATTGTCGGTGTCACCTTCAGCGGCGACACGACGCGGTACCCGGACATCAAATTCATCTGGTCCCACGCGGGAGGATCGGCGCCGTTTCTGGCCGGCCGCATCGATGGCGCCTCCGCCAATGCGAAAGCTGAGATGCCCGCGGGGTTCCTGGCCGAAGCGCGGAAGTTCTTCTACGACACGGCGGGCGCGACCAACAGAGGCGCGATTGCCTCACTGCTCGAGCTCGTCTCGTCGTCGCAGATCCTGTTCGGAACAGACTTTCCGCCCGGCGGCACCAACCTCGCACTGGCAAAGGCGTTGTCGGAGCTGGGCTTTTTCACGGCCGCAGACCTGCGCGCTATCGAACGCGAGAACGCGGTCCGGCTGCTGCCACGGCTCGGAGGAACATCGCGCGGATAGCGATGCCCTGGGCAGTACGCCTGACTGTGAACCTCTAAAGCTTGGGAATGGCGGGGTCGACGGGACTCGAACCCGCTCATAGTTTCTTCGCAACTTATTGATGGCGTGCAGGTTGTGGTCGCAACTACTGCACTGGAAAGACTTTGCCGGTTCTTTGCGCTCCTCAACAGTCCTCGCTAGTTCTTGGCAATCCTCCTGGGCCGTGGAGAAATATTGGAGAAGCTTCCAGCCTCTCTTTTAGCGGTTTGGAAATCCCTTAGGACGGTCGTCGCAACCAACTGGCTAGGTAG
>JBEBGV010000114.1:0-8641 GCA_040081265.1 Vicinamibacterales bacterium
GTCGTGGAGGACTACAAGAAGAGCGGTGTGGCCGTCCAGTACCAGAAGTACGAGCTGAAACAGCCTAAGCCTCTCTTGCGCGACATGCTCGACACCACCTTTGAGTCGGAGCACCACCGGAAGTTTCGGGCCAACCGATCGCTGCGTGATGTGGAGCCCAACGTGAATCTGTTCCTCAAGGATCTGAGCGGTGGCCAGGTGGAGGACCGGGAATGAGCCGCAAGGCGCACGGGCAGCTGCGGCGTGGACAGATCATCACAACGTATGGCCCCGGCGCCCTGATCGACTTGCCGCGTCACTCAGCCATCGTTGGAGGTCTGGATACCTGGCCAAAGACTTCGGACCTCGAGGAGATTGCCGAGCCTAGGCTAGCTCAGAAGCTGGCGACCATGACCGGTGTCAAGGCTCCGCGGCTGTACGCGCCCCCTCCGGACCAGAGCGACCCGCGAGAAGCGGCACGTGGCATTGGCGCCTGGCGATTCCCTGAGTGGTTCGTCGTCCAGGATGAGGGCGGACACGGCGACCGCCAGCGGTCGCGAAGGCTAGTGCATCGGAAGGCGCTGGACGATAAGGGCCGGTTCGATGGACGAGCGGTTGTTGCTACGCGCTTCGTGCGTGCCTGCCCGAAGGGCCATGTTGATGACCTTGACTGGCGATACTTCGTGCATGGCGCGGGTGGGAACTGCCGGCGCCAGTTGTGGCTCGACGAGCGCGGCACGAGTGGCGATCTCGCAGATCTCGTGGCCCGCTGTGAGTGCGAGAAGCAGCGGAGCCTCTACGAGGCCACGCTAATCGAAGTGAATCCTCTGGGTATGTGCCGCGGCGCTAGGCCCTGGCTCGGCTTGCACACCAACGAGGACTGCAATCAACCAAGCCGTCTGTTGGTGCGGACCGCGTCGAACGCCTACTTTCCGCAGGTCGTGAGCGTCCTGTCGCTCCCGGACCGAGGGAGCGCCGTCGAAACCGTTGTAGCCGAGTTGTGGGACGACCTCCAGATCGTGGAAGACGTTGGTGACCTCACGTTCCTGAAGAAGAAGCCAAAGCTCACTGAACGTCTCGCCCCCTTTTCGGATGACGAGGTTCTAGATGCGATCCGCGCGAAGAAGCGTGGTGGCGCCGATGAACGCCCCGTGAAGCTGGTGGAGCTCGACGCACTGCTCGCGGCCCCGGAGGGATTCGGCGACGACGTACCAGTCGATCCGGACTTCCACGCCCGTCGTTTGCCAGATCGTGTGTGGCGCCGCACGGGAAGGTCAGACGGAGTTGAGGCGGTGATTCAACTTCACCGCCTGCGTGAAGTGCTGGCCTTGGTTGGGTTCACACGTCTTGAAGCCGTGATGCCCGATATCAACGGTGAATACGAGACAGACGTTGAGCGGGCACAGATCGCGATTGAACCGACCTGGTTTCCGGCAGTCGAGAATCGCGGCGAGGGCATCTTCGCCCTGCTTCGGCCAGATGCGGTTGAGCGCTGGCTGGAACGGAACGAGGTCAAGGAGAGGCTCGACGGGCTGCAACAAGGACATGCTCGCTGGGCCAAGGAGCACAAAAGCAAGCGACTATTCCCAGGGGGGCCATATGTGCTGCTCCATACGCTTTCGCACTTGCTCATCCAGTCACTAGCGATGCGCTGTGGCTATCCCGCCAGTTCGCTTCGCGAGCGTGTCTATGCCGACGTTGGGGGCAAGCGTTTCGGCATTCTGCTGTACACGGCCAGCCCCGATGCTGATGGCACCTTGGGCGGGTTGGTCCAGCAAGCGCGTCACTTCGAGGACCATCTTTCCCAAGCGCTTCGCACCGCGACCTTGTGCTCGAACGACCCCATCTGCGCACAGCACACGCCGGGCACGAGCCTCGAACAGCGTTGGCTCCATGGCGCCGCCTGTCATGGCTGTTCGCTCGTAGCCGAGACGTCGTGCGAGATGCGAAACGACTACCTGGATCGCGCTCTCGTCGTTCCGGCGCTCGGTGTGGCCAAAGCCGCGTTCTTTCAAGCTGTTTCATGATCGAGACGCTGCTCGACCTACCCCTTCACTTGCGCGAGCGACTCGCGACGGCACTGGAGTCTGGAGTGCTGCCGGTGACCGCGTCATCGACCGCGCTACGCTCGGTGCTCGGCGGATCCGAATCCGTCGACCAGGCGGCGAGTGCACTCAGAGAGTTCGACCGCCTTGGCGTCGCACCCACCGCGGCAGGGGCCTGGATCCGCAGCTTGATCCAGGCCGAATCGCGGCTGCCACGGACGGACCTCGTATGGTCCGGCCCGGAGGTGAGCGGGCTGCACGCTCGTGATACCAGACGCGTGTACGAAGAGGTGATCGGTGCTGCGAGCCATTCCCTGTGGGTGAGCACCTATGCCTTCTTCGAGGGGCCAAAGGCCTTCGATCACCTGGCGCGCCGGATGGATGCAAGGCCAGAGCTCCGTGCAACCTTGCTGCTCAATCTCCAGCGCAAACGCAACGACACCACTAGCAGCAACCAGCTCGTACGGCGATTTGCAGACAGATTCTGGTCTGTCGAATGGCCCGGCGGATCGCGCCCTCGTGTCTACTTCGATCCGCGTGCCCTCGAGCTCGACGGCCCGGAGGGTGTCCTTCACGCGAAGGCTGTCGTTGCCGACGACGAGGCAGTCTTTGTGACATCGGCCAATCTCACGGAGGCGGCGTTCGACCGCAACATTGAATTGGGCCTCCTGGTGAGGGACAGGTCACTCGCTTTGAGTATCACGAGCCACTTTCGGACGCTGGTCGAAAACGGGCTTCTGACGCCGTTGCCGGCGGATTGAGAAAGGTTAGACGCCCCGTCTTAGCACTTGCGAATATGGCAGACGACGAAGAGCTACTTGCCGAGAACGGGCCGCCACCCCCAGAGCGAGGGACCAAGACTGTACGGATCCCGGTCAGGATCGCGAATGGGTCTCTGGAAATGGCGTGGGGAGCGCCACTTCCAGGAATGAGCGATTGTAGTGGCGAGCTCGTCGTCCCCGCGTCAGCAATCCGCGATGCCAGTGACCTGGCGTTGCTTGACGTCAACCAAAGAATTCCCTTCTTGCCGAAGGGCGCGACGGTCTTGTGCAAGCTTGGAGCGCGCCACGTACCGAAGGACCTTCTCATACTCTGCAAGCTCGAGCGCCTCCCCGAACCGCCGCACCAGCGAGCCGCCTTCGTCGAGATAGTGCTTGAAGAGGACCTCGAACTTCGCCTGCGCGGAACCAAGCCGGCGCTTCTAGGCGACGTAGCGTGCAAGATTCCGGCGATGCAGGATAAGCAGGCCTCAAGCCTCAACGAAGCGTATCGTCGAGTCTCTGAGAAGTTTGAACCCACCCGTCGAAGCGCCGGCGGAAACGTGTTCTTGAACGCGTTCCACAAGCCGACCGACGATGCCTGGCTGGTGTCCCTCAATACTCTTCGAGATGAACGAGTGGGCGTCTGGGACGCCTACCTGCGCACAACCTTCAGCGCCGATACGCCTCACGGCGTCATCGAGATTCGACCTGGGTCTTCAAGTGCCGCTCTCGACGCACTCTTGACAGAACGCCGCGTCGCGGATTGGGCTTATGTGACGGCCTACAACCCCGGGTCACGGCTTCTGCCCGAGGAGACGAACCAGCGTGCGCACGCAGAGCTGTGCGCATTCGTGGTGAGCAAGGGCTGGACCTCGTTCGAAGGTCGCGGCGCCGGTCTCGTTGGTGACTGGCCACCAGAGGTGAGCTTACTGATCCTGGGCGTATCTCCAACCGAGGCGCGTGCACTGGGCAGGAAGTTCGGTCAGCTTGCGGTCGTCGTCGGCCTGAAAGGCTCGCCCGCAGACCTGCAAGCATGCTAGAGCACACCTCAACGGAGAGGTGTTATTGAGGTGTAAGTTTCCACAAAAGGTTGGACGAGTGTATGGAGCAGGGGACCCAGGCCAAGCGGATCGTAGGGGGGCGCTACGTCCTATTGCCTAATCCCAAGGTCGGCGGGATGGCTGACGTTTACGCTGCTGTCGATCTGGAGAACGGTGGCCAGAAGGTTGCTGTCAAGCTGTTGCGTTATATGGCGGACCAGGACGCGATCATCGCTGAGTCGTTCCGGCGGGAAACGGATGCTTTGCGTCGCCTCGACCATCCCAATATCGTCAAGCTGGTTGAGGCTGGGGAGGATCGAGAGACTGGTAGATACTTCCTGGTCCTCGAGTGGGTTGATTCTGATCTCGGGGAGCACATCCGCACTCGACCCTTTACGGACTGGGATGACTACGCCGTGCACCTAGGGATGCCTATCCTTGAAGCTCTCGACTACGCGCACTCGCAGCGACTGACGCATAGAGATTTGAAGCCAGGCAACATTCTCATAGGAAGTGCGGGGCCACCGAAGCTCGCCGACTTCGGGATTGCGAAGCTGCACTCGTTCATGCAGGCCGGTGTCACGCTAAGCGACTTCGCGTCGAGGCCGTACGCTCCTCCAGATCCTACAGAGGGTCAGTATTACTTCTCGCGGGACGTATACAGCTTCGCGGTTGTTGCTGTGCGCTGTCTCGCCGGACATGAACTGCACGATCGCGACGACGTCATGGTGGCTCTTGAGGCTATCGAGGTGCCTCCTGAGGTCCGTTCAGTTCTTCGAGACTGCCTCAGTCTCGAGCCTTCAGTGAGGCCGGCACATGGAGGAGTGCTTCGAGCCAAGCTGGAATCAATCCAAGTAGTCAGGCGAAGAGCACAAGAACGTCGACAGACATGCTGGGTTGGAGTCCGAAAACGTGATGTAGAAAAAATTAGGGCATCGATGGAAGTGGACTCTGAAGAGGCACTTGGACGTCGACTGCGTACAGAACTAGCTGGCCCATGCGCCATTGAGCGCTACGCGTTCAAGAACAAGGACGGTAAGACCCAAGACGTCCAACCTCACTTCAGGATTCATGCTGGAACGTGCCGCCTCCACGTGAAGGTTGAGGACCGCGGCGACCACTTGTTCGTCTTCAACGCATGGCCTGTGAGCCAGAGCGACTGTGAACGAGCCCGAGAATTTGCTTGGGAATCGCCTTTCGAGTTTCATCTTGGGTCACCTCGCGATGCCTCGCTAGGCGAGGAAGCGATTCGCGCCTTGGTCTTTGGTGTCGAGGAGCACGAAGCGAACCTGAAAGCACTGCGAGTGCAGCAGGGGGAACAACGGCTATTCGACACCTGGCGAGGGTTGCTCCGAGCGCGTCTCGATCTTGAACGAGAGCGCACACCTCCAATCCAGTACTCGGCGTGCCGCGCCGAGGGAGGGACGGTGACTTTCGCTATTCTGACGGAGCCGAGAGACGAGCTGCTCGGTACTCCATGGAGGATTCGGCTCCGCGACAACTCTGTGGTCCGGGGTGAGGTCCAAGAACTGGGCCCGGACTTCATGAGTCTCTACATCACTGAGGGCGACGCGGATCGACTGACCGCCAAAGGTACGCTTGAGTTCGACAACCGAGCGGCTGATGCTGCAATCGGTCGGCAGCAGTATGTGTTGGACAATGTGCGTTTCGGTCGCGCCACGCACCCGAAGTTACGAGACCTCTTGCTACGACCCTCTGAGTGTCGCCTGCCCGATCCCGCGAGTGACCTTGTCTTCGTCCACCCAGATCTTGACGACGCGAAGAGGCGCGCCGTTCAAGTAGCAGTTGGAGTCAAAGACTTCGTTATCGTAGAAGGCCCCCCTGGCACAGGCAAGACGACGTTCATAGCAGAGACCGTGTTTCAACTGCTCAGGCGTGAACCTACGGCACGTGTCCTACTAACATCACAGACGCACGTAGCGCTTGACAACGCTCTCGAGCGCCTGAGGAAGATTGCGCCCGATATCACTATGGTCCGCGTTGCGAGTCGTTTCACCGCGGAGCGGGTTGCAGGTTCGATTCGGGACCTGATGCTTGAGAGCGCCATCCAACGGTGGCGCGTGCGGGCAATCAAATCTGGCGATGAGTTTCTTCAGGAGTGGGCCGAATCAAACGGACTGTCGCGAAAGGACACTCATGTTGGCCTGATGCTCGTCCGCCTGCTCACGCTCCGGGATCAACTTGCCCGGGCGGAAGCTACGGTTGTCGATGCTGAGGCTGGTCACTTCCCCGATGAAGAGCAATCGCGGCTTCGTGAAGAGGTACGGCTTCAGCGCCGCCAGCTGCGGGCGTTGGAGTCCGAGCTACGCAAAGAAGAGGAGTTGGCCGAGGAACTGATCGCTCTTGATGATCAGGGACTACGGCGCGAGGTGAGTGCGTTCCTTCCTGAACACGGACCTGCCAGACAGCTAAGAGTTCTAATGGAGTTGCATGGTGCGTGGTCGGAACGCTTTGGCGTAGGGGGCGGATTTGCCGCTGCGCTTCTGTCGATGGCTAACGTTGTGGCGGGCACGTGTCTCGGTGTGACTGGTGTTCGAGGTAGCGATGACATCGAGTACGACTACTGCATCGTTGATGAGGCGTCAAAGGCGGCCGCGACTGAGGTACTTGTTCCTATGTCGCGGTCAAGACGGTTCATCATCGTTGGAGACCCGCGTCAACTCTCGCCGTTCCAGGACCCCGAGCTTGTCGAGCGTGGGCTGCTGGAAAAGTACGGAGTGAGTCACGACGATGCCGAGCAGACCCTCCTGGACTTAATGACTGACGGCCTTCCGTCGGAATGCCTGACGAGGCTAACGATTCAACACAGGATGGTGAAACCGATTGGAGATCTCATTTCGCACAGCTTCTATGGCAACGAGCTTGAGAGCAGTCGCGTCCCTACGGATCAGCCGCTAAGGGTCGTGCTGCAGCGGCCCGTTACCTGGATGAGTACAGCCGGCCTCACGAATCGGCGTGAGGAGAGCAACGGCTTCAGCTTCACGAACCACGCTGAAATCAGAGCTGTTTCCCAGTTGCTCGAGAATCTCGACAAGATCGCCCAGCGGGCTGGGAAAACTTACTCGGTGGCGATCCTAAGTGGTTATGCAACTCAAGTCGTGGCCCTACAGCGCCAGATCGGGGCAAGGGAGCAGGCGTGGCCGTCTCTGCGCGTTGAAGTCAACACGGTTGATGCATTTCAGGGACGGGAGGCGGATGTCGCGATCTATTCGGTCACGCGCTCGAATCCTGAGCTGAAGGTTGGATTCCTGTCTGAACAGAAACGGCTGAATGTTGCCTTGTCGAGAGGTCGCGACTACCTCGTGATAGTCGGGGACCATCAATTCAGTCGTCAGCTGCCAGACCAGCAGCCTCTGAGCAGGGTGGCGCGGTACGTAGAGTCTCACCCCGCCGATTGCCTGGTATACGAGGTCACCAGGTGACCATAGAAGATGTCGTCAAGCGCTTTGAGTTCGCCAGACCAGAACTGCGCCTTGTGGGTTACGAGGAGGTTGGGCTTCCTTTCTACCGAGTGAAGGTTCGCGCGTTTACGCTGGAACACAAGCCCATCGCGGCGATCGACGAGTTTGTTCTCAAGTGTGTTCATGCAGGGCTCGTGACCCCAGTCGATATATCGGCGCTGCTCGGTTTGCCGCATGCTGTGGTTGAGGGCTCTCTGTCGAATCTGGTCCGGTCTGAGGATGTGCAGCTCGGCGTCCAGGCGGATGGACGTACGCACGTCTGGAAGCTGACGCTCAGAGGAGAAACCACGCTTCGTGACGCGGAGCAGATCACAGCGCAACAAGGAACATTCGAGGTGGACTATGACGGGCTGCTTCGAAGGGTCGTGAACTACAAGCGAGAACCGAACTTTGCGCCACGCGAACTCAAGGAGACTGGTCTCCTGGAGATTCCTGCACATCCCGTTCGCCCCCCGGAGATAACAGACCTCCGACACGAAGACGTCGCAAGGGAGATTGCAGCTGATACGGGACGTGCGAAGCGGCAGCTCGTCTCGATCGTGACTCTGGAGAAGCGAATCCGGTACTTCCTTCCGGCGGTGGCATTGGTCTACAGGAGTGAGGGCGACGCTCGAGTTGAAGTGGCTTTTGCGATCAACGGTCGGCTGTCCGCTGAACACGAGACCGCGTTCGCCAAGGCTGATGGACCGAAAAGGCTCGGTATGGATTTACCGCCGCCGCCTGCCACACCCGAGAACCTAGGATTCGGCAAAGAACCAGCAGCGAGTCAGATTGCCGCTGCCCTTCCGCTCCCTGCGCGTCAGCGTGAGTTGAGTCGAGCGGTTGCCGATGCCGAAAGTGAATTGGTATCGGCGCGTGAGGTTGTGAACGCCGCCACGACTGCGGAGCAGCCTCAAGCGATCGCCCAGATGAAAGAGTCCGAGACCAAGCTTGATCGTGCTCGGCAGGCGGTCGACATCCTGGGCGTAACGTACCTCCAGGTCTTCGATCACCCGCCTCGTCTCGAGGAAGCAATGCGGGAGGCGCGCGAGCGTCTACTTATTGTTTCACCTTGGATCGGAGCTGTCGTTGTGAGCGACGATTTCATCCGAAAACTGGCCAAGTTGTCTGATCGAGGAGTGAGAATCTTCATTGGCTATGGAATCGGGGACGACCAGAACCGTCCGAGGAGCCCAAGGGACGAGCAGGCTGAGAAGAAGCTGAACGACGCCGCGAGAATGTTCAAAAACCTTCAGGTCAAGAGGTTCGGCGACACACACGCAAAGGTGCTCGCGTACGATCGCAAGTGGGCGATCCTGACGAGCTTCAATTGGCTGTCGTTCAAGGGTTCGAAG
>JBEBGV010000115.1:0-8628 GCA_040081265.1 Vicinamibacterales bacterium
ACACCCGGCCTGACAGCTCGCTGTCTCACCGCCGCTCGCCGCTTCGCCAAATGCCTTCCGGTAGGCTAGTTTGGTTGCAGACACCGCTTCGGACAGATTCCGTTTGTCCTCTTCACCACGCAGACCGAAGTACGGGAAGTGGTGCAGGAATCGCCCGAACATCGCGCCACAGTCTTCCGCGTATTTCATCGTGTCAAGGATATGGAAATGCCAGAACGTATCAACGTCCTTCGTCGGAACGATCGGTGGTGCGCCGGGCTTGTGGTCAAGATTCAGCTTCAGAAAGCGACGGTACTCAACGTCGACTTCTTCGGCCTTGGCGCGAGACCAGCCGACGCCGTCTGTCGGGTCCATCAGTTTGATCTTGATGGGGTCAAGGTCCACTGTCCAAATGTAGCGGTTGGAGTCGAGGACTGGCTGATCCTGCTTGGCTTGCGTCGTCGTCATGCGGTTGCTCCATTGATTGAATGCCACGCGTCTTCGTAGGTTGGTGCTCCAAACGGTGGTGCCTTGTAACTAGTTTTTGTAGCAGACCTGACAGTTGGTATTGCAGTTGCAGTCTTCGCAATCCTCTGTGTCGGATTCGGACCACTTCTTGGACCAGTTCTTGGACTTGTCGCCGAAGATCTCGTCGGCTAAGGCGATTGTCGTCAGGATGCCGTTGCCGCGCAGCGGCGTGCGTGAGGTTGACGGCTGGTGGTGCAAAAAGAAGCCGAAGAACCGGCTGCAGAAATCCGCGTATGCCTCGGAGAAGAGGAGGAAGTGGTGCCACGCCTCGTCGATCATCTTCGGCGGTACGAGAGGAACCCGGGCGTGCCGCTCGCGGAGCCCGCACAGCGCCAAGAATCCGAGCATGTCTTTAAAGAGCAGTTCAGCGTCGTCGTGGCCCAGGCCAAGCTTCTTCTCGAGCCTTTCGACCACGTCAACGTTTTCGTACTCCATGACCTCAGCCAGCCGGTCGTAACGGAAGCCTCGAACGAGCACATCCTCCGTGATTCCGGCTGCCACTGCTGCTTCTGCGCCCATGGCCATTGCTCCTTCTAGTTGCTGACCTGACGCGCTCCCTACCCGGGGCGCCCAGTAGCCTTGTCTTTAGAGATGTTGCCGCATCACGACGATAACAGCAGGCAACTAGCTAACAACTGGCGGTGAGTCTAGTCGATAGCTTATGTGGTGTCAAGGCGTACCTTGACGAGCGTTGTCGCTTGTGATCCTCGCGGCACGCCGCTATGGTGGGAAGGGCTAAGAAGTTGCTCTTTTCGTGGGGAACTGCGCGAGGGATGTCAAAGTTGGAACGAGCGCACAGGATTCAGAGCCCTTCACTGATGGGGGCGCTAAAGGCAGACGGCGGAAGCAGCCGCGATCTCGCGCAGCGGGCAGGCATTTCTTTTAGGGCGATAGCAGAGGCACGCGAGGGCTTTAGCGCGCAGAGCCTCCAGAGCACGCGAAAGCAGCTCGGCGTCGTTTCGTCAATGACCCGGCTTGCGATTGCTTTAGAGATCAGTCCGAGTGACGTGCTTAGCGAGCTAGGCATCGACGTCTCTGACGCCGCCGTGCAACGGCAAGTTGAACGTGCGCGCAACGCGCTCCTATTACGGTCCTACAAGGAAGACCCGGTGATGCGCGCGGTTAGGGCACGCGAGCTGTCTCAGCCTTCGTTGGGTCCTGTCGTCGGCATTGTTCCGTGGAGTCCTTTCACTGACGATCTCGGGCGCGGATCGTTCGCAAGGCTACTCGCTCGGAGCGTGCTTGGGTCGCTGAACTCGGCTTGGGATCGGGAATCGAACATCAGGATCGAGAAGGACTTTCGCCAGGCGGAACGTCGTCTTCTTTCTAATGATCCCGACAGCCCTCACTGGGTTCTGGGTCTCTACGATCTGCCCGGGCGTCGCCGCGCGGAGATCGATGTTGTTCAACTTCCTGGCCTCTACGTGAGAGTCGGCGCGCTATGCACAAGACCGGCTCTCAGGTGGATTGACATTCTTGCGGGTACTCCAGACACGCCGCTGCCGCACGCGGTGGTCATCGAAGGTGACATTGGCGACCGCCTGCTGACGGGACCCATCGACTATCCGGAGGCGCGGATCGTTACTCGACTGCGTCTGGTCGATCCTGTGGAGATTGCAGCGCGTATCCAGCACTACCTTCAAAGCGAGGTCTACCCTGACGGGTTCCTATTCGTAGCTGACGGTCCTCTAATTCGCGCGGTGCAGTCTGAACTTGGGCCATCTAGTCTTCAGATCGTCGACGGTGACGCTGAGCGCCGTTGGGCTCCGGCGATGCGATTTGGTTTTGCCGTGAGACACGACGCCGAGCGCTTCCACGAACTCCTAAGCGATGCGATCTCAGCAGATCTCATGGGCCGCGCGCTTCCTCGGACGGTCTATCTCTACCTTGAACTGTTGAAGGCAGACCGCACCAAGCAGATCGGTATCGATCTGCTCGAGTTAGAGACTCGCCAGCGCGGCCTCGCTAGGAGATTCGTCGAGATCGCTGAGACGCTCGAGCCTGGCAATCTTGCCTTCCTACGGGCCGCCGTCCGGGATGAGGATGAAGTCGCCCAGTGGTTCACGCCGCCGGCAATTGCTGTGGCGAAACCCTGAATCCCGCTGACATGACCAACGAAGATACCGTGGACGAGGCCGTCGCCATCCCGACGCTCAACAACGAGCAGGAAGAGCCAGCCGTGATCGCCCAAATCCGCTCGTTTTCCTTCGGGTCTAGGTCCGTCCTGAGGAATGTCCAGCTGACAGTTGGTCAAGGAGAGGCGGTTGCGGTACTCGGTTCGTCCGGCTGCGGGAAGTCAACCCTAGTAAGACTGCTGGCTGGTCTCCTCCCGCGCGGCCTGGGGCAACACTTCGATGGGGACGTGGTGCTCTCGGGCGTCTCGCCGTCGATCTACAGAGCAACCGGTAGACTGGCCGTCATGTTTCAGGATCCAACTCTGCTCGCCCACATGTCAGTTGAGCAGAACATCGGGTTGCCGCTGCAGCTTCTCCAGCGCGAGTTCTCTGACGACGTTCAAGCTTTACTTCAACTGGTCGGCCTTCACGACTTTCGACGCTATCTCCCTCGGGATCTGTCGGGTGGCATGCGAACCCGAACGGCCCTCGCGCGCAGCTTTGTGTCCAAACCAAGCCTGCTGTTCTTGGATGAACCTTTCGCGGGGCTGGATCTGGGCTGGCGGGAGAGTCTCTACTCCAGCCTCCAGGATCTTCGCCGACGCTATGGAACCACGATCGTGATGGTCACCCACGATCTCGAAGAAGCCGTTTACAACTCCGATCGCGTTCTGATCATGGGAGGAGACGGGACATTCGCAGAGGAGTTTCGTGTACCCGGAGCGATTCCCCGTGACTACCGCTTCGGTGAAACCATCGCGCGTCATACGGCGCTCTTGAGCAGGTTGGCGCAACTTCTCGGCAGTCCGGCAATGGAGTCTGTCTAGGCATGCGCCACGACCGAACCGTCTGCCTCACTTATACCGGCACGGTCCTGCTGGTAGTCCCCGTATGGGAGTGGGCGAGTCGCTCGTCGTCCGGCGTTCGCTTGCTCTTGTCCTCGCCCATCAGTATCGCCGGCTTCATCAATGCAAACGCTCAGGATCTGCTTCGCGCGACGTGGGTGACATGGCTCGAGGCATTTCTGGGGTTGCTCCTCGCCGTCGGCACTAGTCTGACGTTGATGGTCCTGACCTTCTTTGTTCCTCGGCTCATGCGCTTCGTGATGCCCGCGATGATCGCGTCACAAGTCATCCCGCTTATCGTTCTGGCCCCTTTCTTCGTCCTCGCGCTCGGAATCGGCGTCTCATCCAAAGTTGCCATGGCCGCGGTACTGTGCTTCTTCCCGATGTTCGTTGGAATGGCGCAGGGCTATCGACTGATACCGCAGAACGTCCATGACCTGTTGTCTGTGTACGAGGCGCGGACGGCCACCCGAGTTCTACGTGCGTACCTTCCACTCGCGATGCCTAGTGGGATGGCGGGATTGAAAGTCAGCGCGACGTTGTCAGTCATCGGTGCCATCGTCGCGGAGTTTACTGGTTCGGAGGTGGGCCTGGGGCGCAATCTGTTCCTTAGCACAATTCGGCTTCAACCAGATCTCATGATGGCATCGCTGGCGGGTTCAGCGATTTTGGGGGCGACAATGTTCTGGGGTGTGCACCTGATCGAGCAGAGGTTCGGTGCTTGGTATCTCCCTGCTTCCGGCGAGTAAGAGCGCGTATATGTCCGACGAGTCCATTTGGAAGGCGCGAGCCGGGAAGTTCATGGCGCTCGAACATCTGTCGCAGGAGCGTGCCCTGCATCCCGTGCTTCTTCGACTGATTGAACAAGGTAGCGGTGACCGCCTTCTTGACTATGGGTGTGGCGATGGACGAATCCTAGCCAGGCTGTCGAATCGCTGGCGGATCGACGCCTATGATCCGAGCGAACAGATGCGCGAGTTGGCGCAGTTGAGGGTCGGGAGCCGACTAAGTCGCATGGCCGCGAATCTTGACGACCTCGAAGGACGCTACGACGTGATCATTCTGGGCATGATCATCCTTGTCCTGCCACACGAAGACGACGTCAGGCGCGTGCTACAGGAATGCGCCTGTCGGATGGACAACTCGTCACGCCTCTTCATAACTACGACCCATCCATGCTTTCGCGCTTCTGATTTCTCGAATTTCTCGACGTCGTTCGGTCGTACCCAGCCTTTTTCGTACCTACTCAACGGGACACCGTTCGAGGTTACTCTGCGTGACCATGACGTTGAGGGCATCGTATTCACCGACTATCACTGGTCATTGAGTTTTACGCTTAACGCCCTTAGTTCTGAAGGGCTATCTGTGGTTTCAATGCTCGAAGTACCGGACGATCCTGAGAGCTCAAGCCGCAATCCGCTGGTGCCTCCATTTCTGATCATGGAGTGCAGGAGGTCCTCGTGAGACTGCTACTTGTCTTTAGCCTCGTCGCGTGTGTCTCGGCATGTTCGAGTGCCAAGGAACCACAGACTTCAATGACTGCATCTCTTCGCCTTGGCTGGATCCCATCTGGCTCCTTCTCGGGCGAAGTGTCCGGAATGCGGCTTCACTCGGCGAAGCACCGGTTGAAGCTGGAGATCAAGCCGGGAGGCCCCAGCCTCAACACTGTGACGCTCGTCGCATCCGGCCAGGACACGTTCGGTACACTCGCCGCTGACGAAGTGCTCCTTGCCAACGAGAACGGCGCCAACCTGGTTATCGTCGGCGTCATCAACGACATCTCGCCTGGAGGATTCGTCGCTCTAAAGAAGAGCAACATCCAAGGCCCAAGGGATTTTCCTGGCCACTCTGTGGGGGTCCTCCCATTCGGATCGACGACTTTGTTGTACGAAGCCATGCTGGCCGCGAACGGCGTCGACCGAAAGAGCGTGCGCGAAGTAACCGTCTCGCCGGACCTTCGTCCCTTTATTACCGGTGCCTACGATCTCCATCCGGTCTTCGTGTACGACGAGACGGTCACTCTCGATCAGCAGGGAGTCCAGTACGACTTGATCGAACCCAAGAAGTTCGGCGTCCAGTTTAAAGGGCCCGTTTACTTCACGTCGCGCCAAGTTGTCGATCAGCGACCCGAGGTGGTTGAGGCATTCGTCCGGACGATGGTTGAGGGCTGGCAGTACGCCCTTCAGAATCCCGACGAGGCAATTCGCCTGCTCAAAGAATTCGCGCCAGAGATCGACGCCACGCGAGAGCGCTTGGTGCTTGCGAAGGGGGCTGACTACTTCCGAGCCTATAGGGCGCAGCCAGTAAATTCGGACCCTGCGTCTTGGCCCGAGATGGTTGAACGCTTAGTTGCCTTCGGACGTCTCAAACACACCCCTGATTTGGCTAGTGTTGTGCGATTGGAATGGGTCAACAGGCTATATCAGTAGTACCGTCGGCACCGGCAGTACGAGCACCTACGCGTGTGGCAGGAAAAGAACGGGCACTAGTCGCGCGATCGAGCGAACGCCTAGGCGCCGTGCAAGATTCCCAGATGACGAACTTCTCGCCCAGGACGCAGCAGATCAACCAGTAGTTTGTAATGAACAACGCCCGGAGGGCTGGACCGTTCAGTTCGGGGAAGCACGCGGCCGCCCCAGGCCATCGTAGACAGGCTGGCGGCGGCGTCCAGTGAGGGAGTCAGAACTCTGATCGCGCCGTCGACCGAATCAATCGCGATGTCCCCAAGCGCATCGTCAGTGCGGCCCTGGCCTTTAAGGCGCTGATACGCGATGACAACTACAGAGACGGGTGTTCCTGTTCTTCAGAACAACCGTGCGTCCGTAACGTGCTTCAGGCAATCGCCAATGGGATGCGCTTTGAAGTGCGCCTCCGCCACAAAAGCGTCGTAGCGTGAAGACTCGATATGCGTGGGACGGCCGAAGGACGATCGCTTCCGCCCGCCTGAGCGAACGAGCAAAGCCCAAGCAATGTCTCGATCTCGCTTAGAAGATAGGCGAGCAGTGCAATGTCGAGTTTCTTCATGAGTTCCAGAAGGCCTCCCGCGCAAAGAGCCTCCACGAGCTTTACTCCTGCCGTGACGGCTTCGTCAGCTGACGCAGTTCAACAATCCGCAACTTCACGGCCGCGCGAAGCACGGTTATCTGGGCATCAATAGCGGCGCGGTTTGTCGTACCCTGCGTCCACCAGTTCTGCTCATTGAAGGACGCCGCGCCAGCCTGGGCTATCTCAAGTCGCATGAGTCTGGTGACTTCGTCAAGGATCGTGCGGATGTTGTCTGGAAGAAACGGGTCGTACTTGCCGGTAAGCGTGAGCAGTGTATTGTGCGTGTCCGCCAACGGCCTTATTCGAGCCTGTAAAGCCGCAGCGTCGTTGCTGGAACCATTAGGCCGAACACCGTTCGCATGGTGGGACGCGCTGACGGCATACCGCCAACAGGCGTGAATTCCGTTTAGCTCGATCTCTGAAAGTCTCTGCAGAACGAAGTTCTGATGCTGGAGCGCTGAATTGAGGCGCGATAGTCCGTCATTCAGTTGGCCCTGCATCTGGGCTAGAGCCGTCTGCGTATCGCGATCGTACTTCGCCGTGAGGCGCTTGGCGATGATGTCGCCGAGAAGCTTGGCGACCGCAATGATGATTACACCCGAGCCGCCAACGCTCAGAATTGCAGTTGTGACGATCCGGACGGAATCGTCCCATGTGATCACGGCGAAGGCATGTGCTGGCAGCAAGTTGGACCCTCCCTGCGAGCGTAACCCGACCTACCGGCGAAGGGGATCATCCCGTTACCCGGACTTCACTGACGTTCAGGTCGCTGGGGATAGGTTACCGCTAGTCGACGGCGCGCATGACGCGCAGGCGGCCGCGGGAGTCTTCGGCGACCAGCCCGCGATCCTTCACGCGCTCGAGCGTCTTCTCCCACACGTCCGCGAAGCGCGGGCGGGCGTGCTCCGGCAGCAGCACGATGGAGATGTCGTAGGCCTTGCGATAGGCGACCCGGCGCTGACGCAGCTCGTCTTCCGACATCGGCTCCGCCGCCATCGGGCCGTCCGCCTTCCGGGCCAGACAGAACAGGCTGTGCGCCTCGCGGCCCACATGCACCACCTCGAAGCCCGACATCCGGATCGCGCGGACGAACGAGTCGCGGTTGAACGTCTGCAGGTGGAAGGCGTTCAGCGTGTTGAACATCGACTTCTCGTCGCGCAGGAACTCGTCCTCGAGCGGCTCGTTGAAGAAGTACACATGGCCGCCCGGCGCCAGCGCGTCGCGGACCGCGGCGAGAAACTCGCCGGGCCGGAGGCTGTGCGTCAGCATGTGGTTCGCGATGATGAGGTCGAACGGCGGCTCGTAGGGCACCGTGAATCGGTCGAAATCCAGCGGCGCGTCCGCGCGGATGCCGTAGACCTCCTGAATCAGGAAGCGCTGGTTCGGGAACATCGCCATCGCCGCGACGCTCGCGCCGTAGAGCCGACGGAGCCCCTCGGAGATCGAGCCGAGCCGGGAGCGGATCTCGAGTACGCGCGGCGCCTTGAGCGGCAGCAGCGAGCCGAGCAGCTCCACGTGCCGGCTGTTCGAGAAGCGGTCCGCCTGGAGCTGCCAGAGGAAATCCTTGGGCGTCAGACCCTTGTGCTCGGACACGAACACACCGTGCGCGGCCATCGCTCGGAGCTGTGCCCGCGCCGCGTCGTCCAGCTCGTAGGAACTGAGGGTGAGCTTGCCGCCACGCCGGACGCCCATCTGCGCGCGACCGAGGCTCTCCTCAAAGTGCTCGAGCAGCCAGGAGAAGCGCGCCCCCGTGGGTCGGCGCGTGGCGTAGACCACACCGCACCGGTGGCAGAGCGCGTAGTCGTAGGTCGCGGCGTCCGCGTCGGGCACGGTCGCCATCGTGATCATCTTGTTGTAGTGGCACACCGCCGTCCGCGCGGTCTCGCCGCACACGGGGCACGCGGCCAGACGATCGATCGGCTTCGGCGGGCAGTCCGAGGAGGCGTCCACCCACGACGCCTCCGGCACCGGCTCGACCGTCGCGGGCAACGGTCCGCGGAACGGCTCGCGTGCGCGGTCGTCGTCCGTCAGTTCCTCGCCGGCAACCACGCGCCGCAGCTTCTCCTGCTCCCGTGTCAGCCCCTCCAGACGCTGCTCCAGGTACTGCTGGCGATCGA
>JBEBGV010000116.1:0-8574 GCA_040081265.1 Vicinamibacterales bacterium
CCACTCGACAACATCTGCACGGGCGCCCGCTGCTGCAAGGGCACCGCGAGCACGGCAAACAACGACTGCGCGTCCGAGCACAAGACGCTCGTCGCGCTGGCGGACGGCTTTCCCGATCCCGCGACGGGGCAGTGCACGATGATTTCCTCCGCGAGCAATCTCAAGGGCATCCCCATCTTCCTCGCCTCCCGCCAAGGGGAGACGGTCACTCGTAACTAGCAGCACTGGTGGAGGTCGTGATGACAACGATGCGGATGGTTGGAGCGCTCGCGGTGCTCGCGTTGGTGTGGCTGGGCGCCGGCGAGTTGCGCTTCACGGCGGCGGCCCCACAGGGGTCATCGCGCGCCTTCCTCATCGTCCGGTCGGACCTCGGGATTCACTATGGCAACACCGAGGAGGAGTGTCCGGGCGGCTTCGAGATGACGGTCGAGGACGGGTATCTGGCCACGAAGACTCCAGCGGAGCGTGAGCGGCTGCTGCGGCCCGAGAACGCCAAGGAGTACGCGAGTGGCTGGAAGAACGATTTCATCACCGGTCCTGGCGGCGAGAACGTCTGCAACAACCCCAAGTCGTTCATGAGCGACCCCCGCCATCCGGCGTACCGGGGTGTGAAGGGCAGCGTGGCGTACGGCCTGAACCTCGACGGCACGAAGGACGGTGCCGCCACGGCGAGCACGTGCGGCCATCAGAAGTTCAGCGGCGTTGGCGGCGAAGCCGGCGTCGACAATCAGTTGTATCGGGCGGTTGGCTGCGCCAAGAACGTGCGCGGGCTGGGCGCACCGGCGAACCCGGTGCGTATCGATCCGTTCCTGGTAGAGGTGACCGGTATCGACGATCCGAAGAACGACGATCGTGTCGAGGTCGGCATCTACTCGACGGACGACACACCGCTGCAGGGATCCGACGGA
Organism: Vicinamibacterales bacterium; assembly: GCA_040081265.1. Classification (GTDB taxonomy): domain Bacteria; phylum Acidobacteriota; class Vicinamibacteria; order Vicinamibacterales; family UBA2999; genus JBEBGV01. The sequence goes on from JBEBGV010000116.1 coordinate 909, forward strand.
CGGGCGCTGCCGAATCAGACGCTGGGCGTGACGCGGAATCCGCGGTGGCGCGCGACCGTGGCTGGCAGAATCGCGAACGGGCAGCTGACAACCGACCGCCTCGAGGTCGTCCGGTTGCACCACGTGCTGCCGACCTGGGGACCGCTCGGCACCGACTATGACTTCGAGTTTCACGGTGCGCGGCTGAGGCTGGCGTTCGGGACCGACGGAACGCTCGCGGGCGTGCTCGCCGCCTACCGTCCGATCGAGAACATCTTCACCGTGGGGCGCTGCTGCAAGGGCACGGCAAGCACAGCCAACACGGACTGCGCCTCCGAACACAAAACGCTGGCGCTCTTCGCGGACGGATATCCCGACCCAGAGACCGGCACCTGCACGATGATTTCGTCGGCGTCCAACATCACGGGCATTCCCGTCTTCGTGACCCGCGAGCCGCAGGTCAGCCGGCGGTAGATGGCCGCCATCGGCGGGGCAGCGAGGCACCGGCGCTACCGGGCACTGACTCCGGTGCTCGCGGTCGCCTTCGTGCTGGCGACGGCGGCACGGGCCGCCTCGCCCGCTCAGGATGCCGGCCCGTCCGGCGTCATGCACCGCCTCACTGAACGGCAGTATCGCAACACCATCGCCGACATCTTCGGCGAGGACGTCGAGGTGACCGGCCACGTGCGCAGAGGTCCGGTCTCGGAGATCGATCTTCAGGAATACGAACGGATGGCCCGCGGGATCGCCGCGCAGGTGGTGGACGGCCGGCATCGCCAGGGCTTCGTGGCCTGCGTGCCCAGGAACGTCACCCTGCCGGACGACGCCTGCACCGCCACGTTCTTTCGCGGTATCGGTCACTTCATCTTCCGCCGGCCGCTCACGTTGACCGAGGTCCAGACACAGGTGGCTGCCGCCAGGGCCGCGACGGACATCACGCGAGACTTCTACGCGGGCCTCGGGGCGAGCCTCGCCACGATGCTGGTGTCGCCGACGTTCCTGTTCGACATCGACGCGATCGAGCCCGATCGGGCGCGCGCCGGGTCGGCACGACTAGGCGCCTATTCACGGGCCTCGCGCCTGAGCCTGTTTCTCTGGAACACGTCCCCCGATGCTGCGTTGCTCGAGGCTGCCACGCGTGGAGAACTCGAGACGGCTGCGGGTGTGACGACGCAGGTCGACCGCCTCATGGCCTCTCCGCGCCTCGCGCGCACGATCGCGGCCGTCCTGTCAGACGCCGTTGTCGACGCCGAGGGCTGTGCGCTGCCGGAACTCCCGGCGCTCGAACGTGCGGTTCGCGACAAGGCCGCGGTGCCGGCGTGTCTCACGGAACGGATTTCCGAGTTCGCGCTCCGGCGCTCGCTGAGAGCCGACGAGAAGGACTGGATGACGGACCTGACGGGCCGATTCGTGAAGAGCGGTCACGACGTGCGTCTGCTGTTCCGGAATATCGCGACGAGCGAGGCGTTCCTCCGGGTTGTGCCCGCGAAATGACCTTGGGGAGGACCCTGCCATGAGATCGATCTGCCGCTCGCTGACGGCCCTGTCACTGGTGTTGCTGATTCAGGGAAGCAGCGCGGCCCAGACCCCGCCTGCGCCATCGCGACCGGCCGCTGGCGCCCCCTCCGGCAACACCCGGACCGGGCGGTTGCTGCTGACACGACTGAACGTGCGTGACCTCGACGCCTCGCTGCGCTTCTTTTCAGAGGGGCTCGGCCTGAAGGAGGTGAGCCGCTTCTCGCCCTCGAAGGGGACCGCCGAAGTCTCGTTGGGCGATCCGGCGCATCCGTTGCCCTCCACGATCATGCTGGTGCACCGGGAATCGCGGACGGCGCCCTACAGCCCAGGTGAATGGGGAACAGTCGTGATGGAGGTCCGGGATGTGAAGCTGACCGCGGACGCGGTGGCCCGGGCCGGTGGCAAGGTGATTCGCGCTCCTGCCGGGTCCGCGGCGGCACCGGTGATCGTGGCGTTCGTGGCCGATCCCGATGGGCACGAGTTCGAACTCGTGCAGTTCAAGTAACCCGCGTACGTGAGCGCCGTCCCTCTGTTACTCGCTGGCGCCTTCGCCGTGGCCGGCGAGTATCTGCCGAGCGAACCCGTCGTGGCACTGCGGCTGTCGATCATCGCCGCGGCTATCGGCCTGTTGCTGTGGTACGCGGTTCTCTGGATACGAGGCGTACCGCTCACCATCAACGTCGTGATCCGGAAGCAGCACTGGATCCAGGCGCTCGCCCACTTCTCGATCTTTCTCTACTGGAGCACCGAGTGGCCCATGGTGCGGCTGTGGGCACCCCTGATCCTCACGCAGCTGCTCTTTGCCTACAGCGTCGACATGCTGCTTGCGTGGTCGAGGCGACGTAACTACGTGCTGGGCTTCGGCCTCTTCCCGGTCATCGGCAGCATCAATCTGTTTCTCTGGTTCACACCCGACTGGTTCGCCCTCCAGCTCTCGATGGTTGCGCTCGGTATCATCGCCAAGGAGTTCGTCACGTGGGAGAAGGAGGGCCGCCGGGCTCACATCTTCAATCCCTCCGCGTTCCCGCTCGCAGTCTTTTCGCTGGGCTTGCTCGTGACAGGCTCGACGGACATCACGCGCGGGTACGACGTGGCGACGCTGCTCGACGTGCCTTACATGTATGCGCTCATCTTCCTGGTGTCACTTCCGGGTCAGTTCTTCTTCGGCGTGACCAGCATGACGATGTCTGCTGCGGCGACCACGTACCTCTTCAGCGTCGTGTACCACCGCGCCACGGGCACGTTCTACTTCCCCGATACCTTCATTCCGATCGCCGTCTTTCTCGGTATGCACCTTCTGGTGACCGACCCGTCGACGTCGCCCAGGAGCGACGGCGGCCGGGTGGTGTTCGGCGCGCTCTACGGCGCGAGTGTGGTGCTGCTGTTCGCCGTGCTCGAGTACCTGGGAATGCCAAGTTTCTACGACAAGCTGCTCGCCGTGCCATTCCTCAACCTGACGATTCGCCGCATCGAACGGACGGCCGCGTCGTGGCCGGGTCCGCCAGCCCTGCTGGCCGGCATCACTGGACGGCAGAAGCATCTCGCCTGGATGTCCGTGTGGTGTTGCGGGTGCATCGCCGCCAGCGTGGCTCACGTCAATCTGCCACGCGCGAGCGGCACGACGGCCCTGCATTCCGCCGCCGTTGACGGGCGCGCTGCCGAGGTCCGGCTGCTGCTTGTCGCTGGTGCCGATCCCAATGCCGTCGACGACTACGGCACGACGCCTCTGTCCCTGGCGGTCCTCGAAGGGCGAGCGCCCCTGGTCAGCACGCTCGTCAGGGCGGGAGGCCACGTGAACGCGACGGGTTCCAATGGCCTCACGATGCTGATGCTCGCCGCACGTTCCAGCGCTGACGTCACCGAAGCGCTCGTGCGCAGCGGGGCGGAGGTCAACGCGCAGGATGCATCAGGGCAAACGGCCTTGATGTGGTCCGCGAGGGCCGGCAACACGAAGGCCGCCCAGACCTTGATTGATGCTGGCGCGGATGTTCATGCCCGCGATCGGGATGGGAAGACCGCGTTGGCGGTGGCCACCGAGAATGGCGACACCGCCATGGCCGGCGTGCTGCGTGCGAGCGCCGGGCGGAGTGCAGCGGGTGAGACAGCAGAAGGGAAGGTCGTGCGATGACAGCCCGGTTGATAGGCGTCTGGATTCTCGCGGGTCTCGCGAGCGCGTGCGGAGATACGCCGGCCCCGCCGTCGGATGCGGCGGGACGTCTGGGCGATCGGATGATCACCCTCGCCGAGGTGGACGCGAAGTGGCAGGAGATGAATCTGTCCGAGGCGATGCGGGCGCTCGAGACGGTCTACACCGGCCGGCGGACGGCGCTGGACGCCATCATCGGCGACGAAATCATCGCGCGGGCAGCGAAGGCAAAGGGTCTGAGCATCGAGCAGTTCCTGCGGGACGAGATCACGAAACGTGTGACGCCCATCGCCGACGGAGACGTCGAGGCGTTCTACGAGGCGAACAAGGCGCAGGCGGAGGGACAGCCCCTGGCGCAGGTGCGCTCCGCGATCGTCGAGCTCCTTGAACGGGAGCATCGGGACGACGCCCGTCTCGCGTTGCTGGCGGACCTGCGCAAGGACGCCGGCGCGAGCGTGATCGCGCTGCAGCCGCCGCGGCGGCCGGTCGAGGTGTTGCCAGGTGATCCGACGCGCGGACCGGCGTCCGCGGCCGTCACCATCGTCGAATTCTCGGACTATCAATGCCCGTTCTGTGCGCGCGTTACACCGGTGCTGGCCCGGATCAGGGCGACCTACGGCGACCGCGTGCGGATCGTCTGGAAGGACTTCCCGCTTGAGGAGATTCATCCGCGAGCACTCATGCTGGCGAGTGCGGCCCGCTGCGCGGGAGAGCAGAAGAAGTACTGGGAGTTTCATGACTACGTGTTCGCGAACCAGGACACTGCGTCCACGGCGGCCGTGAACGATCTGGCGAGACAGTCGGGGCTCGACGCAGCCGCGCTCTCCGCCTGTGTGGCCTCGAAGCGTCACGAGCACGCGGTGGCAGACGGGCAGTTTGCCGGGCACGGACTCGGCGTGGACTCCACACCCACCTTCTTCATCAACGGACGCCGGGTGGCAGGCGCGCAGCCGTATGACGTCATCGCGCGCGTGATCGACGACGAACTCTCGCGGGTGCAGCGACCGTAGGCGCGTCGCGCGATGTCGTGTGCGTCTCCGCTACCTGTATTGTGGTAACGCCCGTCGCCTCATCTGCGTGCTAGCGTCGCCGCCGAACTCGCATCCCGCGCAGTGGAGGACACGATGATCGACCGGCGCCGATTCCTTGTTGATAGTTCCGTCGCAGCGGCGGGAGTGGCTGCGTCCGCGGCTGTACCCCAATGGATGTTCGCGCAGGACGGTCCGGTTGCGGAGACCGCGTTCGGCAAGGTGCGTGGTGTTGTCGACGGCGGCGTCAACGTCTTCAAGGGCATTCCCTACGGCGCGTCGACTGCCGGCGCCAACCGCTTCATGCCACCGCAGAAACCCCAGCCCTGGACCGGCGTCCGGGACTGCACGAACTGGGGCGCGAACTGTCCGAGCGGTGGCGGCCCCGGAGCCGGTTCGGGAGCGGCCAGCACCAGCAAGAACTTCCAGCTGCAGTTCGGCGCTGGTGGTGCACCGGGCGCGGCCGGGCCTGCACCGAGGTCGAGCGAGGACTGCCTGGTCGTGAATGTGTTCAGTCGTGGTCTTCGCGATGGGAAGAAACGCCCGGTCGTCGTGTGGATTCACGGCGGCGGGTTCTCCGGGGGCACGGGCTCAGGCGCGAGGACCGATGGCACGAACTTCACGCGCAATCACGACGTCGTGAGCGTGTCGCTCAATCACCGCATCGGCCTGCTCGGCTACTGCTATCTGGGCGACCTCAATAGCGACTTCGCCAAGTCCGGCATGTCGGGGCAGCTTGACCTGGTCGCCGCCCTGCAGTGGGTACGCGACAACATCGCGGAGTTTGGCGGTGATCCAGGCAACGTGACGATTCAGGGCGAGTCCGGGGGCGGATCGAAGATTCACGTGCTGATGGCGATGCCCGCGGCGAAGGGGCTCTTCCATCGCGCGATCTGCCAGAGTGGCGTGATCCGCAGGACCGCGTTGGGGCTGAGCGTGCCCGATCGCGAGAAGGCAACGGCCGAGACGCAGAAGCTGCTCAAGGCGCTACAGATGAATCCCGCTCAGCTGAAGCAGATGCAGCAGCTGCCGCTCGAGCGCCTGCTCCACGAGGGCGCGTTCGCGCCGGTGGTGGGCACAGCCGACTTTCCTGAGGAGCCGAACCAGGCGATCGCGAAGGGTGGAGCGCGGGTGCCCTATCTCGTTGGCTGTACCAAACACGAGGCGCAGTTTCAGCTCGCGGTGGCCGGTGTCGATATCAGGACGCTGACGCACGAGCAGGTCGTGCAGCGCGCGCAAGGCCTCGTCGGCGCCGCGGCCGCCGACATGGTCGCGGGCTATCGCAGGAACTACCCGAACTACACGCCGGGAGATCTCCTCGTCCGCATCCAGTCCGACGGCACCAGGATCGCCTCGGTCAAAGCCGCGGAGGCGCACATCAAGGGCGGCGGCGCGCCGACCTTCATGTATCTCTTTCAGTGGGAGAGTCCGCGTCTGACCTGGCAGTCAGCGCACGGGATCGACTGCAGCTTCTACTTTGGCAACACCGAAGCGCTGGGCATGTCGAAGGGCGTGGCCGACGCGCAACAGCTGGCGATGAAGACAAGTGCGGCCTGGGCCGGCTTTGCCCGCACCACGAAGCCCTCGAACACGGCAACCGGAGACTGGCCGGAGTACACCGTGGCGAAGCGCGCCACGATGCTCTTCGGGCCCGAGGATCGAGCCGCGATCGAGAACGACCCGATGGGCGCCGACCGCCAGCTGTGGGCGGCGGCCATGGGTTAGCCCTCTCGTGTCACCGTCGCCGCATCCCTCAGCTGGTCGAGTACGGTGAGCCGGCCCGTGTGCGGGTCCGGTTGACCGCGGGTGTCTCGACGAGGCCCGCCGAGGAGGACTCCGATGAAGCCGATGACGCGATGGACGGCAGCCCTGTTGGTGGTGTGGGCCAGTGTGCTCACAGCGCAGGATGTGAAGGTCCTCACGGTCGAGGATCACGACAGGGCGATGAAGGCCATCCTGGGCCATTCCCGCGTTGTGCTGAAGCTGCTCGACGCCGGTGACCTGCAGGAGATGAAGCGGAACTATCTCGGCATCCGCGATCAGCTGGTGGGCGTCCGCGGATTCTGGGAAATGAAGAAGAACGACGACGCGGTGACGATGGTGACGACGGCCATCGCGAAGGCCGAAGGCATCGTGGCGGCGGTGGATGCCAAGGCGGACCGGCCGACGATCGATGCCCGCATCAAGGAGCTGGTGGATTCGTGCGGCGCGTGCCACGCGAAGTTCCGCGAGCCAGACCCGGCGACGCCGGGCTCCCACGTCATCAAGGAGGGGATTCTCTAGACGTCGTCGTTCGGCAGGCTTATCTGGAGAGACTCGTCCGGCAAGACGGCGCTCTTCAGGGGGAGTCGTTGACCTTCAGTCCGCCGTGGCCATACTCGATGTAGCCGCGCTTCTTGAACCGGTTCAGGAAGAAGTTCACGCGGGACCGTGTGGTGCCGACCATCTCCGCGAGAGCCTGTTGGGTGAGCTGAAGCCGCACCAGTGAATTCTTGTGTGCTGGGTCCTGGTTCGCCAGGAGCAACAGCGCGCGGGCCAACCGGGCCTCGCTGGATTGAAACATCTGATCGAGGAGGTCTGCTTCGAGGCGAATATTCCTGGCGAGCGTGTAGGCGACGAAGCGATCGCGGAGTTTACCCCGTTCACGGAGCAGGCGAGTCATCAGCGGGGTTGGAATAATCATCGCGGAGACCGCCGTAATCGCGGTGGCCGTTTCGCGCCGGCTGGGAGCGCCCGCCAGTAGTGCGTTCTCGCCAAAGAAGGATCCGGGCAGAAGGATCCCGACGAGGGCTTCCTGGCCGCTGCCAGACACGACTGAGAGCTTGACGGTGCCTTCATGAAGGTACATCACGCTGGCCGAAGTCTCGCCTTGCGAGAAGATGACTTCCCTGGGTCGGTATGTCGAACTCTTTCCAGAGTGCTCAGCCAGAATGGTGCCCATCGGCGCCCCCCGTCGTGCTCAGGTTTGCTCGCGAAGATAGACCGCGCCGCGAGC
>JBEBGV010000058.1:0-29974 GCA_040081265.1 Vicinamibacterales bacterium
GACCGGGGTCAGACCCCTCGCTGCTGGCGGACTGGCTGAGCCTGCTCCGCGAGCAGAAGGTCGACTGGACGCTGGCGTGGCGACGACTGGCTGATACAGCGGCGGGACACGAAGCCGGACTCGAGGCGCTGTTTCAGGACGGCCGGCCACTGACACCGTGGCTGGAGCGCTGGCGCGAACGGGCAGCGAGCGACGGCAGGTCGGGGACCGAGCGCGCCGCGGCAATGCGGCGCGTAAACCCGCTCTACATTCCCCGTAATCACCAGGTCGAGAAGGCCCTCGCCGCCGCGTCCGATGCCTCGGATCTCGAACCGTTCGAACGCCTGCTCGGAGTGATCACACAGCCATGGGATGAACGCCCCGGCCTCGATGAATACGCGCTGCCCGCCCCGGCCGAGGTCACCGCGCGCTATCAAACGTTCTGCGGAACTTAGACCGGTGCCTGAGACGCATCCCGAGACAGATCCCGAGGCGTGGCCTTTCGTGCTCTCACCTTCTTCACACTTCCCTTGTGCACCATCGGTACCTTCTGCACCGCCGGCCTCACCGTCGCAACTTCAACCGGCTGTTCGTCCTCGGCCCCGTCCGCATGTTTCTTGGCGCGGCGGTACGCCTTCTTCGCCTCCTTGAACGCCAGCTTGGCCTCTTTGACGTGCCTCTTAGCGTCGCGGACACGCCCCTTCAACAGCACGAGATTGGTCGGTGATGTCTCTTCAGCCATGTGGTGCCTCCTGATCCTCCCGACAGCAATGCGAGGGCCATCAACGAAACGACGAAATTGCTGAGCGTATTTCCTGGTTCAGTCGGAGGAAGGAACTTCTTACCTGTGCCAATGGCAAGACCAGCTCAACCGCGGCCCAATAGAATAGAGAGATGCTGACTGGTGTCACGGGATCCACAGGGCAGTTGGGCGGCCTGGTCGCGAGGTGTCTTTCCGACGCTGGGGTTGAGCAGCGACTCCTCGTCCGGGACGTCGCGCGCGCGCCCGCTCTTCCCGGTGCCACCCCCGTCGCATTCGGCGGATACGGCGACGCGGGGACAGCCGTGGCGGCGCTGCGCGGTGTCAATGTTCTCTTGATGGTCTCGGCATCCGAGGGCGTGGATCGACTCGAGCAGCACAGACGATTCGTGGAGTCGGCAGTTGCTGCCGGGGTCAGCCGAGTGGTCTATACCTCGTTCATCGGCGCAGCACCACAGGCGACCTTCACGCTCGCGCGCGATCACTGGGCAACCGAGGAAGCGCTTCGTGCCTCGGGTGTGCGGTACACCTTCCTGCGCGACAACCTCTATCTCGATGTCCTGCCGTACTTCGGCGGCGCCGAGAGCATCATCCGCGGACCAGCCGGCCAGGGACGAGTGGGCGCGGTCGCGCGGGCGGACATTGCGCGGTCGGCGGCCGCGGTTCTTCGCGATCCGGGCGCGCACGAAGGGATGACCTACGACCTGACCGGCCCCGAGGCGCTGACCCTGGACGAGATCGCCGGGATCCTCAGCGAGGTCACCGGGACACCCACGACGTTCTACAACGAATCGATCGAGGAGGCTTACGCTTCGCGTGCGCCCTACAACGCGCCGCCGTGGCAGGTGGACGCCTGGGTCTCCACCTACCTCGCGATCAAGAACGGCGAGATGGCCGCTGTGACCGGCGCCGTCAAGGCCCTCACCGGCTCAGCGCCGATGACGTTGCGCCAGTTTCTGGCGCAACGGTGACCTGGCCACTCTCTACGGGATGAGCACAACCTTGCCCGTTGTCTTGCGGGCCTCGAGCGCATGGTGCGCCTCGGCCGCATCCTGAAGCGGATACTCGTGTTCGATCCGAAGACGCAGCTTCCCCGCGGCAATCCATCCGAACAGGTCTGCGGTGCGCGCCCGTAGTTCTTCGTCGCTGGCAATGTAATTTCCAAGCGTGGGACGGGTGAGGAAGAGCGAACCCCCCGCTGCCAGAACCTGCGGATCGACAGGCGGGACTGGTCCACTCGACTGCCCGAAGAGCGCGAGCAAGCCGCGCGGCGCCAGCGCCTTCACACTCTTGTCGAAGGTCGCCTTGCCCACCGACTCGTAGACCACCTGCACGCCCCGCCCGTCGGTCACCTTGCGGGCGACCGCCTCGAAGTCTTCGCTCGTCGAGACGACCACGACGTCCGCACCGGCATCGCGCGCAAGTGCAGCCTTTTCCGCCGTTGACACGACCGAGATGACACGCGCACCTCTGAGCTTGGCAATCTGCGTCAGCAGCAGGCCGACGCCACCCGCCCCCGCATGCACCACACAGGTGTCGCCCGACTTGAGCGGATACGTATCGATCGCCAGATAGTGGGCCGTAGTCCCCTGCAGCATGATCGCGGCGCCCTGCTTCGCAGTCAGGCTCGACGGCAGTGACACGAGACGGTTCGCGGGCACCACCGCCTTCTCGGCGTAGCTGCCCATGACGCTCGTCCACGCGACCCTGTCCCCCTTCTTTACCGCCGTGACGCCATCGCCGACGTCAATGACTGTACCGGCGCCCTCCTGGCCGAGCGTAAAGGGCAACGGCAGTTTGTAGAGGCCGATGCGCTGATACACGTCGATGAAGTTGACACCAGCCGCGTCGACCTGCACGAGAGCCTGGCCCGCCGCTGGAACGGGTTCAGTAATGTCCTCGTACTTCAGCGTTTCCGGCCCGCCGATGGAGTGCACACGAATCGATTTCACGATAGTCGCCTCAGACGTGGTGAATTATAGAGGACATGATTCCGATTACCGACGCCATTGCGATCGACGACCGCGACGTCGAAGAACGCTTCGTTCGCGCGTCTGGCCCGGGCGGTCAGAACGTCAACAAGGTCGCCACGGCTGTCGAGCTGCGCTTCAACGTCCGCGCCTCGACACTGCCACTGGACGTTATCACGCGACTGACCGAGCTCGCCGGCACCCGGATGACGCAGGACGGCATGCTCCTGATTGACAGCCGGGAGTATCGGACGCAGGCACAGAACCGTGTCGCGGCCCGCGAGCGGCTGGTGGCGCTCGTCCGCCAGGCGCTCGTGAAGCCCCGTGCGCGCCGCGCAACCCGACCACGCGCGGGAGCACGCGAACGGCGCCTGGCCGGCAAGAAGATCCGGGGGACAGTCAAGGAACTGCGTGGCCGCACCCGGGAACGCGACGACTAAGGCGCGATCCAGCTGACGATGGCACTCTCGACGTAGATGATGGCCGCCATGCAGACGAGGATCCGGATAATGACCGGCGTCATGTCCTTGATCCACTGGACCGGCGTGTACTGCTTGTCCAGGTCGCGTTGAATGAAGGCATAGGCCACGACCGACTGCGCGCAGCCGATGTGCGTCCAGCATCCTCCGAGCGCGTACCCCGCAATCTGGGCCATGGCGAACAGACGCAGCACGTCGATGTCAAAGCCGTGCAAACCGCGCGAGGCGAAGTCGGCCACGATGTTGTTGTCGAGGACCGCGGAGAGGAACGTCGAGCCCAGAAACTGGATGACCGCCACGTGTCCCTGTCCCAGCGAGGCGACCCCGGCCACAATCAGGCTCTGCATGCCTTCAAAAAACCCTGCGCTGGTCAGGAGCGTGATGGCCAGAAACAGCGGAAACAGGAAGTAGTACTCGGCGTACTCAGCCCAGGCCTCTCGCATCGCCAGTGCCCGCATCTTCGGGATTCCGCTGATCGCAGGCAGCGCCGCCGCGAAGCCGGCGAATGAGGCCAGAAAGAGCGGCACTGTGTGATACACCCCGTGCACGACCAGCACCGCCATGAAGGGGACAAGCGCCAGGCCACCGATGATCTGCGCCCGCTTCCGGCGACGGGCCATTGTCTCGAGCACCTCCTCGACCGCCAGCTCGGCGCGCAGCGCGCCCTCATAGTCACCAGCAGCATCCAGCTCGTAGTGCCGGTCAAGCCCGTCGGCGAGTTCCTCGGACACGAAATGACCGAGCAGCAGGCGTCGGGTGTCGGTCGGTATCTCTTCGTTGATGAGGGCGAGGCCAAGCGTCTCACCCTGCCTCAGGCGAGCAATTACCCGGTGTCCCCACTCGGCGTCGCCGGCGTGCGCCTCGACCAGTTCCACGGAGCTGAGCACCTCACCGTGACGCGCGGCCTGCAGAAACCTGATGTCGGCCGCCTTGGCGTCGATCAGATCCATGGCCTCGAGGTCCACGGTCTGGTGCCTCAGCCGTGAACGCAGCTGCGCCGCCACCAGCAGGTAGGCTGCGACCGCGGCCGGAGCGCAATAGATCAGGAAGAAGGTGTTGTCGAGGAACGGACTGAGGTTCGCCTTCATGATCAGGTTCGGTGGCTCACCGTAGGCGAGCCAGATCCCGCAGATCGTCGTGACGGCCGTGCACACCATCACCGCGTAGCGCACCGCGGCCGCCGGCGCGGCGGCGAGAGTCATGACGATGACCAGGGTGCGAATGGTCAGCCCGATCATGGACACGCCGTCGAGGACACCCGAGGCCACCGCAACGACCGCCGTCACCGCCAGCACCGTTGGGAGAATGCGTCCGTTGTTGCGTCGCAGCAGGGCAAACGTCACGCCTTCAAGCAGCCGCGTCTGGGCGATCACCGCCACAAACAGCGTCAACCCGAGGATGAAGAGCATCGTATCGGCGTGGATCGTCGCGTCGAGCCCGGCGAACGACAGCAGGTGTGTCCGCGCCCATTCGGCCCAGCCACGCTCTGCGATCTCGGTGTGCCACTCCGAACCGGGCAACCGGATGAAGGTCGCGACGATGACGAGCAGCATGCCGCCGGTCAGCGCGTTCTTATGGATCTGGTACCTGAACGAACCGAACAGAAACAGCCCGAGGATGGTGACCAGGACCTCAGCCGCGAGCAGCCACAGGGGCGTGGGCCACGCCGCACCCACGGCGATGACCGCAGCTGCGGTGGCGGCGCAGGAGGCGACAAACCACCCACCCGGCAGCATGACGACGGGCGGAGGCGGAAGTGGCGAGGGAGGTGATGTGTCCACGGGAGTCCGGGTCCAGCCTCCGTCGTGATCGGGTCTTACTGTTTTGTTGTGACAGGTGAAATCGACATCAATACTGTCGGGCCATGGCGGAGGTGAGGCCCGCGCCATGACCCGACCTGTGGCGCGCTCTTCAGCGCTCCGCAGCTCCGATGAGGTACGCGACCTGGCCGTGTTCGCCAATGTCGAGGCCCTCTTCTTCCTCTTCCTTGCTGACTCGCAACCCGAAGACCATCTTGATCGCGTACCAGAAGATGAATGAGGCCACCAGCGTATAGACACCCACGGCGGCGATGCCCTTGAGCTGGGCGAACAGCAGCGTCATCCCGCCGCCGTTGAAGAGACCATTCCCCGTGGCGGCACCGGTAATCTTGTCGACGGCAAACAGGCCCACACACAAGGTGCCGAAGATGCCATTGGCCAGGTGCACCGGGACCGCGCCGACCGGGTCATCGATCTTCACGATGTCGCACAGCTTCACCACGCAGATGACGATGACGCCAGCGAGCAGGCCGATGATGAGCGCCGCGTTGACGGTCACAAACGCGCACGGCGCGGTGATGGCGACGAGCCCCGCCAGGCAGCCGTTGATCGACATGCCCAGATCCGGCTTGCCGTCCCACATCCAGTTGAGCGCCGTCGCCGACAGCAGGCCCATGAACGCTGCCGTGTTCGTCGTCATGAACACGTGAGAAATCGCGTTCGGGTCGGCCGCCATGGTCGAACCGGGATTGAATCCGAACCAGCCGAGCCAAAGCACGAAGCACCCGATGACGCCCGACGTCATGCTGTGACCGGGAATCGGGTTGACCTTGCCGCCGGGACCAAACCTGCCGATGCGCGGTCCGAGCACGATGATCCCGGCGAGCGCCGCCCAGCCACCAACACTGTGCACCACGGTCGAACCGGCGAAGTCCCAGAAGCCCGCGGAGGCGAGCCAGCCTCCTCCCCAGATCCAGTGTCCGGTGACCGGATAGACAAACGCCACCAGCAGGAAGGAAAAGATGATGAACGAGAAATACTTGATGCGCTCGGCGACCGACCCGGACACGATGGTGGCCGCGGTGCCGGCAAAGACCAGCTGGAAAAAAAACTTGGCGTAGAGCGGAATCCCGGTCCAGGCGATCGATTTATACGCGCCCGCGTAGGCATCACCGGTGGCCGGGCTGTTGTCGCCGCCGCCGAGTGTGAACAGACCTTCAAGGCCAACAAACCCGGTGCCGTTGCCAAACATCAGGCCCCAGCCGAACACGTAGAACGCCAGGCACGAGATGGCGAAGACGATGAAGTTCTTGGACAGGATGTTGACGGTGTTCTTGGATCGGCAGAATCCGGACTCGACCAGCGCGAAGCCGAGGTTCATGAAGAAGACCAGAGAGGCCGTCAAGACGACCCAGATCGTGTCCAGGGCAATCGTCAGTTCTTCCGCCGTCTTGGCGTGCGCGTTGGTACTCAGCGCGAGGCACGCCACGCAGATCGAGGCCACAAAATACAGCTGTCGCTTGCCCAGACTCATAGAGCTTTCTCCTAGCGAAGATGTCTCCCCCCGCAGCGCGAAGGACGACGTGAAGTAGGGATGCGGAAGCGGCCGAGGGAATTACAGTCGCAGAACCGACGGGGGACGGGCTACGCCAGACGGGCACGCCCGGTCATAGAGGGCGAGAAGTCGGCCACGGTTCTCGTGGGCGATGTCGTCGACCGAGTACAACACGGGTCCGCAGGCGGGACCCGCAACGCCGGTGGCCTCCTCCGGACGCACATCTGCCCTAACCTCTGCAGTCTCGACGTTGCCTGCATCGGCCACGCTGGCGCTGGCGCTTGCGTCGAGCGCTTCATGTCGGCCACGGGTCGCCACCTCACGAAAGAGATCAGCGACCGCGCACGACGAGAACGGCGCGGTGAACGGCGACGCCGCGAGTGCGATCAGGAAGGTGGCCAGAACTTGAGCGAGCATGGGTGCTGGCCATCGTCATAGCAAACGAAGCGCCATTCGCGACTGTCGGCGCGCGTCGATGGATCGTCATTATTGCTAACGAAACCGCAGGTCCTTGGGCCTGCCTACCTTTTACGCCAGCTACGTTTATGTAGAGTGATTCTTAAACGTAGACGATCACGTATGAAACGAATCGAATTGCCTTGACCCCTTCGGAGCCCTGCCGCATAGTCCGGTCTTCGTCGCCGGACCATCCCGGCCCGGCACGTCGCTCGGTCACCTCTCGCCCGCCAAGAAACGAGATCTCCACATGAAGACACTCTCTCGCTTCGTAGTCCTGGTCGCGCTGGTCCTCGCCTGCCCGCTCGTTGCGTCGGCGCAGGCACCGCAGGGCCTCGCAGGCACGTGGAAGATGAACACGGCGAAATCAACCTACAACCCCGGGCCCGCCCCAAGGAGTCAGACCTCAGTCTGGGCTGTGGCGCCCGGCGGTGGCTGGACGAGCACGGTCGATGGCGTCGACGCGGCAGGCAAGCCCACCCACACCCAGCAAGTGACGATGTTCGACGGCAAGCCCGTCGAGCTGAAGGGTGCGCCTGTGCCAACCACGCGTGCGTTCTCGCGGGTTGACGATCGCACGTATCAGTTCGTTGATCGCGTGAACGGCAAGGTCACGACCACGACACGTGTCACCATTGCCGCCGACGGCAAGAGCCGTACGAACGTGGCGACCGGCACCAACGCGGAAGGTAAGCCCGTGAACAACACGGCCGTGTGGGACCGGCAGTAGTGCCCAAAGGTGGCTGGGCGCCTCGCGCGCCCAGCCGTCACAGGGTGCAGAGTTTCAGCCCGCCAGCAGCGCTACCAGATCGCGAACACGGGGCAGGCGCTCAATGGCGTTCACCTGCGCGATGACCTGGTCTGTGCGCTGAGCACCGATAACCGGCGCCATCAGCTCCCGCGCCTTCCTCTCAACAGCGTCCGTGCTCAACGGGTTCTCCACGGTCCCCGGGGCATGGCGGGTGAAGTGGCTGACCGTTCGACCGTCTCGAAGGGTCACTTCGACCAGCCCGCTCCGCGGCGCTGCCGGGTCCATCAGGGCGCGGTCCGCCACGAGCTGAATCCGACCCTTTACGTCGAGCACACGCGGGTCCCTCATCCGCTCATAGGAATGGCTGTCCTCGAACGACAGGGTGCCGTCCAGGAGCGCCACCGCCAAGGCGTATTGCAGGTTGACGTCGGGCATCGACCGGTCGTTGACGATGTTGGCTCCGTCAGCCGGCAGTTTGACGACGATGCGATCCACGTTGTCAGCGGTCAGACGCTGCTCGCGACGCAGCGTCAGCAGCGCGTCGAGCGGCGCCTGGATCGGATAGCCGACGGAGAACACCTTGATGGCCGTTTCGGCCACGAAAAAGCGCGTGCCGAGACCTGCAATCATCTCCTCGGGCTTCGGTTGCGCCGAGAACGCCTGGAGCACGTTATGGTTGCCGTCCAGCACGTCGCGAACGCCTGACATTCCGGCCTGCACCATGGTGACGGCGGTGACACCATTTCTTGCGCCCATGCCGGCAAAGTCGAAGGCCTTCTCGACGTGTTCGGTATCGCGCTCCCAGCTCCAGACACCGGAGACCTGCTGCGCGGCATACGACAGTGCGTAGCGCATGCCGGTTTCGTCGAGACGCGCGAGGGATGCGGCGCCACCAACCGCGCCAAACGTGGAACTGACGCCCTCGGCGCTGCGATGGGTGGCACGCACCGAATCAGGACCGCACGCCATCAGGAAGCGGCAGCAGAGGTCGTAGCCGAGCGCGAAGGCGCGCACGAGCTCGAGTCCACTGCGATCCTCGTGTTCGGCCAGCGCGAGCGCGGCGGGCAGCACCGCGCAGCCCGGATGCGCCTTGGTGACCGGCTCGAAGTCGTCGGTCTCATCGGCATGAGCGAACATGCCGTTGGCGAGCGCCGCATTGACGACCGTTGTCCTGAACCCGGTCGTCAGTACCGTGGCTTCCGCGGTGCCGCCCTGGCTGCGGACGTACTGCGTGGCCATCTCGCCGGGCTTGAGCCGGGCGCCAGACACCATGGCGCCGAGCGTGTCGAGCATCCGATGCCTGGCGGCCAGCAGAACCGGCGCAGGCAAGTCCCGATCGCGCGCCGACACCATGTATCGCGCGAGCTGACCGGTAACGTCTGGCACAGCGTCGGCGATCGGTGCTTGCTGGGCGGCAGAGGCCGCGTCGTTGTGAAGAACCGCAGCCGCGGCGATGCCGCTGGCCGATTCGAGCAGCGTGCGGCGGGACATTCGGCGCGTCATAGGGCGCCATCTTCGCACAGTGCGCGCGCGGGGGTGACACGCACGCGTTCAGCGCGTGGCCAGATACGCATATCCCGCTGCGGTCGTCACGAGGCCGACAACCATTGCCAGCGCCACCGCGCGAATCACATCCCCGCGGGTTCCGAGAGGAGCATCAGCGGGATCGCCGATCCACAGGTCGGTTACCAGAACGCCGTCTCGCCAGACAGGGCCGACGAGGCGCCGCTCGAGCGCGCCGGCGGTCGCAGCCTCGCTCCAGCCCGAGTTCGGCCCGAGCAGCAGCGCATGCTGGCTGAGGCCCACCGCCCACGCCTTCCGCCCCGAGTAGTTTGGAAACACGCCAGCAACGACAGCGATGAGGACCCACGTCAGGCGAGCCGGCACGTAGTTCATCACATCGTCCAGGCGCGCGCCGCACCAGCCGAAGCGAAGGTAGCGCGGAGTCTTGTAGCCCACCATCGAGTCCATCGTGCTCACGACCTTGAAGAGCACAAGACCAGGCAGGCCCAGCACGACGTACCACAACACCGCGCTGACGAACCCGTCGGTCAGGTTTTCGCTGAGGCTCTCGACGGCGGCACGCCGACACGCGGCGCCGTCGAGCCGGTCGGTGTCGCGGCCAACGAGCGCACTCACCGCCGTCCGCGCCGCGACGAGATCACCGCGCTGCACGGCCGACTCGATCCGCCAGACGTGGTGAAAGAGATCGCCGAGCGCCAGCAGGCTGTAGACGATGAACAGGTGGACAAGGCGTTCCGCAACGGGAGCGACCAACCCGGCCAGCACCAGCAGGGAGCCAGTGACCAGCAGGAAGACCGTGGCCAGGCCAACACCCAACAGTACCCCGCCCGCGTAGCCGTCGAGCCCTGCCCGGCGAAGCGCATTCTCCATCCAGGCAAGCGTGTGACCGATGATGCGCACCGGATGCCACGCATACACCGGGTCGCCAACGGCCAGGTCGAGCGCCACGGCGAGGACGAGAACGCCCGGATCCGGCGCAAGCGACGAGAGCGCCGCGGTCAGCCAGTCCGCCACTTTTCAGACCAGCCCAGCGCAAGCGCCCGAAGCACCAGGACCTTCACGTCGCCATCCGCATGGGGTCGCAGCGTGGCCCGGAACTCAGCCCATCGATGCACCTGGGCGGCCAGGTTCGCCGACAGTGCAGCCGCCTGCTGCACCTGCGCGTCCGCCGCAATGGTCTGAGGCAACGTGCCATGTCGCACGCGATCGCAGACGGCGGCTAGAGCGTGCGCGGCGGCACCAACCAGCGGCTCGTAGAACACTGACTTGCTGTTTCTCCGCAGGAGTTCCAGGTCCGAAGGACTCACATACGGCGCGATGTCCTCGAGCAGCGTCGCCTCTCGCACCCCGTAGCGACCGAGCGCGTGAAACACGCCCCTCGTGTAGCTCGCCTCAAGTCCGTTCTGCCAGCGCAACGCTTCGAGCGTGGCATCACGGGTGGCATGTCCGACCAGCTCACCGAGCTTCATGTGCGGGCTGGCCGAGGTCAGCGTGAACGCGCCCGCCATCGGCACAGCGACGCAGTACTGGTCAGTACCGGTGCCGGTCGCCAGGTCCGCGTGGAGTCTGCTGGGAACAGCAAGCCGCTGCAGCGCCGCACTCTTTCCCTCGGTCATCGTCATCACCGCTCGCGCCAGCGCTGAGGGCGTCAGCGGCATGTTGATGAGCAACAGGGTATTGATGGTGCCAGCTGGCAGGATCACCTTGCCGACACCCGCCGCCGTTTCGCGCCAGTTGGCCGGCTCGCCTGCCGCGGTCGCATTGCCCTCTACGCCGGCGGTGACGATGGCCGACACCTCCACGTCGTCATCTGTCTCAGTGACGATGGCCGCGTAGTTCATGTTCGCGGCGGTACCCATCACCGCGGTCAGGTCAGGGGGAAGGTCGATCTCGCCGCACACGCTGTCGTGATAGACCTCCTGCCCCTTCTCCATGACCGCGGCATGCCGCTCGTGGTGGCCAGCGCCTTCGCAGCTCTGATGATTCACCAGGTGGCGGACATGCTCCACTTGTCCACCACTTCTGGCAGACGTGCTGAGCACGCGATGAGGCACACCGAGGTCGGCGACCAGGAACCGCCCTGATCGCCGGAGAGTAAAGAGAGGTCGCTCGAGAAGGATTTCCCACTGCACGCGTGTCGCTCCGATCACTTGACTACTCGAAACCGAGGTCGCCGAGATGGCGACCATGTGTCTCGAACCACTCACCCAGCCGGCGATACTGCTCCGCCTTCGCCCGGGACGGAGGCGGTTCGATTCCGAACACCTCGGCACAGACGCCCGGGTGCTCGAACGCACCGTGGAGATAGGTGCCCATCACGCGGTCAGCACAGGCGCCGTCATCGGTGCCGTCCTCAAGCCGCGCGAACGGGGTCGTCGCGGCCGTACCGCGCTGACGAGTCTGGCCAACATGGATCTCGTAGGCATCGAAACGGGTCCCTGCCTTCGTCGTCGCCCGCACCGCCCGCGTGCGCTTCTCGCGGGTCAGTTCGGTGACTGCAGGCAGCAACCCGAGACCGGGCACATCGCGAATCGGCGACTCCACGCCAGAAGGGTCGCTGATCATCGTTCCCAGCATCTGATAGCCACCACAGACACCGATGATGGTCGCTCCCCGTCGATGTTGCTCGAAGATCCACCGGTCGAGACGCATCTCCCGCAGCCATGTCATGTCGGCCACAGTGTTCTTGGTTCCGGGCAGCACGACGAACTTGTAGTCAGTACCAGGTGGCTCGACAAGCCAGTCTGCCCAGGTCAGGAGTCGAAAGTCAGTCGCGTTCGACAGGTGTGGCAGGCGGATGATGGCAACGCTGGCACCCGACGGCACCGGGTCGATGGCCCGGGTCCGCAGCGCCAGGCTGTCCTCACCATCCAGCTCGATGTCCGCGTACGGAAAGACGCCGAAACAGCGGGAAGAGGTGCGCTCCTCGAGTAGACGGACGCCTTGATCGAAGAGCGTCACGTCGCCGCGGAACTTGTTGACCATGAAGCCCCTGAACAGAGCGCGTTCATCCGGCGACAGCAGGTGCGCAGTGCCGACCACCGAACCAAACACGCCGCCACGCTCAATGTCCGCCACCAGCACCCACGGCGCCTGAAGGCGGGTGACTAACCCGAGGTTGACCAGGTCGTGATCGCGAAGGTTGAGCTCGCTCACGCTGCCGGCCCCCTCGATCACGACGGCGTCGAAACGGCTCGCCAGGCTCTCATAGGCGGAAAGCACGCGAGGACGCAGTTCGTCCACCGCCCCGTAGTACTCGCGAGCGGTCATCGTCTTCCACATGCGGCCGTCGACAATCACTTGTGAGGTGCCATGGCCGTCCGGCTTCAGCAGGATGGGATTCATGGCAGGCTCGGGCTCGAGACCGCAGGCCTCCGCCTGGGCCACCTGCGCACGCCCGATCTCACCGCCAGACGGACACGGGTAGGAGTTGTTCGACATGTTCTGCGCCTTGAAGGGCGCAACCGACACACCGCGCGCTCGAAGCCAGGCGCAGATCGCCGTCACCATCCAGCTCTTGCCGGCATTCGATGATGTGCCACCGACAAACACGGTGCGCGCTCTTGGGGGTGATGCCACTACGACGCTCGCTGCCTCAGCACCCAGATCAGGTATGGCCCACCCACCAGCGCCATGATTGCTCCAGCCGGTACCTCGGCGGGCACGAGCACCACTCTGCCCACGGCGTCGCAGGCGGCGAGCAGCACGCCGCCGCCAAGAAAGGCGCACGGCATGAGCACGCGATGGTCAGCCCCGATGCGCGTGCGGACCAGGTGCGGCACCACCAGTCCCACAAAGCCAATGGGACCGGTGAGCGCAACGGTCAGTGCCGTGAGCACCGAGCCCGCACCGTAGCCGGTCAGCGTCAGGCGCGACACCGAGGCACCACGCGTACTGGCCCACGCTCCATCCACGGCCAGGAGGTTCCATGCGCGGGCCTGACGCATGACGATCACCGACGACAACGCCACCGCCCCGATGAACGCAGCGAGGGTCGGGTAGTCGATCGCGTCGAGGCTGCCGATGAGCCACCGGGTAATCGAGAACGACTTGGTCGAGTTCACGACGCTGTAGATGATGATGATGGCGGCTGAACAGACGCTGTTCGCCGCGAGGCCGGATAAGAGCAGCCCAAACGATGAGACGCGACCGTCGCGGACCGCCGTGCCCGCCACGGCCAGGAGTACACAGCCGGCTCCCGCGAGCGAGGCTACCCAGACGGCGGGTAGTCCTGCGACGACGTCCCAGTCGAGCCAGATCGCCATCACCGCTCCAAGCGAGGCTCCGGCCGAGATCCCGAGCGTGTACGGAGTGGCGAGGGCGTCGCGAAGCATGGCCTGAAACAGCGCTCCCGCCAGCGACAGTGCCCCGCCGGCGAAGAGTCCCAGCAGCGTGCGCGTCACGCGCAGGTGCACGAAGATCGACCAGTCTGGCTCCTGCCTGGCGCGGACGAGCGCCATGTCCAGTCCGAACGGCCCGGCCAGCGGCAGCAGCACGGCGGCAGCGACGAACACGCTGGCAAAGCCCCAGATCCATCGGCGGCCGCGGCTCGCGGGGCTCATGTGTAGGCCACCCACGGGCGACCGCCGGGCCGGCTCGACAGCACCAGACGATCGGAGAAGTGCGCCAGCCAGTCCCCTGACGCTGCGGCCTCCTCCACGGGAAGGTCCACGGCGACGCGTCCGTCCGCGATCACGATGAGCCTGGTCGCATACGCCAGCGCGAGGTTCAGGTCATGGGTCACGGCGACGCACGCCACCCCGCGGCGGCTCTCGTCCCGCAGCAGCGAGAAGCAGTGCAGTTGCTGATCGATATCAAGGTGCGTTGACGGTTCGTCGAGCAGCAGCATCTGCGACGCTTGCGCGAGGCACGCCGCCAGGAGCACGCGCTGACGTTCGCCGCCACTCAGTGTCTGCGCCGACCGCTCGCGCAGCTCCCAGCAGTGGGCACGACGCATGGCGTCCTCGACCATCCGCCGATCCTCGTCCGACTCGAACCAGCGGTCGGTGTGCGGATACCGTCCCATCAGGACCAGCTCGTGCGCAACGAACGGGAGGTCGGCCCTCACCACCTGCGGAAGGTGCGACACAAACCGGGCCCGCTCGCGGGCACTCCAGAGACTCGCATCGCGTCCGTCGAGCACGACCGCACCAGACCGCGGATGCCGAAGCCCGGCAACGATGTCAAGCAGCGTGCTCTTGCCGGCCCCGTTCCGGCCCATGATCGCCACGACCTCTCCGCCGCCAACCTCGAAGGTCACGTCCACGAGGATGTCGTGTCCAGCAACACTCCACGCCACGTGCTCGACGCGCAGACGCGAGGGTGTCATTGGTGCGCGGGGCGGTTCAGCACGGCAGCGACCCACTGCGCCGCCTCGACAACACGCGGCCCGGGTACCACAAGCGCATCAGTCGTGGCCGCATGCACACGACCGGCTTTCACGGCAGCCAGGGTCGGATAGGCCTTCCAGAGTCGCTCATTGATCGGCTGCCGACGCGCCCGTTCAGCGTCGGTGTCACCCATGTCCACGGTGTCAACGATGACATCCGGATCGAGTCTGAGCACGACCTCCATGGAGATGCGCGGATACTCAGGCTGCCCGACGATGTCGAGAACATTGGCAGCCCCGGCAATCCCGATGAGGTCGTTCAGGTAGCCGCCAGGTCCAATGGCAACCAGGTCGGACAGCGTTCCTGGACGTCGGCCGATGATGAACAGCACGCGAGGGCGAGCCGTGGTGCGTGCCGGCCCCCGAACCCTCTGCAGGCGTCGCTCGACGTCGGCCACCATCTGATCGCCGCGCGCCGCTACACCCGCCGCAGACGCGATCTGCCGCATCGATGAAAACACCCGCGAGAGGCTCGTCCCCTGCTCGATCGTCGAGTGCGGAATGCGGAGCGACTCCAGACGCCGTGCCGGCCCTGTCGCCGCTGCGTGCACGAACACCAGGTCCGGTCTGAGCCGGGCCATCAACTCCACGTCTGGCATGAGATACGACCCGACCTTCGGCAACCCCGCCACGCCCGCCGGAAAGCGGCAGTAGCTGGAGACGCCGACCACGCGATCACCGAGGCCGAGCGCGAACAGGGTCTCAGTGATGCTCGGAGACGTCGAGATGATCCGCGCCGGCGCCGACTGCGTAGAGGCTGTCACGCCCGCGGCGAAGATCGCGAGAGTGAAGACGACTACCCGCGCAAGAAGCGATTGCCGCATCGGTCCGACCCTCTAGAACTCGACTTTGTACGAGAGCTTGAATGACGCACCCTGCAGGGGATACCCAAGCTTCTCGTAGTAGAGCGTGTCGAAGACGTTGTTGATTGAGAGGAGGATCGACTGGCGCTGCACCAGCCGGTACGACGCGGTCGCGTCAAACACGGTGAAGTTGTCGTAGTTGACGATCGGGAAGCCTGGCAGGTTGAAGTTGTTGTCCTTCCGGCCGCGCACGTAGCGGCCGGACACGCGCACAGCAAGTCGGCTCAGGTCGATGTCGGCTCCCGCACGGATGGTGTCCAGTGCCACGTTCAGGATGTCCTGCTCGGGTCCGTCGGCGGCACACGCGGGAAACGGCCCTGGTGAGCACAGGCGTTCCTTGCGGTTGAAGTAATGGGTCGCGTTGGCAAACACACCAAGGTGAGCGCCAAGGCGCTGGGCGCCTTCCATGTCGAGCCCACTGATGTGCGCGTCGAGCCCGTTCTCAACCGACAGCAGAATTGGCGCGGGCGCGGGCGGATTGCTGATCACGACGTTGGAAATGAAGCGGTTCTTCACCGTGGTCCTGAACGCTGTGACGTCAACGCGGGTGGTCTGCGATGACCACTCGGCACCGGCATCGAATGAGGTGCTGCGTTCCGGCTTCAGATCCGGATTGCCCTGGTTGATCTGCGTTCGTCCACCGACGACGGTGGTCGTGAAGCCAGTCAGCATCGAGGCCTCAGCCGGGATGAACGCCCGGCCAACCGTGAAGTGTGCCCTCAAGCCGGCGACAAGTTCGTGCTTCAGGCCAACACTCGGATTGAACACGTCGAAGGTGGCTTTCGAAGGCGTGAAGTTTGTCTTGAGCGGGGTGTCGAGCGTCTCGGTGGTGATGTGGTCCAGGCGTCCACCGAGCGTCACCACGGTGCGGCCCTCGCGCAGCCTGAGCGTGTTCTCAACATAGACACCGACGGTGTCCTTGCGCGCGTCCGCCGAGAACGGTGCGGTCGGCTCACCTGTGCGGGCAAAGGAACGACTCACGCTCTTCACGCGCTCGTAGTCGAGCCCGACAACGATGCTGCTGAGGCGTGAGACGGCCCAGGAATCCCGCGCCTGCACGCCGGTCCAGCGGAGATCGCCCTCGAACGACAGATATGGCAGAAACGGCGCATCAACGGGATTGCCGGTCGTCACATTGGACGTGTGGCTGCTCTCGGTGGCCATGTAGGTCGTGAACGACAGGTCGTGAGCCCGAATCCGGCCGGTCACTCGCCCGTCGCCGGCGTTGCGCTCGATGTCCTTGCGGCTCTGCCCGACGTTGCCCGACGCGATGTCCGGCGGCGAGTTGATGTCACGTCCGCGGTACACGTCTGCGTGTCCATCCACGCGCCAGCCTTGCCCGAGGACCACGCCGAGACGGCCGCCGGTGTCGTAGGTCTTGTAGGCGGTCGCGGGGCGCACGGCGCCGTTACCCATCCGCAGGTCGTGCCGCTGGTTGAACGCCGCTGCGTTG
The DNA here is from genome assembly GCA_040081265.1 of Vicinamibacterales bacterium. Lineage (GTDB taxonomy): Bacteria > Acidobacteriota > Vicinamibacteria > Vicinamibacterales > UBA2999 > JBEBGV01. The sequence continues at coordinate 16,940 of JBEBGV010000058.1, forward strand.
ATGTCGAAGTCGATCCGAGACGAGGCGCTGCCACCTGCGCGCGCCGTCAATTCGGACGTGCCGAAGCTTCCGGCACCGATCCGGGCGCTGCCGCCAATCTTCCCGGACGACTGCCTGGTGATGACGTTCACGACACCGCCCATCGCCGAGGAACCATAGACGGCGGACGCGGCACCCTTGAGCACCTCGATACGATCGACGCCGTCAACCAGGAGCGCGGCGAGATTGGTCACGCCGGACGGGTGGCCATTGATAAGCAGCAGCGAGCGCTTGTTGATGCCGCTCGTCTGTGGCCGAAACCCCCGGAGGCCGATGCCCGAGAGCGCGCCGGTGTACTGGACGACGTCCACGCCTGCATTCTTCTTGAGGATGTCGGTCAGGTCGGTGCCAACCGAACGCTCGAGGTCGACCGAGTCGATCACCTCAATCTTCTGAGGCGTCTCTGAGAGGCGTGTCTCGATGCGCCGAGCGGTGACGACAACGTCCTCGACGAAGCCCCCGGCCTTGAGCGCGACGCGCAGCGGCAGGGACGCCCCGTCGCCCGGGCTGAGCACGACGCTCTCGGCCGCGAAGAGATTCTGCTCCACGGTGAGCGTGTGCATGCCGGCGGGCACGTCGCGGATGAAGAATGCGCCGGCTGCGTCCGACATCGTCGTCAGTACGACCAGGCCGTTGCGATCGCGCAGCGTGACGCGAGCGCCGACGATGGCGCCGCCGGCCTCATCGACAACAACACCAGAGGCAGAAGTCTGCGCTTGCGCAGACGCAGGCTGAGGCTGAAGAGCGCCGCAGAGGAACAGGAAGAGGAAAAGGAACTGGAAAGACGAGCAGGCACGAGCCATGGATGGAGCCTCCGCGGGCAACAAGAACCCCTGGGTAGGTCTCCTGGCTCGGAAGGAACGAATCGGTGGTGCTGATTCGTCGGTCGCTTCACCTTCCCCGGCTGTTGACCGAGTGGTGATATCGAAGCGACACGCCTTCACTCACAGTGGCGGGACCGCGCCGGATTCGCACCGGACTTCCCCGTTATGCCCTCGTGGGCACCCAAGGCAGAAGGCATGCTAGCACAGCCAGACAATAGTCCGGCCGCAGCCGGACTGTTGTTACCCCAGTCGTTCTTCTCGCAGCCATCCCACCTCGACCCATAACGCCCACCGCGCGGCGGCCGACGCTGCCCGGTCCTGTCGCAGTTCCGACGTCACCAGCGGAGACAGAAATCGCGAGGGGAAGCGTCGCACCCGCCACCGTGGGATGCCAAACAACGTCCCTGCCCTGGCCGGCGGGTGCGTCCGCCGATGCACGTGGTACAGGCCGCGACCGAAGTTGAACGCCCGGCGACGCAGCCATCTGGACGTGAACTGCCAGGGCCGCACGATGTGGCGCACGACCGCGTCATCGACGAAGTGAACGCGCGCGCCGAGACGATCCAGACGCCAGAGCACTTCAGTCTCGCCACCCATGGGATAGGACGCACCTCGGGGGCCAAGGTCCGTCCTGAAGCGAAGCCCTTGTTCGAAGTGACATGATCGGATCGCGAAGTTGGGTCCGAAGCAGTCCTCGCTCCGTGCTGGTCCGCCCGTCTTGCCTGCAGGCGTGACCGCAAATGCCGGCGACAACGGCACCCCGTCAACAATCCAGGACGGCGGCTCGGCTTCCCAGTACGGATGGATCGTTCCGCCAAAGACGTCGCAGCCGGTGTTCGCGTCGGCGGCGCGCCTCAGGTTGACCAGCCACTCGGGTTCCGGCACGATATCATCGTCGGTGAAGACCACCAGGTCGCCGACACACGTGTCGAGCCCGGTGTTGCGTGCCGCGTTCTGCCCTGGTGTGGATTCGTGACGAATAGCCAGCGGAAGGCGCGGACGATACCTCGCCAGAATGTCCGGGGTTGCATCGGTGCTGGCGTTGTCGACCACCACCAGCCGCCAGCCGCCGGCGGGTTCCTGCACGCGAGTCAGCGCGTCGAGGGCTCGTGGCAGCGTGTGAGCGCCATTACGGGTGGCGAAGAGAACCGTCAGCACGGGACCCACGGCAAGGCTGAGCCGTCGCGCTGTGGGAATGTCGCGCCAAGCATGGCCGCGAACGTTGGCGCAAGATCCTCGACCCGGCAGGCCGGCCGCTCGCCCGGCTGGATTCCCCCGCCGGAGACGAGCAGGAGTCCATCCGGCTGGTGGTCTCCCGTGCGAACTCCTTTGTACCGGCCGCGCACCTCGCCGATTCGCGGCGACAGGAGGGCATCAAATGGTCGGTCCCGGCTCCAGCGCGCGACAATGTCCGGGAGATCGCCGAGATGAGGGCCTGTCAGCCGGTCCCTGGTCATGGCGATTTCCGTGAACGCCGGGGGGCCGTCGACGCCAACGCGAAGCTCGGAGAGTGCCTCGACCAGTGCAGCACAGTAGCTGTCGAACTCGGCGGAGCGAATACGCCCCAGTGGCTCGCGCCCGTCGAGGTTGACGCGCAGCCCGAGGTACACCTCGTTGTTGGGAATGCTGAAGACTTTCTGAAATGCGCGTGGGGACAGCGGCTCCGGGAAGTACTTCCGGAAGCGATACGGCCTGATCATCCGGGCGCGGCGAGCGAGTTCAGCCTTGAGTTTCGAGGCGCGGGGCGCCCCGCCGTGTGGAAGCACGTTGTCGAGCCTGGCGAGCACGTCGTCCATGAGGTGCAGGCCGTCCCAGTGGCGCCCAATGCCGTGGCTGGCGAAGACCATCGCGATGCAGTCAGGCGGGATCCGCTCGAGGATTCGTCCAAGGGTCGCGTCGATCGCCCGATAGAGTTCGCGGAAGGGGTCGCCCATCTCCTCGACGAGCGTGCCGTCGAATCGGTCGTGTTGCGAATCGTGGAAGTGCCACAACTGATGTCCGGCGCAGTGCGTGTCGGCAAACACAGCGACCAGCGCATCCCAGTCGCCTTGATCGATCCGATCGATGACGAATCGTTCCTTGGTAGCGAGTCGGTCGAGAAGGTTCCTGCGGAAGGTCGCGAACCCTTCGGCGGTGCGCGGCACCCTGTTGCAATCGCGCTCCCGGCCTTCACCGTAGCGCGTGATGATTTCGTCCTGGAGTTCAGTGGGCGAGGTCCCCATGCCGATCAGTTCGGTGTCGTGCGTCGCCCAATCGACAACGTGAATACCCGGGAACTTGTTCGACACGACCGTCTTGGGCACGTCGATGACGGCCAGACGCTTGCCCTGCGCACCGAGGACGTCCCAGAACGGACTGCCGTCTACACCCTTTGCTTCGAACTGGCGGTCTTCGTAGGTGCCGGGAATGAGCTGTCTGTAGCAGTAGCGACCGTGACCGGCGGTGTCGAGGCCGGTATAGAACGAGGGCCACTGTGCGCCGACGAAGAACGCAAACGGGCTGCGCGTAATCGCCCGCGCGCTCGAGTCCATGAGCCGCCGGAACGCAGGCATCGAGCCCTCCGCGGCCAGCTGCTCGACCATGCGGTAGTCGGCCGCGTCAAATCCGATGAATACGAATCGCTTCACTTCTGCACACCCTGGACGGGGTCGTCCAGGGGCGTGCGGTGCAAGCGCAGTGCCGCCGGGTCGTTCCGACCCGGCCTGCGTACGATGTCCGACCGCCTACTGCCTACCGCCTACTGTCGACTGTCCAGTGTCAGAACTCCACATGCGCCTGGGCGAGCAGGCGGCGCTGGAGCAGTTCCGAGTTGCTCGATCGGGAGATCTGCTCGAGCGTGACGACGACGCCGAGCCGCCCGTGTTCGAGCTGGCTCCAGTGCGCACCGCCGAAGAGCAGTCTGCGCTGTGAGTCACCATCGGTCGCGGCATTCGGATCGATGAAGTCGAGGCCGCCGATTCCCGCCCAGCCGATGACACCCTGACGTCCCTCGCCGAAGAACGACAGGCCACGACGCTTCACGTCCCTGGCAATGAACGGATTGTCGGTCGCGGTCAGGAACTGCGCGGTGGCGACAATGTTCGCGTTCTCGTAGGTGCCCATCACAATCGCCACGTTGCGCGGCCGATCCTTCGCATACCACCCGTACTGATAGAAGCCGGAGATGCTGACGTTCTTGCCCTCGCCCTCCTCGAATGGGCGCAGGGTGATGCGGCCGTCGATGCTTTTGTACTTGTCGAGCTCGGCGTGTCCATAGCCTTCGCCGTTGTAGATGCCCACATGGGCTTCCGTACGGCCGCGGGTCAGCTTGACGCTGGCACCAAGGTCTGTGGGTCCTGGAATCAGCTCGAGCCGTTCCGCAAAGAGCGGGGCGATGACGCGATAGCGATTGAGCGACTCCTCGAACGACAGCCACGGTGTCTCGTGGAGACCGAACATCACTGAGGTCGTGTCGGTCACCTTGACGTCAAGCGACGCGTACTCCAGCCGCAGTGCCAGGTTTCTGTTGAGGCTGGCGTCGGTCGTCGGCCGCACGTCCGGCGTGAATCGAACCTGCACGCGGTTCGAGAGTCGCGCCTTGATGTTCAGATACCCGCGTGTCACGTCGAACGCGTTGTAGCCGTCCATCTCGTGCAGCTCGGCGGCGTACTGGAGAAACGTCACCACGCCGAACGTGACGGCAGGAGGCAATGCGTTCTCCACGGGAGTCTGAGCCGCTGCCGGGACGGCAAGGCTCAGCACGAGGCCGGCAGACAGAACCAATCGATGCAGTGTCGTCATGGGAGGAGTCATGTCGAGACCTTAGAAGAATGCCGGCGCGCCGGCACGGAAGTCACCGCCCAGGATGGGCACAGAGTTCACACCGAGCCACTGGTCGAGCACGCGCGCGTACACGGACCGGAAGTCGGTTTCGAAGCGAATGTCACCGGAGTTGTTTTCAAGCGACGGGTGGCCTGGGGCAAGGGTCGCCGCCGTGCCGTAGAGCCCGCCCCGCACCATGCCGCCGAGCACCATCATCAGACCGGCCGCGCCGTGGTCGGTGCCACCGCTGCCGTTCTCGGAGATGCGCCGTCCGAACTCGGAATAGACGATGACGGTGGTGTCGTTGGCCACGCCCTGATTGCGCGTGTCGGTGTAGAACGCCGCGACGCCGTCGCTCAGCGTGCCCATCAGGTTGCCGTAGGCGCCACCGGCCGCGCCCTGCTGCGAGTGCGTGTCGTAGCCACCGGTCTGCACCCAGAAGACCCGCGAGCCGACGCCGAGGACGATCGCGCCCGCCACCGTCCGCAACGCCAGCCCGAAACCGTTGTTCGGGTAGGCCACCGACGGCGCGTATGACGTCGCCTGCGCCACCCTGTCCAGCGTCTCGATCGCACCGCGGCTGGTGCTGTTGACAAACGACAGGTGCGGGCGCCCCGCCGCCAGGTTCGACGCCATCGCCTGCGCCGCGGCGCGTTCCTGCGTCGCGGCAGGCCCGCGGTTCGGGCTCGCGTAGGTGTAGGTGGTCGCATTGGGAATCGCCGGCACGCCCGTCGTTCCCGACAGCAGTGCGCGCGGCGTCTCGCCGGACGTGTTCCACGCCGTCAGCGCATCAAGCGGCCGCGGCAATGTGTCGAGATACCGCCCCAGCCAGCCCGACCCGCTCGACGTCTGCGGATTGGCGGTGCCGTAGATGTCGGTGGCCTCGAAGTGCGAGCGGCTCGAGTTCTGATAGCCGGCCCGCTGCACGAGCGCCAGGCGGCCTTCGTTGAAGATGTTCTGCAGACCGCCCATCCGCGGGTGCAGGCCGAGCGCGTGGCCAGCCGCATCTGTGCCCACCTGCAGCACCTGACCCGCCGGCACGGCGATGCTGGGCCGGCGACTGTAGTAGCTGGGGTCCTGATACGAGACCAGCGTATTCAACGAGTCGTTGCCACCGCCAAGGTAGATGACGACGAGGCGCCGCGAAGCCATGCCCTGCGCACCGGCAATCGCCGTGAGGAAGTCAGGCGCGGCGAGACCGAGCGTGACCGTCGCAACGCCGTTGCGGATGAAGAGTCGTCTCGAGATGTCCATGGTCGATACCGTCCTAGACGAGCTGGTACTCGGCCGATGACACCAGCAGACGCGCGAGCCCGGCGGCCCGCGTGCTGAGCTGCTCGGCGCTCCCCGACCACGCCCCGCCGGCGAGCAGGTACGACATCAGCGCCTGTTGCGGTGCCGAGTCGAGCGGCGCCGGCGTCACCCGATCCAGCATCGTCGTGAGCAGTAACTGCGCGGACCCGCCATTGGTCTCGAGCGCGACGGCAAGGCTCTCCTTCTGGCTGGTCACCAGCGTCGCTGCGAAGTTGGACCGCGCCAGCATCGTCCCGGTTGAGAACCAGTTGGCGGCCATCGGCCACCCGCCCACGTTGGGCGGCTCGAACAGCAGCATGCCCATGTTGGCCAGCGGCGTCCGCGCCTGATCGAGCGAGAAGCCCTGCCAGCCCACTTCCTTGATAGAGCGGGCCACATATTCGGCGGGCCACGAGTAACGCGCGAAGCGCATCGCCGGATCGTTGAACCACGGCGAGGCGAGGATGTGTCGCACGACAGGCCTGATCTCGGTGCCGCTCTGCAGGTAGACGTTGGCCGTGCTCTCGACGAAGGCTGGATCAGGTGCGTGGATCTCGCTGACGAAGAAGTTCCAGAACTTGCGGGCCAACCGCCGCGCCGTCTCCGGGTGCAGTGCCAGCGCGGTGATCAGGTCGATGCCGTCCTGCATGCCGGCCGACTCGCTGCGCGCCGGGATCGTCTGGGTGCCGTTGCCGTAAATCGGGAACGAGAACGTCTTGGCGTTGATGTCGTGCTGGTCGGCGTTGTAGACGAACTCCTGATACGCGTTCATGTCCTCACGGGTATACCCGGTGGACTTCCGGAGGTTCCAGCCGGTGAACACGCGCGCCGCGGCATAGACGTCAGACTCGGTGTAGTGGCCGACGCCGACCGTGAACAGCTCCATGATTTCGCGGCCGAAATTTTCCTGCGGCTTCGCCCGCGTATTGGTCTTGCCGTCGAGCCAGATCACCATCGCGGGGTCCTGCGAGATCTCCAGCAGGAGGTCGCGGTAGTTGCCGAGCGCATACGCGCGAAACAATTCGAGCTGTCCCTGCGGGCCGCGCAGCACGCCTGGCTTGTGCGCGAACATCTTCGCCGCCTGAACAGGGCCAGAGTCCGCAATCAGCTTGCTGTAGGCGGTGGCGAAGTGGTTGTGCCAGAACATCGCCATCTTTTCCTGCAGGGGGCGGCGCGAGTGGATCATGCGAAACAGCCAGCGCTGTCGGGCGTCTTCGATGTCGATGTCCGGCGCAAACAGGTCGCGCGACTTCACCTGTGCGTGATCGGGCCGTCCAATGCGCGCGTCCACATCGTCTGGACGGCCTTCATAGTTGACGAGGTGGTCCACGGCTGCCGCGGGCGACATGTCGCCGAAGCTGGTCGCCTCCGCCGCGCTGACACCGAAGCCGGCGCGACGGAACAGGTGGTCGATTTCAGGATTGAGTCTGGGCATGACGCGGGCGTCGTGAGCGCGTCAGATCGCGATCGTCACGACGCCATCGGCGACCGTGGTCGCGAATCGGCGAAGCGAGGCCGTGGCCGGGCCACCCAGCACCTGACCGCTGCGGCTGTAACGCGATCCGTGGCACGGGCAGACGTAGGTGGCGCCCTCGGCGCCGGTGATGGTGCACGACTCGTGGCTGCAGATGGCGTCGATCGCGGTGAAGGCGCCGTCGCCCGTCCGGGCGAGCAGGAACACGCCTGCCACCGATTCAACCAGCACCGCCCCGCCCGACTCGGCCAGTGCGGAACCAGCCACGGTGACCTGCACCCCGGAGCCCGTGAATCGGCCCGACTGGGTGGCCAGGGTGGAGGCCATGCCGCTCGGCGCCGTCGGAGACGATGAGCCGCCGCAGGCGGAGACCAGCGTGGCAATCGCGGCGCCGGAGGCAACCTGGCAGGCGCCGGTGCAGAATCTGCGTCGAGAGAGCGTGGTGTGCGTGTCTGACATTGCGTGATTGAACCGCCGGGGGGCGACCCAGACAGCGGCGCAATATCGACGCCACGTCGAAAAGACGTAGTTTTGCTGGGAAAGCCGAGCCGGGTGGCTCCGTGCCCGATCACAGACCTGGGGCGAGGCTGGAAGATTTTGTAAGCGCCTTCAGTTGCACCGACCCGGTCGCGGGTGATACAAGTGCCCTGCTTTCACGGACTTCACACGGACACACTTATGACACGACTGATTCTCGTCGCGGCCGTTCTGCTGTTCCCGGTGCTCGCGCAGGCGCAGGAGTCGAAATCGACCCCGATCGTGGGTGAGCTGCTGAAGATGCTCGACCAGATGAAGGTGGACAGCGTGGCCGCCGCGCACGGCGACGGGTTCGTCGGTGCCTTCTATGTCCCCGGCCAGCTCCTCCTCGTCCGCGGCAAGTTCGCCTCGACTGAGCGCGCAGGGATCCTGATTGAGCGGAAGATGTACCGTGACCTCTACGGCGATCTGAACAGCGCCGCGGAGTTGGCGACCAAGGTGTTCATTTCGGACCTCGGTGCTGACGGACTGAAGTTCCGGCGCCAGAACAACAATCAGCCGTTCGACACGGCCGATGTCGGCGACAAGAGCTATCGGTTCGACGGTGACTGGGGCAAGCAGAAGCTGTCGCGTGACGAGTACACGCGGGTGTACCAGTCAACCGACGAGCAGTACATGCAGATGGTTCAGGCGCTCATCGATCAGCTCAAGAAGCCCTGACCCTGTGGCGGGTTAGAGCTTGCCGTTGCCCTCCACCAGGCGCTTGGCCAGGTAGTTGGTCACGAGGGTGTCCTGCCGCAGCGCGCCGAGGTAGGCATCGCGCAGCAACTGCTCCCGACGGGCCTTCAGGGCCTGGGTAATCTGTTCCTTCGTGCCCGGCGTCGACAGATCGCGCTGCCCGGCCGTTTCCCTGCTCACGAGCAGCACAATCCGCAGCACGTTGCCGTCGTTGACCACGCGGGCGTTGCCAGGGGTCATCGCGAGCACCGCGTCGCGCAACGCTGCTGGCGCCTGGCGAATTGAAGACACGGGCACCAGTCCCATGTCGCCACCGCGGGGAGCCGACTCCGGATCTTCCGAATAATCCATCGCGAGATCGCCGAACGAGCTGCCCGCCTGCAGGCGCTGCATCAGGGACGCAATCTTGGTCTGGGCCGCCTGGGGCGTCGTCGCGTCATCGCCGCTGCGATTGGCGACCTGCCCGTCGGCCACTGGTGTGACCACGATCTGCGCGATGTGCACCGCATCTTCCGGGATGTTGAACTGCGCCTTGTTGGCGTTGAAGAAATCGGTGACTTCCTGGTCGGAGATGATCACTTTCGCCGTGACCTCCTTTTCCATCACCTTCTGTACCGTCAGCTCGCGCTTGAGCGTCTCGCGCATGTCAGCCTCGGTCAGGTTGCGACGCGCCATCTCCTGCTTGAATACCTCGTCTGCCACGCCCTTCTTGGCGTCGGTGAAGGCCTTGTCGACGTCGACGTCGGGGACGGTAATCTGCAGCGCGGGCGCACGCGAGGCCACCAGTTCCTGGACGATCAAGTCGTTGAGCAGCCCCAGCTTGGCGATGAGCGCTTCCTCCGCCGACATCACCTGATTCGGATCGCGGTTGCGCTCGAAGGCCTTGTCCACCTCCGCCCGCATGATTTGACGCGTGCCGACAACGGCCCAGGTGTCCGGCGTGACCGCCGGCGCGGCCGGAGTTCGGGAACAGGCCTGAGACAGAACCGCCGCCGCAAGGACGACAACCACGAGGCAGTGACGCGAAGTCTGACGCATACCGTGAGGGTACTACTGCCCACCGCCTACTGCCTACTGCCCACTGTCGACTGCCCCTGTACGTCATACTTCCCCGTTGCCTACCCGGTCATCCCCCTCCTTCTACGCGGGCCTCTTTCTCGTCACCGCCGCCACCTTGATGCTGCAGGTCGTCCAGACCCGCATACTCTCGGTCGTCGCCTGGTACCATCTGGCGTTTTTTGCCATCAGCATGGCGATGTTCGGCCTGACGGCTGGCGCGGTGTGGGTCTACCTGCGTCGGGAACGTTTCACCGAGGCGACACTGTCGTACGACCTCGCGCACTATTCGATGGCCTTCGCCGCAGGCACCGGCCTCTGCCTGCTCGTTCAGATGACGCAGGTGCCCATCGGCGGGTTTACCTCGGTGACCGGTGTCTGGACCTGGATGCAGCTGGCAATCTGCCTTGCCATCCCGTTTTTTTTCTCCGGGATCGTCGTCAGCCTCGCGCTGACGAGGAGTCCGTTTCCGATCGGACGTGTCTACGGGTGGGACCTGCTCGGCGCCGCGTCGGGCTGCCTGGGCGCGCTCGTGCTGCTCAATGCCACCGACGGCCCCTCTGTGGTGCTGTTCATCGCGGCGATGTCGGCTGTTGCGGCCATCTGCTTCGCGCGATCGGGGGTGGGCGTCGCGCCCGCCCCGCTGCCGCCAGGTGCGGGATTGTTGCAGAAACGCGGGCTGATTGCCCTCGTGCTCGCCGCCGCCGCTCTTCTCAACGGGCAAACGTCACACGGCCTGCAGCCACTGGTCGTCAAGGGAAGGTTCGAAGCGGGCGACTCGTATCTGTTCCGCCGCTGGAACACCTTCTCGCGAGTCGTCGTGCAACCGGGATATTCGTGGTATCCAGACCTCTGGGGGCCGTCGCCGCTCTACGGCGAATCCGCGGCACGCATCAGGATTGAGCAACGCTGGCTGAACATCGACGGCGACGCCGGCACGGTGGCGACACGCTTCGACGGGGACTTCGCGCCGCTCGAGTACCTGAAGTACGACGTCACGACGCTGGCGTATCACCTGCCCGGACGCACGCGGGCAGCGGTGGTCGGCGTCGGTGGAGGACGCGACATCCTCTCGGCAGCGGTGTTCGGGTCGCGTGACATCACGGCCGTCGAACTCAACCCGACGTTCGTGCAGTTGCTCACGACCGAACCCGGATTTGCCGACTTCACCCATCTCGAGCGCATTCAGGGCCTGAAGCTCTTCGTCGATGAGGGTCGCAGCTGGTTCGCGCGGACCGATCAGCGTTTCGACACCATCCAGATGAGCCTGATCGACACGTGGGCGGCCACCGGCGCGGGCGCCTACTCGCTCAGCGAGAACGGCCTCTACACCGTGGAAGCGTGGAAGACGTTCATCGGACGATTGAGTGACCGCGGCGTCTACACGGTGAGCCGGTGGTTCAACGCCAGCGACCCGAACGAAACCGGACGCATGCTGAGCCTCGCGGTAGCGGCCCTCTTTGACATGGGTGTGACCGCGCCCGACCGGCACATCTTCATGGCCGCGTCCGGCGGGATCGCCACGATCGTGGTGGCGCGCCAGCCATTCTCTGAGGCGGACCTGGCCGCGCTGCACGCCGCGACGATGAAGTATGAGTATCAGGAACTGGTGGTGCCGGGCTCGTCGGCCACGTATCCGACGCTGAACGCGATTGCCAATGCTCCTTCTCGCGAGACGCTCGAGGCGATCACCTCGGCAGGCGACTTCGACCTGACGCCCGCGACCGACGACCGACCGTTCTTCTTCAACCAGCTGCCGCTGACCAAGCCGCTCGGCCTGCTGGCGTTCATCCGCGAACGCCAGGCCGACAATCCCAACGGAGTGAGGTCGGGCAACCTGGACGCCACCCTGACGCTGGTGATCCTGTTCGTCGTCGCCCTCGCGCTCGTGCTGGTCGCCATCGTCGTGCCGCTGCGCCATGCCACGAGCGACGTCGGCCGCGGGCTGGTCATGGCGGGCACGTCCTACTTCCTGCTGATCGGTATCGGTTTCATGATGGTGGAGATCGGGATTCTCCAGCGCATGAGCGTCTTTCTCGGTCACCCGGTGTATTCGCTGAGCATCTCGCTCTTCGCGCTCATCCTGACGACGGGCGCCGGGAGTCTGCTGTCCGACGTCTGGGTGCTCAACACACGGACGCGACTGCTGACGTGGGCGGCAGCCATCGGCCTCTACGTCGCGTCGCTTCCTTACTGGCTGCCGCCGGCGCTGCTCGCCGTCGAGAGCGCATCGCTTCCCGTGCGCGCCGCCGTCTGCGTGGGTGTGATCGCGCCGGCCGGCGTGCTGATGGGATTTGCCTTCCCCACCGGCATGCGGCTGGTGCTGGCGCGGGATGCCCGTCCCGCGCCGTGGTTCTGGGGGATTAACGGCGCTGCCGGCGTGCTGGCGTCGGTGACTGCCGTCACGCTCAGCATCGCGCTCGGCATCAGCGCCACGCTCATCGCCGGCGCGCTGTGCTATCTGCTCCTCATCCCCGCCGCGTTCGCCATGCTTGCGGCGGATCGTACGTAGGGCGGGTCTTTGAGACCCGCCGTGCGGTCGTCGGTAAGCGGTAGGCGGTAGGCGGCTACTTCACTGCAGCCGGGCAGCCGGGGAACCAGTTCCCCTTCTGCACCATCTCCTGGCAGTACTGCTTCACCCGCTCGATGCCGGGGCGCAGCATCCTGACGCCCTGCTCGAAGGTCATGATGTCCATGTGCACCGGGACGATTTTCTCGACGTCCACCTTGCGGTAGTTGATGTTGTCGAGGAAGCTGTCGCCCCACCACTGCAGTTCCTCGGCCGCGGTCAGCACGTCGGCCTCGATGTAGATCTTGTGCTCGGGAATGTAGGCGAAGACGCCCTCAGCCAGGTGGTTATTGGCGATGACATGGTAGATGTCCACCGTCATCATCGCGTCCTTGAGCTGCAGGTGATCGTCGACGGGGATGAACTTGAGCGGCTGGAAGTTGCGCTCGAGATCGTCCGGGAAGTTCGGGGCGCGCCGTGAGGCCATCTCGCGAAAGATGACCTCGTTGTCGCGGCGGGAGATGATGGTCAGCCCCTCCGCCACCGCCTGACGCAGGCCGGACGAGTGATCGAAGTGATGATGTGACCAGATCACCTGCGTCGCGCGCTTGCCGGGCACGAGTTGATGGGCCGCCTGCACGACGTCGTGGACGCGCTGGTTGCTGCCATTCAGCTCATACAGCGTGATGTGATCGGCGAACTCCATCGCCATTGTCCCGCCTGCGAATCGCCAGACACCGCGAGCCACGTTGATCACCGGAACCGGCTGCGGCCCCGTGCCCGCGGCCGCCGGACCACCACCGCGTCCCTGCCCCGGGGTCACC
>JBEBGV010000201.1:0-2223 GCA_040081265.1 Vicinamibacterales bacterium
ACTCGGCCGGATCGAGGAACGAACAGCGCTGAGACAAGGACAACTGCGTGTTACCCATGTTCCCGGTTAACGCTGTTACCTATCTTCCCGGTTGCACAGTGCCCTTGAGCTCGGACATCTTAAACAATGCGTGGAGCCGAATCCCTTCGGCTGCCAGAAGCGCTACGGCATTGGCCTCGCGGTCGATAACGCAGACCGCGTCGGTGACCACGGCACCCAGAATCCGCAACGCCTTGGCTGACTCAATGAGTTGACCGCCACTCGTGACGACGTCTTCCACGATCACGACCGAACGGCCATCGATCGCTGCGCCCTCAGCGAGTTGGCACGTGCCGTATGTCTTGGCCGCCTTTCGCACAAACGCGGCTGGAAGCCCCGTGGCCCTGGAGAGCGCAGTAGCTACAGGTATGCCACCCAGTTCCAAACCCGCGAGGACTTGCCCGCCAGCCGGAATGAGCGGCACGAGCGCGTCGGCGATCGCCGCCAGCAACCTGGGCTCGCTTTCAAATCGGTACTTGTCGAAGTAGTCGTGTGAGACCGTTCCGGAACGCAGCCGGAACTCACCAGTAAGGTGAGCGACACGGAAGACATCCGCAGCGAGTTCGTCTCTGTTCATCGTTGTTGCGTGCGACTCGATGCTGCCTAACGTTTGCCGCTCACCTGCGGCACGCGCGCTCACAATACAGCAAGCGCGAGGCGGCTGCGCGAGCAGCCGCCGGTGACGTCAGGTGCAGCGGCGTGTTAGACGGTCATTCTCATCCGGCACTGCCTCACCACCAGAGCATCACGAAAGCTGGGCATGCTGACGCTACTGAACCCGCTCCCAGATCAAGGTGCTCTCGACTACCGGCGCCACAAGTTCAGGAGGGTCGATGCGCAGTGCAACCCGATTTGGCCCTTGAAACGTGAACCAGCGCTTACGTGTCCGGCCAACCATGTTTGGGCTCTTGTCGATCTCAACGTGATGAAGGACAAAGCCTTCAGCCGAATGGATCTCGACACGGGCGCAGTAAGCGTACAGCCCAGCGCCTCCCATCGCCGCCACCGCCTCGGCACCAGTCGGGGCCGTTTCGGAAGCCCACGGTTGCCGATTCGGCGCCATGCCTACCGAACACATGTGACCGGAGTCCGTGTAGATGATGTACGCCGTGCTTCTCGGCTCCTGCCGTGTAGTCCCGTCAGCCAAGCGCTGAGGCCATGACACGAGGCGCCACGTGCCGATGAACTGCTTCGCCGTTGCATCCTGCCCGTGAACATCGGTCGCCTGGACGATTGCGGCGAGAGCAAGCGTCATGAGAAAGCGCAGGGTTCGCGGCATTCGTCCTCCGAATATTGGTGCTATCCGTCTAACGTTGCCGCTTCAGCCGCGGCGGCTCATGATCGCGCCGGCCGCCGTCGGCTGCAAGCGGTTGTTCGGCGGCCCGTCGTCTACAAGATTGGGCCCGAGTGGCGACTCGAATGCCAGAGGGCCAATACCTGAAGCGCATCGCCGGTCACCCGGTAGTAAAGGACGTAGCGAATACGAGGCAGCGTGACGCGCCGCACCCCAGACAGCGTAGCCCTGCGTGCTTTCGTGCCCAGTTCTGGCTGTACGCACAGCAACCGAAGCGTGTGATCCAAATCGTCAAGCACGGCATCCGGTGCTGCGGGGCGATGCCGCGACCACCACTCCATCGCCGCGACGATGTGCTGCTGGGCCTGCTCGGTGATATCGAGACGGAGAGATCGGGTCACGCCGAGTGACGCAGCCGCTCGCGCAAGACTTCCCAGGACACTACCTGTCCACGGTCGGCCTGAGCAATGGCTTCGAGGAGTGCCCGTTCCTCATCGGGAGAGACCTCAAAGGCCTGCTCGTCATCGCGAGCCACGACCGTCACGATGGAACCTTCCGCCCAGGGTTCGCCCTCGACGACAACCTTGCCTTCGACGATTCTGCCTGTGGCAACTCTCATGGCTCGATCCTACACCCCTCGGCAAAGGCCGGTGCTGCCGTGATGGCTCGCGGTCTCGATGCCAGATTGGTCGTTGCTCCGCAGTTCTTGTCCGCCGAACGTCAGCGTTCACCAGCGGCCGCTCAGGATCGCACCAGCGGCCGTCTGGTGCAACGCGTGTTAGACGCCCTCAGGGTACAAACCGGGTACATAGGTAACACATCTCACTGGGTACATGGGTAACACCTTTACGCTGGGGCTGGAGGACAGTCGATGCCCTGGCTGGAGACGG
>JBEBGV010000014.1:0-84918 GCA_040081265.1 Vicinamibacterales bacterium
CTACTCACTACTCACTTTCCTACGGCTCTGTCACGTTCGTCACGTGCTCGCGGTCGGGTGCAGTCACACAGAAGCCGATGCAGAGGTATGCCAGGTCGGGGTGCGGATTATGGCCGCGATGGAACCTGGCGATGGGCTCTGAGTAGACGTCGCCGGCGCGAGCCCGAACGATGATGCCGGGGTCGTGGAACTGCGCTTCGAACACGCCCTGCAGGGCGAGGAAGAACGTGGCGCCGTTGTGGCAGTGCCAGTTGGTGAAGCCGCCCGGGGCGATCTCCGCGTTGTAGATCTGCACCTTCACCTGGCCGTCTTTCGGCAGCGACGCATAGAGCTGGTCGAAAAGCACGTTGCGATGCAATTGCTCGCCGGGCTTCAGGTAACCACTGAGCTCGAGGCGCAGGGCCTTGTAGTCGGACGGGTCGAACCAGCTCATCGCCGACGACCGCGCGCGACTGGACGGGTCGCACGGCCCGTCGGCGCCTGTGCATCGCTCGTCACCTGCAGCCGCTGCATCTCGCGGGCGAAGGTTTCGACCATCCGCGCCGAGGCCGCCGCGATGTGCGCCGCGGCACGCTGGCCTGCCAGTTTGGAGTCGTGTGCTTCGATGGCGTCGATGATCGCCGCGTGCTCGTCCCACGCGGTTTTCGGATAGCCATGGACCTTCAAGGTCGCCGCCATCACCCGCCGCGTGTGGGTCCAGTGGCTGATCATCACATCGCTCAGCACTCGGTTGTTCAACGCCACATAGAGACGGGTGTGAAAGCGCAGGTCGAGATCGATCAGGCGGGTCACGTCGCCGGTTACGGCTGCGCCCTCGCCCTGCTCGATCAGCGCGCGCAGCGGCGCCGCGTCGAAGTCACCCCTGCGGGCCAGCGTTTCGGCAACGAAACGTTCGACCGCGCCACGAAACTCGTACAGGTCCTTGATCTGCAGGACGTCGAGCGGCGCCACGATCGATCCGCGCCAGCGGTCGGCCTGCACCAGGCCCTCGCGCTCGAGGATGACCAGGGCCTGCCGCACCGGTGCACGCGACACGTCCAGCCGATCCGCGAGCTCTTCCTGGAGGAGGCGCGCACCCGGAGGCAGATCGCCCGAGATGATGCTGGCGCGGAGCTGATCCGCCACGGCCTCGGCCATGGCAGGCTCCCGCTGGATCTGCCGGATGCGATGTATCTTGAGCGGCGTTGACGGGCGCTTCGTCACTGATCGATTGTGAACGGTCCAGAAACGACGGTCAACGCCGCAGAGTGTCCGTTTACCTGGCAGCGGGCGGTGGCGGCGCGAGGATCGCCGGTGGCACCCGGTTCTGAATCGCTGGAATCGTCTTCAAGTAGGCGAAGATCGACTTCAGGTCATCGTCGGTGAGCTGTCCGTACATCCGCCACGGCATCGGCGGCAGGAGTGCCCTGCCGTTCCCGCCCTTCTTGCCCTGACGAATGGCGTTGATGAACTGCTGTTCGGTCCACGCGCCGATACCCGTCCCGCGATCCGGCGTCAGGTTGGTCGTGAACGACACGCCCCAGGGTCCGGACCAGCCGGTGTTGGTCGTGCTGATCGCCGTCACCCATCCAGCTGGCAATCTCGGGCTCCCGACAATCGGGGCCGCGCTCTGCGGATGGCCAGACAGCATCTTGGTCATGTCAGGCTCACCCTTGTCGGTGAACGGCGTATGGCATCCGTTGCAGTCCTGGACGGTCACCAGATACTTCCCGCGTGCCACCATCTGCGCATTCGGCGCTGCCTGACCCGCCTGTTGACCCGCAACCGTCAGCGACGACGCGATGACCGCCAGGCCCACTATCCCAACTGCCACGACCGACCGTTCGAAGAGCCGCATGCCCGTCCTCCTTCTGGATCCAGTATCCAGCAGCTGCGGAGTGTAGCTAAAGCAGCCGGACAAACGCAACCGTCAGCGCTGCTTGATCCGCGGACTTGTTCCCACCTGCTCGTACTCGAAGCCGTCGGACTCGCGCACGAGCTTGCGGATGTAGAGGTTGCGTTCTTCGGTCCGCGATCGACTGCCGGTCACGACGATACGGTCTCCCGGGCGCAACGTCTGCGCAGTCATCCCGATCGCAGCTAGCTCGTTCCGATTGTCCATTTCGAGGTGCCAGGAACGCACCCCGCCGGCTTCAACCGTCTCCGCCACGACGAAGGGATGCGGGTTGACGAAGCGGAACTCGACGATGACCGCAGAGACGGTGACTGATTTGGTCGAGTCGTAGACGCCCGCAATCGAGTGGTGCGCTGAAAGCGGGCCTCCCCACCACATCACACTCGCCGCGACCGCGCCAACGATACTCAGGCGAATTACATTCATCGATCTAGATCTCGGAGGTTGCCAGTTGCCGGTTCGACATGCTCGCACAAACTGGCCTCCCCACCCCACTGGTCACGCGCCGACCGGACGCGCGGCCAGCTGCTCAACGCCAGCCCGGGCGACATCCGACAGCCCACCGCCTCCGGCGCGCTGGTGCTCGATGAGCTCCCGGCGCATGCGCGGCTCCCAGAAGCGGGCCAGATGATTGGCCACGCTCGCCGCAGCTGCGGCGGGATCCGGATCGCTCGCAAAGAACGCCGCGATGTCGTTGGCCATTGCTACGAGGTGGTCGGTGTTCATGCCGACACGACCGGCGGTACGTAGGGCGGGTCCGACGGACCCGCCAGTTCGCCCGACGACGGTCGGTGGGCGGCATCGGCTGCCCGCCGACTCAGCCACTCTTCCGCGTTCGCCACACGCACGGCCTGTACAGCCGTGACCTTGTACTCGGGACAGTTGGTCGCCCAGTCGGAGTTCTCGGTCGTCACCACATTGGCACCCGACTCCGGAAAGTGGAACGTCGTGTAGACCACACCCACCTGCACGCGTGGCGTCACGTCGGCGCGCAGCACGGTAGCTCCGATCCGGCTGGTCACACCCACCCAGTCACCATGGGTGATACCTCGCGCCTCGGCGTCCGCCGGATGCATCTCCAGCAGGTCCTCACAGTGCCACAGCACATTGTCCGTCCGGCGCGTCTGGGTCCCGACGTTGTACTGCGAGAGCACGCGCCCCGTGGTGAGCAGCAGCGGGAACCGCGATGACGTGCGCTCCCGCGTCGGCACGTACTCGGTGACATAGAAACGACCCTTCCCGCGCACGAATTGATCAACGTGCATCGTCGGCGTGCCGTCCGGTGCCGCGTCGTTGCACGGCCACTGGATGCTGCCCAGCCGATCGAGCTTCTCGTAGGTCACACCGTGAAAGGTCGGCGTCAGGCGCGCGATCTCGTCCATGATCTCCGACGGATGCGCGTAGTGCATCGGGTACCCGAGCGCATTCGACAGGAGCATCGTTGCTTCCCAGTCCGCATACTGCGCGCGCGGCGCCATCACCCTGCGCACCCGTCCAATCCGACGTTCGGCATTGGTGAAGGTGCCGTCCTTCTCGAGAAATGACGACCCGGGCAGAAAGACGTGCGCGAACTTCGCGGTTTCATTCAGGAACAGATCCTGGACGATCAGGCAGTCCAGCGCCGAGAGCGCCGCAGCCACGTGATGGGTGTTCGGATCGGACTGCGCGATGTCTTCTCCCTGGACGTAGAGGCCCTTGAACGATCCGTCGAGCGCCGCGTCGAACATGTTCGGGATGCGCAGGCCGGGCTCGGATTGCAGCGGGACGCCCCACGCACCCTCGAAGAGGGTCCTGGTCGCGACATCCGACACATGGCGATAGCCGCTGAACTCGTGGGGGAAGGACCCCATGTCGCACGAGCCCTGCACATTGTTCTGGCCGCGCAGCGGGCTGACGCCGACACCTTCCCGGCCCAGGTTGCCCGTCGCCATCGCGAGGTTCGCGATGCCCATCACCATCGTGGTGCCCTGACTGTGCTCGGTGACGCCGAGTCCGTAATAGATCGCTCCGTTGCCAGCCTGCGCGTAGAGGCGAGCGGCGCCACGGACGGCGGCAGCGGGCACGCCGGTGATGGCCTCGGTGGCCTCGGGCGAGTTCCGTGGCTGGCTGATGAACGCTTTCCACGTCTCGAACGCCTCGCGTTCGCACCGTTCGGCGATGTACGCATCGCGCGTCAGATCCTCCGTGACGACCACGTGCGCAATGGCGTTGATGACCGCGACATTGGTGCCGGGACGCAGGGCGAGGTGATACGCCGCCTCCACGTGCGGCGCCTTCACGAGACCGATCGCGCGCGGGTCGATCACGATCAGCCTCGCACCCTGCCGGAGCCGCTGCTTGATGCGTGAAGCGAACACCGGATGCCCATCGGTGGGGTTGGCGCCGATGACCATGATGACGTCGGCCTGCATCACGGAATCGAATTCCTGCGTGCCGGCGGACTCACCGAGCGTGTGCTTCAACCCATAGCCGGTCGGCGAGTGACAGACCCGCGCGCACGTATCGACGTTGTTGGTGCCAAACCCGGCGCGCACCAGCTTCTGCACCAGGAAGGTCTCTTCATTGGTGCATCGCGACGAGGTGATGCCACCGATGGCGTCGCGACCGTGGGTTGCCTGAATCTGACGGAGCTTCTCCGCCGCGTGGGCAATGGCCTCTTCCCAGCTGACCACTCGCCAGTCGTCGGTGATGCGCTCTCGAATCATCGGCGTGAGGACGCGGTCGGGATGCGTGGCGTAGCCGAACGCAAAGCGTCCCTTGACGCAGGCGTGCCCGTGGTTGGCATGGCCGTCGCGGTTCGGCGCCATGCGGATCACCTGCTCGCCTCGCGTTTCGACCTTGAACGAACAGCCGACGCCGCAATACGCGCAGGTCGTCGACACCGCCTCGGTCGGCTGGCCGAGCGCAATGACCGACTTTTCCTCGAGGGCTCCGGTCGGACACGCCTCGACACACTGGCCGCACGACACGCACTCCGACTCGAAGAACGATTCATGCGCGCTGGCGGCAACGCGCGAGTGGAACCCCCGGCCTTCGATGGTCAGCGCAAAGGTGCCCTGCACCTCATCGCACGCGCGCACGCAGCGCGAGCAGGCGACGCAGAGGGAGTTGTCAAACGCGAAGTACGGGTTGCTGGTATCGACCTGCGCCTCGCGACGTTCACCGGTGAATGTGTAGCGCGTGCTGGTCACGTCGAGCCGCTCAGCCACCTCCTGCAGCTCGCAGTGCCCGTTGGCCGGACAGGTCACACAGTCGAGCGGATGGTCAGAGACATACAGCTCGACGACGTTGCGACGCAGGCGTGTCAGGGCAGGACTTTCGGTGCGGACGACCATGCCGTCGGCCACAGGCGTCGTACACGACGCGGGATAGCCGCGGCGTCCCTCGATCTCGACCAGGCAGAGGCGACAGGAACCGAAACTCTTCAGTGAGTCGGTGGCACACAGCTTTGGGATCTGCGTTCCTGCCAGCGCTGCCGCGCGCATCACCGACGTCCCTTCCGCGACGGCCACGGCGGTGCCGTCTATCGTCACGCTCACCGTCGATGACGATGAGGGAGCGGGCGTGCCGAGGTCGATATGGTCGATGGAATGCATCGGTCCTGTCTACGCCGGGTCCTGCGGACCCGGCCTACGTACATTAGTGAAATCGGCGCGGAAGTGTTTCACGGCGCTCTGCACCGGGTAGGGCGTCAGGCCGCCGAGACCACAGAGCGATCCATGCAACATGGTGTCGCAGAGTTCGTCGAGCAGCGCCAGGTTCGCTTCCGGCTCGATTCCGTCACTTATGCGGTCGATGAGCTCGGCGCCACGCGTCGAGCCGATCCGGCAGGGCGTGCACTTTCCACACGACTCGATCGCACAGAACTCCATGGCGTACTTCGCCATTCCCGCCATATCGACCGTGTCGTCGAAGACGACGATGCCGCCATGACCCAGAAGACCACCAATCGCGCTGACAGCTTCGTAGTCGAGGGGCACGTCGAAGTCCGCCGCGGGAATATACGCGCCGAGCGGCCCACCGACCTGCACGGCCCTGATTGGCCGGCCCGACGCGCTGCCGCCCCCGAAGTCGTAGAGCAGTTCGCGCAGCGTCAGCCCGAAGGCCTTTTCCACCAGCCCGCCGCGCTTGACGTTTCCTCCGAGCTGGAACGGCAGCGTGCCCCGCGACCGATCCATCCCGGCGTCGCGATAGGACGCCGAACCTTTGTCCAGGATGATCGGCACGCTCGCCAGCGTGATGACGTTGTTGACGACCGTCGGTCGACCGAACAGGCCTGAGACAGCCGGCAACGGCGGCCGCACGCGGACCTCTCCTCGCTTGCCTTCCAGGCTTTCCAGCATCGACGTCTCTTCGCCGCAGATGTAGGCACCCGCCGCAATGCGCACGTCGATATCGAAGACTCGTCCTGACCCCAGCACGTTTCCCAGATACCCGGCACGCCGTGCCGCAGCGATTGCCTCTGCCAGCGTGGTGCGCGCATGCGGATACTCGACACGCAGGTAGATGTAGCCCTCGGTCGCGCCGACGGCCAGGGCGGCGATGGTCATCCCCTCGATGAGGACGAACGGGTCGCCCTCCATGATCATCCGGTCAGAGAACGTGCCTGAGTCGCCCTCATCGGCGTTACAGGTGATGTACTTCTGCCCGGGTGGCTGATCGAGCACGGTTTTCCACTTGATGCCGGTGGGAAACGCTGCGCCGCCGCGCCCGCGCAGGCCGGACTCCGTGACCTCCCTGACCACATCCGCTGGACTCATCGTGACTGCCCGACGAAGACCGCGGTAGCCGCCGTGCGCCACGTAGTCGTCGAGGCTGACCGGATCGGTCACGCCCACGCGCGCGAATGTCATCCGGTTCTGGTTCTTGAGGTAGGGAATGTCGTCAGTCAGCCCCTGACACAGCGGGTGCGCGACACCGGTGAGAAAGCCGCCGGCGAACAGCGACGGCACGTCAACCTCCTCCACCGGCCCGTAGGCAACACGTCCACGAGAGGTCTGCACCTCGACGAGCGGCTCGAGAAAATAGAGTCCCCGCGAACCGTTTCTGACGATGCGCACCTCGGCGCCCGTGCGTGCAGCCTCGGTGCTGATCGCCCGAGCGACCTCGTCAGCTCCCATCGACAGCGCGCCCGAGTCGCGCGGCACATACACGGTCGTCACGGCTGGCGTCACTATCGGCGTCACTGTGCACCCCGCTCGCGGGTCAGGCGGTCGAAGCGTTCCGGCGTCACGCGTCCGTACACGTCCGTGTCGATCATCACGCAGGGAGAGAGCGCACAATTGCCGAGGCAGTACACCGGCTCGAGGCTGAATCGTCCATCCGGCGTCGTTTCAGTGAAAGCGATGCCGAGCGTGGCCGATGCGTGCGCTTCGAGGGCGCGACCCTGCATCGACTGACAGGCCTCGGCGCGGCACACGCGAATCATGTGTCGCCCCGGAGGCTCCTGACGGAAGTAATGATAGAAGCTGATGACGCCGTGCACCTCGGCCCTGGAGAGGTTCAGCCCGTCGGCAACCATCTGGACCGCGGCATGGGGGATGTAGCCGCACGCCGCCTGCACGCCATGGAGCACGACAAGGAGTGGTCCCGGCTGTGATCCCGCCTCGGCCAGTACCTGCTCGACCACGCGGCGGATGTCTTCTTCCTTCATCTCAATCAACACGCGTGGATGCGCTCCGGTGAAGTGTAGATATTGAACGTGTCGCCTCGCACGAACCCAATCAGGGTCACGCCCGCGTCCCCAGCCAGCTCGACCGCCAGACTCGATGGCGCGGAGACAGACGCGACGATGGGCACGCCGGCGACGACCGCTTTCTGCACAATCTCGAACGACGTGCGCCCGCTGACAAACAGAAGGTGGTCGGCCAGAGGCAGAGCGCCGGCCAGAACCGCCGCGCCGATGACCTTATCGACCGCGTTATGGCGCCCGACGTCCTCCGCCGCACCCACGATAGCCCCATCACCCGTGAACAGTCCCGCCGCATGGAGCCCCCCGGTCTCCTCGAACAGCGGCTGCGCCGCTCTCAGCTTGGCGGGCAGCGAGGAGATCAGGCTCTCGGCCACGGGCGGCCCGCTCGACACTCGCGGCAGGGCAGTCATCAGATCCTCGATCGACCGACGACCGCAAACCCCACAGGCGCTCGTGACCGAGACCAGGCGCCGGTGCGTCAGGATCGCGGTGGCGCGCTCCAGAGCGTCGCCGTTGAGGGTCACGTCGAGCACGTTCCCCAGATCGGGAGTGTCGGTGCAGTGCGTGATGGACCTGATGTCGGCGACGGATGTAATGATTCGCTCGGCAAGCAGAAACCCGGCAGCCAGCTCACGGTCGGCACCTGGCGTACGCATGGTCACGACGAAGGACGTCCCCTGCAGGCGAATTTCCAGCGGCTCCTCGGCCGCAGTCACGTCGTCCCGACGATCGCGTCGCGACGGCGTGACGTGCCACACTTGTGCAGGACGGGCCGAGGGTCGGTCGTCGCTCGCCATCGTGCAACGATCCTACGCCCCGGGCGGTGGTGATTTTCCTCCTTTTTTTCCTCGTTCTATTGACTTGATCTCCAGCGCCATCTATAACTCACGGTCTCTCTCACAACAGGAGCTCCTCAACATGGCAGCGGATTTTTTCCTCGGCGAATCGCTGGTTGGCGACGGCAATGAAATCGCCCACATCGATCTCATCATCGGGTCGAAGACAGGCCCCGCAGGGACCGCGTTCTGCAACGCGCTGACCAACAACAAGGACGGCTTCACGACCCTCCTGGCCGTTGTGGCCCCGAATCTGCCCTGCAAGCCCGACACGGTTCTGTTCAATAAGGTCACGATCAAGGGCGCCAAGCAGGCCGTCCAGATGTTTGGTCCCGCCCAGGCTGCCGTGGCGCGCGCGGTCGTGGACTCGGTCGAGAGCGGCGTGATCTCCAAGGACAAGGCCGACGACCTGTGCATCATGGTCGGCGTCTTCATCCACTGGGACGCCAGCGACGACCAGAAGATCTTCGACTTCAACTATCAGGCCACCAAGGAAGCCATCGCCCGCGCCCTCGGAAACAAGCCGTCGGTCAACGAGGTGATTGCCGCCGCCAAGACGGCCAAGCACCCGTTCAGCCCCAAGTAGTGTTCCGGCGGGGCGCTCACGAGTGCCCCCGCCATCTCCCTGGCTCCGACGTGCAGAAGCTCCTGCTCCAGCTCGACAGCTCCGTCCACCCGAGCGTCTTCGATCGCGTGGTCGCCTTCGACAGCGGCGCCGATCAGGTGATGAGTTACGGGTCGGTCACGCCGGATGCCGTCCGCGATCTCGTTCACGGCACGTTGTTCACGCGCGCCATCCCGGAATTGCGACATACCGCCATCTTCATCGGTGGGGCTGACATGGCGACGGGCGAACGCCTGCTCGAGGCCGTCCGCGCCACCTTCTTCGGCCCGTTCAGCGTGTCGGTGATGCTCGACGCCAACGGCGCCAATACCACGGCTGTCGCCGCGGTCACTCGAGTTCGAGAGGTCCTGGGCGAACTGCGTGGTCTGCGAGCGGTCGTCACAGCCGGCAGCGGACCGGTTGGCTCGAGGGTCGCCGGTTTGCTCGCCGCTGAAGGTGTGTCCGTCGCGGTGACATCGAGACGCACACCCGATGGCTCACTCGCCGCCCGACTGAAGCACCGATTCAACGCGGCTGTGGAGGAACGGCGCCTCGGCGACGGGTCCGACGCACTGCTGGCCCTGCGCGACGCTGACATCATCGTGAATGCGGGGCCGGCCGGCGTCTGTGTCGTGCCACGTGCCGCATGGAGTGGCGCCCGCATCGTCGTGGACTTGAATGCGGTGCCACCTGCAGGTATCGAGGGCGTCGAACCAGGCGACAAGGCAAAGGACCGCGACGGCGTCATCTGCTTCGGCGCACTGGGCGTGGGCGGCCTGAAGATGAAGCTGCACCGGGCGTGTATCAGCCGGCTGTTCGAACGCAACGACCTTGTCCTCGACGCTGAGTCGATAGCGTCTGTCGCGCACGAACTGTCCACGCTGCGACCGTGAACCCGTAGCCACTCGTGACCGTAATCTGCCCGCCGGCCGCGCACGTACTGGTGGCTGGAGTGTCCACGCGGGCGATCGCGGAGTCGGCCGCACGGGCTGGATACCAGGTGACGTCGATCGACGCGTTTGCTGACCTCGATCAGCATCCCTCCGTCAGGGCGCTCACGGTGCCGGGAGGATTCAGCCCGGAGGTTGCGGCGCGTGCGGTCCGTGACATCGCCTGCGATGCGGTCGCGTATCTGTCGAGCTTCGAGAACTATCCAGATGCGGTTCGCGCGCTAGCGGCTGGACGAACACTGCTGGGCAACACGCCTGAGGTCCTGGCGGCCGTGCGCAACCCTCATCGGCTGTTTGATGCGTTGTCGCGGCGCGGGCTCCACGCGCCTGCGGTGCTCGGAGACGAGGGCGCGTCCACGCCGGGTCCAAGGACCCGGCCTACGTACGTCGGGCCCACGGACGAGGGGCCGTGGTTGTTGAAGCCGCTCGCGTCGGGCGGCGGACAGGGCATTGCGGCCTGGCGGCACGGAGCGCAAGTGCCCGTTGGGCACTACCTGCAGCAACACATCGACGGGACGGCCGGCTCGGTCGCCTTCATCGCCTCGCCACGCGGCGTGCGGGTGCTGGGCGTGTTTCAGCAGCTCATCGGGCAGAACGCCTTTGGTACGTCGGGCTTCCGCTACTGCGGCAACATTCTCGATGGCTCGATGCCGACCGATTCGGCCCTGCTCCGCAACGCCACCGCGCTGGCACACGCCGTCGCAGAGGACTTCGGCCTCATCGGCATCAACGGCATCGACTTCATCAGTCGCGACGACGGGCTCTATCCGGTTGAAGTGAATCCACGCTGGTGCGCATCGGTCGAGCTCGTCGAGCGTGCGCACGGCGTGTCCGCCTTCGCCGCTCACGCACAGGCGTGCACCGCCGGAGCGCTTCCCCTCTTTGACGGCGTGACTGCCCCGCCCATCGGTCGTAGTATCGGGAAGGCCGTGATCTACGCCCAGCAGGAAGGAGCCGTCGCTGACACGACGCCGTGGTGCATGAACCCCGACGTACGCGATGTCCCTCGCCCTCACACCCGTTTCGCCCCGGGCGACCCGGTCTGCACGGTGTTTGCCGAGGGCCCCACCCCTGAGGCGTGCCGGCTCGGGCTCGAGCAACAGGCGATGCGGATCTATCGCGAACTGAGCACCTGGTCAGGCTCCTCGCGATGATCGGCCAGGCTGGCGTCGGCGCATCCACGTGCCTGGGATGCGGGTGCGCATGTGACGACATCGACATCACGGTCGCCGACGGCCAGATTATCGCGGCGCGGAACGCCTGTGATGATGGCGTTCGCTGGTTCGGCACGGGAGAAGTGCCGGCACGAGCCGCTATCGACGGGATCGAGACCTCGCGTGAGACAGCGTTATCTGAAGCAGCATCGCTGCTCGCCGCCGCCGAGAGCCCGCGCATCCTGCTGGGATCAGACGTCTCCTGTGAAACCTACCGCGAGGCCATTGGGTGTGCGGACGCCCTGCGCGCACGGCTGGACATCGCGGCACCACCCTCGGCCATCGGCACCGCTCTGGCCATCCAAGAGCGCGGCATCGCCACCGCCACTCTTGGTGAAATCCGCAACCGCGCCGACATCGTCCTTTTCTGGGGCGTCGATCCAGCGGCTCGGTTTCCACGCTACACGTCGCGTTATGCGCCGGGGCCGGCCGGCATTCACATTCCTGAAGGGCGACGATCCCGTACGGTGATTGCCATCAGCATCGGCGACGAGCCATCAGCCGAGGACGCGGACGTGCAGATGGCCATCCCGAGGGCGCTTGAAGACGAGACGCTGATCCGACTGGCTGCCCTGCTCGTCGGCGCGCCAGCCGTGTCAGCCATTGACCGCGGCTCGCCGGCCGCTGTCCTTGCCGAACAACTGCGCGAGGGGCGCTACGTCGTCATCGTGGCCGACACCGAGCCTGACGCTGACGGCAGCGTCCGGCGCATCCACCGGCTGCTGGCCGTCGCACAAGCCTTGAATGTGAAGGGACGGGGTGCGCTCAGCCTGTTGCGAGGCTCTGGTAACCTCAGTGGCGCGGAGTCGGTCATCGTCAGCCAGACCGGGTATCCAGGTTCAGTCGATTTTGCGTCTGGATCTCCGCGCTACTCGCCGCACACCAGCAGTGCGGACACAGTGTGGGATGTCACGCTCCTGGTCGGCTCCGACCGTTCACTCGACAGCTCCCTCTTTCCAACGGTCGTCATCGGACCACTGGCGAGCCGCAGGGCAACAAGCGCACGCGTGGTGATCGACTCGGCCACCGCGGGTGTCCACGCTGGCGGCACCGCCCTGCGGATGGACGAGGTCCCCCTCCCCTTAAGGCCACTCGTTCCCGGCCCGCCCGACGCCACGCTGCTCTGCGCGGGCCTCAGACAAGGGCTCGCGCGGATCCTCGCCGGTTGATCATGGCATCCGGACACTCGATGCGTATCGTCGGCGGCACCGTCTACGACCCGGCCAACGGGATCGAGGGCGAGGTCCGCGACATCCATGTGCGCGACGGCCAGATCGTCGAGGACACCGACCCGGATTGCGCGGTCATCGATGCCACTGGAATGGTGGTCATGCCGGGTGGGGTTGATATCCACTCGCATGTCGCCGGCAGCGGCGTGAACCTCGCGCGGCGGCTGTCTCCGGAAGAGCATGACGCCGATCCAGTTCGCGCGCCTGTCTTAGTGGATGGCGGCGGCCGATCCGGCAGCGGCGGTACGGTCCCCAGCACGTTTACCACCGGCTACCGCTACGCCGGCCTCGGCTACACCACCGTGTTCGACGCAGCGGTGGCGCCGCTGATGGCCCGCACCGCACACGCCGACTTCGACGACACACCCATCGTGGACGCGGGCTTCTTCGTGCTCATGGGCAACGACCACTACCTGCTCACGCTTCTGGCCGCGAACGAACGTGAGCAGGCCCGTGAGTACGCGGCCTGGCTGCTCGGCGCCGCCGCCGGGTACGCCATCAAGATCGTGAACCCCGGCGGCATCGAGTTGTGGAAATCGGGCACGCGCGGTGAGGTCACGCTCGATACGCCGGTTGGCTCCAGCCTGGTCACGCCGCGCCTGATCGTCGAGACGCTGGTGGATGCCGCCAACACGCTGCAGCTTCCCCATGCGGCGCACATCCACTGCAACAACCTCGGCGCAGCCGGTAACGTGCATACGACCCTCAGCACCATGCGGGCCGTCGAGGGACGGCGTGTGCACTTCACGCACCTGCAGTTTCACTGCTACGACGAGGGTGCGGGAGGGTCGTGGAAGTCCGGCGCGAAGGCTATCGTCGACTACGTCAACGGTCATCCGGACATCAGCGCCGACGTCGGCCAGGTGATGTTCGGGCCGGCCACGACGCTGTCGGCGGACGGCCCGGCAGAGTATCTGCTGTCGAAGAGCGGCGGACGCAAGTGGAGCAACGTCGACATCGAACTGGAGACTGGCTGCGGCATCGTTCCGTATCACTACCGCGAGCGAGCTGCCCTGTCTGCCCTTCAGTGGGCGATAGGCCTCGAATTGTTCCTGCTGGCGCGGGACCCCTGGCGGATGGTGCTCTCGACCGATCACCCGAACGGGGGATCGTTCATGGCGTATCCGGCGTTGATCCGCCTCCTGATGGATCGTGGGTGGCGCGACGCGCAGCTCAAGCTGGTCAATCAGCGGCTGCTGGCGGGGAGCGCCCTGGCCGACGGGCTGGACCGTGAGTACACGCTCAACGAAATCGCCATCATCACGCGAGCCGGCCCGGCCCGCATTCTCGGCCTGGCACGCAAGGGACATCTCGGCGTGGGCGCGGATGCCGACATCACGGTCTACGCCCAGGACAGCGACGTTGCCCGCATGTTCGAAACGCCGCGCTATGTGGTCAAAGGAGGCGTGCTCGCGGTGGAAGAGGGACAGCTCAGACGTGCCCCGGCCGGGCGCAGAATCTACGTCCGCCCACCTCACGAACAGTCGGTGGTGCATGGCGTTCGCGCCCACTTCGATCGCTACTCCACCGTCTCGTTCGACAACTACGCCGTTGGAGAGCTCGGCAACGCACCACACGCGGTAGCATCGAGACGCTGACATGGACATCCGGGGCGTCGCCATCGAGGACACTTTCGCCGAAGCCTTCGGCATGCGCGCTGCGCGGGTGCTGATCACCGCGGTCTCTGCACGGTGGGCGCGAGAGGCGGCGCTGAAGATGACCGGGTTCGCGACCTCGGTCATTGCCTGCAAGTGCGAGGCGGCGATCGAACGCGAGTGGACCCCCGACGAGACTCCGGACGCCAGGCCAGGCGTGTCGGTGCTGATCTTCACAATGGACAGCGAGGGTCTCGAGAAACGGCTCACCGAGCGCATCGGCCAGACGGTGCTCACCTGTCCCACGACAAGTTGCTTCGACGGCCTGCCCGACGCAGCTGATCGCCTTCCTGCCGGTCGCGCTCTTCGCGTCTTCGGAGACGGTTTTCAAATCAGCAAGGTCGTTGGCGGACGACGGTTCTGGCGCGTGCCGGTGATGGATGGCGAATTCCTGCTCGAGGAATCCTTTGGCGTCGAGAAACGCGCCATCGCCGGTGGCAACTTCCTCATCCTCGGCAGGGACGGCGCCACTGTGCTCGCAGCGGCGGAGTCGGCGGTGCAGGCCATCGTCGGCCTGCCCGACGTCATCCTCCCCTTTCCGGGCGGGATCGTGAGAAGCGGCAGCAAGGTCGGTGCGCGCGCCTACACCGGCATGATTGCGTCCACCAATGACGCTTACTGCCCAACGCTGACGCCGGTCACTGATTCGCACCTGCGGCCTGGGGTCAACGCTGTGCTCGAGATCGTGATCGACGGGCTCAGCGTGAATGCCGTCTCGGCAGCGATGCGTGCCGGCATTGATGCCGCTTGCCATGAAGGCGTGGTGGCCATCAGCGCGGGCAACTATGGCGGCAAGCTCGGGCCCTATCACTTCCATCTGCGCACCCTCATGACCAGTGAGACGCATGAATAGCCAGACGCCGAGCCTCCGCGGCGTCACATTGACCCTGCGCAATCCCCTGACCACACCGGTCGATGCCGCCGGGCTCGCGCTGGATACTCTCGCCACGCTGAGCGAGGACGAGATCGCCAACACGGCGGTCGCCGCTGGCCGCACCGCTATTCGTCTGGGCGATGTGTTCAGTGTCCAGGGCGGTCGCTCCAGTCATGTGGAAGTCCGAGGCGACGTTCGCGCGATGCGCGGGCTCGGCACCGCCATGCGTTCAGCCGAGCTGTGGATCGACGGCAACGCTGGCGATCGCGTCGGCGCCGGTATGACCGGCGGTTCAATTCACGTACGCGGCAACGTCGGCAACGATTCAGGTGTTGGGATGAGCGGCGGATTGCTCCATGTGAGCGGCAGCGCGGGCAGTCGCCTCGGGGCGGCGGGACCAGGGTGCCGTCGGGGCATGACGGGAGGCGAGATCGTGGTGCTCGGCGACGCGGGAGCGGAAGCCGGCACGCGCATGCGGCGCGGCCTGATTGCGATTGGCGGATCGGCGGGCGAGGATCTCGGCCGCGACATCATCGCCGGCACCATCGTCGCGCTCGGGCGCGTGGGACACCGCCCTGGCCGCGGAAACAAACGCGGGTCAATCATCGCCCTTGGAAAAATCGAGGTGCCAGGCACCTACGCCCTGGCCTGTGAGTTCGAGCCGGCGTTTGTCCGTCTGATCATGACCTACCTGAAGCGGCAGTTCGGGCTCAGCATCAGCCCGGCGATGGTCTCGGGCCGATTCCGCCGGTACTGCGGTGATGCGGGGTTGCCCGGCAAGGGTGAGATCCTCGAGTGGAGACCCGCATGACAGGCCTCGCACTGAACGCACGGGCACTGGCTCTGGCTGACGACTGCGCGGCAGATGCTGATGCTCTCCGCGTCGCTGTGCACGTGTTGCCTGGGGGCACGCGGGTCATCGATGCCGGCATCAACGCCCGTGGCGGACTCGCCGCCGGGCTGACCCTCGCCAGGGTGTGCATGGGCGGGCTCGGCCACGTTCAGTT
This sequence comes from Vicinamibacterales bacterium, assembly GCA_040081265.1. GTDB lineage: Bacteria > Acidobacteriota > Vicinamibacteria > Vicinamibacterales > UBA2999 > JBEBGV01. The sequence goes on from JBEBGV010000014.1 coordinate 15,956, forward strand.
GACGACCATCACCATCGAAGGCGAGTCGTGGGACGGTATCCACGTGTGGACCGATCACCCAGGTGTCGCCTGCATGGCCAGTCAGTACGCCGGATGGGCCGTCACACCCGACGGCTACTTCGCGATGGGCTCAGGGCCGCTCCGCGCCAGGGCCAGAGTCGAGCGCGAACTGTTCGACAGACTTCAGTACGCCGAGGACGATGACCGCGGCATCCTGGTGCTCGAAGGGCGCACGATGCCCACGCTGGCGGTCGCTGACTGGATCGCAAAGAAGGCGGGCATCAGCGGCACCGACTTGACGCTGATGATCGCGCCCACCGCGAGCCTGGCCGGAGGCGTACAGGTGGTCGCACGGGTGGTGGAAACCGGACTCCACAAGATGGACACACTGGGTTTCGACGTCAGGAAGGTGGTGAGTGCCTCTGGGACCGCCCCTCTTCCGCCCGTTGCCCGGAGCGACATCCGAGCCATCGGTCGCACCAACGACTGCGTGCTCTACGGGGGCCAGGCACGTTACCTGGTCGATGCCGGCGACGACGAACTGGCGGCGCTGGCTGCCCGCCTGCCTGCCTCGGCCTCGTCTGACTACGGGACGCCGTTCTACGACATCTTCAACCACTACAACCGCGACTTCTATCAGATCGACCCGTTGCTCTTCAGCCCTGCCGAAGTGTGGCTGACCAGCGCCACGAGCGGACGCACCTTTCACGCTGGTGGCGTGAACGTCCAGTTACTGCGCGCGTCGCTCTTCGAGGGGCTCTGATGCGCGTCGCGATCCTGAGCGCCTCCGCTGGCTGGCACGTCGACGAGTTGTGCGCGGCCCTGCGGGCCAGGGGCCATGAGGTGGCAGTGGCGTCTTATGAAGGGCTGGTCGCGTCAATGGGCCGGAGCCGCGATCGCCACAGCTCGCTCAGCAGCGAACAGGCCTCGCTTCTCGATGCCGATGTCGTCCTGCCACGCATCATCCCCCACGGCTCGCTCGAGCAGATCATCTTCCGCGTGAACGCGCTGCACTGGGTCGAGTCGCGCGGCACGCTCGTGATGAACTCCCCTCGGGCCATCGAACGCTCGGTCGATAAGTTCTACGCATCGGCGCTCATCGAAGAAGCGGGACTGCTCGTTCCCGAGACGGTGGTGTGCGAACGTCCAGAAGACGCGCTCGCCGCGACACGGACGATGGGTGATGTGATCTTCAAGCCCCTCTTTGGGTCGATGGGACGCGGCATGGTTCGCGTGAGCGATCCGGACATGGCGTTCCGCGTTGCCCGCGGTCTCGAAGAGCTGCGCGCGGTCTTCTACGTTCAGCGGGTGATCGCACATCAGGGACGCGACATCCGGGCCTTCGTCATCGGAGGACGAGTCATCGGCGCGATCGAGCGCCTCGCCCCGTCGGGCGACTGGCGCACCAACGTTGCCCGGGGCGGTACGGCGCGACCAGTCGACCTGCCCGCCGCATGGACTGACGCCGCCATCAGAGCCGCCGCCGCGGTCGGCACAGACTACGCCGGCGTGGACCTGCTGCCGGCGCTGGACGGTCGGCTCTATGTGCTGGAGGTCAACGGCATTCCCGGCTGGCAGGGTCTGCAGGACGCGACGGGCATCCCGGTGGCGACCGCCATCGTCGAACACATGGAAACGGTGCCAGTCCGGCGCGTAAACAACGCGAGTGTGCGGGCATGAGGGCCGACGTCAACATCCTCGGGTCGCGGGGCTCGGTCGTGGGACAGATCGTCGCCTCGGCTCAGATGGCGTGCCTGCTCGAGGCGGCCGCGCCCAAGCCAGGCAACGTCTCCCCCGGACGTCCCTTTCGTGACGTGACCTATGAGGACTTCGTTGCCAGCGCAGTGGCTATCGGAGAGCCATTCCGCCTCGCCGCCGAGCGTCCGCTTGGAGAGACCATCAGGGCCGCCATCGATGCCACGCGACAGTGGACACCGGTCAACACGAATCTCGGCATCGTCCTGCTGCTCGCCCCCCTGGTAAAGGCTGCGTGCCTGCCTGCGGTCGCTCGTGAAGGCGTTGCGGCACTGCGTTCCGCCGTCACGGACGTACTTGCCTCGACGAGCGTGCGCGACGCCCGCGACGTGTACGCCGCAATCCGCGCGGCACGCCCGGGCGGGCTCGGAACCGTTCCGACGGAGGACGTGCAGAACGAACCAACCCTCGACCTTCAGTCGGTCATGCGGCTGGCTGCGCATCGGGATACGATCGCTCGAGAGTACGTCACGTCGTTCGACCTCACCTTTTCGGTCGGCGCACCCACGGTCGCACGGGCGGTCAAGGCAGGCCTGGACTGGAACGACGTCGTCGTCGAAACGTTTCTCCACCTGATGGCGACAACACCCGACACCCATATCGCCAGGCGCGCCGGCGAAGACGCCGCGGCCGGAGTCAGTCGCACGGCGCGCATGGTGCTCGATACCGGCGGGGTTCGCACCGAGGCAGGCCGGCACGCGCTTGACGCGCTCGACCAGGCCCTTCGAGATCCGTTGAACACGCTGAATCCTGGCACCACCGCCGACCTCACCGCAGCGGCCATCTTCGTCGCACTGCTCGGTGGCACGGCTGTACATAGGGCGGGCCCAACTATCGTGCGCAGGGCGTGTCCAACCATCGTACGTAGGGCGTGTCCAACCATCGTACGTAGGGCGGGTCCAACGGACCCGCCGGATGAACACGCATGAACGATCCCGGCGAGTATCGCGTTTCGGTCGCGAAGGACTATCTCGTCTTCGCCTCCGCACACTTCATCACCTTCGCCGGCCACCGCTGCGAAGGGCTGCATGGCCACAACTACCGGGCCAAGGTCACCGTCGAGGGCGCACTCCGGCAGGACACGTGGTTCGTCTTCGATTTCGTCGAATTGAAACGCATCATGCGCGGACTCTGTGATGAGATCGATCACCTGGTCCTGCTTCCGACCCAGAGTGAACGGATCAAGGTCATTGAAGAGGGCGACGTCGTTCGCGTCGCTGTTGACGGTGCGCAGAAGTACGTCTTCCCGCGAGCCGAGTGCGCGCTCCTGCCGATTCCGAACACTACCGTTGAAATGCTGGCCAAGATGCTCGCCGATCGCCTGCACGCGGCTCTCCTCGCACAGGGAGCCACGGGCCTGACGGCGCTCGAGATGGAAGTGGAGGAGAACTTCGGGCAGACGGCTACCTACCGCGTGAGGATTTCGTGAACCTCGTCGGGTCGCAGCCGTCCTTCACACAGTGCCGTCGCCAGAAGGACGCCGGTGACTCCGACTCCGCGAAGGTCCTCGACGTCGGCACGCGACCTGATGCCCCCGCCGGCGTAGACATCTGCGTCAGGTACGGCGTTCCTCACAGCTACGATGTCAATGAGGCCGGGCCCCTCGCCGCGCCCTACGCGGCCGAGCTCCAGCACAATCAGCGTTCGAACGCCTGCTTGCCACGCTCTCAGGGCCAGCTGCTCGATGGATTGACCGGCCATCGGCGAGCCGGGTGGGCAGACAAGCCTGCCATCCCGCAAGTCAATACTGAGAACCATCGAATCCGCACGCAGCGTTCGGCACATCTCATCGAGCGCCGAGTAGTCCGGCAACGTCTCGAGACCGATAATCACTCGGCTCGCCCCGGCATCGAGCACGGACTGGGCGGCATCTGCCGACCCGACTCCAGCGTCCACCCACAGGCGGCGGCACTCGTCGGAGAGCCTCGTCAGAGTCGATCGGTTGGCTGGCTCACCCGAGATTGCGTCGAGATCAGCCACGTAGATGTCGTCGAGGCCGCACACGTCGCGATAGAAGCGCGCAAGCGAGACAGCGTCCCCTCCAACGTGTGCGCCTCCCGCCCGCTCGACGGGCTGATACTCACGCCGAACCCCACCACGGGCGTGTACCGCACGGCCTCCAGCCAAATCGATCACGCCAACTACGCGCACGAGAGCCTCGCGTGGAAGTAGTCGGCTGGGACATCGGGGGTGTGAACACGAAGGTCGCGCTGGTCCGCGACGGACGCGTCCTCGCCGCGCACAGCCGCCCCTTTGAGCTTCAGCGCGCTCCCCATGAATTGCCACGGCTCCTGACGTCGCTGGCCACCAACATCGCCGCATCGTCGCACGCGCCGCATGCAGTGACCATGACCGCTGAACTCTCGCAGATGTTCACGAGCAAGCGAGAGGGTGTGGCGTTCGTGGTTGACGCGGTGTCCAGCGCGTTCCCGAACGCGGTCACCTGGATCTACGCGGTTGACGGGGACTTTCATACACCGGTCGAGGCGAAGTTACGGCCGCTGCGCGTGGCAGCCGCCAACTGGTCGGCGACCGCCGAAGCTGTGGCCAACCTGATACCGAACGCGATCCTGATAGACACGGGGACGACCACCACAGACATTATCCCGCTGTCATGCGGCCGGCCCGTGCCGTCTGGGCGGACAGATCCGGAGCGTCTGGCCAGCGGCGAACTCGTCTACACAGGTGCCGTACGCACGCCGGTCGAAGCCATCGTCGCAGCGGTGCCACTTGCAGGTGGAATGGCGGGCGTCTCGGCCGAAGGCTTTGCGCTGGCCGCAGACGTGCACCTGTGGCGCGGATCAATCCAGCCTGACGACTACTCAGTTGCGCCACCCGACGGTCGGCCGGCGACGCGGGAGTCAGCCGGACTCAGACTGGCTCGTGTGGTCTGTGCCGATCGCGAAATGCTGGACGATGGGGCGATTACGGCGATCGCAGACGCGGTTGCGGATGCCCAGATTGACCAGATCGCACGGGCGCTCGGTCGCGTGCGGCTGCGCCACCCTCACCTCGATACCGCCGTCGTGGCCGGGACCGGCGAGTTCCTCGCCGCCGCGGCGGCCAGAGCCGCTGGCCTCACGGTGCTTTCCCTCTCCACCACCTTCGGCCCCGAAGCAGCCCGCAGCGCTCCGGCAGCGTCGGTGGCATTCCTCCTCGAGAAGCGTCTGTGCACGCCGCCTGTATCGGCATGACGCCCTCTGCAGACGATTTCCTGATCATCAAGATCGGCGGGGCACTCCTTGCCAGCCCGGACCTGCTCGCTGAGACGCTGTCGGCCATCGACAACGTCGCACGTCGGCGTCGGGTAGTAGTCATTCCTGGAGGAGGACCGTTCGCGGATGCCGTGCGCGCGATCGATCAGACCATCGGATTGAGCGACGACAGTGCTCACTGGATGGCCATCCTCGGCATGGACCAGTACGCCTTCCTCCTCGCCGAACGTCTGGCTGAAGGCATCGTCGTTCACACGCGCGAGGACATTGCGGCGGCACTGAGCGCGTCACTCGTTCCCGTCCTCGCTCCGTCTCGCTGGCTGCGCGCGGAGGACCCGCTGCCGCACTCGTGGGCGGTGACGAGCGACAGCATCGCTGCGTGGTTCGCGGGCGAGCTCGGTGCCGCCCATCTGCTGCTCATCAAGCATCCGAACGCAGAGGGCCCGCTGGTCGACGCGTACTTCACGCGGGCGCTGCCGCCGGACGTGCAGTTGAGCACGGTTGCGGCTGGCTTGCCGCTGCACAGCGCGCTCGAAGCATGCTGACCTTCGCTTCCGACACGGCGCTCGATCGACCCGCTTCACACGCGGCCCCCCGCACGCCGACGATATCCACGCCGAGCGAGGCCACCCACACGAAGTCATCGGCTTCAAGTCGGCCGGCGGCAGCGACCAGCAGGCCGGCATCGTGGGCGCGCTCGACCCAGGGCTTCAACTGGTCTGTCGCCATGAGTGCGCGGAGGCCAGGCCCGCCCTTGTCTGCGGTGTCGATGAGCACGCCAGCCACTCCGGCGCGCATCGCCACGGTCAGCACGACATCGGACACCGGCGCGTTCAGCCCATCAGCATCGGCATACGCAACGGCGATCACGCCGGCTTTCGACCCTTCGCCGCGCACCCCACGGACCGCCTCTCGTAGAGCCGACTCTATTGCTGATTCGCTCTGCATCCCGGCGAACCCGAGCTTGACCAGACCCGCGCCTGCAGAAGCAAAGCGTGCCGCGCCGGCTGCGACGTCTGGCTCGAGCGGTGCGTCACCAAGTGCGGCGGTCAGCGGAGCCCGTCCTCTGCACGCATCCGAGATGCGAATCAGCATCTCAGCCGTCACCGGGCCGAGCGGCCCGCGCTGCGGGTCCTTGGCATCGATGATGTCGGCCCCGCCCTCGATGGCGGCAAGCGCCTCGACGGGATTCGACACGCTCACGAGCAAACGCACGGCGTTACTCTATATCTCCATCACCCCATGGCCAACGAACTAAGCGGGCGAACCGTCCTCGTCACGGGCGCGTCGAGCGGCATCGGCCGGGCAATCGCGCTCGCGTCAGCGCGCGCCGGCGCCGACGTGGCCCTGACCTTTCACACCAACGAGGCTGGTGCGAGAGCCGCCGAACGGGAGATCAAGGCGCTTGGGCAACGCGCGGTCGTGCTGGCCATGGACGTCACCGACCCCGCGAGCGTGCACGACGCCGCCCTTGGTGCGAGCAAGTGGCTCGGCCGCATCGATGCCTGGATCAACAACGCGGGCGCCGACATCCTGACCGGCGCAGCTGTTGAGATGTCGACGCTCGACAAGCTGGACCTCCTCCTGCGGGTCGACCTGCGCGGGACCATGGTCGCCTCATGGGAGGCAATGAACCTCCTCAGCGTTCAGCCCGACGGCGGCGTCGTCATCAACATGAGCTGGGACCATGTGGTCAGCGGCATGCCCGGCCTCAATCCGCAGATGTTCGCGGCTGTGAAAGGCGGCGTCATGGCGTTCAGCAAGTCGCTGGCTCGATCGGCGGCGCCGAAGGTTCGCGTCAACGTCCTCGCCCCAGGCTGGATTCAAACCGCTTTCGGCGACAACCTCGAGTCCGCCGCACATCAGTCTGTTGCTGACACCATCCCGCTTGGACGATGGGGCACGCCGGACGATGTCGCGGGGGCGGCCGTGTACCTGGCGTCAAAGAGTGCGAGCTACCTCACGGGCCAGACAGTCTTCATCGGCGGTGGTTCGGTAATGTGATCGCCGGGTCCTGGCGGACCCGGCCTACGTACGCCGGTATGTGTAGGGCGGGTCCGCCCAGCCTCCGCAAGGCTTCGGCGGGCCGCCGTAGCTTCAGCGAAGGCGGCAGGACCCGCCGTGAGGAGCACTCATGACAGACAAAGAACCCACACTCGACACCGCGCAGGTCACGGAGCGCCTCGCCACACTTCCCGGCTGGTATCTCGAGGACGGATGGCTTCGGCGCATCTACAAGACCGACGGGTGGCCAACGACGCTGATGCTGGTGAACGCAATCGGATACCTCGCCGAGGCGGCGTATCACCATCCCGACCTGAACGTGACGTGGGCCCGCGTCACGGTGAAGCTGATGACGCACAGCGCCGGTGGACTGACCGACAAGGATTTCCTGCTGGCGCGGCGCATCGAAGACACGGTGCTCTGGCGCCCGACTGCGGACAGCGCGCTCGGCACGGGTACGCCGAACAAGTTCGTGCGCAGCGGCGACCCGCGCTGATGCGTGACGAGGGGACGGTGTTGTTCGTGACCGGCCGTCTGGCCGAACCGTCGCTCCGGCGCGTACTCGAGCAGTCTGCTCCGCCGTTCCCGTGGGACGTCGCCGTCATGAAGATCACGGTGGCGGCGCTCATGACGACCGACTGGATTGGTCGCTTCCTCACTGTGCCTGACGGAACGTCACGTGTGCTGATTCCGGGACTGTGCGAGGGCGACACCGCCCCACTCGCCGCCCGACTCGGCGTGCCTGTGGACAAGGGGCCCGAGGATCTTCGTGAACTGCCGTCCTCGTGGGGACGCTCCCGACTCGCGCCATATGGTGCGACCGATGTGGAGATCCTCGCCGAGATCAACAACGCTCCCCGCCTCACGCCCGACGCCGTTCTGGAACTGGCGCACTACTACCGGGAGTCTGGCGCCGACATCATCGACATTGGTTGCACACCGGGTGTCCCGTTTCCTGGCCTCGCCGCGCTCGTGACTCGCCTCGGCGCTGCCGGCCACAGAGTCAGCATTGACTCGTTCGACCCGGCCGAGATTCGAACCGCCGTGCGCGCCGGCGCCGAACTGGTGCTCAGCGTCCACGGATCGAACATCGAGGTCGTCAGCCACCTCGCCGGCACGGGGGCCCGCGTCGTGGCGATCCCCGATCCAGGAGAGCCGCTGGACACCGTCGAGCCCACGCTGGCTGCTCTCGAGCGCAGCACAGTTCCCTATCTGATTGATCCGATTCTCGAGCCCATCGGGCATGGGTTCACCGCATCGATCGAACGATTTGCCGAGGCACGACGCCGGTATCCCGACACAGAGATGCTGATGGGCGTCGGCAACCTGACCGAACTGACCTCGGCAGACTCTACCGGCATTAACGCCGTGCTGATGGCCATCTGTCAGGAGCTCGGCATCCGCACTGTGCTGACAACAGAGGTTGCGCCGTGGACGCGGGGCGCGGTGCGCGAACTCGACATCGCACGACGCCTGATGCACTACGCCGTCACCGAACGCACCATCCCCAAGGGCGTTGACGACCGCCTGCTCACGACCAAGGATGCGTCTCCGCTCTCGTTTCCAGAGGATGAGCTGCGCGCCTTGCAGGCGACGATCACCGACCCGAACTTCAGGGTGTTCGCCGACACCGACGGCATCACGGTTCTCAACAACCAGCACTTCATCCGCAGCCGCTCTCTGCAGGACATCTTCGACCAGCTTGGCGTCAGCGATCCGTCGCACGCCTTCTACCTTGGCGCCGAACTGGCCAGAGCACAGCTTGCGATGCAGCTAGGCAAGACCTATCGGCAGGACGGCCAGCTTTCATGGGGCTATCTCACACCACCCGACGAACCGCGTCGACGCGTGAGGCTCACCCAACGGTCAGGGGGCCACGACCCTGAGTGAGCGTTACACCACTCGTTCACGAACTCACGCCGGCACCTGATCCGGCGCGCGCGTGCGAAGCACTCGAGGCCCTCCCGCATCGGGTGTTTCTCGACAGCGCCACGCCAGGCTCGCGACTGGGCCGCTACTCATTCCTGGCGGCCGATCCGGTCGCAGTCGTCTGGAGCAAACGCAGCCGGACGGTCGTCACCGACGTCACGGGCGAGGACGCCGTCACCGTCTCCGACCCGATCGACATCGTCCGCCAATGGCTGGCGCCGTTCGCCGCCGAACCTGTCGATGGACTTCCTCCGTTTCAGGGCGGCGTCGCCGGGTACATCGGATATGAGTTCGGACGCAGGCTCGAGCCGGTACCAGCAGCGCGCTACGACGACCTCAACGTCCCGGATCTGGTACTCGGACTCTATGACTGGGTGATCGCGTGGGACCACCGGTCGGGGCAGGCGTGGGTGATCTCGACCGGCATGCCAGTCACTGAGGAGGGTGCTCGTCGCCAACGTGCGCGCGAGCGACTCGACGTAGTTCTCGAGGTACTGGCGGGTCCTCCGGACCCGCCCTACGTACGGGGTGCAAACCCATCTGTAGGCCGGGTCCGAATGGACCCGGCGGCTCCTGCGGAGGCTCCGTCCTACGAGGTGGATGAACACCGGTTTGCCGATGCCGCGGGGCTGCGCTCGTCCTTCCCGCGCATGGGTTACATAGACGCGGTCGCCACCGTCCGCGAATACATCGCTGCTGGGGACGTCTTCCAGGCGAACCTGTCGCAGCGCTTCGAGACCCCGCTCGTCGATGATCCCTGGACGCTGTACGCGCGCCTGCGCGAGCGAAATGCCGCTCCGTTCGCCGCCTTTCTCGACTTCCCCGAGGTCACCATCCTGAGCGCATCGCCCGAACGATTTCTCAGGGTTGCGCCGGACGGATGGGTGGAAACGAGACCCATCAAGGGCACAAGGCCGCGGGGACTCGGCCCGGAGCACGACTTCCACCTGGGGCGGGAGCTGAGCGAGAGCACGAAGGACCAGGCTGAGAACCTGATGATCGTCGACCTGATGCGCAACGACCTGTCGCGCGTGTGCCGACCGGGATCGGTTCGGGTGTCGGAGCTGTTCGCGCTCGAGCACTACGCCACTGTCCACCATCTGGTCTCGACCGTCGTCGGACAACTGGCATCTGGCCAGGACGCGCTGGCGCTGCTGACCGCCGCTTTCCCGGGAGGGTCGGTCACCGGCGCGCCGAAGATCCGCGCGCGCGAGATCATCGCGGAGCTCGAACCATCGGAGCGCGGAATCTACTGCGGCGCGATCGGCTATCTCAGCACGACCGGAGCGCTCGACACCAGCATCGCCATCCGCACGGCCGTGGCGAAGGACGGACGCCTGACCTTCAGCGCAGGCGGCGGCGTTACGTTTCACTCGGATCCTGCTCAGGAATACCGCGAGACTCTCGACAAGGCCCATGGCATGATCGACAGCCTCGCGACCCCCGATGGTTCTGCTACTCGACAACCGTGATTCGTTCGTCTACAACCTCGCTCGGTACGTGCGCGAGCTTGGCGACGAAGCGGTGGTCGTGAGGAGTGATGAGGTCACGGTTGACGAAGTCGAAGCACTCGCGCCTCGACGCATCATCGTCTCTCCTGGACCGTGCACACCTGCGGAAGCAGGCGTCTCCACGGCGGTGATCCAGCGGTTCGGCCACCGCATTCCGATTCTCGGGGTCTGTCTTGGCCATCAGTGCATCGCCATCGCATACGGCGGACGAGTGGTCCGTGCTGGCATGCCGGTGCACGGGCGCACATCGGGCATCAGTCACGACGGCACCAGCGTCTTCGTCGAGCTGCCCTCACCGATGCGCGCGACCCGGTACCACTCCCTGGTTATCGACCGGGCAACCCTTCCTGCCGCGCTCCGCGTCATCGCCAGCGCCGACGATGACGGCGAGATCATGGCGGTCGCCCACGTCGAGCATCCGGTGGTAGGTGTGCAGTTTCATCCCGAGTCTGCTGCCAGCGAGTGGGGCTACTCCCTCCTCGACGTGTTCCTGCACGGTCCAACCGGACGCCGGTTCATCGCCGGCGCCGACGCGCTCGCCTCGTGATCCTCGAAACCATCGTGACCACCGTGTCGGCCGATGGCGCCGTCAACTGCGCGCCCATGGGCGTGGAGTGGGGTGAAGAGACGATCGTCCTCAAGCCGTTCCTCGATACGGCGACTTATCGCAACGTCGCGGCCACTGGCACGGCGGTCGTCAACCTGGTTGACGATGCGCGGGTGTTTGCGGAGACAGCGCTGGCCAGCCGGGTCTATCCAACCGAAGCCGCGCAGGTGGTGGCCGGGGCCGTGCTGGTGGACTGCTGTTCATGGCGTGAGCTGCGGCGCACGAGTGTGGACGCCACGCCTCCCCGCGCCCGCATCGAGATGCGCGTGGTGCACGCGGGCGTCCGCCGCGAGTTCATCGGATTCAACCGCGCCAGACACGCCGTGCTCGAAGCGACCATCTACGCAACGCGCATCCACTTGCTCGAGCCGGAGTTCATAGCGAGCGAGCTGACGCGCCTGCAGGTCATCGTCGACAAGACGGCCGGCCCTGAGGAGCGGGAAGCGATGGCGTTTGTGTCGGCTCACGTGCGCACCGCGCTGGCCAGCAGGACGAGCCGATCATGAGTGCCTCGCATGAGCGGGTATGGGTCGAAGCACACGCGCGACTGCACTTCGGCGTGCTCGATCTGGCTGGCTCCCGAGGTCGCAGGTTCGGCGGGATTGGAGCGCCCGCACCGGTTCCACCGTTGCTGGTGTCGGCGTCGGCAGCGCCCTCCGGTGTCGTCTGCGAAGGCAACGACGCAGCCAGGGGGACCGCGTTCGCGCAACGGTTCCTGACCTACCACGGCGTCACGGCCGGGGCCAGGTTGCAGGTGCACAGGAGCCTGCCGAGCCACGCCGGACTTGGTTCGGGCACGCAGCTGGCACTCAGCATCGCGCGCGCGCTGGCCGAAGTGTATGACCTCGACACCAGCGTCGAATCACTGGCCACCTCCGTTGGCCGCACTCGGCGTTCCGGGGTCGGCATGTGGGTGTTCGCGGGGGGCGGCTTTGTGCTCGAAGGCGGACGGGGAGCGAACACGCCCGTTGCCCCGCTTCTGGCGCGCATCGCTTTTCCTGAAGAGTGGCGATGTGTCGTGGCCGTCAGTGAGGGTGGAACCATGAGTGGCGCTGCGGAGGAATCGGCCTTCGACCAGCTACCCGCCCCGCCGGCGGGCGAGGCGGAACGCGTCGCACACCACGTTCTGATGGCGCTGCTTCCGGCGCTCGTCGAGGCTGATCTGACCGCGTTCGGCTGCGCCCTTGCGGAGATTCAGCAGATCACCGGACAGTGGTTTGCGCCCGCCCAGGGTGGGACGTTCTCCGCCGCGAGCCGGGAGCTCATAGAGGAACTGCGCCATCTCGGTGCTCACGGCGTCGGGCAGAGTTCCTGGGGTCCGACCGTCTACGGCATCGTTTCTGGAGACGACCAGGCAGGGGCTGTGGTGGAGGGACTACGGGCGCAGGTCGGCCCGGACGTCACTCTATTCGCCGGGCCCTTCCCTACAGGTGGAACGCGCGTCTGGCGCGAGCCCAGCGCTGCGGCTGAGTAGGGCGCAACGATATACTCGCTACGAGGACACAATGGCAAAGAAGTACGACGTGATGCAGGATGCAGCCGTGACGGTTGGTCGAATGCTGGGCACGGCAGCAGGAACAGCCACCAAGCTGAAGAAGAAGGCCGCAAAGCAGGCGAAGGTGGTGGTCAAGAAGGCCAAGGCTGTCGCGAAGACGACAACCAGGAAGGTTGCCGTCGTTCGCAAGCGCGCCAAGACAGCGCAGGCGTCCGTGCGCAAGGTGATCAAGAAGGCCAGGAAGGCCAGCGGGCGGTAACTACAGTCCCGCGAGCCCCTCGGTCAGCTCAACGTACGTGCCCCACGGATCGGTGAAGAACGCGACCGCCAGACCGGTCGGTGTCTTCCTGTAGGGCACGTCGAACTTCACGCCGCTCGCCGCGAGTTTCGCGCAGAAGGCTTCGAGGTTGGCGACTTCGAAGCCGATATGGTCGAGCGTTCGCCCCCTGGTCGGCACGACCGGGCCAGGGCCTGCCGCATCCGAAAAATTGAGATTGATGCCGGGCACGTCTGCCGCCGCATAGCGGAGGCGGATGCCGGGCACAGCACCGAAGCGCTGGACGTACCAGTCCTGGGCAGCCTTGTCCACGCCTGCAGGCAGATAGAAGTGCAGGTGGTGCGTGGCGATGTTCCCCACCATCGGCCGGTTGTGACGCTCAGCGGCATCGTCTGCACGACCCGGATCGAGTTTGAAGCCCACCTGGTTGGCGTTCTCCTCGAACACCTCCACGTGATCGCCTGACGGCAAATCCACGTTGCCGCCGCCGGGCCGTTCCGGCGCTGTGCGCACGGTGAATCCCGCCGCCTCGAGCTGCTTGAACGACTTCACGCGGAACGACATGTGCCCCACTGAGGTTCCATCGCCCGACTCACGCTTCTCGCTTGGCGTGAGCAGGATGAGGACGCCTGGCATCTTCAGGACCTCGCTCGTCCCGAGCTTCCCGCCGGCAGTTGCCCCAAGCGCGAGCCAGGCCTTGCGGTTGGCTTCGACGTCGGCGACATAGAAGTGGAGGTGCCCCATCGCCACCCCGGCGGCGTTTGGCCGGGCCAGCTGGGCCTCGGCGGCGCCAGCCAGGAGCAGAAAGGAGAGGACCGTCAGGACCCGCAGCATCAGCATGCGGCGCATCTTACGCCAGAAGGGACCCCGGCTGCCGCCCCTTCGGCGGCCCACGCGTATCTTTATTAATGGAAAATAATGAATCTGACCTCTTAAACCGATAAAATATCGAGGCTTCTGGCCCCTCAATCGATGACAACCGTTACGTTCGCGGACCTGACCCACACAGGTCTGGGGGTCTCTGCCAACAACAATCCCCTGGCCGTTGGCTATATCGCGGCGTACGCGAAGGCTCACCTCGGCAGGGCAATCGAACCGAAGCTCTTCAAGTATCCGGACGCACTCTCGACCTGGCTGGCCTCCAACACACCACGGATGGCCTGCTTTACCAACTACATGTGGAACGAGCACCTGTCCTGTGCCTTTGCCCGGCAGATCAAGACCCACCTGCCTGGCGTGGTGACCGTGATGGGCGGCCCCAACTACCCGCTCGACCACGAGGAGCAACGCGCCTATCTCGAGCGTCACCCGGAGATCGACTTCTTCGTCGATGGCGAGGGCGAGGTCCCGTTCGTCGCACTCTTCACGGCATTGGCCGACGTCGGCTTCGATGCGGACATCCTGCGCCAGCATGGCACCCGTGTCCCCGGCGTGCACTACGTGTTCAACGACGCCTTCGTCAGGACGGAACCGGCTGCCCGAGTGCTCGACCTCGACGACACTTTGCCCTCGCCGTACACGAGCGGACTGCTCGACGACTTCTTCGACGACAAACTGTCGCCGATGATGCAGACCTCGCGCGGGTGCCCGTACTCGTGCACCTTCTGCCACGACGGCATCGCCTACATGAACAAGACGCGTGCCTTCTCGCTGGCTCGCGTCGAAGAGGAGCTGCGTTATATCGAAGCGCGAGTCAAAACGCCAACGCTTCAGCTCGCAGATCTGAACTGGGGCATGTTCCCCGGCGACGTCCAGACCGCCCACATGATCAACGACACTCGTCGGCGATCGGGCTGGCCGCGCAACGTCATGGTCGCGACCGCCAAGAACCAGAAGGACCGCATCGTCGAGATGTCTCGCATTCTTGGCGACGTGCTGCAGGTCGGTGCGTCGGTGCAGTCCACCGATGCCGATGTCCTCAAGGACGTCAAGCGCACCAACATCAGTCTCGATGCGGTGACGAAGATGACAACGGGCGCGCTGAACGGGCACACCGGCTCGTTCACCGAAATCATCCTGGGACTGCCTGGTGATACCAAGGCGAAGCACATCAAGTCGGTCTACGACATGCTCGATGCCGGCGTGCAGGATGTGCGCCTGTTCCAGTTCATCCTGTTGCCGGGCACCGAGGCCGCCAACGCGGCCAGCCGCAAGAAATACGGCTACGTCACCGGGTTCCGGGCGTTGTCGCGGTGCTTCGGCCGCTATGAGTTGCTCGGTGACCCGGTCGAGGTGGCCGAAGTGCAGGAAATCTGCCTCGGCACGAACACAATGCCGCGGGCCGACTACGACGATTGCCGCGCCTTCGATCTGACGGTGGCCATCTTCAACAACGGCGGCGTCGTGAAGGAGTTCTTCCGGCTCGGTGAGTCGCTGGGAGTCCCTCGGTCAACCGTGCTGCAGCACATTGCGCGCCTCGCCGGACGCTCGGCTCCGCTTCGTCACCTGTATGACGAACTGCGCGAGCAGGAGGCACGGAACTTCTTCTCGACCCACGCTGAGCTCGACGCGTTCCTGGCGCAACCAGGGACGATGGACCGCTACCTGGCGGGAGAGTTCGGCGTCAACCACGTATATCGCGCACGAACGATTGCGCTGCTGTCGCACTTTGAGACCATTGCCAGCATCGCGCACGACGCGGTACGGCATGCGCTTGAAGAGCAGGGCTGCCTCGACCCGACGATCGAGGACTACCTGCGTGAACTGCACCAGGTGGCGATCGCGAGAAAGACCAACCTGACCGCGCTGGACGCGGAGATCGCGCTCCGGCTGCACTTCGACTTCCGGGCATTGCAGGAGGCCGATTACCTGGCTGACCCGCATCAGGCGACGATTCCTGACGGAGTGCAGTTTGTGGTGCGGCATAGCGATGCGCAGCGTCGAGACTTGATCCGCTACTTCGCGCAGTATGGCGAGGGACGTGTTGGCGTGGAGCAATTCATCCAGCGCAACGACTCGCACCTGAGCGCCGTGCTCTACCGCTCGGTCGAGTACGGCGAGCCATTCTCCGGCACCCACTTCGATGCCCCTGTCGAGGTCCCTGCGGCGGTGTCTGCGTCATCACCCGCGCGCCCGCGCGTCCTCTGGGCCCGCGCGAGCCGTACGTAGGGCGGGTCGGAACGACCCGCCGTTCCCCCTACATCAATACGACCGCTTCAAGCGGGGGCTGACCAGCGTCGCAATCACCAGATCCCCGCTCACGTTGACCGCGCTGCGGCACATGTCAAGGAACCGATCGACGCCCAGAATGAGTCCCATCCCTTCGGCCGGGATGCCCACAGATTGCGCGACGATCAGCACCATCGGGAGCGATCCGCCGGGCACGCCAGCGGTGCCCACGCCGGCCAGGATCGACATCAGCATCACGCGCACCTGCTGCCCGATCGTCAGATCAAGGCCGTAGACCTGCGCCAGGAACAGCACGGTCACGCCCTCAAACAGTGCGGTCCCGTTCTGGTTGGCCGTCGAGCCCACCGTCAGCGCAAACCGCGCGATGCGAGGAGGCAGGTGGAGCTTGGTCTCTGCCACCTCGATGGAGAGCGGCAACGTCGCATTGGATGACGCCGTCGAGAACGCATAGAGGTAGACGTCTCGACATTGCCTGAAGAACTCGATTGGGGACCGCGCGGCAAAGACGCGAATGGCAACCCCGTAGACGACAAACTGCTGGATGAGTAATCCCACGACCACGGTCACCACATACAGCAGCACGGCCGCAAAGACGGTGCTGCCGAACGTGAGCGTGGTGTTCAGGATGATGGCGAACACGGCGATCGGCGAGAACCGCATCGCGAAGTGGACGATGCGCATGCAGGCGTCGAAGATCTGTTCGAGCACCTCGACGATGACCGGCCGTTGATCGTTCTTGAGCGGCATGGCACTGATCGCCAGCCCGAAGACGAGCGCGAACACCATGAACGGCAGCATTTCGCCGTCGAGCGCGCGGACGGCAGAGTCGAGCGGGTTGCGCGGGATGAGTTCCACGATCGTCTGGCTGACCGAACGGGCAGCTGCAGCGCTGGCTTCGATCGACTGGACACTCTGCGCCGGGATCAGCGCGCGGTCGATGCGCGCGCCAGGGCGAATCAGGTTCACCATGCCCACGGCGATGACGACCGATAGCGTGCTGAGGAGCACCGTGTAGACCAACGTGCGGCCAGCGACGCCCTTCAGGTCGTGCCCACGCCCGAGCTCGTAGACACCGATGGCCAGTGCGGAGAAGACCATTGGGACGACGATCATGAAGATCGTGCGCAGGAACAGCTGCCCGATCGGCTGGAGCAGGTTGACCGTCGTCCAGGCGAGCCAGGGCGTGGCCGCCTGATCGTGCAGAACGAGGCCCAGCACAGCGCCCGCCACGAGGGCGAGCAGGAGTCGGGTGTGCAGTTTCACGGGGCTCATGCTACTAGACAGTAGGCGGTAGGCAGTAGGCGGCGGTACGTAGGCCGGGTCCGACCTGTCCGCCGTAGCTCCAGCGAAGGCGGAAGGACCCGGCGGGCAGTAGGCGGTAGGCGACCGACAGTGTCAACATCTGGAGATGGAACCCTCTCTGGTCGTCCTCCATGAGCACCCCGAGTGGCAGAAGCCGCTCTTTGCCGCGCTCGAGAAACGTGGGGTGCCGTTTGCCCCGTTCGACCTGAAGCAGGCGGCCTTCACCAACACCATGCCGTTGTCCGCGGCGCTCTACTTCAACCAGGCCAGCCCCAGCGCCTACCTGCGGGGCAACGCCAGGGCCGTGCCGCTGGCGATGGCGTACATGCGGACGCTCGAGCGTCGGGGCGCGCGGGTGCTCAACGGCGCTGACGTCTTTGCTTTGGAATTGAGCAAGAGCGCACAGGCCACGCTTCTGCACACCCTCGGGATCGATACGCCTCGATCGATCACCTTCAACGATGTCAGCGCTCTCGACAGTTTCGCTGCCGAGATTACCTGGCCGGCGTTGCTCAAGCCTGATCAGGGTGGCAGTGGCGCCCGCATCCAGGTGGTCGAATCCCTCGACCAGATCCGAGCGATCTTTGCCGCGGACCCCGGCATCTGGCTGCCCGACAACCTGTTTCTGCTCCAGGAATACGTCCCCCACGATCCCGACCAGGGCATCGTTAGGCTGGAGCTGCTGGGCGGCGAGTTGCTTTATGCGATGCGCGTGAAGACGCACGGGCGGTTCAACCTCTGCCCGTCGCCGGTGTGCAACCCCGACGATGGGTCTGGCATGTGCGAAATCCCCGAGCTGGCGCCGGCGCCTCCCGTGGAGTTCTACCCCTATCCCGACGTTCCCACGGACGCGGTGGAGACGGCGCTGGCTATCGCACGGGCTGCCCGGCTCGACGTCGGCGGCATCGAGTATCTCGAGTCGCCCGAGGGGCGTCGGGTCTTCTACGACGTCAACGCGAACTCGAACCTGCGGCCATCTGTGGCTGCGGCCTTCGGCTTCGACCCCTTCGAGCGCGTCGTCGACTACCTGATTCAGCAGTTGGCCCTGGTTGGGGATTGAGCGATACGGACCAAGTCCGTTTATACTGTCTGTTCCTGCCCGGAACGTTCTTCAGTGCGGAAGTGGCGGAATTGGCAGACGCGCCAGCCTCAGGAGCTGGTTCCAGCAATGGAGTGAAGGTTCGAGTCCTTTCTTCCGCACCAATCGATTACCTCAATAGCGACGGGCTCTTTTACGCTTCTCCGGTTTCCGGAGCGGCGTAGGCCGTGGCACCGCATCTGGTGGGCTGAACTTCACCCGTATGCAGCCCAACCGGATCCGGTCAGGGCGCGAGCCAACGCAAAATCACTCCGCCCAGAGACATCACGCGGCTGAACCTCGATTCTGATCCACCTTCTCGTTCCTGAACTGCGGCGCCTGCCCCGCGCGGCGCAACTTCCTGATGTCGAAGATCGCTTCTCTACGACACCGAGCTACTGCGCTGCAATACTTCGTGCCGATTTTTCACGTGCTGAATGATCCGCGTCATGACATCCAGCGCTACGTTGACGTCCAGGTTGTGCGCCGATGAGAGCGTCCGGAAACGCTCAAGCTGCCGACGTTCGCGCTCAGGATCCATCGGTTCGAATCCGGCGAGGGCCTTGGCGCGTCCGATCTTCTCGGTCAGGCGGAAGCGTTCGGCGAGGATCGCGATCAGCGCAGCGTCCAGGTTGTCGATGCTCGTACGGTAGTCTTCCATCTGCTCGATCGTCGGCTGTAGAGTCAGGTTGGTGTCGCCCATGGTGTCGTACAACTCAAAGGCCCAGTGCGAGCTGCGCGATCTTGACAGCCATCTGCTGTCGCACCGCCGCGGTGCCGTGTCCAGCGCTGACGCTGACCTCGACACTTCGTTGGCCCGCTCTCACCGACAGCATTCCGCGGACAGGAAGCCAGTTCGCCTGATCACCAACGCCTGAGACAGCCTGCAGCCCAGGGAACTTCGCGGCGGTGTCGAACCTCGTACGGGCATCAGGCCCGGTGGCGAGCATGACGCTCACGACGTTGGCTCCGCCGCGATACTCACAGTGTTTCAGCGTGGCGTTGTCGATCTGTGAGTTCGTCGAGGCGTACGACGCGGACGTGATCTGGCCGAGCGCCTGGGGCGTCAAGGCCACACACAATGCCCGCGAACCTGCGGTAGGCCCTTGCGCGACGACAACCGGTTCGCCCGCGACGGCCCCATGAAGCGTGACGACCAGCGCGAGGGCGAGCGCAGCCCGAATGGACCCGACAGCGATCTGCATGGTGCTCGTTCTCCTGTTGGGCGACCCGACTTCAGGGGAAGCCTATAAGAAGTCGGGCGGTCGTGCCACTACCTCGCCGTGGGGTAACATCCTGTCCTCGTGGAGATCGTCGAACGGCTGGAAGTTGACTTGCTTCTCGCATGTGCACGCCCGCGGTTTGATCCCACATCGAATGCGAGAGTAGCCGAGATCATCACCGCCGGCGTGGACTGGACGGAGTTGGTTGCCCTCGCCCTGCGTCACGGCGTTGCCCCGGCCCTGCTCACCGCTTTCGCAGAACCGTCGAGTCAACCGCTGGTCCCGGCCGAGATTCAGACGGCGCTCACGCAGTACCGCGACGCCGCGCGAGAACAACACGCCTACCTTGCCACCGAACTGCACGCCATCCTGTCGGCCCTGGCAGACGAGGGAATATCTGCGCTTCCGTTCAAGGGCGGGCTACTGGCCGAGATGTTGTACGGCGACCTGGGGCAGCGGCAGCCTGGCGACCTCGACTTCCTCGTCCAGCCGCACCACGTCTCGCGAGCGTGCGACGTTCTGGTCGCCCGCGGCTACCGGGACGCCTACGCCACCGCAGTTCCCATGACGGCGGTCCAGCACGGCCTCTATCGGCGATATCAGTGTGAGTACCGGTTCATTCGCGACCACGATGGCGTCGTCGTGGAGCCGCACTGGGCCCTCGCCGCCAGCATGCTCGGCATTGATCTGGACTACGCCGCGCAGTTCTCACGTGCGCGCCGCGCGACGTTCGCTGGAGTTCCCGTGTCGACGCATGCGCCCGAGGATCTCCTGTTGCTGCTCTGCGTCCACGGCGCCAAGCATGAATGGGAGCGCTTGTGCTGGATCCGCGACGTCGCCACGATGCTCGAGCGAAGCGCCGACATCGGTCTCGATGTCGATCTGGCGCTGGCTCGCGCACGAGAACAGGGGTGCGCACGCCTGCTGCTGCTTGGGGTGGAGGTCGCGCACCGGCTCCTGGCCGCTCCGCTGTCGACCAGTCTCGGCGACGCCATCAGCAACGATCGTGGTGTCGGGCCGCTCGCCGACGACATCACGAAGCGACTCTTCGTGGACGATCGACCAGAGCTGACGCATGTGTGGGTGCGGTGGTTCCCGTTCAAGATGCACGAACGGGTGCCGAATCGAGCGAAATATGTCGCTCGCACGCTCCTGCTGCCGCGCCGAGAACACATCGAGATGCTGGCACTCCCAGCCGCGCTCGCCTGGTTGTATTACCCCTTGCGTTGGGGACACGACTACGTCGCGTTACCGCTCTGGATCCTGACGCGTCCGCTGAGGACACACCGCCCGACCAGCAAAGCGGTCCAATAGCGTCGCCTCAGACGAGCACGACCACGGACGCTGTCCCGAGGCGACATCGAAGGACGCCGTTGCGCTTGGTGATCAGCTTGCTGAGGGCCGCGTCCGCCTCGCGCGTGAACACGGCTCGTTGCCGGCCGCGCTTCACCTGGCAGCTCAATACGCCGCCGGATCGCACGAGCCTGAGCTCGCGCACGTCGATCGTCTCCTTCTGACCTCCAGCGAAGACGAGCTCGACGCTCTGCCGCGACGGGTCTGGCGAGAACGGGGAGCCTCGACGCACGGCGAAGTGCTCAATCGTCAATGGAACATGTTCCGTTGGTGAATCTGCTGGCATGCCGAGCGCAAACAGGCCTACCTGCGCTTCCTCTGCCGAGTCGAGCCCGAGGATTTCGCCGACCGCCCGCTCGGGAAACGCCCCGACGGCGCACGGCGCCAGCTTCATCGCTGTCGCCACCAGGTACATCGTCTGATACAGGGCGCCGGTTTCCTGGAGGATCAACTGCAACGGAATGCCGCTGTACTTCCAGCAGGCACGTGGAAAGACCGCCGTCACCAGAAAGATCACGGCCGGCTCGCTGAGATCCCCGGCCCGCCGTCCCATCCTCATCCTGACCACCTGTCGCACCGCTTCGATATAGCGGGGTTTGCGACCAAGGAACTCGAGGCGATGGTGAAACGGATGGTAGTAGTAGAAGCCTCTGTCAAAGGACCTGACGTTGAGCAGCACCGGATAGATTTCGAGCGGATATCTGGCCCCACCACTGGGGTAATTGCGCATTGACGTGGCTCCGAGGGTGGAGTCGTCAAGGCATGCATACGCGCGCGCTGTCAGTTGGAGAAACTGTTCGAGCTGGCGGCGCGCCAGAGGCCGGCTTGAATAGGTGCGAACGGACTGGCGCGTCGCGAGCCAATCTGCCAGAGGCTTCAGTTTCCCTTCGGGTGGATGCGTCTTCAGCGGCTTGGAAGACTTCGGTGCGATTGATTTCGTCCCTGCGGGCGGTGGGCCATCAGTGGCTACCTTGATCCCCCCCTCGTTGACGCCGCGAAGCAGGGCAAGTTCGACAGGATCGAGGCGGTTTCTGAACGGCCTGCCTGAGACCAGGCGACGGTAAGACTTCCGGTCGAGCAGGACTTCTTCTCTCACCAGCGCCGCGATCGTGGACGTCCACTGCGCGGCCGACATTCCGCGCGGCCTGGTTGGTGCACTGCCGTAACCGGCGAGCAGGGCGGCCAGAACGCCTGCCTCGAGGACGAAACGGCTGCCGTACTTCGAGTGCAGGACCGTAACCGATGCCTCGTCTGGACCAGGAATGAGGACGCAATACGGAGAGAGACGATAGGAATCGGTCGACACCGGAGCCGTGATCAGAATTGTAATTTAATAGTGCGTGACATCGGTCGCGGTGGCGTGGCACCCTCTCGTTCATGGATTCCAAGACCCCTACGAAGCAGAGCGGCCCAAAGACCAACGAGGTCGAGGCGCGTCGGAAGTTCCTGACGAAGATTGGGAAGGCGACCGCAACCGCGCCAGCCGTGGCGTTGTTACTCGCGGCGAGCGCGAAGTCCGCGTCTGCGCAGTCGCAGTACACGCCCCCGAGCAACGGCTGCGGCAGCGCCTAGTCCACTGTGGGCGGCTCTACCGCCCAATCACCAGAACGGGTGTGGCCACGGGTTCGACTCGCCAGAAAGCCGCTGGCGTCCGGGGCTTGCGCGACCATGCCCGATCTGCAGCGGCGCCAGCCCAGGGATCACGACCTTCACTGCCCGCAGTCCCCGGTCGAGCAGCAACGGTAGCGTGCAGTCGATGACGATCGGATCGTATCCAACGTCATTGATGCGCGAGGTCACCATCCGGATCTCTTCCTCGACTGCAAGGTTCTCGACCGCGCTCTGCTCCGCAAACGCGTGCCGCTCAGAAGAGGCCGTCAGAAAGGCGGTCACAGGCCGCTTTCTGCTGTCCTGATAGAAGCCAAGGTGATCCGGTAACCGGCGCACATCCCATGGATCCATGCTCTGACTCACGGCCGTCCGATAGTGCGACGGGTCAGTCAGGTGCGGGTAGACGAACTGGGTGATCTCCCGGTACAGCTTCTCCAGCACGCGTGCTTTCGACATCCCCCCCACCATCGTGATCATGAACAGGTCGGGATCACGTTCGTCTTCGAGCACGGCCATCATCACCGGCACGTGCACGTCGGTCGTGATATCGACGTGCGTCAGCCGAAAGGCCAGGTCACCAAAGGCGCTGCGGAGACCGTACGGATCGGGATCCTCGCTGCTCAACTCCACTCGCGGACGTGACGATTGGTTCAGCCACGTCGTCATGAACGCATCTCGCTCGATCACTTCATAGAGACCATTGAGAACCGCATGATGCAGGCTGGAGTGGCAGGCGGCGCCGCTGCTGTTGGCGTGGATGATTGACGCATGCGGCGTGCCGTTCACCACATCGAGCGGCATCAGCACCGGCTGGCCGCTCGAGAGCCTGACACCCCAGATCCAGCTCATCTCAGCGTGAGGATCGAATCGGCGCACCGGAACCCGTGGGTCGACGAACTGCTCCTCGGTGAAGGCTCCGAGCTCGCGGAGATCGACGGCGACGCGGTCGACGTCGGCATAGGTCGCGCGCACGACACGCGACGGATCGACGTATTCGAGAGCCGCCAGACGCTCCAGCCCCTCGATCAGCGCCAGCGTCATCGCCGCTTCCGCGTCCTGGAAATCGAATCCACCCGTGACGACGAGGTCACGCCTCGATCCGAGCACACGCACGCGCACGGCTCGCGCATACGCCGCATCCATGAAGGGCGTGTCGTCAGGTTTGACGCCACGCTCAGCGAGCAGGGACCCAATCGCCCGCCGTTCGTGAGCCCCACTCGTCACGCTTCGCTCGAACAGACCGCAGTTCCGATCAATCAGCGGCCGGAGGCCGGTCCCGAGCTCGAGGAGACTCCGCGGCGGCGAGACCGACGCCCACTCAGATGCCCAGTGTTCGTGCGTCTCGTCCCTGAGCGTGTCAATCGTCGATGAGCGGCGCGGAAAGCACTGGCGGCACGCGAAGTGCCGAGAAACAGGATGGGCCGTGGCGGTGCGTTCGCTAAAATCGAGGACGTGTACGCGAGCATCCGCCGCCATCCCGGCGTTCGCAGCCCGGACGACGTCGGCCAGAGCCAGCGTAGTGAACGTCGCAGCCCGCGCAACGTCGCCCGCGGCGTGTCGGTATCGCCACGGCACGCGGACAAACGACTGTTGACTCAGGTCCCGAAGGACGGCCGCCTCGAGCGGGTCGCGTCTCGCGCGGTGCTCCCACTCGCAGGAGACGCAGCCAGCGCCGGGTACACGAGGGGTGACAATCTGCAGCCGCGCGCCGGTGTCGGTCAGCTCGCACGCAATCAATGGCACGTGGCGGGCCTCGCAGAGACTCGCCAGGTCCAGCGGCGTGCCACTCTGCGCATCGCTGCAGCTGATCACCGCACCAGATCGTTCGATGGCGTCGGCGATCTGGTTACGGACCGACCCGTCGCTCGATGCCGATTGACCGCGGGTATCGAGGTCGAGCAAGAACAACGACCGGGCGCCACCCTGGAGGAGTTGCGTGGTGACGGCAGTCCCCAACCAGCCAAGGCCGACAACGAGCACCGGCGGCAGGTCTTCAAGTGGGCGAGGAGACGTGTGCGTGGCTGACGAACCCGGGAGCATCTGCAGGGTATGGTAAGTGATCGTCCGCGCGTGTTCGGCGTGTGCTACGACTCGAGGTTCGATCCCTGGATCGAAGACCACGCGATCGACGTTGGCTGCGTCGAGGTGCAAGCCGAACACTTCTACACCTCGACACCGCATCGGCTGCGTTGGCTGGCGGCACGGTCCCCGCTCATCGTTCGCTGCAGCAGCCTCTCACTCGGTGGTCCGGACCCAGTCGACGAGCGACAGCTCGCCTCCTGCGCTGCCGTGCTTCGAGACGCGGACGCGCTGTGGCTCACGCATCCTCTGGGATTCAGCCGCGCCGGCGAGATCGACCTCGGCATGAACATCCCGATCTCGCTGACTGCGCCCAACCTCGATCTGGTCATCGATCGCATCAACGACGTCGTGGAACGCTGCGGACGCCAACTGCTGATCGAAAACGGCTCGTCGCGACTCACAGTGTCCGGGACCCTCGTCGAAACGGAGTTTCTCAACCGTCTGTGCGCCCGATCCGCCAGCAAGCTGCTCATCGACCTGTCCGCGCTGTGCATCGACGGGCGGAGGCACCGATTCACGCCGACTTCGTGGCTCGATGACATCGACCCGCAGCAGATTGCGCAGCTTCGCGTCGTGAGCCCCATGGACTCTATCGACCCTGCCGCACCGGCCCCAACCCTCGACGAGCAGTTCTCGCTCGTCGCTCGCGTCCTCACGCGTGCCCGCCCGCAGGCCATCGTCCTTGCGGCCCCGCGAGGCCCGCTCGACGTCGTCGCTCGAGCACTGGCCCAGCTGAGGGCTGTCGCGACGAACGGTGGTGATGCCGATCGGAGGGCAGCGCTATGAGGCCCCTGATGGTGGCAGGCGACGTCCGCCTGTTCGTGCTCGGCGACGAAGGCGTTCTCTTCTCAGAACTACGGCAGGAACTCTACACGCTGAACGCCTCCGCGACACTGCTCTGGTGCCTTCTCGAGGAGGGCGTGTCCCTTGACGGTCTGGTAGATGCCTACGCACAGACGTTTACGTTGACCCGAGCAGCGGCTGAGCATCACGTCTACCCGACGCTGCGCCGTTGGTTCGGCCTCGGGCATGTCCTCGATCCGGAGGTGCCCGGTCCGGGGCAGACGTCGCTCAGCGAAGCGCTCGCGTGCCTGCTGACCAACAGCGAACTGCGGGAGATGTTCAGACGCTCCCCCGCCGCAACCGGGACGGCCATTGGCGTCGTGAGTCACGACCGCGACGCATTCGTCGCGCTCGATCCAGACGCTCTCGCCCAACAGGCCGACGACATCGCTCTTCAGCGCCGCCGACGGCGCTTTGGAACTCCTGACCGCGTGGTGACGTTGAGCAGCGATGAGGTGTTGACCGCGGCGGCAAGTGCGCCGCTGTATGCCGAGACGGTCCTGCGCTACTACCGGATGGTCGGTACAACGTTCCGACTGTCGCTGTCACCAGCACTGGACGCTCTCGTCCATCCCGTCCTCGTCCATCTCGAGACTGAGGCAGCCTCGGCCCCAGACGTCGTTCTTCACCTCCGCGAGTCCAACGGTGGCTGCGTCATCTTCGACGGTCTCATGCCGGTTGCCTGGCACAGTGCCACCGCGATGATGGTGCCCGCGCTGAAGCTTCTCCTCAGGACATTCGCCGTGGCGCGTCACGCGTATTTCATGGAACTCCACGCCGGCGTGGTGCTCCTGGGGAATGGCGCCCTGCTCCTGCCTGGATCGGCCGGTCGAGGGAAGACGACACTGACGGCGGCCCTGGTGCGGAGCGGCGGCATCTACTTTTCGGATGAGATCGCGCTTCTCGAAGGGATCTCGCTCAATGTCCGCCCTGTGCCGCTGGCAATGACCATCAAGCCAGGCAGCATCACGCCCCTGCTGGGTCTGTATCCGGAGTTGAGCACACTCGACGAGCATCTCCGAGAAGACCGGCAGCCGGTCCGGTATCTACCACCGCGGCCCGAATCCCGGTGTCCAGCAGACCAGGCGCCGCTGCCTGTCAGGTGGGTGGTGTTTCCACACTATGAGGCGGGCTCCGAGACCCTCGTCAACCCACTGAGCCCTGCGCAGGGACTCAGGCGTCTGCTGGACGAATCGCTCGTCCTGCCGGACGTGCTCGATCGCCAGAACGTTGAACGACTCGTGGACTGGGCACGGCGGCTGCAGTTCTACGACCTCCGCATGTCGTCACTCGAGGAGGGTGTTCGCGCTGTTCAGGAGCTCTCATCATGAGGTTGGCAGGCCACGCGACATTCCCACTCCTGCACCGCCAGTTTGCGCTCTGCGCGCCCCACTGCCGATTCATGAACGTATGCGCCATGCCTTCCTGGCCGTGTCCGCCGGCACGCTCGCACTCGTCGCGGCGGTGGCCCTGGTCTGGCCGCCCGTCCTCTGGTCGCTCCTGGTCATCGTCCCCCTGATCGTCCGCGGGGTGGCCGACATGCTGCAAACCAGGCAGGCCGTGCGCCGAAATTTTCCGCTCATCGGTCACGGGCGTTACCTGCTCGAGCAGATCCGGCCGGAAATCAATCAGTATTTCGTCGAGAGCAACCACGACGGCCGCCCCTTCAGTCGCAACGACCGATCGGTCGTTTACCAGCGCGCCAAGGGCGAACTCGACACGCTGCCCTTTGGCACGCAGCGCGACGTCTACGCCGTCGGTTACGAATGGATCAACCATTCGCTGGCTCCAGTCGAACCCGATCACGCGCGCAGTCGCATCGTGGTCGGCAACAACGCGTGCACCAAGCCCTACTCGGCGTCGATTTTCAATGTCTCGGCGATGAGCTACGGCTCGCTCAGCAAGAACGCGGTCCTCGCCCTCAACACCGGCGCGCGGATGGGCAGCTTCGCCCACAACACCGGCGAGGGCGGCCTCAGCCCTTACCACCTGGAACCGGGCGGCGACCTGATCTGGCAGATCGGCACCGGCTATTTCAGCTGCCGCACAGCGGACGGACGCTTCAACCCGGACGCCTTCGCCGAGCGCGCGGCACTGCCGAACGTCAAGATGATCGAGGTGAAGCTCTCGCAGGGCGCCAAGCCCGGACACGGCGGTATCCTGCCCGCCGCCAAGCTCACACCGGAGATCGTCCAGATCCGCGGCGTCGAGCCTGGCAAGGACGTCCTCTCGCCACCCGCACACACCGCGTTCAGCACACCGATCGGCCTGCTGCAGTTCCTGCAGTTGCTGCGCGAGGCGTCCGGGGGCAAGCCCGTCGGCTTCAAACTGTGCGTCGGCAAACGCCACGAGTTCTTCGGCATCATCAAGGCCATGCTGGAATCGGGCATCGTCCCCGACTTCATCACGGTGGATGGCGGCGAAGGCGGCACCGGCGCAGCGCCGATCGAGTTCTCCGACTCAGTCGGTACGCCTCTCAACGAGGGGCTGTCGTTCGTGCACTACGCACTGGTCGGCGCGGGCCTTCGCGACCAGGTCCGCCTGATCGCCTCGGGCAAGGTGAACACCGGGTTCCAGATCGCGACGAAAGTCGCACTCGGCGCCGACATGTGCAATGCGGCGCGAGCGATGATGTTCGCGCTGGGCTGCATCCAGGCGCTTCGCTGCAACAGTAATGAGTGCCCCACCGGCATCGCGACGCAGAATCCGGAGCTCGTGCACGGCCTCCACGTCGGCGACAAGTCCACCCGCGTCGCGCGTTTCCACCGCGAGACGGTGAAGAGCTTCTTCGAAGTCCTCGGAGCCGCCGGGCTGCAGGACCCCGGCGCGCTGAAGCCGTGGTACGTGATGCGGCGCGTCAACTCCGGCGAAGTGAAGAGCTACAACGACATCTATCCGCCCCTCGAGCCCGGCGTACTGCTGCACTCCTCGGTGGGCGGCAGTCTCGGCAAGGCCTGGGACGTAGCCCGGCCCGACAGCTTCTCGGCCCGCACGCGCTCGGTCAGCCGGGCGGCCTAGCTGAGCGGGGCCAGCCCCTGCACCTGATAGCATCGCGATATGCGCATCGCACTGGTGATGCTCGCCCTCATCGCGACGCCCCTGGCGCCGCAGGCGCAGGACCGTCCGCTCCCCGACTTCGACACCTTCGCCGCCGAAGTGAAGAAGCATCTCGCCACTGACGAGGAGCGGCAGAGCGGGTACGTCTTCAATGAGCGACGAGTCGAACAGAAGGTCAACGGACAGGGGCGCGTCACCGACGAGTCGGTCAAGATCTTCGAGATCTATCCCGGTCTCCCGGGCGAAGCTCGCTATGTCCGCCTGATCGAACAGGACGGACGCCCAACCCCGCCAGACAAGCTCGCCAAACAGGACGCTGAACGCCGCCGCAAGGTCGAAGACTACGCTCGGAAACAAGGCGTCGCGTCGGAGCAGCGCAAGCAGGCGCGCGAGGGCGACAAAGCACGCCAGGAATACTCAGCGGCGGTTGAGGACATCTTCAGGGTGTTCGACATCACGATGGTAAAGCGCGAGCCGATCGACGGTCGCGACACGATCTACGCCACGCTCACCCCCAAACCCAACGCCAGACCCCTGACCGACGATGGGAAGGTGATGAGGCACTTCAAGGCGAAGGCGTGGATCAGCGAGTCGGACTACGAGCTGGTACGGGTGGAAATCGAAGCGGTGGATACGCTGTCGTTCGGCCTCGGCCTGCTGGCCAGAGTGCACAAGGGTACTGTGGCCACCTACCAGCGCCGCTACGTCAACGGCGAGGCATGGATGCCAGCCGAAGTAACCTGGACGGCGAGCGCGCGCGTTCTCCTGCTCCGCCGCCTCCGCCTCCGCGGCATCTCGGAGTTCTCCAACTATCGACGCTACAGCGTGGAAACGTCCACAACGATCGGTCAGCCCTGACGCCGGGTCCTGCGGACCCGGCCTACGTAATGTACGTAGGGCGGGTCGGAACGACCCGCCGGTACGAGCGATGTCACGCCGGGTCCTTCCGCCTTCGCCAAGGCTACGGCGGACAAGACGGACCCGGCCTACGTACCGACGATCAGCACCTGCGCGACGCCGTAGACGAGCGCCAGCCCCAGACCGACCGACAACGCCACTCGGGTGCGCCAGGCCGACGCAGCGACAAGCGCACCGGCCAGCACAATCGCCGGGAACATGGTCGATTCCACCCAGATCCAGCTGACGGGATCAAGGCGACCCGGTGGGTCCCCCTTGGCGATGAACGTGAACAGCAGGAAGACGAACCCGAACGCGACGAGCAGGAACACGCGAAGAAGGTCGGACCGGCGAACGAACACGGTCGCAACCACGCACCCGAGAAGCAGCAGACCCAGCACGGGATTGATCGACGAGTACTCTTTCGTCTCGTCGGTGAGCGGTCGGCCGACGACCTGCGCGTAGAACGGCAGTACCGCCGACCTCGCGTAGAACATCAGCGGATACGGCGAGAAGCCGATGCCCCCCACCCGCCGCAGGTGATTGGAATAGCGCGCCTGGAGCGCCGGCTGGTTGCCATAGTCAACGATGGTCTCAGGCGAGGTCGTCGCGTTCCAGTAGAAGTCGGGCGCCAGGAACGCCGTGAAGACCAGCGCCGCTACGTAGGGCTGCGGACGCCGCAGCCAGTGCCGCAGTCGCGGATGGAGCATCGTCAGCAGGAACACCGGGACGAGCAGTGCCGCGTGCTCCTTGCAGTAGAACGCCAGGCCCACCGCCGCGCCGGCGCCGTAAAGCCACGCTGGCTTCTGCGACGACAGGAACCGGCTGAACGCATAGAGCGCGACGACCACCAGCAGCAGGTAGGGCACGTGCGCCGTTGCCCTCGCCGAGATCGGCAGGTAGTACTCGTTGAACGCCAGCAGCGCCGCCGCCCATCGCGCCGCTACTGGTCCGTACCAGTCGTTGGCCAGTCGATAGATGAGCACCACGGTCACAAGGCTGAGCAGGATGTGCAGCGCACGGTATCCGAGCCTCGACGTGCCAAAGAGCAGACTGCTCACCTTCACGACGTACGCAGGCAGCGCGCCGTGATTTTCGCCGCGCAGCGGCAGATGCAGCGAACCGGGCTGGAACGAGATCGTGCCCGCCAGCGGGATGGCGTTGTTTTCCTCGTCGTGGATGTACGGCACGTCAACGGCCAGGTACAGCCGCAACGCCAGCGCGACAACGATGATCGCGCCCAGAAACACCCGATTCGTCACTAGATCGCGTCCATCCGTCGGCGCCATGTCCGCGCATCATCGATTGTCGATGACAAGTACGGGCGCATCACGGGAAGGCCCAGCAGTGGCGGCAGCAGGCCCCGCGTCGAGATCAACAGGCCCATCGCCGCGGCCATCTCCGGCGTCATGTAACGGGCCAGCAGCACCACCAGCGCCACATCGCGCGCACCCAGACCTGCAAAGGTCAGCGGAATCTGCCCGGCCATCAGGGCAACGGCCGAGAGGCTGGCCGACACCGTGAACGGGATGCTGACCGACAGTGCGACGCTGAACAACCAGATCTGGAACAGGTGCGCCAGCCACAGCACGAGCGAATACGACACGATGAAGCGTCGGCGTCCCCGGATCGCCTTCAACAGGCCGAGCCAGCCTCCCGAGAGGTTGCTGAGCTTCTTCAGCCGGTGATGCACGAGCGCCCACTTCGCGGCGGCTTCGACCCATGTCGCCGCACGCTCCGATGAAATGAGCACGAAACACACGGTGCCAAGCACGGCGAGCATCAACCAGAACGCGGCGTTGATCCCCGCGATCTGCGGCCTTCCCACCACCCACCCGACCAGACACCACGCGATGAGGCCGAACATGTCGCAGAGTCGCTCGTAGACGACGATCGACAGGGCGACACCGGCAGGAGTGTCGCTGCGCGTGGCAACGAAGTAGCTCTTGATCAGATCGCCGGCCTTGGCCGGCAGGAATACGTTGAGCGCCGAGGCGACCAGCGTCAGGCGCAACGCCTCTCCCGTGCCAGGGAGTGAGCCGGCCGGCGCAACCCAGTAGAAGCGGACGGCGCGCAGCACGGTGATCGGGATAATCATGCCCACCGACACGAGCAGCCAGGTCTTGTCGGCGTGCAGCAGCGCGTCGGTAACGAGGCTGATGTGGAGGCTGCGGTACAGCACCACCAGCAGCCCACCGCTGATGACGATGCTGAGGATGGTGGCGACGCGCCCCTTCCAGCTCGTACGCTGCCGTTCGGTTTCGGCTGGCGTCGAATCGAGCGCGCTCGATCGCATCTCAGGCACAGCTGGCCTTCGCTGGCGCCTCGTCGAACAGGCGCCACACCGCCTGCCGCACCTCCGCAGCCACGTCGTCTTCGGGTCGGAGATAAGACGCGTCGTACTGCCGAAAGCGATCGACCCAGCCGTCGGCGAAGAACGCCTTGAACGCCTGCGGCTCAACGTCTCTGACCGACGCGACGGGGGGAAAGACGATGCCGCCGGCGGCGAAGCCGTACATGTCGGCGCGACTCTCCGGGTAAAGGCCGAGTCGCTTCACCGCGACGGTCGGGATACCCAGCTTCAGTACCGGCAGGTGGACGTTGCTGTTCTCGTCGGCAATCACCCAGTCGCACTGGCGAGCGACATCAGGCAGCGCGGCAGACATCGGCGACTCCTCGATCCCCGACAGGTCGCCAAGCCGATGGAGGTGCCTGGCCGGATCGAGGCGGCTCGGATGCCAGCGAATCACGATCTGCCGGGCGCTGAAGCGTCGCCTGCAGTCCTCGACGATCGATGCGAGCGTGGTCCACGACAGGGCCTTGGGCGCAAAAATCCCGATCACGGGACTCCTGCGATCGATGCGCGCCGGATCAAGCGGAACGGACGCTCCTTCCACACCAGCCAACACCACCCCTCCGCCGATCG
Source organism: Vicinamibacterales bacterium (assembly GCA_040081265.1). Lineage (GTDB taxonomy): Bacteria > Acidobacteriota > Vicinamibacteria > Vicinamibacterales > UBA2999 > JBEBGV01. The sequence goes on from JBEBGV010000014.1 coordinate 48,250, forward strand.
GGCCACGGCGTTCGCGCGCGCGGACCGCTGCCTGTCCTTCGAGGATGGACAGGTCGAAGCGGAGAGGCGGGGAGAACGGCGTCGGGTATGCGTGCGCCACAAACACCCGTGGCACGCCGAGCGCCTGAGCGGCGGCCGTGAAACCGACCTCCTCGGGATTCGAGTCACTCGACACCAGCACGGCGCCAGGGCAGCGAGCCGTGAGGATGGCTCGACTGCGCGCGTACCACGCAACCGCGGCTGCGCCTCGACAGGCCACCAGAAAACCGTGTCGCCGGTCGAGCACACGCACGATCCGCAGGACCCGGGCGATCCTGGACTTCGGCGAGACGAGCAGGGACGCCAGGTTGGACAGCAGATCGAGGGAAGCACCGGATTGCACGTGCGCGCAGATGTCCGGTCCAAGCCATGCCGCCACGCGGGCGACCTGGCGCCTGGCGTTCACATGCTTGGCGACGGCGATCACACGCGCGCGGTCTGCGTGCGGGGGGCTGATCCGGAGAAAGTAGGCGAGGCCGTACAGCGACACGAGGAGCGCCGACGCCCGCGTGCCCTTGATGCGTTCGTGCAGTCGAAACGCCAGCCTGACTTCGGGACGCGCCTGCATCAGATTCGAGAAGAGCACCTGTCGCGCCGGGTCGGAATCGGCGCTGATCACGATGCGAAGGGCTCGTAGGAGAAAGATGTTCACCGACGGACAGAGGACGGGCGCACCAGCGTCCATGATGATACGTCGAAGCCAGCTCAAAAGACCCGCTTTGTGCCGGCTCGTCGGCCGTGTGAGACTCGGATATGTCACTCACTGTTCGGAAGGCTGCCGAGAAAGACCTCCCCACCCTCGGACGCCTCGGCGCCAGTCTGATGAGGCTGCATTACGGTTTGGACGAGCGCCGGTTTCTCGCACCTGGTGAACACCCGGAAGGTGGCTACGCGTGGTTTCTCGGTTCGCAGCTCTCCGAGCCAGACGTGGTCGTGCTGGTCGCCGAGCGCGATGACGCGGTGGTCGGATACATCTACGCGGGGCTGGAACCACTGTCATGGAAGGAGCTGCGTGGACCGGCTGGATTCATTCACGACGTCGTGGTCGATCCGCAGGCCCGACACGCCGGAGTCGCCACGGCGCTGATCGACGCCGCGCTGGCCTGGCTCGGCGAAGAAGGCGCCCCGAGAGTCGTGCTCTGGACCGCCGAGCAGAACGTCGACGCCCAGCGTCTGTTCGCCGCACGCGGCTTCAGGCGCACCATGATTGAGATGACCCGCGAGTTGTAGCGCTGCCGCGCGCCCCCTCAGCCTATGCAACTCACCCGCGCGACACTCCGCACCTTTGCCGTCGACAGGTCCCTGTTTCCACCCACGACACTCCGGCGAGCCATTGAGAAGCTGGGGTTCGTCCAGGCCGATCCGATCCGTGCACCGGCCCGCGCGCAGGACCTGACACTGCGCCACCGGGTGCGCGGCTACCAGGCGGGTGACCTCGAGCGACACTACCCCAGTCTCAGCGTCGAGGAAGACACCTTCATCAACTACGGGTTCGTGAGCCGTGCTGTCTACGACCTCATGCATCCGCGCGGAGGTATTCGAGCGTGGACGTCATCCGAGCGAGCTCGCGCGCGCGGCGTGCTGGCCTTCGTGCAGCACCACGGCCAGGTGCACCCACGCGAGCTGGATCGACAGTTCGGCCACGGCCTGGTCACCAACGACTGGGGCGGCATCTCGAAGGCGACGACGCAGATTCTCGACCTCATGCACTATCGCGGCCTGCTCCGCATCGCGGCCCGTGAAGGCGGGATACGTACCTACGCGATGGGCGCGGCACTCGCCACCCGCGGCACCGCGCAGGACAGGGCGCGGCGTCTCGACAGCCTGATCGACGTGCTGGTCGGCAAATACGCCCCGCTCTCGCGACAGGGCTTGTCGAAGGTGGCGCGGCGCCTCAGGTACGCGACGCCCCAGTGGCGTGATGAGCTCGGAAGCGCGATCACCCGCGCGCTCACCCGACTTGCGCACGCGCGCGTCGACGGCGTCGACTGGTTCTGGCCCGCGACGGAGTCACTGGAACACCGGCGCGTCTCCGACCAGGTGCGCCTCTTGACGCCGTTTGATCCAGTCGTCTGGGACCGCGACCGGTTTGAAATGCTCTGGGGGTGGAAGTATCGATTCGAGGCCTACGTGCCACCGGTGCAGCGCGAGCGCGGCTACTACGCGTTGCCGCTGCTATGGCGTGACACTGTCATCGGGTGGGCGAATGTCGGGGTGACCAGCACCCGAACGCTGGAAGCGTCGTTCGGCTATGTGACCGGCACGCCGCCTCGGGGACGAGCCTTCAAGGCGGCGCTCGACGATGAGGTCGAGCGCCTGCGGGAGTTCCTGAAACTCCCCTGACAGCCTGCCCTGATAGGCTGCCCTGACCTATTGGGCCTTGTGCGAGTTCTCGATCATGACGACGCCCGCACCGATGCCGGCCGGCAGGCCGATTCGACCACCCAGCTCACCAAGGTTGAACCCTTCGCGCACCGTGCCCTTGACGCTCACTCGGGCACCCTGCCTGGGGACGCCCTGGTCGGAGACAACCCAGAGCTGCCCGGTGCGATCGTCGATGCGATACGCGCCCCGGCCGACCAGTGAGTAGCTGTCCACCACTGCGCCCGTCAGCTTCACTTCCTTGTTGCGGTACTGTCCCGGATCGGCCAGCACCTGGTTGATTGTCCGAGACGCGCAGGCGGTCGAGAGGACCGCACTCATCAGCAGGACCAGAATCATCGGTCGTTTCATCTCATCGCTCCTCGTGGATTGCCACCCCAGCCACTTTAGCAAGGTCCCTGCCAGCGTCAGCGAGCTTCCCGGTAAAGCCCAGCCGCATGAATCGCGTTGAGGTCCCGACGCGCCTGTGTCAGATCGACGTAAACCACCGTCCTCATATCCTCGGTTTCTTCGCCGGCCGCGAATCGTGCAAGCACGGCGCGCATGGAGGTGGTCGTGGCGCGGGCGGCCTCTCCTGAAACGTACTGCTGCACCGTGAGCAGCACCGCCACGGCAACAACGACCTGATAGACGCGGCGTCGCTGGTCGACTGAAGACCAGCGCGCAACCACCCGTGGCAACGCGAGCAGCACGAACCCGACGTGCATCAGCGCGACAAAGACTGAATACCGCACCGGGACGCGCAGATCGGCGTCCACGCCCGAGCGGCCGACCGCGGCAAGCACCGCCGTGGCGAGGGTGAAGGCAATCAGCGAGACAGCAAGGCGATCGAGCCTCGACGGAATGGGGCGGAGCAGCGCCCGGAGCAGTGCGCCGATGCCGGCCACGCAACAGACAACGCCGACGGCCGTCCCGACCCCCGCGAGCGCGCCGGATCTGGTCCAGGGCAAACCGAGGTAGGTGAAGAAATAGTCAGCGATCCGGAGTAACTGGTCGGCCGACACCGCGCCAGAGGCTTGACCCGAGCCCAGCGCCACTCCGGGCAGACGATAGAGGTAGGCGGAGCCAAACACCGCGGCCGTCACCACGATGGCGACGACCCACGTGCGACCTGCGCGCGTCTTCCACGCCAGGCCAAGCAGGATCGGCCACAGGCACAACGCCGCGGCGTTGCCGAACGCTGCGGCCATCGCCGCCAGCAGCGCCAGCACGCGACGTCGCGTCAGCCCCGCATCCGTCGCCCGATCCCCGCTGTCGAAGAGCGTGATCGCCAGTACGCTGAACATCACGGTCTGCGGATAAATCCCGTTCATCGGCAGGGCGCAATCCACCGCGGCCACCGCGGTCAGCGTCAGCATCAGCGCCAGACACGCCGTCCACATGCCGGTATCACCGGGCTCGGCTCGTCGCACGGCGCGCCACAGGACCAGCGCCGCCGCCGCCTGGCAGAGCGTCGCGGTGAGCACGAACGGAAGCGCGACACCCGAAAATACCTGGGCATCAAAGGCCGTCAGCAGGCGCATCCACACATGCCGATGCTGGACGTGCGGTTCCCAGAGGTAGGACCAGACGTTGCCGTCACGCTGGTACTGCAGGTACCGCGTGATAATCGACAGCATGTCCCAGTAGGGCTGACCGATGAAGGTCGCGCGGATGTACCAGGCGAACAGCGCCACGTACACCGCCGCGATTGCTATGAGCGCCACGCTCTCTGAGGATAGCGCGACATGCGGTAGCATCGGGCCGACACCATGCGCACTCTCTGCACACTCGCTGTCCTGTTCGCCATGACCAGTGCTGCCTGCGGCACCGGACCGGCACCGACGAGCACGGCACCAGCCTCGTCGCCGTCACCCGCGGCAACGGCCCCCGGCACGCCCGCCAGCGGCACCCAGGTGGTGTTTCTGGGCACCGGGACGCCATTGCCAGATCCCGATCGCTCCGGTCCCGCCACCGCTGTCGTCGTCAACGGGTCGGCCTACCTCATCGACGCCGGGGCGGGCGTCGTGCGACGCGCGATGCAGGCTCGACGCACCGGGATTGCCGCGCTCGACTCGGTCAACCTGCGCACGGTGTTCCTCACACACCTCCACTCCGACCACACGATGGGTCTTCCGGACCTCGTCCTCACCCCCTGGGTGATGGGCAGACAAGCGCCGCTCGAGTTGTACGGGCCAGCCGGCTCGCGCACGATGGTCGACGGCATCATGGCCGGATGGGCCGAGGACATCGACCATCGACTCCACGACCTGCAACCGGCGACACCCAACGGTTACAAGGTGAACGTGCATGAGATCGCGGGCGGCGAGGTGTTCAAGGACGACAACGTCACCGTCACCGCAATACCGGTCGAGCACGGCGCCTGGAAGGCCTTCGCATACCGCGTGCAGACAGCGGACCGGACAGTCGTGATTTCGGGCGATGCCCGGCCTTCTGATGCGCTGACCCAAGCCTGCGACGGCTGCGATCTCCTGATCTTCGAGGTCTATACGATGGGGTCAACGGCGAAAGTGACACCCCCATGGCAGGCCTACCGTCGCGCCTACCACACGTCCACCGAGGAACTCGCGGCTATCGCGAAGGTGAGTCGGCCCAGGCGCCTCGTGCTTTACCACCGCGCCAACCCGGGCTGCGACCAGGTGGGGACCAACTGCGGAGACTCCGGCAGCGAGGCAGAAGCGCTCAGCGAGATCCGGCAGCGGTGGGACGGAGAGGTGATCGAGGCACACGACCTCGACGTGTTCTGATGCCGACGCGCCTGCGCCCGATCTGCGGCTGACTGCACCATGGTGCTGTTTGTCCTCGCTGCCCGGTTCGTGCTCGCGCTCGTCTTCCTGGTCGCCGGGGTCGCCAAGCTGCGTGATCGGCCCGGCTTTGCCGCCACGCTCGTCGCCTTCGGCGTGACCGGCGCGGCCACCTCTGTTGCGACCATCCTCATTCCGCTGGCCGAGTTGGGCGTCGGCATCGCCCTGCTGCTCACACCGCTGGCGGCCGCCGCACTCCTGGTCGGCGGCGTCCTGCTCATCGTCTTCACGGTCGCAGCCGCGATCGTCATGGCGCGCGGGACGCCGGCCGACTGCGCCTGCTTCGGCGCGACCACCGCCGAGCCGATAGGCCCGACGACCCTCATCCGGAACGTGTGCCTGCTCGCCCTGGTGATCTTTGTGGCCGGGGTGGGGCCAGGTGACGGCGTCGTGACCGCGGTCGGAGAATGGACGAGGCTGGCCGGACGCGAGCGGATTCTCGGAGTGGCCGCCGCTCTGCTGCTGCTGATCCTGGCCGCGCTCAGCGTGGCGGTCGGTCGCTTACGAAACGAGAACCGCCGGCACGCCCGGCGCATTGGCATGCTCGAGACCGAGCTGCGCCGGCATCAAAAGGCACCGGTCCAGGACCTCGGCGCCGGTGGTTTGTCGATCGGGAGCCTGGCTCCCCCCTTCGATCTGCCCCTCCTCGAGGGCGACCGCGCGTCGCTCACCTCGCTCACCGCCAACGGCCGGAGCGCGGCGCTGATCTTCATGAGCGCCCACTGTCCGGCGTGTCAGGAGCTGTGGCCCGACATCGAAGGGTGGCAGAGTGGCACCAGCGAACACCTGCGCGTCGCCGTCGTCTGCAGCGGCTCGGCGCAGACCGTCGAGATGAAGGTGATGGGCCACCACGTCACCAACATCATCCTCGAGGGCGACACGCAAATCGCTGAGGCCTATGGACTCTCGCTGAAGCCGTCGGTGGTGCTGGTCGCGCCGACCGGGCTCATCGACAGTCGCAGCGTGGCTGGGGTTGGCGCCATTCGAGCGCTTGTGAATGCCGCGCTGACAGTGAAATGATCAGGACGTGGCGAAACGGATCCCTCCGCTGCTGACACCGCGGGAACAGCTGATCGAGTTGCGCACGCCGCTGCTCGAGCTGCACCGCAACCTGCTCGAGGCCGAGCGGCGTGAGTATGAGGTCGTACACGGCCGCGTGTCTGCCACCGAACTCCTGCAACTCGCGCTGCGGCATGATCAGTTCGCCTGGCTGCACCAGATCTCGACGGTCCTCGTGCGTGTCGACGAGCTGGTCGCTGCCGAGGAACCCCCTGGTGTGTCGGACGTGTCCGTGGTCTCCTCACACATCCGCGCGCTCCTTCGACCGGTGCCGGACGGATCCGCGTTCGAGCAGCGCTACGATCGAGCCGTCCAGAACGACCCGGCCGTGCTGCTCGCCCACCGACGGGTCATCCAGGCGCTGCCCCCTGAGCCCCCGAGTGCACCGGAAACGGTGCACTAGGCTGCATCTGCGGCTGAAATCGCGGATAATGCGCGCATGCGATACCTGCTTCCCGCGCTCGGCCTCTCGCTGATCGTTTCGGCCGCCGCCCTGGCTCAGGGCTCACAAGGAGGCCGTCCAGTGCCTTCGTTCTACGACTTCAAGACCGAGACGCTGCTCGGCAAGCCTGCCGACCTCGGCGACTATCGCGGCAAGGTGACGCTGGCCGTCAATGTGGCAAGCTACTGCGGCTACACGCCGCAGTACAAGGGACTGGAAGCGCTTCACCGCGAACTCTCGCCAAAGGGATTTGCCGTGCTCGGGTTTCCGAGCAACGACTTTGGTGAGCAGGAACCTGGCTCCGCGCAGGAAATCGCCGATTTCTGCAAGCTGACCTACGACGTGTCGTTCCCGATGTTCGAGAAGAGCGTGGTCAGAGCCGGCGCCGGCCGATCGCCGATTTATGAGTTCCTCAGCGACAGCGGTTACGTGCCCATCTGGAACTTCGGCAAGTACCTGATCAGCAAGGATGGACGGGTGCTCCGCTACTTCCCCAGCGACATCACGCCCGAATCGCCGGAACTCCGCAAGGCGATCGCGGACGCGCTTACTCGATAACACGCCCGCCCGTCACGAACCGGCGGTAGTTTCCGTACTGGTGACGCACCCGCAGTGACGCCGCATTCCGCATCACCGTCACCGATTCGTGGGACGTCGGCAGGAGCAGCGTTTCGTCTGGATTGTCGAACCGGAACGCACGGTACCGGATTGATGAGTCCATCCGCTCGAGCGTGAGATTTCGCCGACTGTCGGTCCACGGCTGATCCCTCGGCACCTGCATGTCAACCTGGCCAATCAGGCCCGAGTCGATCCGATGCACCTCGCCTGAGCCCGACTTCACCCAGATCCGTCCGCGTGAACGCCCTGGATCGATATTCCCGCAACCGTCGTCCCACGTCGTCTTGACAGGGGTTTCCACGCGGGTGCGATAGTTCAGGACCGTTACCGGCTGCCCGTTCACCGACGCTGGCCCACCGTCGGTGAATTCATAGCGCGTGCGATTCTCCGGCAGGAGAAACTCGAGTGGTTCGGTCGTGATCGCGGCCGAGTCCATACACTTCGGTTCGTCGCGCGGACGCGGCACCCGGCCATTCACGGTGATCAGTTCCCGCCTGACGGCCGCCTCGGCCCCCGGCGTCCAGTCGAGCCTGAGTTCGTAAACGAGCGTACGCGCCAGGCCCTCGCCGCTCCAGTCTCGCGCGATCGGCTGAACGGTGACCGTCTCGACGCCGACAATGCTTTGAACGCGGGTGAGATACGACTCGACGTACGCACCAACGCGATGAAGGACGTCGGCGACTGATGCGGATTGTGCGGAAACCTGCGGAGGCGCGACGAGGATGGCGAGGGCGAGTGCCGCGATGAGCCGAACCGCTCGGACATCCACCGGGCTGTCTATCCTTCTCCCGAACTACTCTTCGGGAGAATCCTCGATCTGCCAGTCAGCCAGCGGCTGTGGACCGAGCTTGATGTCGGCGATATCCGGGTCTACTCCGTCTTCGCGGGGACCCGACGTATCCTTGTGGTCTTTCGCGTCGCGTCGGCGCGCGGCCTTCTGCATCCGGCGCTCGTTGAGTGCCTTCTCGCGCTCACGTTTTGCGGCTGTCGGGCGGGCGTTTCTAGCCATGCTTCGTCCCTAAGCATAACACTTCGACACGGCCCTCGGACAGAGCCTCGCGCAACGCCGGGGAGGTCACGAAACTGATGCTAGGATCGCTGGAATTTGGCACTCCCTGAACGCATCTCCCGACTCGCTGAGCTCGCGCAAGACATCTGGTGGAGCTGGACACCGGAGGCACGCACGGTCTTCCGCACGCTCGACTATGCCCTCTGGCGATCGACGGCGCACAACCCCGTGCGCATGCTTCACCTGATCTCGACCGACGCGCTCGCACGCGCGGCGGCCACGCCGGGCTGGCTGGCCGCCTACGACCGCGCGATCGCACGATACGACCTCTCGCGCGCCTCGCGCGACACCTGGTGCGCACGCGAGTATCCGGCACTCGCGGCCAGTACCATCGCCTACTTCTCGGCCGAGTTCGCGCTGCACCAGTCTCTGCCGATCTACGCCGGCGGACTCGGCGTTCTCGCCGGCGATCACTGCAAGGAAGCGAGCGACCTGGGCCTGCCTCTTGTCGGCGTGGGCTTCATGTATCCGCAGGGCTACTTCCACCAGAACCTGTCCGCCGAAGGATGGCAGGAGGAAGTCTACGAACGCCTGACCTGGGCCGACGCTCCTGTCGAACGAGCGCTGACACCCGACGGGCGGCCCTGTATCACGGCGGTCCCGCTCGGCAACCGCACCGTGCAGGTCGCGGCCTGGCGCGTGCGGCTCGGGCGGGTGCAGCTGCTGCTGCTCGACACTGACCTCGAGCAGAACGCACCGTGGGACCGTGAGCTCTCGGCACGCCTCTACGGCGGCGACCGGGAAGTGCGGGTCCAACAGGAGATCATCCTGGGCATCGGCGGCGTCAGGGTGCTCAAGGCGATGGGGATCGAGCCCGCGGTCTTCCACCTCAACGAGGGCCACGCCGCCTTCGTCGTGCTGCAGCGAATCCGCGACCTGTGCGAACAGGGCAGCTCGTTCGACTCAGCGCTCGCGGACGTTCGCCGCAGCACCGTCTTCACCACCCACACGCCGGTCGCCGCGGGACACGATGCCTTCCCGTTTCACCTCGTCGAGTCGCATCTCGCCGGTGCGTGGGGCGAACTTGGAGAACACCGCGAACGATTCCTTGCGCTCGGCCACTACGACAGCGGTGGCGGAGCGATGTTCAACATGACCGCGCTCGCCCTGCGAACCGCCGCCGGCGTCAATGGCGTGAGCCAGCTGCACGGCGAGGTGACGCGGCAGATGTGGCGCCCGATCTGGCCGGACAGCACGCCCGAGGACCTGCCGGTGCGAGCGTTGACCAACGGGGTTCACGCGCCCACCTGGATCTCGGCCGAGATCGACGCGCTGCTGAGAACGTATGTGGGCGACGACTGGCGCGAACGTCACGACGATCCGGCGATCGCAGAAGCGATTGCCGCCATTCCTGACGCTGCGCTCTGGGCCGCCCGGCAGACGCTGCGGATGTGGCTGCACAATTTCATTGGCGAACGTGCGCGTGACCGATGGACCAACGGGGCGGCCGCGTCGCGAATCGTGGCGGCTGGAACCATGTTCGATCAGCGCACCCTGACGATTGGGTTTGCGCGACGCTTTACCGGGTACAAGCGGCCCGAGTTGATCTTCCTGGACCCCGCTCGCCTCGCACGTATCCTGAACGCACCCGGACGCAACGTCCAGATCGTCTTTGCCGGCAAAGCCCACCCGGCCGATGACGGGGGCAAGCATCACCTGCAGCGCATCTACAAACGCGCGCTCGACCCGACGTTCGGCGGGCGCGTCGCGTTCATCGAAGGGTACGACCTGCACGTCGCACACTTCCTGGTGCAGGGTTGCGACGTCTGGCTGAACACTCCCCGCAAGCCCCTCGAGGCGAGCGGGACGAGCGGGATGAAGGCGGCCATCAACGGCACGCCGAACCTCTCGATCGGAGACGGCTGGTGGGCCGAAGGCTACAACGGTGCGAACGGCTGGCTCATCGAGGGACGCGCCGACCCCAACGACCATGGGGCCCAGGACTGGGCCGATGCGCAGGCCATCTACACCCTGCTCGAACAGCAGGTCGTGCCGGCCTTCTATGAGCGTGACGCGACCGGCGTACCCCGGCGATGGGTCGAGACGGTCAGGCAGTCGATCATGAGCGTGCTGCCGCGGTTCACGACCCGGCGCATGGTGAAGGAATACGCGCGACGTATGTATGTGCCTGCGCTGGGCGGGGCACACGCGGGCAAATAGAGGCCCTGACACGCCGCGTTTCACCTTTTTGTCACAGACGCCCGGGGCGATTCTGGGCGATCATCACTCCTGCCTGCCACGCACAGGAGCCTGATGTGAACGTGAGCCTTACTCGAACGCTTCCGCTGGCGCTGGCGACCTTGGCCGTCATGATCGCCTGGTCGGCATCCCCGACTGCCGCGCCGGAGATACCTGCCGACGCGGCCTCGGTGCGCCACGCGCTCTCGCGCCTCACTTTTGGTCCTCGACCAGGAGACGTGGAGCGCATCCAGCAGGTGGGGCTCGAGCGTTGGCTGAACGACCAGCTTGCCCCAGGCAGCGGCGACAATGCGGCGCTGAAGACCAGGCTCGCGGCACTCGAAACGCTGAACCTCGATTCCTCACGCATCGCGCGCGACTACATCATTCCGGCTCGGGAGGCTCGTCGCGCACGCCAGCAGGCCGCACAGCCGGGCGCTCCCTCGACCGCGAATCCACAGGCCGACCTGCCGCCAGAGATGCGGCGACCGCCGGCCGGGCCGGCAACCGGGCAGCGCCAGGTCATCGAAGAGCTGGCCACCGCGAAACTCCTGCGCGCGGCGTACAGCGATCGGCAGCTCGAGGAAGTGCTCGTCGACTTCTGGTTCAACCACTTCAACGTGTTTGCCGGCAAGGGCCGGGAGCCGATCTTCATCACGTCCTACGACCGCGACACGATTCGCCCGCGCGTGCTGGGGCGATTCCGTGATCTGCTTGGCGCGACCGCGCAGAGCCCGGCGATGCTGTTCTACCTCGACAACTGGCTCAGCACCTCGCCCGATGCGTCGCAGGCGCTGGCGCGCATGAGGACGCGGCGGCCTCCCGGCGCCCAGGCTGCGCCCAACGCCGTGCGCTCGGCCGGACTCAACGAGAACTACGGCCGCGAACTGCTCGAGCTTCACACCCTCGGGGTGGACGGCGGCTACACGCAGCTGGACGTCGTCGAGGTCGCGCGCGCCTTCACCGGCTGGACCATCGACCCGCGCACGCAGGGATTCCGCTTCGCGCCGGCCCTGCACGACAACGGCTCCAAGGTTGTCCTCGGACAGAGAATTGCCCCGAACGGCGGGATAAGTGACGGCGAGCGGGTGCTCGACATCCTGGCCTCCCATCCGTCTACGGCACGGCACATCGCGACCAAACTGGCGCGGCGTTTCATCAGTGACACACCGCCACCGGCCCTGGTCGAACGCGCCGCCCGGCGGTTCCGCGACACCGACGGCGATATTCGCGAGGTCGTCCGCACCATCGTGACATCGCCCGAATTCTTCGCCGCCGACACCGTGCGAGCGAAGGTGAAGACGCCGTTCGAGTTCGTCGTCAGCGCCGTGCGTGCGCTCGATGGCGACATCCGGAACGCCCGTCCGCTCCTCCGGGCGCTGCAGGAACTCGGCATGCCGTCCTACCTGTGCCAGCCGCCAACCGGCTACGCCGATACCGCAGATACCTGGTTGTCATCAGGGGCGCTCGTCTCGAGGATGAACCTGGCCCTCGAACTCGGCAGTCCGAACAGCCGGGCCCTCACCGTTGCCTCTCTGAAGGACGACGCCGCGCGTCGACAGGTGGCGCTCACCCTCGGCTCGCCAGAGTTCCAGAGGAGATAGCCATGACGACGCGACGTCTCTTCGTCAAATCCAGTGCGATGGCGATGCTCTCGATGGGCTTCGCCCCGGCGTTTCTCGCCCGCGCGGCGGAAGCCGCGGGCAGCCGCCCGCGACTGCTGATCGCCATCTTTCAGCGCGGCGCCGCCGACGGGCTGAACATCGTCGTGCCCTATGGCGAGGCTGAGTACTACCGGCTCCGACCCACGATCGCGGTGCCGCGACCGGGCACTGCTGACGCCGCGGCTCTGGATCTGGACGGCCACTTTGGCCTTCATCCCGCGCTGGCTCCACTCAAGCCGTTCTGGGACAACAAGTCGCTGGCCATCGTCCACGCGTCGGGCTCGCCGGATTCGACGCGGTCGCACTTCGACGCCCAGGACTACATGGAGTCGGCCACGCCCGGCGTCAAGAGCACGAGCGATGGCTGGCTGAATCGCTATCTCGCATCGACCGCTGTAGCGCGGAATCCCCTGCGGGGTGTCGCGTTGGCGCGGCAAATGCCGCGATCGCTGCAGGGGCCGTCGCCCGCGCTCGCGATCGGCAGCGTGGCCGAATTCGCCGTGAGAGGCGGCGCGGGAGCGTCATTTGAAGCGGCATATCTGCGCGGCGCCGACGCCGCCCTGGCGCAGTCGAGCGCCGAGGCGTTCGAGGCGATGCGGACGCTGCAGCGCGCAGCCGCCGCACCGCGCGTCACCTCAGCCACGGTCGCGTATCCACGCTCACCCTTCGGACAGGCGCTGAGGGAGATCGCCAGCGTTGCCAAAGCTGACGTCGGGCTGGAGGTGGCGTTTGCTGAGAGCACCAACTGGGATCATCACGTCAACGAAGGGGGCGCCAGTGGACAGCTGGCGCTCCGCGTAGACGACCTTTCCCGTGGGATCGCGGCGCTTGCGGCCGACCTCGGCGAGCGCATGGCCGACACGGTGATCCTCACGATGTCGGAGTTCGGGCGCCGAGCCGCGCAGAACGGCAGCGGTGGAACCGACCATGGGCACGGCAACGCGATGTTCATGCTGGGCGGTCCCGTGCGGGGCGGTCAGGTCTACGGTCGATGGCCGGGCCTGCGGGAAGACGCGCTGTTTGACGGTCGCGATCTCGCCGTGACCACCGACTTCCGGGACGTCTTTGCCGAGGTGGCCACCGCGCACCTCGGCGCCGACCGCTCTGCGCTGGCGCGCATCTTCCCCGGCTACACGTCAACGACCCGGCTCGGCCTCCTTCGTACGTAGGCCGGGTCCGACGGACCCGGCGCGTCAGGCGGGTCCTCTGGACCCGCCCCACGTACGTCCTTCCGGATGCATTAAGATCGCGGGAGATGCCGCGCAAAACCAACCTGGCCAAGACCAAGTGCGCCCTGTGCACCGCAAAGGACGTGTCGGAACCGCCGGGTGAAGAACGCTACTGCCGCGACTGCTGGGAGAAGAAGATCGCGGTCGAGGAAATCGTCGCTCGCGAGTTCGCCCTCAAGCGCTACATTCGGGCCCACAGCGCCGAGAAGTACCTCTGTTACCACTCCACCATCAAACGGCCGTGCGGCCAGATTATCGTGGTGGATGATGGCTACGATCTGTTCCTGACGATGGTGCTGTACCCCAGTTTTGGCTGGGATGAGCCGGCCTATCACCTCGAAGGCGACCCCGAGGGCCGCACCTTTGCCGAGATCCTCGTGGACGTCGTCGCCACCGAGATAATCGAGCCCTGGGGGGGCGGGAAATGGCACCTCGAGATATTTCGAGCGTCTAACCCTGAACCAGAGGACTGGAATGGGGAGATGTAAGTGCCTATAATCCGAGCTGTTGCGAGACGCCCGTCGCGTCCGTGGAGGTCACGATGAACTGTAAGAAACTCACGCTTGCTGCTTTGGCCGGAGTCACGTTGCTGGTCGCAGGCACCGCGGTGGCGGGACAGGCTCCAAAACCTGCGGCTCCGGCCGCCACAACTCCTGCACCGCGGCTTGCCGCGCCCATGCGGGGCGCCGCGAACGTGGCGGTGACGAAGCCCGTTACCAAGTCGGGCAAAGTCGACGGCAAAGACTTCATCATCACCACGATGAAGATCAAGAACCTGTCGGCCGGATCAATCGCCGGCTTCAAGGCCGACGAGTTCTGGCTCGACAAGGGCGGCAACCCGGTCGGTGGGGACACCTTCCGGTCGCGCAAGCCGATTCAGCCGAACGAAATCGTGGAGATGACGTTCCAGACGCCGCGTAATCCGGCCATGAGCAGCAACCAGTACCGCTTCTCGCACGCCAACGGCGAGGTCAAGACGCAACTGGTGCCGAAGCTATAAGTTCGAAGTGAGAAGTAAGAAGTAAGAAGTAGGGCGGACCTTCAGGTCCGCCTTTCTTTTTGTACGCCCTAGCGAATCCTGATCTGGATGTCGCGGCCGATGCCCTCTTCAGGCTTGGTCGCGCGCGAGTGCCCCTCGACGTGAATCACGTAGAGGCCAGGTTCGAGCGAGTTGAGCTGAATGCGCGTGGTGAACCCGAAGCCGCCTCGTCCGCGCGTCAGTTCCCCGGAATCCATTTCTTCTTCCACCTGCGACAGCACCCGCCCATCGTCGGCCCTGATGGTGGTGGTGACGTCCACCTTGTGCGGCGGCGTGCTGGCGGGCAGGTTCTCGTAGAACTCCGCGAAGAGCGCGATCGTGTCTGTGGCGGCGAACTCACGCGTCGCGCTCAGCGGGCCGGGAAGGAGCGTCGCCAGCGGGTCCTTCGGACTCACCGTCACGCCATCGAGTGCCGAGGTTGACGTCAAGGAGAGGCCGCTCATCGCCAGCGCCGGCTTGTAGAAATCCGGCACCTCGACATCGGCAATCACGCTCGCCGCTCTGCCCCCTGCTTCTGCTGCAGCCACGCGGAACTGATAGCGCCCCGGCGGCACCTCGAGCTGCGTGAGCACGCGCACACCGGTGGCGCGTGCCCGCTGCAGGGTGTCAGGCTTCATCGCCATGTTGACCGCATGGCTGGTGGAGGCCTTCTGATTGCCCAGCGCGTCGACGGCGGTCAGCGTGACCTCGACTCGGTCGGTGAAGGTTCCGTTGACCTCGGTGAAGTTGAACCCGTTGACGTCCATCTCGAGCGACACAGCGACGACCGCGTTGGGCGCTTCCCCCTTGATCGGCGCAGCGAACACGCGCATCGGGATGTCACGCACCGAAATCGGGCTCGCCATCGCATCCAGGGCCGCCGCGAGGAGCGGTGTGACGCCCGGGCGTGTTGTCGACTCCGGAGCGCGACCGCGTGGTGCCAGGTACCCCTTGCGCGCGCGGACCTGGAGACCAGGCCGCTTCACGCGCACGGTGACGTTGCGGAACCGGCCATCACGGCGCTCGTTGGTCGAGTAGTAACCCAGCACGTAGTAGGTGCTGTTGTCGTTGACGATGCGGCTGAACGCGGTGGCCAGCTCGTTCTGGTTGACGACCGCCATCCCGCCCGTGTCCGCTGCCAGCTGGCGCAGGCTGTCGATCGACAGGGCAAAGTCGCGCTGGGCCGAGCGGGTGCCGAGGTCGCCCAGGCTCGGGTCATCCGCCCCCGGCGAGTTGTTGGCGAAGACGAGATCCTGTTCAGGGTTCTGCAATCCCCGCGGATCGATGGCGTAGATCGCAACGTTGGCGCGCGTCGCCGTACCGATCGCGTCGCGCACGGTCTCGAGCACGCCGCTCGCCGGCGAGCTGGCCAGGATGTTCGTGTAGTCGTACTCGATACCCTCGCCGAAGAGCAGCATGGCCTTGCGACGTCCGCGCACGCCGGCCATGAACTCAGAGAGCGTTCGCACACGCTCCATCGACTGGCGCGCGTTGTAGGCGCGTTCGAATTCGATCGGATCGTTGACCGGATCTCCGGGCAGTCGCCCGATGCGCGAGTTGACCTGATCGATCAGCGTGGCGGTGCGCCCTGGAGACTTCTGGCCAATCAGCCGGTCGACCGCCTGCACGAGGAGCCGTTTGTTGCTCGTGAAGTCCTGCGAGGCCGCGGAAGTCCCCTGGGTGAACACCACCGCCGCGATGTCGTTGGCGGCCATGTTCTCCTGGATGAACTTCTTCGCCAGCACCTTGACCTTCAACGCATTGAGCGGCGAGGTGTGCAGGGAGTCGAGGACGATGAGATACATCCGACCTTCGGTGCCGCTGTTGGTCGTGACGTCTGGCTCGATGGGCGCCGCGGCAAAGAGCGGGCGCACGGCGCGTTCAATGGGGATGTTGACGAGCGAGAACGCGCTCACCATCTGCGGCCTGCCGTCCTCGAGGACTTCAAAGTCCTTGTCGGTCAGGTCGGTCACCAGGTTGCCCTGAGCGTCGGTGATCACCGCGTCGATCTCGACGTAGTTGACCTCAACGCGGAAGGTCACCGGCGGAGGGTCCTGGGGAACGGGGGCCGGCGCAGCGGGCTGCTGCCCCCACAACGAAACCGCCCCGGACGCGAGGAGCACGAGCACGAGGGTCGCTGAAAGCTTCATGAGACGCCTTTACAGTCTTAACAATCCGGCAGCGTGACGGAGACGATTATAGATTCGGTGCCCGTATACTGAAGACGTGAGAGGGCTGGATGTAGCCGCCGTGCAGGCGACGTTGCGGGCCGACGGGCTCGATGCCTGGCTGCTCTACGACTTCCACGGCTCCAACCCAATCGCAACGGAACTGGCAGGCCTGGCCGGCGGGGGCCACATGACGACCCGCCGGTGGTACTACCTGATCCCTGCCAGCGGCGCGCCCCGCGGCCTCGTCCACGCCATCGAGCGACAGAATCTCGACCGTTTGCCGGGTGAGAAGACGATCTACGCCGGACGGGAACAGCTCGAGCAGGGCCTGGCCTCCCTCCTGTCTGGCATGCGGCGGGTGGCCATGGAGTACTCGCCTCAGTGCGCCATCCCATATCTCTCGCGCCTCGACGCCGGCACGGCGGAGTCGGTCAGGGCCCATGGCGTGGAGATCGTCTCGTCTGGCGACCTCGTCCAGCGCTTCGCTGCCTCGTGGACGCCGGAGCAGCTCGTCAGTCACCGTGCTGCCTCTGCATCGCTCTACCGCATCAAGGATCGGGCATTCGCAGCGGCCGGAGCGGCGCTGCGCTCAGGTGCCCGGCTGACCGAGTACGAACTGCAGCAGCAGATGGTGGCGTGGTTTGCCGAAGAGGGGCTGGTCTCCGACTCAGCCCCCGTGGTCGCCGTCGGCGCGCATGCCGGCAATCCCCACTATCTGCCCTCGGCAGGCAACTCGTCAGTCATCGTGCCCGATGACGTCCTGCTGCTCGACCTCTGGGGAAAGTCCCATGAGCCGGGGGCGGTGTTCGCCGATATCACGTGGGTGGGCGTCACCGGACGGGTGCAACCGCGTGTAGTTGAGGCCTTTGGCGCCATCGTGCGGGCGCGGGACGCGGCCGTTGACCTGGTCATCTCAGCAGCAGCCGACGGGCACGACCTCCGGGGCTGGGAGGTGGATCAGGCAGCCAGGACCGTGCTGGTCGAGGCGGGTTTCGGAC
This sequence comes from Vicinamibacterales bacterium, assembly GCA_040081265.1. Lineage (GTDB taxonomy): Bacteria > Acidobacteriota > Vicinamibacteria > Vicinamibacterales > UBA2999 > JBEBGV01. Next base: position 65,921 of record JBEBGV010000014.1, read on the forward strand.
CTCAGGTGCTCCATCGTACCGGCCACAGCCTCGGCGAAAGCGTCCATGGTAATGGCGTGCACCTCGACGATTACGAGACGCACGACGACCGGCGCCTGCTCCCCGGGGCAGGGTTTACCATTGAGCCGGGGTTGTACTTCGAGAATTTTGGTGTTCGAACCGAGATCAACATGTATCGTGGCCCGCACGGGGCGAACGTTACCGGCGAGCGCCAGATGACGCTGGTCGAAGTCTTAGGATAGTCAGCGGTCAGACCCCGGGTCAGACGCTTCTGAAATCGAGGAGATTCATGTCCAGTCGGAAAACCACCGTTTTTTACGGACTGCTTATCGCCGTCGCCTCCCTGGCCGTCGGCATGGTGCTGGCGTCGCGGCTCGACCTCTCGCCGGAATCCTCGGCACAGACGGTTGCGCCACGCGGCAACAGCGCGCCGCTCAACGGCCCGGTGTCTGCCACGACCTTTCGTGATATTGCCAAGCTGGTTTCGCCGGCGGTGGTGAACATCCGCACCGAATCGCGCCAGCGGCAGCAGGACCTGACCGAGTTCTTTGGAGGCCAGGGCGGACAGGGCGGCGGCGACGATCTCTTCGAACGCTTCTTCGGAGGCGGACAGGGTCGTCAGCAACAGCAGCAGCGCCCGCGTGAGCAGGTCGTCCAGGCTGCCGGCACCGGCTTCATCATCGACAAGTCAGGCCTCATCCTGACCAACAACCACGTCGTCGAAGGCGCGACCAAGATCGAGGTTTCGCTCTACGGTGAAGACGATGGCCAGGAGTACGCGGCGCGAGTCGTTGGCCGTGATCCCCTGACCGACAGCGCGCTCATCGAGCTGACCGAAAAGCCCAACCATCCTCTGCCCGAAGTGAAGTTCGGCGACTCCTCGCAGATGGAGCCCGGCGACTGGGTCATGGCCATCGGCAACCCCTTTGGCCTGGCACACACCGTCAGCGTCGGCGTGATCAGCGCGACGTCACGGTCGTTCCCGGTGGCCGAACAGCGCACGGCCTCGGTGCTGCAGACCGATGCGGCGATCAACCCGGGCAACTCGGGCGGACCGCTGCTGAACGTGCGCGGCGAAGTTGTCGGCATCAACACCGCGATCTACACGGACGCCCGTCAGCAGGGCAACATCGGCATCGGCTTCGCCATGCCGATCAACACCGTGCTCGAACTGCTCCCGCAGCTGCGCGTCGGCAAGATCACGCGCGGGCGCATCGGTGTCGCCATCGGCCCGATTGCCCAGAACGCGGTGCAGGAATTCGGCCTCAAGGATCGCAACGGCGCGGTCGTCATCAGCGTGGCACCCGGAAGCGCTGCCGCCAAGGCTGGCATGGAACCGGGAGACGTCGTCACCAGCTTCAACGGCAAGGCCATCAAGAATCGCGACGAGCTGGTCGCCATGGTCGTGGCCACCAAGCCTGGAACGACGGTGCCCGTCCGCGTCGTGCGCGATCGCCAGGAGCGCACGCTCAACGTGACCGTGGACGAGCTCGACCTCGAGACAGAGCAGACGGCGCGTGCCGACGACACCCGTCCGCAGGACCCGCAGCAGGAAACGAGCCGCGGGTTCGGCATGTCGCTCGGCAATCTCACGCCCCAGATCGCACAGCGTCTGCGCATCGAATCCGATACCAGGGGCGCGGTGATCATGGACGTCGAGCAGGACGGCGCCGCTGCCAAGGCCGGACTCGCACCCGGCGACGTCGTCGTGCGGGTCGGTCGTGCGGTTGTCACCAGCGCCGCCGAAGCACAGCGCGAACTCGAGCGCGTGGCGTCGGGACGGCCGGTGTTCCTCCGCGTGATCCGCAACGGCCAGGAACAGTTCATCAGCGTCACGAAGGAATAACCGCCATCCCGGTTGAACGCGAAATCAAGCTGCGGTTCGAGGGCCCTCAGGCCGCTCGAACCGCAGTGCTCTCCTCGGGCGCGGTTCCGCTGCGCCCGCGTCGCCTGCAGCACGATGCACTCCTCGACTCCACTCAGGGCTCGTTGAAGTCACGCGGCTGTGCACTCCGCGTGCGCGCCGACGGAAGCAACACCGTGCTCACGTTCAAAGGCCCCCCGCAACCGGGCACGATGAAGACTCGGGACGAGCACGAAACGCCGGTGGCCGACGCCGCCGCGCTCTTCAGCGTGCTCGCAGGAATGGGATTCGACGTGTGGTTCCGGTATGAGAAGTATCGCGAGGAATTTTCAGCCCCCGGTGTAATCATCGCGATCGACGAGACGCCTGTGGGGACCTTCGTCGAGATCGAGGGCGACGAAGGTGCCATTCTCTCGACTGCCCAGGCACTGGGACGGTCGCCTTCAGATTTCATCCTGCAGTCCTATCGAAGCCTCTTCGCGGATGGCGCCGCCGCGGCGGGACTGACGGGCAGAGACATGTTGTTCTCCGCCCGATGATTCCTGCCATTGTCCTCACCGCCGGCCTGGCCACGCGGCTGCGTCCACTCTCTCTGGTTCGTGCGAAGGCGGCGCTGCCGGTGGCCGGCCAGCCGCTCGTGACTCACATCCTCGGTCGTCTGGCGCGCGCCGGTGTCACCGAGGCAGTCCTGAACCTGCACCATCTGCCGGCGACGCTCACGTCGCGTCTGGGCGATGGCACCGACCTGGGCATCCGCCTGCGGTACTCGTGGGAAGCTCCACAGGTGCTTGGATCGGCCGGTGGGCCGCGCAAGGCACTGTCGCTGCTCGACACGACCACTGCACTGATCGTCAACGGCGACACGCTGACAGACGTCGACATCGCTGCGCTGCTCGACGACCACCGCCGCTCCGGGGCTCTCGTCACCATGGCCGTGGTGCCGAACACCAGGCCCGATCGTTATAGCGGGCTCGCGGCCGACGCTGCCGGCAACTTCATCGGGGTGGTCGCCCGCGGGGCGTCAACGCCGTCGTTTCACTTCGTCGGCGTTCAAGTCGTCGAGGCCGCGGCCTTCGCGTCGCTCGACGAGGGCACGCCCGCCGACGTCCTGAAGGGGCTCTATCAGGCTCTCGTGCAGCAGCGCCCGGACGCGGTCCGCATTCGAGTATGCGACACGCCCTTCCTCGACATCGGGACGGCTGAGGACTACGTCTCCACGTGCCGTGCGATGGGCTCAACCGACGGCCTTGTGGAGTGCGGCGTGCGCACACGCATCGATCCGCGCGCGCAGCTGCAGGACGTGATCGTCTGGGATGACGTCGACATTGGTCCCGACACGAGCCTGCGTCATGTCGTGGTGACCGACGGCGTGCGCGTTCCGGCTGGCAGCCGATGGTCGGACGTCATCCTCCGCCCCGCGAATGGCGAGCCCGACCGTGACGAGCAGGTTCTCGGCAACCTGTTTGTGTCAGCGCTTCAGCAGTCATGAACCAGACGACGAGCGGCAGAAGGAGCGCTGACGACCGACTCCAGCAGTATCTGTTGCGTGCGGGGGCTTCTCTGCATGCCGGGTCTAAAGACCCGGCCTACGTACGAAGGGCAGAGGAGGCCTCCGTACAGGCGGTGACAGTAACCTCTCTGACCGGAGACGCATCGGACCGGCGGTATTTCCGGATCACCAGTCCCGGCGAACCGTCTCAGATTGCAGCGGTGCATGCCGGGCCGATCGTCTTCGCCTCGCTCCCCTTTGCCATCGTCGGCAGGCTTTTCGAGGCGATGCCCGTGCGCGTGCCGCGGGTCCTCGGGCACGACGATGAGTTGGGCGTGGTGGTACTCGAGGACCTTGGTGACGAAACGCTGCAGGCGCATCTGGCCTGCGCAGCCGCCGGGGAGCGCGACGCGCTCTACCGCGAGGCGGTGAGCATCATCGGTACGTTGCAGCGACGCGGGCGCGAACTTCAGTCGCCGGACCTGCTGCCCTATCAGCTCACCTTCGACGTGGAGAAGCTGATGTTCGAGCTGCGCTTCTTCATGACGCACTTCCTGCAGGCGCACCGTGGAGCTGTGCTGTCGAGCGATGCGCAGGAAGCGCTCGAACGGGAATTCAGCGCCATTGCGGAGGAACTGGCCGCGGAGCCGCGCGTGTTGTGCCATCGCGACTATCACAGCCGAAACCTGATGCTGCACGACGGCAGCCTGTGGGTCATTGATTTTCAGGATGCGCGGATGGGGCCCGACACCTACGACCTGGTGTCGCTGCTGCGCGATGCCTACGTAGACTTCACCTCAGCGCAGGTGAACGAGCTGATCGCGGTGTTCCTGGACATCACGGGCGCAGACGCGGCGGCGGCTGGCGAATTCAGGCGACGATTCGATCTGATGGCCGTGCAGCGCACGCTGAAGGCGCTGGGCACGTTCGGGTTCCAGGCCACCAGCCGTCACAACGACAGCTACCTGCAGAACGTCCCGCGCTGTCTCGGCGTGCTGCGCGCCACGTTCGAGGCGTATCCGCGCTTCGCGCGTCTGCACCGCCAGCTGGCCGCACTCGTCCCGGAACTGGCCTGAGCTCGGCGCACCTGAAGGTGCGCCCTACGTCGGTACTGAGCGGTGAAACAAGAGAGAGTCGCCCGAATCGGGCGGCTCTCTCCTGCATTGCACGACTTTCGGGTCACGCCGCCTCACGCGGGATGGTGTCCGCGCCAGGCTGCTCGGGCGATGTCGCCTCGCCCTTCTTCGAACGGCGGCCAGCATCAACCCGCCGGTCCCGCTTGTGACCCGGGTGCGGCTTGCCCTGGAGGCCGTACTCACCGACCTCACGCTGGCTTCCACTGTTTGCGTGCAAGCGCAGCCCGTCGCCAGCCAGGTGTCGACCGATGTGGCACTGGCACGCCCGGTCGCGAGTCGGTATGCTCAACGCGAATCGCAGGTAGCCTCAGAACAAGCGGGCCTATGACTGAGTCGACACCCCCTCCATCTCTAGTCATCCTCATTGGCCCCCCCGCAGTCGGAAAGATGACTGTGGGGCACGAGTTGGCCGCGCGCACAGGCCTGCGACTCTTCCACAACCATCAAACAATTGACCTGGTCCTGCGCTTCTTTGAGTTCGGGACGCCAGCGTTTGAGCGACTGGTCAGGGAGTTTCGCCGCCGCATCTTCGAGGAAGCGGCTTCGAGCACGCTGCGGGGAGTGATTTTCACGTACGTGTGGGTGTTCGACAATCCGGCAGATGCAGTGGCGCTCGAAGAATGACTACTACGCGATGATGCGCAGTATCAGCTCGACTCACGGGGCGCCTTCGATCACCGCATGGACTACCTGCGTATCGAAACAACGGAGCTGGCGGCCGCAGACGTCGCCGAGTACATCATCGGGCACTTCGGACTCCCGCGCACAGACGTCGGCAACGGGTGACGGCACGGAACGACCCGTTGCGATTCCTTGCAACAACCTCACGCCGGGTCGTTCCGACCCGGCCTACCTACCGTCTCGCCAGTCCGTGTGTACCGGCGGCGTGCAATACTCCGGAATGGCGAAGCGGTCAGGCACGAGCACAGTCCTGAAAAAACAGCGCAAGAAGCCCGTGCGCCTGATCACCAAGGCGCGCCTGCTGGAATACGCCGAGACGCAGGCCGATCGCGGAGCCAGGAAGACCGGCGCGAAGTAGTCACCGACAACCTCACGCCGGGTCGTTCCGACCCGGCTTACGTACGGCGTGGTCTCGCCTCGGGTGGGACGGGACCTGCGGCGAGGCCGACTATCGGCGTCGTGACCAGCGTCAGTGGGCAAACTGAGCGCGTAGCGCGAGAGTTTTCCACGACGGCCGATCGGAGGCCGACCCGCAGCGTCCCGGCCCGCACGAGGCGTGCGGTGAAGCGATGACGCCGGGTCGTTCCGGCCCGGCAACGGGTGACTGATCGCGTGTGTCGGCGAGCACCTGACGGGGCTGCCGCCAGGCAGGACCCGTTGCGCATCCACCACGCCTGACGCCGGTCGTTCCGACCCGGCCTACGTACGATCTGGAACCGGCTGCTAAGATGAGACTTTCAGCGCGCTTGCCGGGACGGCCATCACGTGTCAGACGCTCAGTTCGGTATCTCGACGCACCTGTTCCACGACGCCCTGCTGACGCGCGATCACCTCGTGCACATCGCCGCGCACGGGTTCGACTGCGTCGAACTGGTGGCCACCCGCTCGCACTTCGACTATCGCAGTGATGAGGCGATACGTGAGCTGGCGGAGTGGCTGTCTGACACCCGACTGAACCTCCACAGCGTCCACGCCCCGGTCGTCGAAGCCATGCGCGGGCGCACACCGGTGGGTTGGTTCTCGAACGCCTCAGGTGACGAGACCCGTCGCATGGCGGCGCTCGACGAAGCAAAAGCCGCCCTCGCCATCGCAAGGTCCATCCCCTTTGACTTCCTCGTCGTGCACCTCGGCGTCCCGGCGACCGCCCAGGCCGGTCCCGGCGACAACCAGCGGAACGCCGCACACCGCAGCGCCGAGGCGCTGGTTGAGGCAGCCGCCGATGCTGGCGTGCGCGTGGCGTTCGAGCTGATTCAGAACCCGCTGTCGAGTGCGGATGCGCTGGTGCGGCTGCTCGAAGACGACCTGGACGGTCTGAACGCCTCGATCTGCCTCGACTACGGCCACGGTCACCTCACCGGCGATCTCGCTGACGTGATCGAGACGCTCTCGGGTTACCTCGGCACGACGCACCTGCACGACAACGATGGGCGCCGTGACACGCACCTGCCGCCCTATGCGGGCACCATCGACTGGGACGCGGCGATGATGGAAACGCAGAAGATTGGCTACGACGGCGCCTACATCTTCGAGCTCGCGCCGACTGCCGACCCGGTGCCGGTGCTCGTCAAGGCCGCGAGGGCACGAGAGCGGCTCGAGCAGACCTTCGTGACGTTCTAGACTAGAACGCGGCGTTGCCGGGCGTTCGCGGGAACGGAATCACGTCGCGGATGTTCGCCATGCCGGTCGCGTAAATGATCGTCCGCTCGAGGCCCAGCCCGAAGCCCGCGTGCGGGACGGTGCCGAACCGCCGCAGGTCGCGATACCACCAGTAGTGCCGCGGATCGAGCTCGAGCTCGGCCAGCCGCCGATCCAAGTAGTCGAGCCGCTCTTCACGCTGAGAGCCGCCGATAATCTCACCGATTCCCGGCGCCAGCACGTCCATCGCCGCCACCGTCCGCCCATCGTCATTCATCCGCATGTAGAACGCCTTGATCTCCTTCGGATAGTTCATGACGACAACAGGCGCCTTGACGAACTCCTCGGTCAGCCAGCGTTCGTGCTCCGACTGCAGATCCATACCCCAGTGCACCGGGAACTCGAAGCGCTTGCCACTCTTCTCGAGCGCGGCGATGGCATCGGTGTAGGACATGCGCTCGAATGACGAGGCCACGAAGCTTTCAAGTCTGGTGATGCAGGTCTTGTCAATGCGGTCAGCGAAGAACCGCAGGTCGTCGCCACGCTCCTCGAGGAGCGCCGTGAAGACGGCCTTGAGAAAGCTTTCGGCCAGATCCGCGTCGGCGGCGAGATCGGCGAAGGCGATCTCGGGCTCGACCATCCAGAATTCGGCGAGATGCCGGGTCGTATTGCTGTTTTCGGCGCGGAACGTCGGGCCGAAGGTATAGACCTTCGACAGCGCGAGGCAGTAACTCTCGACGTTCAACTGACCGCTGACGGTGAGGAACGCTTCCTTGCCGAAGAAGTCCTGGGCGAAGTCGATGCGGCCGTCGGGCGTCCGCGGCAGGTTCGCGACGTCCAGCGTGCTCACACGGAACATTTCGCCGGCGCCCTCGGCGTCACTCGCCGTGATGATCGGCGTGTGCACCCAGAAGAAGCCGTTGGTGTGGAAGTAGCGATGGATGGCCTGGCTGATGGCGTGGCGGACCCGCGCGATCGCCCCGAGCGTGTTGGTGCGCGGGCGCAGGTGAGCCACCTCACGCAGATACTCGAATGACGCCGCCTTGGGCTGGATGGGATAGCTTTCCGGGTCGTCGACCCACCCCACCACCTCCACCAGGTCGGCCTGCAGCTCAACCGTCTGCCCTTTGCCCTGGCTTTCGGTGAGCACGCCGCTCGCCACGACCGCACAGCCCGTCGTCAGGCGGGCAATCTCGCTCTCGTAATTGACGAGCTCGCGGGTGGCGACCACCTGGATCGGGTTGAACCCTGACCCGTCGTGAATGTGGAGGAAAGACAGGCCGGCTTTCGAGTCGCGCCGGGTCCGAACCCAGCCGCGAACGGCGACCCGCGTTCCAGCGGGCACGGCACCGGAAAGGACTGCGGCAATGGCGACGGGCGCTGCGTGGGACATCGTGGGTCGATTATCCTGTGTGCAGCCCAAATGAAAAAGATCGGCATGGTTTCGCTCGGTTGCCCCAAGAACCTCGTGGATTCAGAGGTGATGCTGGGGCTCGCCCATCGGGCGGGGCACGAGCTGACGCGCGATCCGGGCGAGGCCGACGTCCTGGTGGTCAACACCTGCGCGTTCATCGACAAGGCGAAGCAAGAGTCGATTGACACCATCCTCGAGATGGCCGAGCACAAGAAGACCGGCCGCTGCACGACGCTCGTCGTGGCCGGCTGCATGGGAGAGCGCTACCGGGATGAATTGATCAAGGAAATCCCGGAAATCGACTTCGTCCTCGGCACCGGCGACATCGAGTCGATCGTGAATGCGATCGGCGGCGGCGCGGCAGCCTCGATTGCCCCTGCCGCGCCAAACGCGTTCGTCCCACTGCTTCGCGCCAACGGCACCGAGGCCGGCACCCGACACCCGGCAACCGGTAGCCAGCAACCAGCAACCAGCAACCAACAACTACCAGCTAACAACCACCCACTCCCCAGCTACCTCTACGACGCCGACACCCCGCGTCTGCTGGCCACGCCGCGTCACTACGCCTACATCAAGATCGCTGAAGGCTGCGACTACAAGTGCGCCTTCTGCATCATCCCGAAGCTGCGAGGCCATTACCGCAGCCGGTCGACGGACTCGATCCTCCGCGAAGCCACGTCGCTCGCGGCGCAAGGCGTGAAGGAACTCCTGCTCATCTCGCAGGACACCAGCTTCTACGGCGTGGATCGGGGCGAACGCGGCGCGCTCGCCTCTCTGCTCCGCGCCCTGAACGAGGTTGACGGCATCGAGTGGATTCGAATGCTCTACCTCTACCCGACCACCATCGGTGACGACGTACTGGCGGCGATGGCTGAGAGCCCGAAGGTGTGCCGGTATATCGACTTACCCCTGCAGCATGCCTCCGACGCCGTGCTGAAGCGGATGAAGCGACCCGGGACCCGGGCAGTGTATGAACGGCTCCTCGCCCGCATCCGGACGACGGTGCCGGGCGTCACCCTGCGCACCACGTTCATCGTGGGGTTCCCCGGGGAGACCGAGGCGGACTTTGAGACCCTTCTGGACTTCGTCCGGCAGGTGGAATTCGATCACGTTGGGGCCTTCACCTACTCCCACGAGGAAGGCACCTCCGCCCATGACCTCGTGGATGACGTGCCGGAGGCGACCAAACGTGCCCGGCAGAAGGCCTTGATGGCGGCTCAGAAGGCCATCGTGGGCCGGAGACAGCGGGCACGGGTCGGACAGAGCGTTCGCCTGCTCGTTGACGGTCCGTCAGACGAGCATGAACTCGTGCTCAGAGCCCGACTCGAGGGTCAGGCGCCCGATATCGACCCGCTGGTTTACCTCACCGAATGCGATCCCTCGCTCTACCAGGCTGGCGACTTCGTGACCGCCGAGGTCGTGGGCAGCAAGGCCTATGATCTCTTTGCCCGACCGCTGTGATAACCTTAGTGGTCGTTCTCTAGCCAAAGTGGTATGAGAGTGGGCTTGTGCCCACTTTTTTTGTTTGGGGGCCATGCAGCCGCTGGAGCACATTCGGGCGATTGCAACGCGAGTCGCGGCAGCGCGGGGTCTCGAAATCTGGGATCTGCAGAGCCGACGCGAAGTGAGCGGCCATGTCGTGCGTGTCGTGCTGGATCGTCCGGGACCTGCGGCTACGGCGGAAGAGAGCGTCAGTATCGAAGATTGCGTGGAGGTGAACCGCGAGATGAGCACGATCCTCGACGTCGAAGATCCGTTGCCGTTCGCCTACACCCTGGAGGTTTCGTCGCCGGGACTGACGCGACCGCTGCGACAGGTGGATGATTACCGGCGGTTCGAGGGACGGCTTGCAAAGATCGTGGTGAAGGAACCCGTCGACAACCAGAAGGCGTTCGAAGGGTGGTTGCGTGGAGTTGACGGCGATGCGGTCGTCCTCGAAGCGCCCAACGGACGACGGCACCTGCTGCCGCTGGCGTTGATTACCCGGGCTCGCCTGGAAGTGGAATTCTAGACAGAAATCATGCAGAACCCGCTGTTGCAGACAATCGAAGCGCTGGCCAAGGAAAAGGGCATCGAGGCCGTGACGATCATCACGGCGATCGAGGATGCCGTGCTGACGGCGTCGCGCAAGTACTACAAGACGAACGAGAACCTGAAGACCCGGTTCAACCCGGAAACGGGCCAGGTGGATCTGTTCGCCATCAAGCACATTGTCTCGGAGCTGACCAATCCCGAGACCGAGATCTCGCTCAAGGAAGCGCAGGAACTCTACGGCGAAGAAGCCGAAGTGGACATGGAAATCGAGTTCCCGAAGCGCACCGACGTGCTCGGGCGCATCGCGGCGCAGACGGCCAAGCAGGTCATCTTCCAGAAAGTGCGCGAGGCCGAACGCGAGCACATCTTCGCGGAATACAACGACCGCGTCGGCGAGGTCATCAACAGCATCGTCAAGCGTTTCGAAAACGGTGACCTGGTCGTCGAGATCGGCCGTATTGAGGCAATTCTGCCCCGCAAGGAACAGTCCAGAGCCGAAAGCTACTCCCCGGGCGAGCGCATCCGCGCCGTACTGAAGGGGGTCAGCCGGAGCGCCAAGGGCCCGCAGATCGTCCTGTCGCGCACCGATCCGGCGCTGCTCATCAAGCTGTTCGAACAGGAAGTTCCCGAGATCTATGACGGCACGGTGATGATTCGCGGCGCGGTGCGCGAAGCTGGTGATCGCGCCAAAGTAGCCGTGTATTCACGTGAACGTGACGTTGATCCCGTGGGCGCGTGCGTCGGCATGAAGGGCACGCGGGTGCAGGCGATTATCCGGGAGCTGCGCGGCGAGAAGATCGACATCGTCGAATGGTCCGAGGACTACATTCAGTTCGTGACCAACGCGCTCAGCCCGGCGAAAGTGCAGCGGGTCTCGATCACGGACGAGCATGAGCGCGTCATGGAAGTCGTGGTCGAGGACTCGCAGCTGTCGCTGGCGATCGGCAAGAAGGGGCAGAACGTCCGCCTCGCCGCCAAGCTGACCGGCTGGCGGATCGACATCAAGAGCGAAGAAGAGAAGCGTCGCGAAGTTGAGGCGCAGTTCGGTGCGATGGAAAGCGGCGAGGGCACGGAATCGGCCGAAGCGGGTGCTGAACCGGCTGCCGAAGGTGAAGTCGCAGCAACCGTAGAAGCAGAGACAGACGGCGCCGAAGCGCCGACGGTTGCGGGCGATACAGAGAACGCGTGATGGACGCGTGGGGATCATCCCGCGCGAGGTAGGGCTTAACGTTGGCAACGGTTCGGATTCATAAAGTCGCTGCGCTGCTCGGCACGACGAGCCAGGAAATCCTGGCGCTGCTCAAGCGCGATCACGGCATCGAGCTCAAGAGTGCGTCGAGCTCACTCGAGGAGGTCGTCGCGCGTTCGTTCGTCGAACGCCTGGCGCGCCAGAGGGGCACCGCCCTGCCTTCAGGTGACATGTTCGCAGACTCGCCTGCCGCACCGGTGAAGAGCGCACCAGGCAAGAAGCCGAACCTCGTCAAAAAGGCGGAGCCTCCCAAGCCGGTGGCGCCGATTCTTGGTCCCCCGCGACTGGTCAAGACGGTCAAGCCCGCGACGCCAGCAGCAGGGGCACCGGCAGACGAAGAATTCGTCCAGCCGGTTGCGGCCGCACCGCACCACGAAGTTGTCGAGCCCGTTGCGGAGCCCGAACCTGTCGAGGCTCCCCCGGCACCCGTTGTCGAGGTGCCCGAGCCGGTGGTGATTCCCGTGGCTGCGGTCCCGGAGACCGTCCACGAGGAGCCCCTGCCTCCGCCGCCCCCGCCGGCGATCGAGGAGCCGCCGACACCCGTTGCGGCCAGCCCGGCCGCGACCGAACCGGAGCAACCCGCGGCGCCATCCGGCCGATTCGTGCCGCCGACCATCCGCTTGCGCATTGAAGAGCCCGGCAGGATGCCCCAGCCGGCGCGTCCGACGATGCCCGCGAAGCGCCCGCTGGTGACACAACCCCGCATCGTGCAGCCACCGGCCGCGGTGCCACCGGGTGCAGCACGGCCAGGAGGCGCGCCTGGCGCCAGACCAGGTGCGCCTCGTCCGCTCTACCAGGGTCCGGCCCGTCCCACAACCCCCGGCATGCTGGGTGGACCACGTCCGCTCCCGTCCCAGCCCATCCGGCCCCAGCAGCCCGGCATGCCGGCACGGCCGGGCATGCCCGGACAGCGTCCGCCCTTTGGGCAGCAGCGTCCGCCCTTCGGACAGCAGCGACCCGGCGCGCGACCCACCCAGACCAGGCGTGAACGTCCGTCGGCGCCGTCGATGCCGGCCGCTCCGATCGCTCCGCCTCCGGTCACCAGAACGATCACCCTCGCGGAGGGCATGACCGTCAAGGATCTCGCCGACAAGCTGGACGTGCGCGTCAAGGACGTGCTGGCCAAGCTGTTCCAGAAGCGCATGATCATGACGATCAACAGCACGGTCGACGTCGATACGGCCAAGGACCTCGCCCGCGAGTTCGGCGCCGACATCGAAGTGCGCAGCTTCGAACAGGAACTGGTGTCGGCCGAGGTGGAAGACGTCAATTCCGAGGACCGCGTCACACGCGCCCCGGTCGTGACGGTCATGGGTCACGTCGATCACGGCAAGACCTCGCTCCTCGATGCCATCCGTGAAACGAAGGTGGCTGAACGCGAAGCCGGCGGCATTACCCAGCACATCGGCGCCTACCACGTCGATCTCACCGACGGCCGCAGCGTGGTCTTCCTCGACACGCCTGGTCACGAAGCGTTCACGCTGATGCGCGCCCGCGGCGCCAAGGTCACCGACGTCGTCGTGCTGGTCGTCGCTGCTGACGACGGCGTCATGCCGCAGACGCGGGAAGCGATTGATCACGCCAAGGCGGCGAATGTGCCGATCGTGGTGGCGATCAACAAGATCGACAAGCCGGGCGCCAACCCCGACAACGTCAAGCGCGAACTGGCCGAACTCAACCTCGTGCCCGAGGACTGGGGCGGCGACACGGTGATGGTGCCGGTATCGGCCAAGAAAAGGGAAAACCTCGATCAGTTGCTCGAGATGATCCTCCTCTCTACCGACATCCTGGAACTCAGAGCCAATCCCAAGCGCAGCGCCTCGGGCGCCGTGCTCGAGGCCAAGCTCGATCGCGGACGCGGTCCGGTGGCGACCGTGCTGGTACAGGACGGCACGCTCCACGTCGGGGATAACTTCATTGCCGGTCCGGTCGTCGGCAAGGTCCGCGCACTCATCAACGATCGCGGCCGCCCGGTGCGGTCAGCCGGCCCGTCGACACCGGTGGAAGTGCTCGGCCTCACCAGTCTCCCGCTGCCTGGCGACCCGTTCCAGACGGTGAACGACGCGGCCAAGGCTCGTCAGATCGCGACCTTCCGTCAGTCGCAGGCCAAAGATCGTGCACTCGGTGCCAAGGGCGGACGCCTCACGCTCGAGTCCCTCCGCGAACAGATCGCCGAAGGCGGCGTGAAGGAACTACCGCTCATCGTCAAGGCCGACGTGCAGGGGTCTACCGAAGTGCTGGCCGACACCCTGACGAAACTCTCTGACGAGAAGGTCAGAATCCGGATCATCCGGCAGGGCGTTGGCGCGATCAGTGAGTCAGACGTGCTGCTCGCGTCGGCCTCCAACGCGATCGTGATCGGCTTCAACGTCCGTCCCGATCGAAATGCCGCCGCCGTGGCGGAACGCGAAGCGGTGGACGTGCGCTTCTACTCGGTCATCTACAACGTGACCGATGAAATCAAGAAGGGCATGGCGGGCCTCCTCGATCCGACGTTCAAGGAAGTCCGGCTCGGCTCCGCCAGCGTGCGTGAAGTCTTCAAGGTGCCGAAGATTGGCGCCATCGCCGGCTGCGTGGTCACCGAGGGTCGCATCACGCGTTCCGGGGAAACCAAGTGCCGTCTCCTCCGTGACGGCGTCATGATCCACGAAGGCAAGATCGGATCGCTGCGCCGCTTCAAGGACGATGTCAGCGAGGTCAAGAACGGCTTCGAGTGCGGCATCGGCCTGCAGGGCTACAACGACATCAACGTCGGCGACGTGATCGAAGTCTTCTCGATGGAGCGCGTCGCCGTCACTGCCTGACCGCGCCGACTGCGAAAGACACATGGCGCAGGGGCATCGTCCAGATCGGGTCGGCGAACAGATCCGCGAGGAGCTGAGCGAGATGCTCAGCCGCGGAGTCGTGCATGACCCCGGCATCGGCTTCATTACGCTGACCCGGGTCACGGTCTCGCCGGACCTCCAGATCGCCCACGTCTACTACTCGACGATGGGCGACCAGCGCGCCCGCAAAGACACCGCCAGAGCACTCGAGCGTGCGACGCCGTTTCTGCGCCGTGAGATCGGCAGCCGCATCCGGCTGAGGCGCGTCCCGCAAATCGACTTCAGGTTCGACGAATCGGTCGAGCACCAGGACCGCGTCGAGCAGATCCTGCGGGACCTCCACGTGCAGGATGCAGAGCGCGCGGCTGATCAAGAGACACCAGGCGCACCTGACCGCCTACGCCAAGGCTCCGACGAGTCCGCCATAGCTTCAGCGAAGGCGGAAGATGACCACAAATAACCTGGCGACACGAGCGGAGGTTGCGGACGAGATCCGCAAACGCCAGCGCTTCGTGATCGCGTCTCACATGCGGCCCGATGGGGATGCCACCGGCTCCCAGCTGGCCATGGCCTATGCGCTCCGCGCTCTGGGCAAGGAAGTGCGCGTCGTCAGCCGGGACAAGCCGCCCGTGTCCCTCTGGGACTTTCCCGGTGTCGGTGACGTGGAGGTGGTGACGCGGGTGGACGACCCCGGCGATGCTGTCATCGTGATGGAGTGCGGTGACCTGGCGCGTACCGGTGTCGATGGCCTCGAACGCGGGTTCGTCATCAACATCGACCATCATCTCGGGAACACTGTCTACGGCGCGCTGAACTGGCTCGACCTGTCGGCCGCTGCCTGCGGCGAGATGGTGTATGCCCTGATTCGCGAGCTTGACGTACCGCTGACGCCGGAGATCGCCACGCATGTCTACGTGACGATCGTGACCGACACCGGGTCGTTTCACTACTCGCACATCACGCCGACCACCTTCGAGATCTGCCGGGAGTGCATGCAGGCCGGCGCCGAGCCGGCGGCGATCGCGCACAGTCTCTTCAACAACGGCACGCTGGGTCGGCTCCGCATGTTCGGCGCCATCCTGGCGGCGATGGAGATCGACCCGACAGGCCGACTCGCCACTCTCTATGTCGATCACGGCATCGCGACGGCGTGCGGCGGCACCTACGAAGACATCGAAGGACTGAACAACGAGCCGCTGACAGTGAGGGAAGTTCAGGCGGTGCTGTTCTTCAAGGAGCACGGCCCCGGAGACTGGCGCGTCAGCATGCGATCGAAGGGGGCGGTCGACATCAATGCCGTCGCACGGCAGTTTGGCGGGGGCGGTCACAAGAACGCCTCCGGGTGCAGTGCCACAGGCGCGCTGGCCGACTTGAAGCCGCGCCTGCAGGCGCTCATCATCGAGCAAATCGACAAGGCCTCCCGCTGAACACGTCCGAGCCGGAAGGCGTCCTGATCGTCGACAAACCCGCGGGCATCACCTCACACGACGTGGTGTCGGTCGCCCGACGCACGCTGGGCCAGCGACGCATCGGCCACACCGGCACGCTCGATCCATTCGCGACCGGCGTCCTCCCCCTCGCCTGCGGCCGCGCCACGCGACTCGTGCGCTTCATGTCTGGAGCGAACAAGACCTACGAAGCGCGCGTCCGCTTTGGCATGGTCACCGACA
This sequence comes from Vicinamibacterales bacterium, assembly GCA_040081265.1. Taxonomy (GTDB): domain Bacteria; phylum Acidobacteriota; class Vicinamibacteria; order Vicinamibacterales; family UBA2999; genus JBEBGV01. Next base: position 81,918 of record JBEBGV010000014.1, read on the forward strand.
CCTACGACATCACGGGCAACGTGGTCCGGCGCGCGGAAGATCGTCCGTCGGGTGAAGCCGTCATGGCCACCGTCGAAGCGATGCGCGGTGAGCAGCTGCAGACGCCCCCGGCGTTTTCCGCCAAACGCGTGGCGGGCCAGCGTGCCTACGACCTCGCCCGACGCGAGATGCCAGTGGCGCTGGCGGCTGTGAGCGTGCAGCTGATCCAGGTCGAGGCACTGACCCTCACGCCCGAGTATCTGGACGTCCGGCTGACGTGCTCCGCCGGGTTCTATGTCCGGTCGTTCGCCCACGACATCGGGGAGCGTCTCGGCTGCGGTGCGTGCCTGGAGACCCTTCGCCGAACCCGAAGCGGCACCTTCGACCTTGGCCAGTCGGTGACCCTGGCAGCGTTGCACGATGGGACCGCCAGAGGGGCGATGGTGGGCCTCCCAGAGCTTCTGCACGACCTGGACGGCGTCATCGTCACAGCCTCGGGACGCGATCGGCTCGGACACGGCCAGGCGCTCCGCCCGGTCGATGTCGCGCGCACGCTGAGCCGTCAGGTGGTCTCTGGAGGCCCGGACCCCGCCGCCAGCCAGGGATGGCTCCGGGTCCTCGACGATACGGGGGACCTCATTGGGGTCGCCCAGGCTGCCGCCGACGGCGCTTTGCACCCGCACATTGTCCTGATTTAGAATGTAGGGTCTAGTAAGTCCTAGACCTAGTTACATATACGGCGGCTTGGTGCCAGGAATCCTCCTGGAGGTCTGGACCGCTCGTGGAGGCCCACTGTGGCGTTTACCAAAGACCGCAAGTCCCCGATCATCGACAGCTACCGCACGCACGAAGGCGACACCGGCTCTCCTGAAGTCCAGGTTGCGCTGCTCAGCGAGCGCATCAACTACCTGACCGAACACTTCAAGACCCACGCGAAGGATCACCACTCGCGGCGCGGACTCCTGAAGCTTGTCGGCTCGCGACGCCGGCTCCTCGACTATCTGAAGAGCAAGGACTCGACCCGGTACTCGAACCTCATCAAGCGTCTCGGTATCCGCAAGTAACGCGCGACAACTTTTATGCACAACGTCAATCTCCAGAGACGCGAGATCACGATCGGCTCGCGCACCCTCTCGATCGAAACGGGCAAGCTGGCCAAGCAGGCCGACGGCGCCGTGATCGTCCGCTCGGGCGACACCATGGTCCTCGTCACCGCCTCGCATGCCGCCAGCCCGCGTGAGGGCATCGACTTCCTTCCGCTCACGGTTGACTACCGCGAGTTCACCTACGCATCCGGACGTATTCCCGGCGGGTTCTTCAAACGCGAGGGCAAGCCTCCCGAAAAGGAAGTGCTGACGAGCCGCCTGATCGACCGTCCCATTCGGCCGCTCTTCCCGGAAGGCTGGCGCTACGAGACGCAGATCATCGCGATGGTCCTCTCGGCTGACACCGAAAACGACTCGGACGTCCTGGCCATCACCGGTGCCTCCGCGGCGCTGGCGCTGTCCGAGGTGCCGCTGCAGAAGACAATCGCCGGCGTCCGCGTCGGCCTGGTTGACGGCAAGTACATCATCAACCCGAACTTCGACGAGCGTAAGCAGAGTTCGCTTGACCTGATCGTCGCGGGCAGCCTCGAAGGCATCGTGATGGTCGAAGCTGGCGCCAAAGAAGTGTCGGAAGAGCAGGTGGTCGGCGCACTCGAGGCCGCTCACGCCGCCATCAAACTCATCGTGGCGGGAATCGACGAGCTCAAGAAGGCTGCGGGCCGGAAGAAGCTGACCATCACCGCCAAGCCGCACGACGAGGCGTTCCACGCGGAAGCCGAGAAAACAATGTTCGGGCCGCTCGCGACCGCGATGCGGATCAAGGACAAACTCGACAGCTACAGCACGGTGGATGGCGTGCTCAGCACCTTCGTGGCCTCACTCCCGGCCGACGACGCGCTGGCCGCCAAGAAGGCCGAAGCCAAGCACGTCTTCCACGGCCTGAAGGAAAAAGTGCTGCGTGAGGAAGTGCTGAACAAGGGCATCAGGCTCGACGGTCGCAAGTTCGACGAAGTGCGCCCGATCTGGACTGAAGCCAGTGTGCTCCCCCGCGTCCACGGTTCTGTGGTCTTCACGCGTGGTGAAACGCAGGCCCTGGTCACGTGCACGCTCGGCACGGCCGACGATGAACAGAAGGTCGAGCACGTGACCGGCGAGTACTACAAGCGGTTCATGCTGCACTACAACTTCCCGCCGTTCTCGGTCGGCGAAACGGGCCGTTTTACGGGTCCTGGACGGCGCGAAATCGGTCACGGTGCGCTCGCCGAACGCGCGCTGGCTCCGGTGGTACCGACTGACGACAAGTTCGCCTACACGATCCGCCTCGTCTCCGACATCCTCGAGTCCAACGGCTCGTCGTCGATGGCCTCGGTGTGCGGTGGCTCGATGGCGATGATGGACGCGGGCGTGCCGATCAAGGCTCCTGTGGCCGGAATCGCGATGGGGCTGATCATGGACGAGAAGTCCGGCAAGTACGCCGTGCTCTCGGACATCGCCGGCGCCGAAGACCACTACGGCGACATGGACTTCAAGGTGGCCGGCACAGCGCAGGGCATCACGGCGCTGCAGATGGACATCAAGATGGCCGGCACGACGTCGGAGATCATGGCCAAGGCACTCGATCAGGCCAAGGCCGGACGCCTCCACATCCTCGGCGAGATGGCCAAGACGCTCGGCGAGACCCGCAAGGCGATGTCTGACTTCGCGCCGCGGATCATCACGATCAAGATTCCGGTCGACAAGATCCGCGACGTCATCGGGCCCGGTGGCAAGATGATCCGCAGCATCATCGAGCGCACCGGCGTGAAGATCGATGTCGAGGACAACGGCACGGTCAACGTGGCGTCAGCCGACGGTGAATCAGCCGCCAAGGCGATCGGGATCATCCAGGAACTGACGGCGACGCCCGAGCTCAACAAGACCTACATGGGCAAGGTGCAGCGCATCACGGATTTCGGCGCGTTCGTCGAGATCATGGC
>JBEBGV010000059.1:0-29844 GCA_040081265.1 Vicinamibacterales bacterium
GTTGCACGACGGGTCGCTCACCTTCGAACGCGTGCGACCACACGGCAGCCGCTTCATCGTCCGCCTGCCATTGTCGTCGTCCGCTGCACAGCTTACCGTCACCCAGGACGACGGTGAACCCGTGTCGTCGACAAAGCAGCGGATCCTCGTGGTTGACGACAATACCGACGCCAGCGAGATGCTGAAGCGCGCGCTGGAAACCCTCGGGCACGATGTGCAGGTGGCCTCGTCTGGCGAAGCCGCGCTGGCAATGGCCGTCGACGCTCCCATTGACGCCGTCGTGCTCGACATCGGTCTGCCGGGGATGAACGGCTTTGAGGTGGCAGACCGTCTGCGCGCCATCTGTCCGCACGTACGGCTGATCGCGCTGACAGGCTACGGACAGCCAGCAGACGCCGAAGCGACGCGGCGCGCCGGGTTCCACGCCCACTGCACCAAGCCGGTGACCGTCTCGACGCTCCTGCAGCATCTCGACGGCATCACCCCGAAGCCGCCATCAGCGCAGCGTTCTGTCTGAGATCAGAACCGTAACGAATACTGGAGCTTCGCCGAAATCTTGCGATCGCTGGCGCGGAACCGCAGTTCCTCACCTGGTTCTTGAATCCAGCCCTGGTTGATGACAAAGAAGACGTCATCGCCAGGCCTGATTGTCCAGCGCACTCGACTCTGCCAGCCAAGATTGCGTGAGCGGTTGTCGTACTGAATCAGATTCGAGAACGCGAGCTGGGGCGATGACGTGTAATTGATGTTCGAGGTGTAGATGCGCGCGGTGAAGTGCCCCTCGGGCAGCCTGGCAAACGTCTGGTTGGTGTTCAGGCTGAACGTGAACCGTGGCGGCAGGCGGAACGTTGCGCCGGCATTGACCTGCTGGGCCGTACCTGACCAGTAATTACCCCACCTGAAGGTGAGATTTCCAGAGAGCTTCCGGCGTCCGGCGCTCGAGAGCAGGTTGCTGCTCAGCCGCGTGAAACGGTACTCACCGACCGGCAGCACGACGCCGGGCGAAATGACAAATGGCTCGAACAGGTGTTCGTAGACGCGGTTGACATCGAGCAGCCCGTGCCAGCTGTCGCCGGTGTTGGCGTGCCAGTCGAGCAGCGTCATGTAGAAATCGGCGCTCTCGAGCTGACCGTTGGTCAGGTTGGTGAACTGCGTGTAGTAGAAGTCGTGAAACATCTGCTGCAGGTTCAGGAAGTTCTTCGGCCGCGGGTTGTAGCTGAACGCGGTGCGGAACAGGCGCACATTGTCACGCTGCACGAACCCCAGCGCGGGACGAAAATTCTCCTGAACCTCACGGAGCACGACCTGGGCGCTGATCTTGTCGTTGGGATAGTGGGCTGAGAAGCCGTACGACCAGTCCTTGTCCGACACACCTTCGTTGACGGTCTTGAGTCCGTAGGCATTCACGATCAGGTTGCGCGATCGGCCCATGAGGCGCGAGGTGGACAGCCGGAGATCGGCGCCCACTGTGTGTCCCGACAGAGGTTGCCCCGGGTTGCCACTGGTGACGATGGCGCCGATGTACGACTGCTGAAAGAAGTTCTGCTTCACGCGACCGATGAAGACGTTCCTGGCATCAGTCAGCTGGCGCCCACCAACCTCGAGATCTCCGGTGCGCACGTCGAGGATGCCGATCTCGGTCCGATTCAGCTTCCCGGTCAGCTTGACACCGACGTCGAGGGGGACCTCTCGCCCAGCGAGCAGACCGATTTGACGGCTGAAGAACGGAAACACCTCGGCGCCCGTGCCGGGGATGCCTGCGGCAGGATCCGGTCCAGTACTGGCGAAGGTGAACACGCCCGCGTCTTCGAGGAAGAAGGATCGCTTCTCGGGAAAGAGCACCGAGAAGCGCGTCAGGTTGATGGTGCGCGCATCCACCTCTGTTTCGCCGAAGTCGGTGTTGGCGGTGACCGAGAGCTTCAAGCTGGACGTGATGTTGTAGAACATGTCCAGGCCTGGCTTACCGGTGAAATCGTTGCTGCCAGTGCTGCCGAGGTGCAGCTGACTGCCCGCGATGAAGGGCTTGAGGTCAAGACCCATGCCTTGCCTGGCACCTTCGACACCGCTGATCTCCCCCGCTTCAGAGACCTGAAGAAACCTCGTCTGCAGCAGGGCGCCGGTCCACCGGTCCTCTTCGAGCTTCCGCTGGATCGTGCGAGAGATGTTGAAGCCCCAGGCCCGGGAGTCGGATGGGAAGTTCAGGCTCTTGAACGGGATGGAGAACTCCGCCGTCCAGCCCTGATCGTGACGCCGCGTGCGTACGTTCCAGATCGCGTCCCAGTCGTTGTTCAGCTCACCGTTGCCGAAGGCCAGTCCGTCAAGCAGCGCCCCGGCGGGGTTGGTGGCGAAGTAGAACGCGTTGCGCTGGTCGCGGAATGTATCCAGCAGGATCTCGATGCGATCGTCTGAACCAAGCCCGCCGTCGCGAGCCATCTGGGCGCCAAGCACACGACGGGGCTCGGCATCGAACGCCGCGACACCGATGTAGAGATTCTCTCCATCACGCAGCAGCGTGACGACGGTGCGCTCGGATGGTGCCTGGCCGGTGTCGGGCTGACGCTGAACGAGGTCGCCCACCGACGGTGCCGTGCGCCACTCCGGCTCGTCGAGCACGCCGTCCAGCTCGATGGGCGAGGTCACCGTGGTCACGACCGCCGTGCGGCTGGTGGCAGGAGGCCGCGCCGATGGCGTCTGACCTGACGCGGGAAATGGCACCGCGCACGCGAGAATGGCAAGCAGGAAGAGACGATTCACGCCGCGAGTATAGTCGTCTTGTGACCTTCGTCATCGAGCCGCCGGTCGAGCCCATGCTGGCAAAGATTGCCGAGACCGTGCCGGCCGGCCCGGGCTTCCTCTATGAGCCCAAATGGGACGGCTTTCGCGCCATCGTTTTTCGTGGTCTGTCCGATGTGTTCATGCAGAGCCGCGATCTGCGGCCATTTGACCGCTACTTTCCTGAGCTGCACGACCTCTTCATGACCGCGCTGCCACCGGGCTGCGTGATCGACGGCGAGATCGTCATCGCGACCCCTGAGGGGCTTGACTTCGACGCGCTGCAGATGCGGTTGCACCCGGCGGCTTCACGAGTCGCCCGTCTGGCGAAGGAAGTCCCGGCGTCATTTGTGGCCTTTGATCTGCTGGCGGTGGGAGACCGTGACATTCGCCTGGACCCGCAGGAGCGCCGACGCGAGCAACTCGAGGGACTGCTCAGAGAGGTGGCGCCGCCGATCTATCTCACACCCGTCACGCGCGATCACGCGACTGCGCAGGACTGGCTGCAGCGATTCGAGGGGGCCGGACTCGACGGTGTGATGGCGAAGCCGGTCGGTGGCGCCTATCAGCCTGGCAAACGCGCGATGTTCAAGATCAAGCATGCCCGCACGGCCGATTGCGTCGTCGCTGGCTTCCGGTGGCACAAGAGCGGGAATGACGCCGTCGGCTCGCTGCTGCTGGGACTCTACGACGACCGTGGTCGGTTGCAGCATGTCGGCGTCACATCGGCGTTCACGACCGTCTATCGCCGACAGCTGGCGCTCGAGTTGGCGCCGCTGCAGACCGAGGCGCTCGTTGACCACCCGTGGCGCGACTGGGCCGGTGAAGGCGCCGGGGCGTCGCGCATGCCGGGCGGGGCGTCGCGGTGGAGCGCCGGCAAGGACCTCTCGTGGCAGCCCGTGCGACCCGAGCGGGTGTGCGAGGTGAAGTACGACCACCTGCAGGGCGACCGCTTCAGGCACGCCGCCATCTTCCTGAGGTGGCGACCGGACAGGACGCCCGGAGACTGCCGCTACGACCAGCTCGAGGTCACGACACCCTACGAACTCGCCCGCGTCTTCCGCGGCACGTAGGGCGGGTCCGAAGGACTCGCCCTAAAAATGCACCAATCGATTCAACTTCACAACCAGCGCACGATTGGTGGCCTCGGGAAACCCCGGGGACAGAGTGTCTCGCTGTTCGTTGAAGACCACGAAGAACTCGCTGCCCGGCTGGTACTCCCACCGCAGTCGTACGTTGGCGCTGACGGCGTGGTTGCTGGAGTTGTACTGCAGCAGCGCGCTGGCAAACATCTGAGGGGTGACGGTGTAGGTGATGCGCGAACCCACGAGCCTCGTGGTGAAGGAGCCCTGCGCCAGGCGTACCCAGTTGACCGACAGGCTGGGCTCAACCGACAGCTGGTTCGACAGGTTCACTCGGCCCTGGCTGACGCCCATGGTCGTCAGGTGACCGGTATAGAAGGTGCCGTACTGTGCCGTCACGTTGCCCGAGAGCGGCCGCTGACGGCCGAAGTTGTAGCCGGTGCGCACGCTCCGCGTGTCGTAGCCGCCAACCGGAATCAGGAAGCCCGGCGCGATCGCAAACGGCCTGGCGAGGAATTCATAGGTGCCACCGTACGCCGCCTCGAAGGTGTCGGTGTTCTGGAACTCGGTCCCGAACTCGCCTTCCCACGCCTCACTCTCGAGCCGACCTGTGTGGTTCTCGATGCGCGCGTAGGTGCCGGTGTAGGAGAACTTGCGCACTGAGCGGATGTTCCTGGGCCGAGGGCTGAAGCGAAGCTGGCCGTCCGACTTGCGCATGTCGCTTCGCCGGACGAAACCGACTTCCGGGTTGAAGCCGCTGCCGACGACCAGCCGCTCCGCCACTACGCCGTAGCGATCGCCGTTGTAATTGAGCTGCCCCCGGTAGCTCTGATTGTTGTCGAGGTGCGCAGGCGACGCGGTCCTGGCCCAATAGGCGCTCATCAGCAGGTTGGTATAGAAGCCGAAGGTGGCATCGGCGCCGTAGGTCTGACTCGCGCCCGGGCCCGCCTGGCTCAGCGAGCGGTCTGTGAAGATGAGGCCGACGTTGCTCCGTCGCAGGATGTCACGCTTCAATCGCACAGCCGTGAAGTTGGTGGGCACGGCAGAGGCGCGCTCCTCTCGTCCCGACTCCATGTTGATGGCGCCAACCGTGAACCGTCCCAGCTGTCCCACCAGTCGGCCGCCACCGCGGATCGGCACCTCTCGGCCGTTGTTCAGGCCGATGCGGCGGCTGTAGAACATGATCGGCACATCACCCGCCCCGCTCGTCGGCGCCACACCGCCGAAGCCGAAGAGCCCGGAGTTCTCCAGGAAGAACTCACGCTTCTCGGGGAAGAACAGGCTGAAGCGCGTCAGGTTGACCTGCTGTTCATCAGCCTCGACCTGGGCGAAGTCGGTGTTGAGCGTGAAGTTGGCGGTCAGGCTCTGGGTGATGCCGTACTTGGCATCGAGACCGATGTCGCCGGTGACATCGTTGGAGATGCGGGGGTTCGCCGTTCGGTCCGTCGACAGCGACGACACCGCATACGGCTTCAGCTCGATGTGGTGCGCGGCCGGCGGCGCCTGCAGCCCGACCAGAGTGCCGAGCAGGGAGGGCCGTGTCGTGCCATTGGTTCCCGTACCCGCAGGCACGGCGGAAAGATAGGCGATCTCGTTGTTCCAGATCACGCGTCGCCTCGCGTTGAACCCCCAGGTCTGCTCGCGGCCCGGCCGGTAGCGCAGCGTATTGAACGGCAGGGCGATCTCAACGGTCCAGCCGCCGTCGAACTCGCCTGTCGCGGTCTTCCAGACCGGGTTCCAGTCGCCGCTATATTGACCTTCGGCCGCCACCTGCCCGTCCATCCGTCCACCGACCGCGTTGATGTTCAGCACCACCGCGCTGCGGCGATCAAAGAAGGTGTCAAACACCATGGCGAAGTGGTCGCCCCGGAGAACCCCGCCGTTGTCGCGGCGCATCTCGTTGGCCACCCGGCGCCCCGGCTGGCTCTCCCAGCATCGGGCCACCACGTAGACGTTGTCGTCGTCGTAGAGGACCCAGACCTCTGTCTTTTCCTGGGCCGGACGTCCGCTGGCGGGCTCGGTTTCCACAAAGTCCGACGCCGGCGGTGCCGAGGCATAGATCGGCTCGTCGAGCCGTCCATCGACTCGGATGGCCTCCGTCACGCGCATGGCGCGCACGGTGGCGCGACCCTGCCCGTCCCGGTTCACGACCGCAGTTGGCGTCGTGCTGCCGCCCTGCCCCGCCTCGACGGCGTGGCCATCATCGAGGACGACCAGTCCCGCAAGGGCCGCCACCAGGCACGGGGCTAGAAGGCGATAAGGGCGATTCATGGCGTGAGATTGTACGGCCGATTCATAGAAAGCGTGGGCAACTCCAGACCTGACTACTACCGCCTCTTTCATGTCCAGCCCGACGCCCCCGCGGAGATCATCCGGGCGAGTCATCGCACCCTGATGCAGAGTCTGCGGATGCACCCCGACCTGGGCGGTGATCACGCCCAGGCGGTGCTGCTCAACGAGGCGCTCGAGGTGCTGACCAACCCGGCGAGCCGAGCGGAATATGACCGCACACGCGTGGACACCGGACGGCCCTCTGACGCCGCACCCGGCACCACGCCCGCGCCCCCCGGCACGACGACCGCGCCGACATCACGCCACACGTGCGGGTTCTGTGGTGCGACCGCAGCCACGGCGACCGTCGAGCGGCCGGACAGCACCTGTCACGCCTGCGGGAGCGCGCTCTTCCTGGCGCGCACGCACGAGGACGGCGAGCGGTCGAGGCGCGCCATCGAACGCCTTCCCCGGAACATGCCGATGACCTTCCGTCGCGCCACCGCGCCTGCCGACGTCCTTCACGCGGCAACCGAAGACGTCTCGCTCAACGGCCTCCGCTTCGTCACCCAGTCACCGCTCCAGGTCGGCGACCGTCTGCGCATTGACTGCCAGTTCTGCTCTGCCGTCACCATCGTCAAGAGCGTCATCGCCAAGACGACCAGCGCCGGCCCACACTATCGTGTCGGCGTGGAGTTCGTGACCCTGCGCATCACTCACGCCCGCGGCGCGTTCGTATCTTCCGTCGCATAACGCGCGCGGCGCTCCGCTTCCGCCTTGAGCGGCCGCAGCAGCAGCCACCTGATGGCGATGATCCCGGGTGAGAAGAAGCGCCAGTAGCGACGAAACTTCGCGCGCGCGGTCGGGTCGGTGGCCACGACGCGGGTTTCAGTGCGGAACACGGACCCACCATCGCCGACCGGATCGGCCCGAAGCGTCCAGACGATCTTCACGTAGTCCGGCTCGGCAAACGCCGCGAACGACTCGGGCGCGACAGGGCGGAAGGTCACGACCGGCTCCCACGGCCTCGTGGCTGCGCCGACGACGACCTCGCGGCCCGGCACCTCGGCCAGCACCCGCCAGCCAATCGACAGCATGTCGGCCAGCAGCGTCCCCGCCTGCGGGCGACTCGTGGGCCTGGCGCCGAGCAGCAGTTCCCGTGCTCTGAAGATCGCGCGGATAATCGGCGATTGCAGCAGGGCAAACTCACGCGCCGCCTCGAGGACAACGTCCGCAGGCGCGTCGATCCGGATGTGGTGCCGCTCGACGACCTCGTAACGCGGGATGAAACGCTCGAGCAGCGGATCCGGCCACGTGTTGTCCAGCGGTGACGTGCGCACGCGATGGAGGCCGAGCGCGAGCGTGAGGCCCGTCACCGCTGCCAGTGTCGGGCACGGAATCAGCCCCAGGGGCGAGGCATAGGCGTAGGCAGTCCACGAGTCCGCCCGCAGGAAATGCGGATACATCCACGCGAAGACGACCAGGACCGCCCCGGCCGCCAGACCTGCGGGCAGGGCCGCCTCAACCGGTGTGTTCGAGGCACGCCTTGAAACCAGCGTCAGGATGGCGGCAAGACAGGTGAAGACCGCGCCGTTGAAGGGATTGCCGGACAGCCAGGCCACGACACCCACTGAGAGCAGCGGCGGGATGAGCAGGCGTGCGACCACGCGGGTGGGAGGCCTCCAACCCGCAACGAGCGCCCCAATCAGGATGGCCAGGTAGAGGTGCCAGAGCACCGCCAGCGTCCGCCAGTCGTTGGCGATGGCCGTCAGGCCGCTGAGGATTGAGTCTGCCGAAGGCATACCGCCCTCCGCATTCGGAAGGGCACAAACCCTGCCGACACGAACCGGCGGGACGGCCTTACTTCACGGCGACTGTGCGACTGAACTGCTGTCGCCGACGCGAAAAACCACGCAGGCGAGCTGGATAAATGGGGTCGGAGGTCATTAAAAGAGGACGGTACGTAGGCCGGGTCCGCCATCGTACGTAGGCCGGGTCCGAAGGACCCGGCTAAAGGCCGCTCAATAGCTTCGCCCGGGCAGTAGCCAGTGCCTCGTCACAGACCCCCTCCAGCGCCGCATTGATGCCGCGACAGCCTGCAACCACGCTTTCGGCCCAGGCGAGGTACTCGCGCTTCCGCTCCACCGACCAGTCGCTCGGCGGGCCTGCGGCGATGTCGCGGATGTTGCAGACCTTGTCCGCAATCTTGAGCTGCTTCGCCTTGTCGCTGGCACCGGCCGCGTGCTCGACTTGCAGACGCCTGCGGACGTCTTTGTCGAGCGCCTTGTCGTCGGTGACTTCAGCCACGAGATCCGCAATCTCGGCCCCGAAGTGTTCGACCAGTTCCTCCGGCGTCGTGTCGGTGTCCTCGACCGTATCGTGGAGCAGGGCCGCGAGGAGCAACGCCTCGTCAGTCACGCCACCCTCGGCGGCGAGGACCGTGGCGACCGCGATCGGGTGATTGATGTAGGGCGACGCGTTGGCGTCCTTGCGCCGCTGGTCGCGGTGTTTGTGTGCGGCAAACGACAGGGCACGAAGGAAGCGCACGGAGTCCATCGCGAAGACTTTACCGCGACCAGCCCTCCAGACCTCGTGGGGCGAGGCCGACGTTCATAGAAACCGTACAGAAAAAAACGGGACCGGATTGCTCCGGCCCCGCTCAGGTCTCGCCGGGTCTAAAAAGACCCGGCCTACGTTCAGGCAGTACTTACCAGCGCGCTTCGCGCTGGCCACCGCCGCCACCGCCGAAGCCGCCACTGCGGCGTTCCTGCGGACGCGCCTCGTTCACGGTCAGACGACGGCCTTCGAAGTCCTTCTCGTGAAGGGCGTCGCACGCCGCACGGCCCTGCGCCTCATCCGCCATCTCGACGAAGCCGAAGCCACGCGACTGACCGGTGGCGCGATCGCGAACCAGATGCACCGAGGCCACCTGACCGATGGTGGCGAACAGGGTCTCGAGTTCCGCTTCCGCGGTGTTGTACGACAGATTTCCTACGTAAAGTCTCATTTGCACATTTCCCAGAAATAGGTTGGAGGCGGCGGGCTTGATAACTTCTGGAGCGTGCAACTAACAACTGAACGCAGGCAGAACAAACTGGCGGGATCCAACGTGACGTTCGCAGTATAGCACGGGGCAATCCCGACGCCGGGCCGACACAGCCGTGCTACTTGGAATCGCCGATCAGCAGGCCGCTCAGAATCCAGCTGACGATGCTGACGATGAGCGCGCCCAGCAGCGCCGGAACGAACCCGTCGATGTCGAAACCAGGGACCACCGACGCGGCGAGCCCGAGGCAGGCAGCGTTGATGACGAAGATGAAGAGGCCGAGGCTCAGAAACGTCAGCGGCAGCGTCAGCAGCACGAGCAGGGGGCGCAGGAGCGCGTTCACCAGGCCCAGGAAGATCCCCGCAGCAATGGCCGCCGACGGCGTGGTGAGGTGCAGGCCGGGCACGATCCAGGACGCCACGATGATCGCCAGGCCATTGAGCAGCAACCGTACGATGAACTTCATAGTCGAACCGCCTGAGTGCAGTCTAGCCCGGATGCACGCGGCACGGACTCGGCGACAATGGGGCTGGAGGCACGATGGCCGTTGACCGAACCCTGCACATCCCGGGTGGCTACGATGCACAGGCACGGCCGCGCGTCGCGTCGTTTGCGGCTCAGCTTGACGATCAGCTGGCGCTGCTGAGACGCGACACCGCCGAACTGGGCGTTCAACATCTCGAGTGGCAGCCGCACCCTGGCGTCAACACCGTCGGCATGCTCCTCGCCCACCTCGCCGTCGTCGACGTGTGGTGGATCACCATCGCCCCGCGAGGCCACACGCCAGGACCCGAGACCGACACCATCTTCAGGACGATCATCGGCATCGGCATGGATGATGACGGGCTGCCGTGTCCGCAAGACGGGACGCATCCGTCGGTCCTGAAGGGCAAGAATCTGGCCTACTACATGAGCCTGCTCGACAAGGCCCGTGCGTCGACGCATGACGTCCTGCGCACGTGGAGCGACGACGATCTGGCGTCGACCTACGCGAATGGTGATCGCACGATCTCGCGCGAGTGGACCGTCTATCACGTCCTCGAACACTTCAGCGGCCACTACGGACAGATCCTCCTGCTGAAGCATCTGATGCGCACGGCAGGCGTGCTCGCGCCACCACAGAGCTAGGCGAGGGTGGCTGAGCGTGCAGGTCGGCCAGTCGAACTGGTGTTGGAGTAGACTGCGGCGACACCGATCGCCACGGACGGTCAGGAGGCAGAACATGGCAGTTGCGACACAGACACAGTGGATGCTTCGCGGTCGCGGTTACGAATACTGCAACTGCGCGTTTGGCTGCGGCTGCAACTTCGGCGGGTTCCCCAGCTCACCCGACGGCAGCTGCCGAGCCTTCGTCGGCATGCACATTCTGGAAGGCTCGTGCGGCGACGTGGATCTGTCGAGCGTCAAGTGCGCTGCCATCGTCGCCTGGCCAAAAGCGATCCACGAAGGTGGCGGTAAAGCCGTGTTCGTCGTCGATCCCGCCACGACCGACGCGCAGGTCATGGCCCTGGGCCAGATCCTGTCCGGCCAGCTCGGCGGCATGCCGTGGGAACTCCTGGGGCCGACAATGCAGGTCGTCGGGCTGCAGAAGGTCCCGATCACGATCGAGGGCGAGGGGCGTCGCTCCACGTTCAGGGCGGGAGACATCGCCGAAGGCCGAGGCGAGACGTTCAAGAATCCGGTCACGGGCGAGGAACACCTCGCCAACATCGATCTGCCCGACGGCTTCATCTGGACACACGGCGAATGCGGCCAGGGGACGTTCCGCGCCAGCTCCGACGGAGTATCCGTGAGCGGCGACAAGACGAACTGGATCTACTACGAGTTCGACTGGAATAACGCGTGACCGGCGATCCGCCGTAGCTTCAGCGAAGGCGGACGCCCTACGTACGAAAGAGGAACCACCCACCGAAGGCGAGCATGGCGGCGCCAGCAGCGCGGCTGATTCGCACGCCGACCGGCGTCAGTTTTTCGAGCAGCACCAGCACTGTCAGCCCGACGATGACCGTCAGGTTCATCACGCCGCCTACGAAGAGCAGGAGCATGAGCGCCCAGCAGCAGCCGAGGCAGTAGGCGCCATGCTCCCCACCCATCCTCAGCGCTCCAGCCACCCCTCGTCGCCATCGCTGCATGATGAACGCCAGCGGTGATCGACACTGGCTCAGGCACACGCGCTTCCACGGCGTGAACTGGTACGCTCCGGCGAGCAGCAGCGTCGCGCCGATCGCGATGCGACTCGACATCTCCATCATGGCGCTCAGCATCAACCGCTCACTGAGCAGGCGCTGCAGCACCACGGCGAGCACGCTGAAGATGGCCCACGCCATCAGGTAGCCCGCAGCCATCGCGTACACCTGAATGAACACCGGGCCTGCCGACGCCCTGCGACGCGCCACACCGTCGTAGAGCATCAGCAGGGGCATGGCTGAGGGGAGCATCATGGCGGCCATCATGACTGCCCACATCAGCCACAGCATCAGCAGGTGAGGCGTGTCCCACACCGGCGTCATCATCCACGATGACAGGCCGCTCATCGAACCGTACATGTCGCCGGCCATCGGGACAATCCAGAGCCAGCACAGTGCGGTGCACAACGCGATGCCGCCGGTCACCATCGCGCCCGGCCAGCGCATCACGCCTACGTGAAGACGACGACCGCGCAGGCGGTCGTGCGATCGCCAACTGCCTGAAACGCCTCGCGCGTACGGTCGAGCGGGTAGCTGGCGGTCACCAGGGACCTGGCGTCGAACAGTCCCATGTCGATGAGCTTCAGGAACCGCGGCACATCCGCCTTGGCGTTCACGCCGCCGTATTGGCCCGCGTGGTGGTGGCGCCCGCGATTGGACCAGGTGCCAGCCGGCAACGTGATGTTGCCGCGCGGCAGACCAAGCGTAATCAGATTGCCGCCGGCCCGCGTCATCTCCCAGGCCTGTCGTGTCGGCACGAGCGCCGTCGGATCAGGGCCGCGTTCAACCGTGGGCGGGACCGTGTCGGCACCCACAGTCGCGACCACATAGTCAGCGCCACGACTGTCGCTGTCCTTGTTGGTGTCCCGTCCGCCAATGAGCTTGCGTACGTCTTCGCCGGTGCAGAGATCCTTGATCTTCCGCACCAGGTTGTCGCCCTCGACGTTGGGATCGAGCACGATGGTCGCGCCGAGCTTCTGCGCCAGTTCCCGCCTCGAAGCGATCGGTTCAACGCAGATGATCGGCGACGCACCCATGATGCGGGCGCCCTGCACGGCGCTCAGGCCAACCGGGCCTGCACCCATCACCACGACGCTTTCCCCGAATGCCACCGGGACGAAGGTGGTCACGGCGCCGAGACCCGTGGCACCCACGCAACCGAGGACGGCGAGCTCAGCACCAGAGGCCTTCGACGTCGTCGGCACGCAGTACCAGTCGTAGGTGATCATCAGCTCGGCAAACCCGCCGGTGTTGTTGTGCTGATGCACGGGGGTGCCGTCCTCGAGCTCGCCAATCGGCACGAGGGGTTCGCCGGCCGACGGGTTCATCTGGCAGATATCCCCGCGGCGTCTGAGGCAGTTGTAGCACTCCCCGCAGTTGGGCGTATTGGTGACCAGCACGCGGTCACCCGGCCGCACGCGCGTCACCGTGGCACCCACAGCCTCGATCACGCCCACGCCCCCGTGGCCGAGGATACGGGCGGCGACTGCACCACCCGCTCCCGCCGCAGCTCCAGTCCCGAGCGCCTGATTGACGATCGAGTAGCAGCACTGCGTGGCTTCGGTGCGGATGACGACCATGTTGTCGCGCAGCGCCAGCATGCGCACGTCCCGGACGGACGCTCCCGCAGCCGTGCGGATGTAGGCGCGGAAGCGGCGCCCGGCCTGGTTCGGCCCGGCGCCACCGCCAACAGCGGTTTGCTGAGCCGCCGCCAGGCCTGTCCCGGCGACCGTCGCTGCACCAGCCAGGGCCGTCGCGCCTCGTTTGAGAAGGTCTCGTCGTTTCATGGTGCTCCCGAACGCTCAAAGGCTAGTTGGGCAGCGCGAACACGAAGATGTTGTTCGCAATGGCACCAGCGGCGCCGCGGCCGGCGCCCCGCGCCGCACCCAGCCCGCCGCCACCGCTCACCGCGATGTACTGACGTCCACCGATGGCATAGGCCACCGGATATCCCGTCACCGGCGAGCCGAGATTGACCTCCCAGAGCACCTTGCCGCTCGAGGAATCGAGCGCACGGAAACGTCCGCTCTGGTCACCACCAAACACCAGGCCGCCGGCGGTGGTCATCAGCGACGTCGTGTCCGCCGCCTGCTGATACGTCCATCGTGTGACACCGGTCTCCACCGAGAAGGCCTGGACCGTGCCGCGCTGCACACCCGGCTGGGGCGACGGCGCGTTGCGCATGGTGATGCCGTAGAGCGAGTCGAGTGTTGGACGGTCGAGCACCGACGTCACGTTGGTGCAGCCGTTCTGCAGCGGGAAGAACATCGTGTTGGTCGCCGGGTCGTACGCGCCTGACGGCCAGTTTCGGCCACCGCCGGTGCCGGGGCACACGAAGCGTTCCTGTCCGCGGCCCGTGAACAGCATCTCGGGGTTCACGGTCACCTTGCCGGTTGCGCCGTCGATGTTGCGGACCATGTTCTGGAACACGGTCGGACGGGCCCACAGGAACTCACCCGTCTTGGCGTCCAGCGTGTAGATGAACCCGGTCTTGCCGGGAATGCCGGTGATGACCTTCCGCCGCTCCCCCGCCCGCAGTCGCGGATTGATCCACTGCACGGCGGCGGCACTCGGCGACAACGCGGTCGTCACGACCAGGCGCTCGAAGGGATGATCGACGTCCCAGTGATCGACCAGGTGCTGGTAGTACCAGACGATCTTGCCCGTGTCGGCATCGAGGGCAAGGGTGCTGTTGTGATAGAGATGCTCGCGTTCGTTGCCGGCCAGCAGGTACTTTGGCGCGGGTGAGGTGACCGAGGTGCCGACAAAGATCAGGTTCAGCTCCGGGTCGTAGCTCGGCACCATCCACGAGCCGACGTGGCGGCGTTCCTCGAACGGGATGTCGCCCCAGGTTTCGTTCCCGGGTTCGCCCGGCTTCGGGATCGTGCGCGTCCGCCAGAGTTCGCGACCGGTCAGCGCGTCGTGCGCGGTGATCACGCACGCCTCCGGTCCGCCTTCCGGTTCACAGCCACGCCCCGAGACCACCTTGCCATTGGCCACGATCGGCCCGGAGGTCTGCTGCGCACCCTTCTGGTAGTCGAGAATCTTTGTTTCCCACGCGAGCACGCCGGTCTGCGCGTTGAGCGCGAAAGCAAAGTCGTCGGCGCTCGTATCGATGATCAGGTTGCCGAAGATAGCGAGGTTGCGGTTCGTCGTTGGCGTGGGGAAATACTTCTGCAGGTCGTCGGGCAGCTGACGACGGTACTGCCAGAGCAGGTCGCCCGTCCGGGCATCGATGGCCTGGACGATGTCGAGCGGGTTCGGGAAGAACATCGTGCCGTTGTAGACGAGCGGGGTGCCTTCCTGCACGCCCGGCGCGAGAGCGCGCGACCAGACCAGCGACAGGTTGCGAACGTTGTTGCGATTGACCTGCGTCAGCGGGCTGTGGCCCCAGGCGTTGAAGGTACGTCGCCACATCGGCCAGTCGCCGGGACTCGGGTCGCGGAGCATCGCGTCGGTGACCGGCGTGAACTGCACGAGCGGGCCTGTCGGCACAGCGGGTGCGGCAGGCGCCGCGGCAGCGGCGCCGCGGCCAGCGCCACCCTGGCGTCCGGCACCGTCGGGCTGCTGGGCCGCTGCACCCGGAGCCGGCCCCTGCGCCGACACGATGAACAGGACGCTCGCAACAATTGCGGTCACGGCAAAGAGCTGAACTCGGTACTTCATGAATGCCTCATCGTCATAGAAAAGCCTGGATCCTGCACCACCGGCGGTGCACCCGGACGACATGATACCTACGATCGCGCCTTCGCTCCTCCACAAGGAGTATTCCGCTCAAACCGGGGGATGCCGATTCCGACTGGATGGGGGGAGCCTCGTTCAGGACGGAGCCGGCCGACGCGCGCACGAGCGAACGGCTCGCACTGGCGCTGCTCGGCTACTTCATCCTCATCACGCTGGTCATCACGCTCAGCCCGTTCGACTTCGGCCCGGCGCGCGTGCGTGTCTCCGTGGACATGTGGATCGACGATGTGCTCCTCAACATCGGCCTGTTTCTGCCCCTCGGATTCCTGCTGCGCAGCATCGACCGGCCAGGCACGCGACGAGGCTGGCACACGGTAGCAACGCTCGCCGCCTTCAGCGTCCTGATCGAGCTGACGCAAGTCTTCATCCAGAGTCGATACGTCTCCCCCATCGACGTGCTGGCCAACACCGGTGGCGCGTGCGCGGGCGTCTACCTTCGGCGCCGCGTCGAGCGCTGGACCGTCTGGCGCCCGCAAGTGGTCGGCCGAATCGGGCTGGACATCCCGCTGGTCGGCCTGGTCTACCTGCTGGTGCCTCAGCTATGGCTGAGCGGCATGGGCCTGGTGCACGACGCCTGGCGCGCCGTGACGACCCTGCTCCTCGCATGCGCCGGCACCATCGTGCTGGCATCGCTCCGCCGCAACCGCTGGAATGCCGAGGCACGCGCGCTGCTCAGTGCCCGGCGTTTCGAAGAGGAGACGCTGCAGAAGTTCATTCCGATCTTCGTGGGATATCTCGTCGTTGCGGCCCTGTGGCAGCCGTTCCGGATGGTCGGGCCGTGGCAGGGCGCGGTCGCCTTTCTCGACCCCACGACCAGCGTCGGAAAAATCCTGATGCTGCTGGAGCAGGTCTGCGGCTTCACCCTCCTCGGCTACGCGCTGGCCGAGCGCCGAAGCCGTCAGGAAATCACCGTTGGCGCCGACCTGCCGCACATCGGTTTGGCTGGGCTGCTGCTGGCCGGGGTGCTGGAGATCGCTCAGGGCTGGCTCTCGGGCCACGGCGCGTCACTGCTGCGCGCGGCGCTGGCCTCCGGCGGAGCCGTCTACGGCGCAGCGGTCTATCACCTCGCCCGCGCCCACGTGCGCAGCCTCCGTCGTCTGCAGGAGGCCGAGGACGCTGACGAGCTAAGGTCACAAGCGGCGTGATCTGACGTGCAGTCGTGAGATATCCCGTGTGCCTGGGTGCGGGATCTTCCAGACAAGCCGATTACAGAGCTGCGCGTGAGCTCAATTCCCCCACTCGGAACATACGGACTCTATAGCGGTCCGCCGATCGTCACGACGTCCACCGACATCTCGGCGTTCACGTCGGACGACATCCGCTCGCTCACCAACCGACAGGTCAGCGCCCTCACCAACGGCCAGGTGGCCTCGATCGCCACCGACGCGATCGCCGGCCTGACCGAACGGCAGGTCCGCGCCCTGGCCACGCGTGGCGTCTCCGCGCTGACATCCGGACAGGTCCAGGCGCTCTCGGTCGGGCAGATCACCGCGCTCAACCGGACGCAGGCCGCCGTGCTCTCGAGCGAACAGCTCAATGCACTGACCTCCGAACAGCTCGAGGCTCTGGCCCCCACACAGCTCTCGGCGCTGAACACGGCGCAACTGGCGGGTGTGGCGACTGGACAGATCGCGCAGCTCTCGGCGACACAGGCACGGGCACTCACGACCGCGCAGATCGCCGGCCTCACGAGCGCCCAGGTGGGCGCGTTCGAGACCGACGCGATTGCCGGACTCAAGGCCGCGCAGATCAAGGCCATCGAGACGGCCGACCTCCGCGCGCTGCTCAGCGATCAGATCGCGGCCCTCTCCCGACCGCAGGTCGCGGCGCTCAGCTACGCGCAGGTCGCCGCGCTGACCACCGCGCAGGTGGCTGGCATCGAAGTCGGAGACGTCTCGGCGTTGACGGCCACCCAGCTCGGCGCGCTGTCATCGGCGCAGATCCAGGCACTTGACACCACGCAGCTCGCCGGCCTGACGGCCCGTCAGCTCGGCGCCCTCGGAACCGCCGGCATCGCCGCGCTGACCTCCGACCAGCTTCAGGCGCTCTCTCCACAGCAGCTCTCGGGCCTGACCACCGCGCAGATCGTGGCGCTCACGAGCGACGCCTTCGCCGCGCTGGACGCGTCGCAGCTGGCCAGCCTGACCAACCGCCAGATCGCAGCGATTGAAACGGCTGATGTCGCCAGCCTGGCGACGGACAAGATCGCCGCACTGAGCGGAGCACAGGCGGGCAGCCTGACGACCGCGCAGGTGCGGGCGTTGACGAGCGGCCAGATTGCCGCCATCGAAACCGCCGACCTGGCCTCCCTGAAGCGTCCGCAATGGGAGGCGCTCAGCACCGACCAGGTTCAGGCCCTCAGCACCGATCAGCTGTCCAGCCTGCGACGGGCGCAGCTCACGATGCTCTCCACGGCAGCGGTGGCGGCTCTGACGACCGACCAGATCTCCGCTCTCGACGGCAGCCGCCTGCAGAGCCTGACCTCGGCGCAGATCATGGCGCTCACGAGCACGCAGCTTGCGGCGCTGACCACCGACCAGTTCTCGGCACTGCGACCGGACCAGATCGCCAACATCAGCGCCTCACGCTTTGCCGCGCTCACCTCGGACCAGCTCGGCGCGCTGACGGGCACTCAGGCGGCACGCCTCACCACCGCGCAGCTCACCGCGCTCGATGCCGACCACCTGGCCGCCATCTCGACGACCGCGATCGCTCGGCTCACCAACTTCCAGCTCCAGTCGCTGACGACGGCTCAGATTCAGGCACTTTCGAGCGACCAGGTGCTGGCGCTTCGCACGTCGCAGGTCCGTGCGCTGACAACGACGCAGGTCGCCTCGATCTCGACCGATCAGTGGGGCGTCCTGACCACGAGTCAGGTCCGCGCCTTCATCCCGACACAGATCGCCGCCTTCACCACGACGCAGGTGGGCGCGATCAGCACGGATCAGATTCAGGCGTTCTCGAACAGCCAGATTGCGGCGCTGACATCGGGAGACCTGAACACGCTCTCGAGCGACCAGGTCGTGGCGCTGACGAGCAGCCAGATCGCCTCGCTCACGGCCTCCCAGTTCAGCCACCTGGCCACCGACCAGTTGACGGCGATCGAGACGGTGGACATCGCGGCCCTCAAGACCACGCAGCTCGCCGCCTTGACGACGGGACAGATTGCATCGCTCCTCACCGAGCAGATCCGCGCGCTCACGCCGCGCTCGCTCTCGGCGTTCTCGTCGAGCCAGGTGCAGGGCTTCACCACCGAGCAGATCGCCTCGCTCACCGTTGCACAGGTGGCGGGCCTCAAACCGGCGACGCTCGCCGCCCTGACGAGCGAGCAAATCGGCGCCCTGACGACCGAGCAGGTCGGCGCGCTGACAGGCGCGGAGATCCGTTCGCTGACCACGCTCCAGCTGCTGGGCCTGACCACCGATCAGATCGTGGCGATCGAGACCCAGGACCTCGCCGCGCTCACGACCACGCAGATCAACGCGCTCGCCACCGAACAGTTTGCCGCGCTCACCACCGGTCAGGTCGCGGCGCTGACGGTGACCCAGATCTCCGCCCTCGACGCCACGCGCATCGTCGCCCTGGCCACCGACCGCATCGTCGCCTTGACGTCGCGGCAGGTGACCGGCCTGACCACCGATCAGATCGGTGCGCTCAGCACCGACCAGGTCGCCGCACTCGAGACGCTGGACCTCCGTGCCCTCAGCTCGACGCAGATTCGTGCGCTCCACCCGAGCCAGATCGCCGCGCTCACGACCGACCAGGTAGCGAGCCTGCCGCGGACAACGGTGCAGTCGCTCGGCGTCGAGCAGGTCAGCGCCCTCACCACCGAGCAGATCCAGGCGATCACGACCGCCGCGCTGCTGGGTCTCAACGGTGACCATCTGAACGCGCTCGAGAGCGGGCAGATCCAGGCGCTCACAACCGACCAGATCGTCGCCCTGTCCGGAGCCCAGGTAGAGTCTCTCGACCCGGAGCAGGTGGAGGCGCTCACCACCGACCAGCTGAACGCGCTCGAGACCCGCGACTTCGTCCTCCTGACGTCCGATCAGATCGGGGCGCTCGGCACCGAGCAGGTGGCGTCGCTCGACGACGCCCGCGTGCAGGCGATCACCACCGCCGCGCTCGCAGGTCTGGGGTCGGCACAGATTGCGGCGCTGACCAGCGAACAGGTCATCGCGCTGACAACGGCGCAGTTCGCGGCGTTCAACGAGGCGCAGATTGCCGCGCTGACGACCGATCAGGTCTCGGTGCTTCAGACCCAGGATCTCGTCGCCCTCTCCACCTCGCAGTGGTCAGCATTCACCACCGAGCAGCTGCAGAGCCTGACGACGACCCAGTTCGGCACCATCGAGACGGCAGATCTGGTTGCGCTGACCACCGATCAGGTGCAGGCGCTGGCCACCGACCAGCTCGACGCGCTCAGCACCCAGCACTTCGCCGCGCTCGATACCGACCAGGTGTCGGCGCTGACCACCGAGCAGGTCGAGTCGCTGCGCACGGCGGCGTTGCGAGCGTTGACGACCCGTCAGATGCAGGTGCTCGGCAGCGCCCAGTTCGACGCCTTGACGTCTGCGCAGCTCCAGGCGTTCTCGACCACGCAGCTCACGGCGCTGACCACCGAGCAGCTGGCCACGCTCTCCGCCGAGCAGCTGAGCACGTTCACCACGACGCAGTTCAACGGCCTGAGCAGCGAGCAGATCGAAAGCCTCACGACCGACCAGGTAGCCGGCCTCGAAACGGCGCAGGTGGCGGGCCTGACGACCGGCACGCTGGGGACGTTGACCGCGGAGCAGGTGGCCTCGCTGACCACCGCCCAGATTCAGGCGCTGACTTCGGCCAGCGTCGCGGCGCTCTCGACCGGCCAGGTTGGCGCGCTGACGACCGATCAGGTCACCGCACTTGTCACCGGACAGGTGGCCGCCCTCAGTACCGATTCGCTGCAGGCGCTGAGCAACGACCAGCTCACGTCGCTGACCACCACGCAGATTGGATCGCTGACCACCAGCCAGGTGAATGCCCTCGGCACCAGCCAGTTGCCCGTGCTTCTCACCGAACAGCTCGGTGGGCTGACGAGCACGCAGCTCGCCGCCCTGACGACCACGAACCTGCAGGCGCTGACCACTGACCAGGTGCAGGCGCTCTCGAGCACGCAGCTCCGCGCGCTGACCTCAGATCACTACGGGGCGTTGACGACCGCGCAGATCGAGGCGTTGCCAGTAAGCCAGATTCCGAACCTCGAGGCCGGCGACCTTGCCGGCCTGACGTCAGACCAGACGCCCGCCCTCAGCCTGGAGCAGGTGGCCGCGCTCGGCACCGACGCACTGCAGGCGCTGACCTCTGAAGCGTTCGGTGCCTTCGGGACGGATCAGATTGGCGCGCTGACAACCGGCCAGGTGGCGGCGCTGACGTCAACGCAGCTCAACAACCTGGGCTCGTCGCAGCTCGAGTCGCTCGGCACGGCGCAGGTGGCCGCGTTGACGACCAGCCAGGTCGCCGCGCTCAGCGTGTCGCAGTTCGAGCTGTTGAGCGCGACGCAGCTTGGCGCCTTGTCGACGGGAGCGGTTGTGGCGCTCACGACCGAACAGGCGGCGGCGATGACGCCGGATCAGTTGTTCGGCTTCACCACCAGCCAGATTGCGGCGTTCGAAGCCAACGACCTGAACGCGCTGTCGTCTGAAGTGGTGCTGGCGCTGTCAGACAGTCAGGTCACAGCCCTGACCACAGCGCAGGTCGCCGCGCTCGCCCCGTCGCAGCTCGCCACGATGAGCGTGCTGCAGCTCTCGGTATTCACCTCCGGCCAGCGCGGCGCGGTGACCAGCGACCAGATCGCCGCGCTCAGCCCTGAGCAGCTCGAAGCGCTCGGTCTGTAACATCGCGTGCACGGCGGGTCCTGTCGGACCCGCCCTACATCCTGACAACGTTCTGTAGGCCGGGTCCGACAGGACCCGGCGTCCTCACTAGGTTCGCAACAGCGCCGCGAGCTGATAGTCGAGGCTGCGGGCGAGACGAGCCGGCGCCTCGCGCCAGGTCGCTGCCTTGTTCTGCATGTCCTGCCTGATCGCCCCGCGCCTGGCCGCATCGTTCGCCAGTTCCACCGCCAGGTTCTCGTAGCCTTCAAGCGTCGTCGTGATGAGGGCTTCCAGCCCCGCAGCGTGCAGAAGCCCCCCCGCCATCCGCGCGACGGGGGTGCGGCCCGCGAGCGTGACGAGCGGAACGCCGGCGTCGAGCACGTCGCGAGCCGTGGAGCCGGCATTGTAGGGATACGTGTCCAGATACAGGTCCGCCAGCGTCAGCTTCTCCCTGTATTCGGCGTGTGTCGAGCGGGGCGCAAAGATGACCCGCGCGGGATCGATGCGCGCGTTGCTCGCGTGCGTGCGCAACGCGCCGGTGGCCCAGGGATTGTCATCGAGCAGCCAGAGCACGGCGCGGCTGCACCGCTGCAGGATGCGAAGCCACGCCGCAAATATGCCGGGCGTGACCTTGTAGATGTTGTTGAAGCTGGCCAGCACCACCGCGTCGGTGGGGAGCCCCACGGCCTCACGCGTGAAGCGACAGGCACCGACTGGCTGGTGCGAGAGCGGAATCATCGAACCGTCGATGTAGAGCGGACGTTCGGTCATGTACGGCGCCATCGACTCGGGGAGCGTCCAGCGATCGGTGATGACGAAGTCGAGCCACGGCAACGCCGTTGTGCCGATGAAGCCGAGATAGCCGCCCATCACAGGGGCCGGCTGAAGCGCCAGGATGCCCGGACGGGCGCCTGAGCTGAGCCCGTGCATGTCGATCAGGACATCAATCCCGCGAGCGCGGATCGCGTCGGCCGCATCGCGATCGGACAGCGTGTGAATTGGCACCATCTCGTCGACGGCCCGACGAAGTCGCGCGCGGTGCGCGGTGCCGTCCTCGGGACTGAAGTCGAAGGCGGTGACGTGGACACGGGAGCGGTCGTGCGCTTCGAACACCTCGGCCATCAACAGTCCGACCGCATGTGTGCAGAGGTCGCCCGAGAGGTATCCCACACGGATGCGGTCGCCCGGTGCACGCGCCGGCGCGGGCGGGGCTTCCGACGCGGCGTACTTGCGCGTGACAAACGTCTGCGCGGTCAGCCACTGCATGGCGGGGTCGTCGAGCAATGCCAGCATCGCCAGGGGCGAGGTGGCCGCCATGAGCTTGTTTACGGTGAGGCCGGCCGGCGGGGCGAACACCGGCCAGGTACATTGCTTCTGGCGCAGGTGCACCCAGTGCTGAATCGCATCAGGCTGGGCCGGATCAAGCTGAAGACTGTGGGCGAGCGCAGACTCGGCCGCTGCGTAATGCCGCCGCGACTCCTGCAGGCGGCCAAGGTGGTTGAGCGCGATGGTGGCAAACGGCGTCGCGTCGCGCTGCCCCGCCGCAACGGCCTCCGCGACGGCCAGCCAATGTCGGGCGGCGTCTTCGTGTCGCTGCTGTCGCTCGGCGGCCAGGCCCGCGTTGATGCGAGCCTGGTATAGCCGTGGGTTGAGCGTGATGGCTTCGACATACGCCGCTTCGGCGCCGGTGACGTCGCCGGCGTCGGAACGCAGCACGCCGAGGTTGAAGAGGGCGACGCACCGCGCCGGCGAGTCGTCGGTTTCGAGCCACGACTCATAGAGCCGCACGGCGTCCTCGGAGCGCCCCGCGGTCTTGAGTTGATCGGCCTGGGTGATGACCTCGTCCAGCGAGGCGTGGGCGGCGCGCGTCACGGATAGCGGCTAACGGCGGCCGTAGAGAAGCATTTCCTTCCCGTCAGCGAATACCACTTTTTCCAGCCGGATGATCTTCTGGTTGTCGGCAAACTGGTAGCCGATCGCGGTGATCACGTCGCCGGCCTTCAGCGTGGTGCGGCTCCAGCCGTTGGCTTCCATGCGATTGATCGCCGGCCCGCCAACACTCCACGTCTCGGGTCTGCCGTCGGCCTGGACTTCGAGTGTGATCATCGGATGGGGATTCCCCCACACAAACTCGCGTACGGTGCCTTTCACCGTCACCAGCTTCGAGTAGCTGACCGGCCACGAGTGATGCGCGAGCAGCGGACCGCCTGCCGCAACAATTCCGACAACGACCAGGGCAAGGATGAGTCGCCTGTTCACCACGTCACACCTCCGAGCGGATTCTAACGGATTTCAGCCGCGCCTCAGTGGCTCAGCGCGTACAGCAGGACATTGATGCCCAGCGCGTAGCCGCTCGGCGCGAACTGATGGAAAAACTCGGGGTCGTCGCCTTCCCGCTCCCACGAGTCCGACACATCGGTGTTGTGCGTCATCACCGCAACGATGCGCCCGTGGGAGTCGCGAACGGCCCGGAAGTGCGGCACCTCCGACTCTTCGCCTCGCTCCGACGTGTTCTCACCACGACTGGCGCGCCAGAAGCGGATGTTGGACACCTGCGGCACTTCTTTAATGTCGAAGAGCGACCGGAAGATGGGGTCCGTGATGGGCACGTCCTCGATCGGATACTCGTTGGCCGGCATCGCCTTGGCGAACTCGCGCTCCCACTGTTCCCACGCCCGCTCACCCCAGAAGTCGTCGACCCAGAGAAAGCCGCCCTTCTCGAGGTACAGCCGCAGGCGCGAGGCCTCGAGATCGGACAGCCCGATGGTGCCCACGTCGGACGCCATCACAAACGGACATTGAAACAGGGCATCGTCGGTGAGGCGCACGAGCCACGAGTGCGGGACGTCCTCGGAGCGACGACTGATCCGCGTGCGGGTCAGCTCCGACATGCGCATCAGCAGGTGACGCTCACCCCAGGGATAGTCGGTGCGCCACCCGGCGCCGGCAGGCTCGCGTCGCGTGCTCGTGTAGAGCATGTGACAGGCCGTCATGTGGCGATCGGGGAGGTGCGTTGGCGGAAGCTCGGCCAGGTCGCCCTGCTCCCCGCGCAGGTTCCCGAACCCGCCAAAGGCCCCACGGCCGCCCTGGGCATAGCTGTATCCGGCCGTCGCAAGGACGGTCAGGATGAGCGAGGCGATGAGGAGTTTCCTGGCTGGGCCTGACGTAATCGCGCCACCTGAGCGCCGCGCACATTGTAGCCTCCCCGGGCGTAGCCTCGCCGGGCGCGTCTCGCCTGGCGCAGTTTCGCCAGGGCTACGGGCGATACAGCTCGAGCCCGGGGATATCGGAGAAATCCGCCGGGTTAAGGGTCCAGAGGCGAGCATCCTGGCTGATCGCGCACGCCGCAATCGCCAGATCGACCTCATGCCCCCTCGCGCGCTTCACCGCACGATAGGCATCCGCCGAGATGCCGGCCTCGTCCTCGCCGAACGCCACAATCGCCTCCGGCGCGAAGAGCGCCGCCTCGACCGCCAGTTCGTCCTCTGTGCGCGGACCGCGGCGCCACTCGTACAGCACCAGGGCTGACACGCCCAGTCGATTACCTTCGGCAACGGCCCTGCGCAGCGCGGGCATCGAGCGTTTCAACCCGGTGAGCGCATCGATGAGGACCGACGTGTCGAGGTGGATCATGCTGGACGGCGACCACCCTGGCGGCGAGCCGCGCGGACGGTCCGGAGTTCCCGATCAACGGCGGCCGTCGTACGCGTGGCCGGCTGGGCGGCGAACGAGTCGAGCGTCTCGAGCATCCGCCGGCGCTCCTCGTGACTGAGACGGCCAGCCCGCGTGCCGTACTCGCGGATGGCTTCTCGGACCACCACGCTCTGTGGTTTCGACACACGTTCAGCCGTCTTCCGCAGCACGTCCACCGTCGCAGCGTCCAGCGTGAACGTCATCTTCACCATATTGTCGCCATACTACCATACCGAGTATGGCACCGAGAACGGCAGCGGCATCCTCCCTATAATTCCGCATGCTCAGCCGCCGCCTTCGCGACCTCCCCTCGCTCGCCGCCGGCGTCCTCGTCTCGGCACTGGTGCCGATGGCCGCGCAGGCGCAGAGCAACGACGCCATCCGCCAGCAGGTCGCCAGGGAGAAGGCGCCGCTCATCGACACGCTCCGGGACCTCGTGAACATCGAATCCGGCAGCCGTGACATCGAGGGCCTGAACCGCATCTCGGAGCTCATCGCCACGCGCCTGCGCGCGCTCGGCGGCGCCGTGGAGTTCGTGGCCCCGGCCACCGACGTGCGTTTCGACGACACGCCACCCCAGATTGGACGCATGGTGCTGGCACGGTTCCAGGGCACGGGCACCAAGCGGATCATGCTCATCGCGCACATGGACACGGTGTACGAGAAAGGCATGGGCGCGCAGCAGCCGTTCCGGATCGACGGGGACAAGGCCTACGGGCTCGGCATCGCGGACGACAAGCACGGTGTCGCCGTGATCCTCCATACGCTTGCCACACTCAAGGCCCTCAACGCGCAGCCGTACGGCGTGCTGACGGTGCTGATCAATGGCGACGAAGAGATCAGCTCGCCTGGCTCTCGAGCGATGTTCGCGAAGCTGGCTGGGGAGCACGACGTGGTGTTCTCGTTCGAGGGTGGTGGAACGGACACGAGCGAATTCATCCGTCTCGCCACATCCGGCAACGGCGATGTGATCCTCCGCGTCACCGGACGCGCCTCTCACGCCGGCAGCGCACCGGAACAGGGCCGCAATGCCCTCACGGAGCTGGCGCATCAGATCCTGCAGATGCAGGACCTGTCGATTCCGGAGCGCGGCATCAAGCTGAACTGGACGGTGGCCTCGGCCGGCACGGTGCGCAACATCATCCCCTCGTCTGCCGAAGCGATGGCCGATGTGCGCGTGCTGAATCCGGAAGACTGGGATCTCGTCGAGGCACTCGTGCGCGAGCGCATCACCAGGACGCGCGTGGCCGATA
The DNA here is from genome assembly GCA_040081265.1 of Vicinamibacterales bacterium. Lineage (GTDB taxonomy): Bacteria > Acidobacteriota > Vicinamibacteria > Vicinamibacterales > UBA2999 > JBEBGV01. The sequence continues at coordinate 25,900 of JBEBGV010000059.1, forward strand.
CCAAGATCGACGTGATCATCGAGCGACGCCGACCGGCGCTGGCCGTGACGCCCAGCTCACGTGCGCTGGCGAACCAGGCGGTGCAGATCTACCGCGAGCTCGGCAAGACGCTCAACCTCACGCTCACCGGCACGGGCGGGGGCACCGACGCCGCGCTCTCGCAGCTTGGCACGCGCGCACCGGTGATCGAAGGCATGGGCCTCAGCGGATTCGGGGCACACTCCAACGACCGTGAATACATCAACATCAACACGATTGAGTCGCGCCTGTACCTCGCCACCCGCCTGATCACCGGCATTGGCCAGGGACAGATTCCAGTAGAACCCAACCGGTAACCCTGCGCTCCCGCTGATGGAGGAATGCGTATGTCTTCACACTCTTTGAATCGGACTGCACTCGCGCTCGTGCTGGTCACCACGGTCGGTACCAGCTTCTCCACCGTGGGTGCGCAACGCGGCGCGCCTGCACCAGCCACGCCCGCGGCGGCCGCGCCGCCGGAGACGATGCCGGCGCTGCTCTTCAGCGAGCGCTGGAAGCAGGTCGATGCGGCGGTGGCCGTGCCGAGCAGCCCGCGTCGTTCAACCGGCAAGTACTGGCTGGCGTCGCAGCTCGCGGTGACCAACCCCAACGTCGAAGCGAAGTTCTATGGCAGCGACGCGAAGAACCTCACGGTATATCTCCACGAAGGACGCTACGACATCTGGAGTGGTCTCACCGGGTCGCCGACCGGTGTGTTGCTCAAGCACAAAACCAACCTCATGGACCTGACGGGCCTGGCTCGCGTCAGGGCCCTCGTGCGCACGGGGAACCTCCATCAGCTGCACCCAGCCGTGCGGCTGGCCGACGGCACGCTCGTGGCGGGAAGCCAGGTGATCGATACCGATGGCCAGTTCCTGCAGGTGGATGTGGCCTTCGGCAACCAGCGGTGGTTCATTCTCGAGTCCGACAGTCTGGCTGTGAAGGGCGCGCCGATGAACAAGGTCGACCTGGCGAAGGTGGACGAAGTGGGTTTCGTAGATCTCGCGCCCGGGGGCGGACACGGCAGCTCCGGCTGGTACAACATCTCGTGGGTGGACGTGTACGCCAGGGGCGTGCCCCGATAGCGAGTCCTCGAGCCCATAGATGGCCGCGATGTTCGAATGGTTCAGCGCCGGCACGGACGGTCTGAGATCCTAGGCGGGGTACAATCCGACCGCTGTGCCGGCCACTCTCCACACCCAGGATCGCGTCATCGTCGAGCACCTGCGGACCGCCCTTCCCGGCATCGTTGCCATCTACCGGTTCGGCTCAACGGCGCACGGCGTCGCGACCCAGTCCAGCGACATCGACATCGCGGTGCTTGCCCAGTCGCCCATCCCCGCTGACATTCGCTTCGACCTGCAGGAGCAGTTGGCCGCCAAGCTTGGTCGAGACGTCGACCTCGTGGATGTGGCCACCACCTCGCCGGTGATGGCCATCCAGGTGGTGGCGCATGGAACCCTGTTGTACGAGGGAGACAGCGCGGCTCGCGGCCAGTTCGAGGACTTGACGTTCAGCATCTACGCACGGCTGAACGAGGAGCGACGGGGCATCCTGGAGCGCGTGGCCACCGAGGGGACGACTATGGCCGATGATGTCCTGCTCAACAAGGCTGCGGCCATCGAGCGCGCCGTGCAGCGCGTGCGCGAGGAATATGCGGGAGACGACCGCAACCTCGTCGACAATCAGACGCGCCAGGACATCGACGCCCACCTGGCGGATCGTCTGAAGAAGATGGTCGGGTTCCGCAACGTCGCCGTCCACGACTACCAGAAGCTGAATCTGGACATCGTGCGCCGTATCGTCGTCGACCATCTCGACGACTTCCTGACCTTCACGCGGACAATCCTGCGTTCATAGCCGCGCGGGGAACGAAGGCCCTGGCTACTTCGTCGCGTCGGGATTCCAGTTCTGGAGCAGCGTGATCGGGGAAGCCGCACCATCGGTCACGGTGTTGATCATGAATCGTCCATCACGCGTGACGTTGTATTGCCGCCCCTGCTCGTTGTTGCCCCCTCCACCGTAAACCTTGGTCCGGAACAACATGACCGGCGCCCCTGGTACCAACGCCGATCCCGACGCCGCAATCGGCGCGGCCATCATCTCGCCCCCGGGAGCAATGAAGAAGAGCTCCTTGCCGTCGGCACGCCACACCGGATACACCCCGCCCGCCGCGGAGATCTGCCACTGCGCACCGCCACCGGCTCCAGAGTCTGGAGCACGACCATCGAACGCGCGCACGTAGATCTCGGGGCGACCAGATTCGTTCGACATGTAGGCCATCCATCGGCCGTCTGGCGACATCACCCCCCAGCGCTCATCGAAGGCGGTCTTCAAGTAGATCCACGGGCGACGATCACCGGTTATCGGCAGCACCCAGATATCGCGGGCTGTTTGCTGCCCTGAGCTGCTGAAGGTCAGGAACCGGCCGTCTGCCGACCAGTCAGTCACGTACTTGTCCTCCGAGGATTCCACCAGCAGCTCGTCTGTCCCTGCACCGCTCGACGCCTTCTGGAAGATGTCGCGGTGCCCCTTCCTGTTCGAGTCGAACGCGAACGCACGGCCGTCAGGGGACCAGATGGGGTAGCGATCCTGAGCGGCATCAAACGTGAGCCGCGTCGTGCGCACCGCATCCGCGATCCAGATGTCGGAATTGCCCCCGACAACACGATGCATCACGATGCGACCGCTGTCGGCAGATGCTCTGGGCGCAATGACACCGCTCTCATCCGACGGTCCCACGGTTCCGAGCAGTTTCCCGCTACGGTCGAACCAGGCGGCCTGCCGACGATTCCCGCCGTCGGATCGGTAGGCGATGAGTCCAGTTGTCGAGACAGAGAGAGCAGTGCTTGTCGAAATGACATCAACGCCGACGAAGTCCGCCACGGTGACAGGCTCACCTGCCAGCGTCTTCTTGCCGAGGTCCAGGCGCTGGGCGAACAACTTCCCCGCTCGCACCCACAGGAGCCAGCCGGCCGGGAGATAGACGCCGCCGCCTTCTCCGGGCACGAGCAGCGTCGTCTGTCGCGACTCCAGGGCGCCCAGATAGATTCCCGCGGCCGCGCCCTGCGCCAGAAACAGGAACTGGCGGCCATCGGGGAGAAACACCGGAAACCGGTGGCTGCCCTGACGATCGAGTGTGGTTACCGTTTCCGCGCGACCGCCGGACGCCGGCACGCGAAACAACGGACTCCCGGTGTTTGGCGTAAACAGGATCACGCCAGTCGCTCCCCAGCTCCCGCCGCGGGGTGCCGCCGCGGCCAGCACCTGCGGGATGCCGCCAGCAAGGTCGAGCCGTTTCAGCGAACCGCCCGCGATGAAAGCCACCGCTCGGCCATCCGGGGACCAGAAGGGAGTCGCCGCGCCCTCGGTGCCGGTGAGTGGCTGCGCCGTGGTTGTCGAGAGTGATCGCAACCACAGCCGAGGCACCCCGTCACCTGAGGCCGCAAAAACAATCTGGGTGCCGTCCGGCGACAGCGCGAACGACGTCGGGTCCTCGGTGGAGGGCGTGACGATCTCGGTGCGTGTTTCAAGCGGCAGCGGCGTCTCCGCCTCACGCGGACGCAGCAGCATCGGAACAGCCAATCCGACGATCACTGCGGCCGCGACGGCACCTGCTGCCGTCCACGCCAGCCGTCCTCGCACGGGACCGGGCGAGGTCTGGGGCGGCAAGACGGTGGCATCAAACACCCCCTCGAGCGCGAGGCGCATGTCACGAATGTCGCCGATGCGCTGCTTCGAATCCTTCTGCAGGCATCGGCGCAGGAACACGAGGACAGTTGGCGAGAGTCCCGTCGGCAGGGCACTCCAGTCGGGCTCTGCCTTCAGGACGTTTGCCAGCGTCTCGGTGACATCGTCGCCGGCGAACGCGCGTGCACCGGTCAGCACCTCGTAGAGCACGCACCCGAACGCCCAGATGTCGGCGCG
>JBEBGV010000117.1:0-8366 GCA_040081265.1 Vicinamibacterales bacterium
CGCTCTTCGACGCGGGAGGTGGCACGCCCCTGGCCTGGGCAAGGTTCTCGAGCGAATAGCGGTGCTCTCGCCCGTGGCAGTGGAAACTAAAATGCCAAGGATGGTGACATTTCGACCACTGCCGCGAGGAGCAGTTGCAGCGCTTCCGAATGCCGTCATGAACCTTGCGAGGCACGGTCCTATCTCTCCGAGTCCCGAGCGGAAGCGCACACCGGGCAAATCATTATTCACACTATAGTGTGATGACTTATAGTGTGCAACCAGTCACGATGCAGAAGTGCGCAACGACCTGCCACGGCTCATCGGCACCCGCGTGCGCGAACTGCGTCAGGCAGCCGGCATCTCGCAGGAAGAGCTCGCCGAACGTGCCGATCTGCACCGGAACTACATCAGCAGCGTCGAGCGCGGGCAACGAGACGTCGGCGTCGGGGCGCTCCACCGCATTGCTACCGCTCTAGGCACCTCGCTTGCCGAGTTCTTCAAGCCTTTCGGTCGACCCAAGTCCTAGCCACTGTTCTCCCGGCAACGAGCTGTCCCATCGGCGCGAGACTACGGCCCGCGGAATAGTCCGCCAGCCGAAGGAGCTCGCCATGAACACACCTCCGACCACCCTCATTCGCCTACCCGAGGTTCTACGCCGTGTGGCACTCAGCCGCTCGTCGATCTACCTGCGGATCAATCAAGGTTCGTTTCCACGGCCGGTGAAACTCGGCCCGAGTGTGAGCCGGTGGCTCGAGAGCGACATCGAGGCGTGGCTGCAGACTCAAATCACGACGCCGACACGGCATCCCCGCTCACGTTGGTAAGAGGGCATGACGCCATGTAGGACGCCCGGCGTCATCGGTCCGCGTACGGGTCGATGTCGCAGAGCACACGGCCAACGCCTCCACGGGCGAGACCCTCCATGTGAGCCGCCGGCATGTCCGGCAACGCGAACGTCAGCGCGAGCGCGTCGGCCAGGTCCGGCGACCGTCCCAGCCGCGCCTTCACCTGGTCCTTGGGCTCGAGCTGAAGACGTCCGTTGACGAAGGAGTAGGTTGGAACCGTGAGCTCTCCGATCAACTCCGGGAGCTGCGGCAGCGTCCCCCCTGTCTTTACCCATTCCGCTAAAGTGAACCAAAGCTCTGCCCGACGATTCGCGTAGCGTCGATCCATCGCCGGGGCGTGGAACTGGATGTCCAGCGGGCTGTAGCCGCTCGAGCGCATTACGTCGACGGCTCCAGCAGCCCAGCCACCCGTTCCGTCGAACACCTCGATTTCAGAACCCCACTTCGCCTTTGCGGCGAGAACGACCGTGGCGATGTCGGTCGACACAGCCGAGCCACGTGGATGGCGGAGCACACGCGGGCGAAAAGCCGCCTTGCCCTGACGGGGGAAGATGACGGTGCGGTCATCGCCGAACCGCGCGACGTCGATACCCAGTCGCTTCTGACTCCAGTTGTAGGCGTCTGCTGGGAGACGACGCTCCATCGCCTGTTCAACGTCTTCGGGACCGAGAAGGGCGTTCAACGACGCCGCGGGGAACTCACCGAGCACGTTGCAACGGACCCACGGTGATTCTCGCGAGTAGGCCTGAATCTGCTGACGGGCCCATTCGATGTCAATGCGTGGCGACCGCTTCGGGTCCTCCGGGTCACCCGTGACTGTGATGACGTGCCAAAGATGCCGGTCAGTGACACAGGCGCGATACAACGGACCGTCGAGAGACGTCGGGTTCCCGGCAATTACCAACTTGGTTTCGATGCCGCTCGCCAGCGCCGCCTCCGCCGTCACTGCTACCGCCTGGGGTATCGAACCCGCCTCGTCGATGAGGAACAACACGTAGTCCGAATGCAGGCCAGCCAAGACGTCTGCCTGTTGCTGCACGTCCGCGGACTTCGCCCACTGCCGCGCTGCCGCCCACCAGGTGGCGGGATGGCTGCGCGAGACGATGCGCTCCTTCTGCCACTCGAACGCGGCCGACAGGAAGGGCGAGCGCTGGAGCCACTTGGCCGATTCCTTCCAGAGGCCATCGCGCAGGTTGTCACCACTCACGCTGGTCGCCGCGATATTGGCGTGCGGACGCGTTGCCAGGAAGTTCAGGAGACACCACGCCTCGACGGTCGTCTTCCCACACCCCTTCGCGGCCTTCATGGCCAGGCGCTGCGTTCTCGAGAATGCGGTCAGCGCCTCAGTCTGCCACGCGTCGGGTTCCACGCCGAAGGCTTCGCGGACGAACGCCACGGCATCACGGCGCCATCGTGCGAGCGTGGCGACGGCGACGTCGTTTTCGGACCTCATGGCTCCACACCTGACGCCGCGGCCCTGGCGGTGACCTCCGCCAGGAGCGACACCAGTGACGGGCCACCTTCGACGCCCACCATTTGCGGAGGCCGTCCGAAGAGCCGCTCGACGACGAAGAAGTCAATCTGGGCCTTCAGCCGCCGCGGGGTCTGCGGGTCGTTGCGCAGGTCCTCGAGGCGCTTGAAGACCTTCGCGCCGTCCGCGCCGTACATCTTCGCCAGCAGGGCGCGCTCGCTCTTCGGACGGCCACCAGGGTTCCCGGACTGTCCCGGCTGGAACAGGTGCCGGCGCGGCACCTCTGGCACTGACACTGACTCCCCCTGTGCTCGACGGGCCATGGTCACTCCTGTGGCTGTCCCGGCGAGGATTCGCACACCAGTTCGCACACGGGTCGCCCTGTGTCGAAACACGCCGCCTTCTCCGAGTGATTCACTGGCACGCACCAGTCGGTCAGGCTTGTGTTCTTCATCGGACCACCTCCATTGGGGTCGTCGTGGCCTCAAGCCAAGTCTCTAACCACGAACGACGAAGCCGGATGCTTCTCCGACCCCCGATGCGAGCTGCCCGGAGCCGAGCACGGCGAATCTCACGGCGCAGGGTGGCCTGGTGAGCCTGGACCAGCTTGGACGCCTGCTCCAGGGTCAGCCACGGGTCTGACTCGGCACCGCCAGCGTTGGACTGTGTTACGAGCGATTGCGCAGGCATCGATGACCTCAAGAGCCGACAGACAATTCAGCGACGTACCAATTGATGAACTCATCACCCGGCAGTTGGCCGGCGAGCGCACCCTGATCCCACGCTTTCATTCCGGCTTCGAACGCTTCCTCTCTACTCGCTGCGGTCACCACGCCACACGACCACGTGGGCTGAACGCGGCTTGAAGGCTCCGCTAGGAATCTCGCAGGATCGGCCAAGAATTTCGCCCTCACACAGCACACAGCTACTAGCCATTTCATAGGTCTCTCCCTTCGGGCAGCGTGAACAGAGCCACCCCTTCGCGAACTGGTGTGAGTAACACGTGCAACCTAAAACAGTTGGGACGGGTAACGCGTGTCACGGTAACGAGCTACGTTCTGACGCCAGCTTGATGAGGCCTGGCTCATCAGGACGGTCTTCTCTCCGTCCCCGCTTCTTCGTGACCTTGTAATCGCGGAGTCCTGTACCGCCACACCGGTCGCACGGCGATTTGGGCCGGAGCCAGCCACTGCCAACACACGTCGGACACATCGTCCCTGACGAAGGATCAATATGAACGACACACAGATTGCCGCCGCTTATAGGCAAGCAGACACAACCTGGAAACCCGCAACGCGTCTCCATTACTGCGCCTCCCCGAAGCGCTCAACGGTGGAAGTCTGCGATTGCATACTGGAGAGGGCCTCGGCAACTGTTCGCGTCCTGCTCTCAGTTGCAGTTGCAGTTGCAGCCGAGCCTCGCGTCGTCAGTGGAGTCAGTGATTCCGGATCTTGTCTACGACAGGGCAGTACAAGCTCGGCCTTCGCAAACCAAAGAGGCGCGCGCGAAGGGGAATGGCAGATCGGTGACATCGCTGACATCACTGCCGTCCCGACTCGCGGGCTCGGGCCAACTCGCGCGCGGCGACCAGCCGGTCGCGCGCCGAAACGGCCAGTCGCCCATAGACAACCTGCCGGCGGTCTTCAAGTCGCCACAAACCGTCTTTAGCATCTGGATTGCGGACAGGAGCGTACCCGGCTGTCTCCAGTCGATGTGGAACCTGTCGCGCGTTCTTCCGGTCCCTAAGCCAGTCGCTGAACCCCACCTGCGCGTGCTCAGCGATGGCGGCCAGGGTCGTCACGCTCGGACGCATGAGCCTGTCGAGGCAGTCCGCGAGTTCAGCATCCTCCGGCGCTCGGTTGGAGTCCACCACGTCCCAGAATGCCGGCGTCTTCGGCGGTGGTGCCTTCGGGTCGAAGTTGGCCAAGTCGAACTCGGCCAGGTAGGCTCCGACGTGCCAGACGCCTCCGCTGTCGTACCATCGGTACAGACCGGCCCAGTAATCAGAGGTGAAGTCGTCCTTCGTGGCGTTGGACCAAGCGAAGAAATGGCGCCGGTCGTCTGCGGGGAGGTAGAGACCGTCGGTCTTATGGTTGGTCGTGATGATGACGCCGCAGACGTTCCATACCACGTATTCACGGAGGTTCTTCTCGTCGACCCGGAGAACATCCGGCGGCGCGGCCGTGTACACCTTCATGTGGTCGTAGAAGGCGTACCGGTCGATATCACCAAGGTCACGCGCTTCGCTCACGCGAAGAATCACCGACTTTACGAACCCATTGAAGCGCCCGGTCAGCTGGCGCGGCGAAACCTCGACGAAGTTCCACGGTCCAACTGCAGCCTTGACAGGCTCTAAGAGGGTGTCCTTCCCGATGCCCTGTAGACCGCCAAGGACCAGCGCGTGGTTGACCTTCTCGTTGGGTCGCTGCACTCGATGGGCAAGCCAACCGCAAATGTGAGCAGCATCATCCGGATACACGCGGTAGAGATGGTCAAGCCAGCGGCGGGCACCTTCCGAACTTCCACGCTGGCGTCGCGGTGGGCGATACAGGTTGAAGCAGGCGCAGCCACGTTGGTCGAGCCAACCGCCGTCGGACACCAAACGGTCCCGAATCAACGCTGGTAAGCCCGGCGCCCATGTCATCTGTTCAACGGGCCGGTGCTGGTCGAGCCATCGGTTCGCTTTGATTGCTCGCGGTTCTGTCCCTTCGGTCAAGGCCGGGACTACTATCGGAGGAATCCGTGCATTGACGCTACTCGCGGGCCACACTTCACCGGTCGGCGCGAAGATGTAGCGGTGCATCGGCATGTAGGCGTAGAAGTCCTCGAGCGAAACTCCCTCGACGCGCCGCGCGCCTAGCGGAGGTACTTCGTCATCCGGGTTGGGGCACCGCTCTTCAGGGGAGCGAACCACAGAGGGCTCCGTATCTGACGCCGGACGGCGCATCACCGCACGTCCTCTCGCCGGTGGACCATGGCGCCACGCCTGAGTTCAGCAACGCGTCGCTGATGGGTCGACTTGCGGCGGTCGATGAGCTCGAGTTCCCGCCAGAGCTCGCTTGCGATGCGGATTTCCATCATCGCGATGAGATGCCAGACTTCGCGTTCCCGGCGAGCGGCGGCCACCTGTCGAATCAGCTTGACGGTCAGCTCGGCCAGTTCCGAACTGGTCATTTTGTGGATTTCCTGGAGCGATGCCGTCGTCGCACGAGACGCAGGGTTTCCACATCGTCGCGCCGAAATAACCGCACACCGCTAACCCATATGGCTGTCAACCGACCTGTGCGCTCCAGATACCGCACACCGTCAGGGGTGCATCTGAGTAGGCGCGCCGCGCCGCTCGTCAAGAGGAGCGCTTCAGTCTCACGGCTCATGGAGATAAGGTAGCGGTGGATTCGGTGCGGGACGGGGACACCATCCGGGCGATCTTCTTCAAACTGCCGTCCCCTAATACTCAGGGAGCGATCGATGCGGGTGCCGACACGCGTGGAGACGCGATTCGAGCGACGGTGGTCGGACTACCGGGACGTGTTGGAGCATGGCACCAACCCGGAGGTTGGCACTTCAAAACCGGCCCCGCCGGACGTACGTACGAAGATCTGGGCTCTTCGGGGTCGACACATGGCGGAACTTGCAACGTCGGCGGACAAGGTGCTTGACGATGTCTGGCACGAAGACTCAGGGCGGTGGCAACGCCGTCTCAACAAGGCTTTTTTAGCAAAGCTGGGGACAGTTGCATCCCGTTCGTTTGCGCGCCTGGTTGAAAGCGGATGTCAACCAGACACGCTCGCCTTCCACTTCTACCGATGCTCACGCCCCGAAGACCTGGTGGCACAGGAAGCGACCGTGCGGTCACGCGTAACTGAGTTGGACCAGCTATTACTTCGGCTTCGGCAGGCGTTAAAGGACTTCTCCGAGCGTCGGAAAGCTCTCGATGAGTATCTGTTGTCGCACCGGCTGCGGGTGACGGAGGATGAGCCTGGTGGCGCATCGTTGAACATCCTGCGCCTCGACATGGAACTTGAGCTGGACGACCAGCAAGATGAGTTGCGTCGGCTCCATCGACAGATTGATGGTCGACGGCAGCCTATCGTTGGCCATGCCCAGGTTCGGCTATCCCGCCAGATTCATGAGGTCACAGGCAAATACCATGATCGGTCAGTCGCATCCGTGCTGACTGCTCTAGGAACCGAAACTGTGACAGCTGACGCCTTGAAGAGAAGACGCGCGCGATGGGCGCAGCGCCTCGGGTCTTAACGCATGCCCAGTTGCGACGAGCCGGCTCCCATACCTGCTCAGCGCTGATTGACGGGCATGGCAACCCCTAGAGCTTTGCAGCGGCGAAATAACCGCCTCTAAACAATCCGGTACTCAAACGGGGTGGACGTCACCGCATCCAGACCTTGGACGCGACCATGCCGAAGCGAAGCGGCAAGACCTCTACGCGCTTGGGTGGACAGATCGGCCGCCGATGCCGCTCTGATACCAAACTTGTGTCACGACGGCAGGCAGTTGAGACCTAGCTGAAGGAAGTGATTCTTGTCGCTGGCCACTATCCGGTCCTGTTCAAGACCCCGAACGATTTGCGCCGACAGGATGTCGTTAAGGTCACAACCTATGTAGTGGCGGCGATTAAACTCTTCTATCGCCTCAGTGTAGACCTCCCTCGGAACATGCAGCACACGCACGTCTCTGGCGGCTATCCAGTCCTTGATCACATATAAGGCAAGTTGAACGGCTCTTTGGCCCTGAGGTCCGGCGAAGCTATCGTGCTTGTCCTTGACCAGACGCCGGACGGTCTCCATGACCACGTAGCTGGATGTGATGAGCGTCTCTGAGACCAACGAGTCAAAGAAATCTGAATAAACCTGATCGTCCTTTTCGAGAGAGCCAAGAATCGCACCTGTATCAAGGAAGAAGAGGTTGCGGCCAAACTCCTCTCGTCGCTCACGCCAATACTGAGCGCACTTATCTTCCTGTAGAGGTTGGGCGCTCTGCTGACGTTTTCTCGGCATACCTACTGCCCAGGGCGTCGTTCCCCAATCATCAATCTCTGGATGGCGCGACGTTCGCTGGTTGTGAGACCGTAGGCAAGGAAGACCAAGTCGTCAAGTTCAGAGAGCAACATCGACACTTCAGTTGACGGGCTTTCACCATCATCATCAAAGAGGCCACGCCCTTCGCGTCGATTCGATTGCCACTTTCGACGTGTTGCGTCAGCCAACAGCTCCACTCGAGTAGCAATCCGCCCGGCCATCGCATTGTCGACCTGTGGCAATGGCAAACGCTCAAGCGTTGGAACGTGTATCCAGCGCTTGCGACTGTGGGCATCGAACCAAGCGTTGGCGAGTGGGCTATTTAAGACCGCTGTCAGCATCTCCAGAGAACAATCAGACCCAGGCCTGGTGAACACTCCGTGGAAGCTGAAGGAATAATAAAGCTTGGCTGGAGCCATCGCCGCGACGAGTCGCCACGGTGAACCAGGATTACGATTCGAGTTCACTAGGACCTTTGCGGGGTCGAAGGTCGCGGCCGTCCTCGGGCGTTCAAGATGATCGCCGTAGCTAAGCCACTGATCTGATCGCTCACCCTTCATCAAGAGGGCAAATGGCTTCAGCACGTCCTTTCGATCAAGAAACGCTACGTCTCCCGATTGCCTCGTGTCATGAACACTAGTTGTGTCGCCCGCTTTCACCTTCAGCCCAGCACGAACCTCAGCAACTTTCCCGAGAGGCTCGTGCATCTTCTCCAAACGCTCCCAAAGATCGAGCAACGGGGAGATCACAAATCTGGACTCAGCATCACCCGACCAACGGTCCAACCCTACTGAATAGGTGCGAGTAAAGACCGCCGACTGAGCAAATCTAGGGAGGTCACGGCTCTTCAGTTCTCGCACGGTGGTGACAGGAACGGTGATCCGTTGACTCTCTCTCTTTCGCGCCACGAGGGCGAGCGTTTCAATCTGAGAATGGAACAAACCTTCAGGAAGCGTGAGCACTTCTAAAAGATCGCATTCCTGGAGAATAGATTTCCGAAATTTCTGCCCTGCCTTTGACTCGGCAATGCTA
>JBEBGV010000202.1:0-2183 GCA_040081265.1 Vicinamibacterales bacterium
TTGAGTCCGTTCATAAACGGACAGAGAGTGCGGGGGCATCATTCTCATCCGCTGTAGTTCCCGGTGTCGGACCGCTCGGACAGATCGCTCGCAGACCTTGGGGCGAGTTGTCGTTCTATGCGCACGATCCATTCGGCAATCCGCTCTGTATCGTGGCACGTAGTTCTGTGTTCACGGGCCATGCGACGGAACCATGATTGGCCGCGGTCCGTCCGAGCTTCAGCGTCTTCGCACGTTGTGCTTATCGCTACCAGAGACACAGGAAGTCGAGTCATGGGGACATCCGAACTTCAAGGCTGGCACACGAACGTTCGTAACGTTCGAGATATTCGAGAAGCAGCCATCGATTGCATTCCGGCTCGACGCCGTCACCGTAGAACACTTACTCCGGCGGAAAGGCTTCTTCGCGACGCCGTACGGCCGCGCTCAGTGGGTCAGCCTCAGGGTCGATGGGTCAGTCGACTGGCAGCTTGTGGATCAGCTCGCGCGACAGAGCTATCGGCTGGTGGCCCTCAAGCGTATGCTGGCTGCTCTCGAAGGCACGTCGCTGAGCACGCCGGCTAACAAACGAATGGAGCCGACGCGTGGGCGGCGCAGGTCACGCGCGGCTCATCCGTGAACGTTCGGCGGACTACTCCGGAGACTATCCAGTTGCAAGATCGCGAGGCCGAGTCGCAATCTCTGGGAACGCACGAAGGACGGCCTTGTCGAAGGTCACGAGCGGGCATCGGGAGCGCGCCGCCAGCTCGACAAACAGCGTGTCGTACACCGACACGCCCGAGTTCACGGCACGCATCAGCGCACCTTGACACAACGTGGCCGTCGGGACCGTCTCAATCCCGAGGCGTCTGGCGAGGCCCAGACGCACCGGCCCTTCCTCCGCTGGGAGCACGCCGGCGCGCATCGCCATCCAGATCACGTTAGTGACTTCCGCATCCCAGTGGGCCGGCGCCAACGGGGCGGACACGGTTTCGAAGCAGGCCCGTGCCTCTTCCGCAAACCCGGCGGTGCCGAGCACCAGGTAGGCGACGACGTTGGTATCAACGACCGCTTTCACGGACGACCCACGGCCATCCAGGTATCAACTTCAGCGGCCGTGGGCCGACGCGTTTGCTTCGCCCAACCCGCCTGAATCTGGTCCAGCACGGCGCGACGTTCCGCCACATACCCTTCGAGAAGATCTCGCACCTCCTGCTCCATGGACCGATTGTGGCGTTTGGCGAGGGCCTTCAGAGACTGCACCACCTTCGGGGGCACATTGCGAACGGTCAGTGTGGGCATCGCTTCTCCTTGCTGTCACAATGCTAGCATTCACACCGCCGCCGAACAACCGCTTGCAGCCGACGGCGGCCGGTGTCATCCTGAGCCGCCGCAGCTGAAGCGGCGGCGTTGGGCGGACGATCTCAAGGGCACGAACCCGACTACGTGGCGAGCGGGTAAACTCGGGCCGTGGACGACACCGGGGACGATCTCCTGTTTGCAGCACGGACTCCGCTGGGTTTCACCGTGCGGGTGACTCGGGAGCGCTGGCGAGTCATTTCCACGCTCAACCACCCAGTTATGGAGGGTCGCGAATCGGCGGTCCAAGCCACCTTGGAACACCCGGAACAGGTACGTCGCAGCCGATCCGATCCTGAGGTATTACTGTTCTATCGGCAGGACGGGCCGCGGCGATGGGTCTGTGGCGTTGCGAGGCGGACGGCGGAGTCAGGGTTCCTCATCACCGCCTATCCCACCGACGCCATCAAGGAAGGAACGAAGATATGGCCGGCATGAAGGTCTTCTACGATCGCGAGGGGCACACCCTCACGGTGTGGTTCGCTGAGCGTCCGGCGGAGTACGTGTGCGAAGAAACCGGCGACGAGGTCGTCCTGATGAAGGACGCCACCGGGCAGGTCCTGGGCTTCGAGAAGCTCAACTTCTCAATTCCCAGTTCCGATTCGCTGCACGTCGAACTCGAAACCATCCCGGCATAGCCGCCCAACAATCAAATGGAGCCGACGCCCGCTCCCCGCTTGCGCGCAGCAGCGGGCGCGGCTCATTTGAAACGTTGGGCAGACAAGCACTGGCACTCCTGAACACCCGCGCTCACCTCGACAGGTCAGGGCTCACATGGCGACAGACATTGCTACTGAGCGGCTTCGGCTCCGAACGTGGGTTCCCACGGATCGAGACCCCTTCGC
>JBEBGV010000203.1:0-2165 GCA_040081265.1 Vicinamibacterales bacterium
CTTGCCTCGGTCGCGTCCGCACAGACGGTGGAGAGGGACACCTCTGAGCGGAAGGGCATTCACCAGGAGCGGCAATACTTTGTCGGCGAGCCGTGGGAAGCGATCGACCCTTGCTCGGCCAACGTCGTGCTGAACTTCACAGACTTGGCGCTGCCCGGCAATGCGGGACGCTCGCTTCAGTTCCGTCTATCTGCGCGCGCCTTTCGGCACGGGCATCCTGGATGCGCAGGCGTCAACCACGGGTACCTACGAGCAGTTCCGCCTGACCGGCGTGAGCGAAACGCCCCCGTGGATGGTGCCGTCGGGTGCCTCCCTACCGCTTGACACGCCCGTGACGTCGCCCGACGGTCTGTCCTTCTTCCAGGTGCAGGAGGAGGACGGCCTCATCGTCCGCTACAACGCGTAGGGGGGCACGGCGATCGGCGGGTTCAGTGGCAAGACGCCGGTGAGCGCGGTCATGGAGGCGGGTGGCGAGTTCCGCGTGACCTAGCGACAACACAACGTGGACCAGCGGGACGGCCGGGAACCCCGGTGCGTTCCTCATCATGTCGAACGTCGGCACCGTCAACATCTATCGGGCCGACGCCTCACAGCGGCTGGAGATTCCTGCGCCGTAGCCCGACGTTCCTCCCGCTCTCGCCAGGTGGGCGTCGGTGGTCCGCTAAGAGACGGCAGACTCTGCTCTGGAGGGGAGTGACCTCGTCGTTTGCGAGCGTTGTCCCGAGCGCCCGGGGGTCGCCGCTATCGCGCCTCGCGGCTGTGGTAGACGCGGAGCACCAGCACGACGCGGCCGTCGTAGAGGTACTGGATTGCGTATGCACCGCCCAGCACATGCATTACGAGTTCGCGGTAGCCAGTGCGAGAAGCGATTGGCCGCCCGAGCGTCGGATGCCGCTGCAGGACGTCAGCCTTGACCAGGAGCTCGACAGCGACGCGCCTGGCGAGGTCAGGGTGATGGGCGTGGAGGAACGTCGCGAACCGATCGAGGTCGGCCAGGGCGTCGAGCGCCCACGCGATGTCTACCGGGTCTGCCACGGGCGGAACTGAGCCGTGCCCCATGTCTGCAGCCACGCCACGACGTCCGAATGGGGGATACGAGCGCTCGGCGTCGCGGCGGCTGCCCTGCGGTCAAGCTCCGCAATCTCCGCTGCGTCAGCCATCCTCGGAACACCCGCGATCGCAGCGAGTTCCGCGAGGAGTTCCGGCACGGTGACGCCAAGCTCCGCCGCGCGCATCGCCAGCCCGTCGGCAGTGGCGCGGTCGACTTCAATGCTGACCGGAGTTCCCATGGGCAAAGGATAGCCTAACGAGCATGTCCCGCCGCTGCCATGCCTGGCTAGAGACTCGGATCAGGCCTCGTACGGAACGCGGACGCCAGGGTGGTTCCGGGGGAAGTCCTTGGTGTTGCGCGTCACGAGTAGGGCCGACTCGTGGTTCGCCGTGGCCCAGATGATGGCGTCCGGCAGCCGAAGCCGCCGTTCCTTGCGCAACGCGACTGCCTCCCGGGCGATGGGACGCGAGATGTCGATCACGCGAAACTCGCGGAGGAACATCTCGATGACGTCCTCCTCCTCGTCGTTGCGTGCGCCCGCGAGCATCTCCATCCACGTGACGATGCTGATGAGCCGCTTCGACTGCCCGTCGATTTCAGCCTGCGCGGCCTCCACGCCGTTCAGGTAGTCGATCAGGATGTTCGTATCAAAGAGGAGCTTCACGCCCATTCGCGCCGGAGCCGGCGCTGATACGCCAGGCCGTCCACTGGCTTCCGGCGCCAGAGTCCGAACGCGCGGGACGGTGCGGAGGTCGGGTTCTTCTCAATCAGAGCAGTGACGGCCCGGCGGATCGCCTCGGCACGCGAGATACCTTCCCGGTCGCAGAACCGGCCGAGGGCTTCAAGCTGAGCGGGTGGAAGCTCGATGATGGTGCGCATGACGACGTCATCATATGACGTCATCATCTGGTGGATCAAGCCGTTGAGGGGGCCGAGTATCCGGCGCTCGAATCACGGCTTCCGGCGCTGGCCGATGGCCCAGAGGCGTTCGGCCGTGCGGAGGAAGATCTGCCCGTCGGAGATGGCCGGTGAGCTGAGCGTGTAGTCGTTCAGCGCGTTCTCGGCGAGGAGCTGAAACGCGGAGCCGGTCTTGAACACGCTCGTCAGGCCGTCC
>JBEBGV010000060.1:0-28990 GCA_040081265.1 Vicinamibacterales bacterium
CCGCCCCGCCCGCCCTGGGCAACCAGGACGCGCTGACCGACAGCGGCGAGGTCGGCCAGGAGGGTTACCTCGCCTGTTTCGGCATTGCGCTCAAAGACCAGGGTTCCGACCGGGACCTTGATCTCCAGGTCACTGGCGGAGTGCCCGGTGCAGTTCGAGCCCTGACCGTGTTGCCCGCCTTTGGCGGCAAACTCTGGATGGAACCGGAAGTCGACGAGCGTGTTCTTGCTCGGCGCGGCGAGGATATAGACCGAGCCTCCCGAGCCGCCGTCACCGCCATCGGGACCGCCTCGGGGGACGAACTTCTCACGCCGAAAGCTGAGACAGCCGCGCCCACCGTCGCCGGCGGCGACGTGGATGTCGACTTCATCGACGAACATGGGTTCAGTATAGGTGGGGAATGGATCGGCGGGTCCGAGGGACCCGCCCTACGTACGCGGCGAGCTAGTCGACCGGGATGACGCTGATCTTGCGGCCGTGCCGGCCGTGGTCCTCGAAGCGGACCTTGCCGGCCACCTTCGCGAACAGGCTGTGGTCCTTGGCGAGGCCGACGTTGAGCCCGGCGTTGAAGCGGCGCCCCTTCTGCCGAACCAGAATTGAGCCCCCGGTGACCAGAACGCCGTCGTGACGTTTCACGCCGAGCCGCTGGGCATTGCTGTCCCGGCCGTTACGTGAGCTGCCCTGTCCTTTTTTAGTAGCCATGACTGTGCCTCTGCAAACGCCGGGTCCCCTGGACCCGGCCTACGTACCCGAGGGCTGCTTATGCCTGGATGTCGGTGATGCGGACGCGCGTAAAGGTGCTGCGGTGACCGCGTGACTTGCGGAAGCCCTTCCGGCGCTTCTTTTTGAAGACCAGGAGCTTGGGGCCCCGCGCTTCGCCGTCGACCACGCCGAGCACTTTCGCCCCGGTCACGTAAGGCGCGCCAGCCACGATGTCGCCGGCGTCTCCCTCGATGAGGAGCACCTGCTCGAAGTTGAAGGGCGAACCGGTCTCTCCGGGCACCCCGTCGATTTCGACGATAGCTCCGGGCGAAACCTTTATCTGCCGGCCGCGGGCCTGAATGATGGCGTACACGCGTGTTTCCTCAGTTGGGGAGGGCGGCCAGCCGTGTGGCGGCCGCGCAGTATCTCTGGTCTACCCGTAAGGGGCAGACACAAAGGATTTAGCTTACCAGAGCCGGCCTTACTGCAGCAAGACCCTGGTGCCTTTGACCTTCTGGCTGCTCAGGGTGTTGAGAAAGCTCGGGATCAGGCGGTCCATCAGCTCGAAATAGGACGACAGGGCCGGGGTGGTCTGGTTGGCGTTGTAGAGAATCTCTTCGCTGAAGCTCTCGGAATAGAGCGTCGTCCCGGTGCGGCCGTCGATGAAGACGAACTTCGGCTTGAGGCGAAAGCCTTTGCGCTCCTGGTAGGTCCGGACCGGCACCACGCGCCGCCGCCCGAAGGAGTCGAACTGTTCGACCTCGCGCTGGACAAAACCCGAGCGCGTCTGCGGCGTGAACATGATCGTGCCGGTCACGATCAGCGGGCTCTGATATTCCTCGCCAATCTTCTTCCAGTACTCGACGTCGGCAAACAGGTGCTCGAAGGGCTCGAGATCCTTGTCGTCCTTGATGTCCGGCTCCTTGGCGTCGGTCGCTGGACGGGCTTCGCCGGCGGGACGCTCGGGTCCGGTGCTGTCGGTGGCTGCGGTCACCAGGGGGAGCACGTCAGCATCGATGACGCGCAGCTCGGACTTGGTGCGCAGCTGGCTGCGCAGCAGGCGTGTGGTTTCGAGGTTGCCGTCCACGTCTTCACTGCCGCCAGAGATGAACCCGGCGACCAGCACGCGCTGGAAGGGCGAGACATCGAGCTTCGGCTTGATCGGTGTTTCGATCGGGATCTCGAAGTAGCTGGCGCAGCCGGCAATCAGCAGACCGGCGACAACGCTACTGGCTGTCTTTAGTGCGAGTCGTCCGGTCATTGATCTCTCTGAAGAGTTCGTAGTTCTGTTTGATCATGGCGTTCCCCGGCTCGAGCTCGATCGCCTTCTCGTAGGCAATGCGGGCCTTGTCGAGTTCACCTTCGTGCTCGTAGGCGATCGCCAGATTGTTGTGAGCGGCGGCGTAGCTGGGATCGATCTGGGCGGCGCGTTCCCAGCGGTAGATGGCTTCGCGCCAGAGACCGCGCTGGGCGACGCTGATGCCGAACTCAACCTGCTTCTTGGCGTCGTTGCGAGCGTCGGCCGAGAGGGGCGCCACGACGGTGGCGGCCAGCAAGAATGCGGCGCACAGCCTCGATTTCGCGCTCAGCGTCGGTTTCATTGTCGATGAGGCCTCACTATAGCGACTCGCTTGCGCGAGGCGCAAGGGCTTTGTCCTTCAACGAATTAGTGTCACAAAGCAAGGCACGAGCCACGACCGTTTCGTCGCTTTTGAGCGCCTTGTGACTCGCCGACGCCCAGGTGCCCCCGACTCCTTACCAATTGTGGTCGCGTTGTCGCAGCCCGGTGTCCCCGGCGCCTATAATGAGGACGCGCGGGTCGGGAGCCCGGCAGCCCTTGCGGGGTGCCGCCGTGACCGACGATCAAGCCGTTGCCCTCTCCCTTGCCCGCACCTTGTCGCGGGTTGGACTCACCGAACGCCTCAAGAACGACGACCCGACTCTGCTCGAGCTGGCAGACACCCATCTCACTGAGCTGCCGGCGATGCGTCGCCTGTCCACCTCGGCCGGGATCGAGGTGCTGCCCTGGACGGCTGCGTCGTTTCCGCCCTTGCTGCTGGCGACGCCGGACTGTCCACCCGCACTCTGGTATCGCGGAAACCTGGCCGTGCTCGGCGCGCCATGTGTGGCGATCGTGGGTTCGCGGGTGGCCACGGCGGGCGCGCTCGAGATCGCCAGCACAATCGCGGCCGACCTCGCCACGCTCGGGGTGGTGGTCATCAGTGGACTGGCCAGGGGCGTCGATTCGGCTGCCCACCGGGGAGCCTTGCAGCAGGGCACGACCATCGCCGTTCTGGGCTCTGGGCTCGATCGCATCTATCCCGCCGAACACGCCCGACTGGCAGACCAGATCGCGACGGCCGGCCTGGTTCTCTCGGAGTACCCACCAGGCACGCCACCGTTGCCGTTCCACTTTCCCCAGCGCAATCGCCTGATCAGCGGACTGTCGCGGGCGGTGGTCGTGATCGAGGCGGCCGAGAACTCGGGGTCGCTCATCACCGCCGCCTGCGCGCTCGAACAGGGTCGTGAGGTGATGGCGGTGCCGGGCAATGTGCTGTCGGGCCGGAATCGTGGCGGCCACGCCCTGATCCGTGACGGCGCAAAGATCGTCGAGCGTGCGGACGATATTGTCGGCGAGCTTGGCCTCGGGGCTGGGTCGCCCACCTCAGGGCCGGCGGACCAGGCGCGTGGGCAGGTGCCACGCGACCCGGTAGCCCTGGCGATGGAAGAGGGCGAACCATATGACCTTGATGCACTTACGGCGGCTCTCGGGATGTCCGGGCCGGTGGTGCTGGCGCGGTTGCTCCAGCTGGAAATACTGGGAATTGTGCGACGTGCGGGCGGCGGCCGTTTTATCCGTCCCGGACGAACATGCTAGTGTGACGGACAGAGACCGACCCGGAGTTCATGGCAGCTAAACCACTCGTTATCGTCGAATCGCCGGCCAAGGCCAAGACCCTGGGTCGCTTTCTGGGCGCCAAATACCGGGTTGAGGCCAGCTATGGCCACATCCGTGACCTTCCTGAATCGGCAGCCGACGTCCCCAAGGAAATCAAGGAAGAGGAGTGGGGCCGGATGGGCGTGGACGTCGGTCACGACTTCACCCCTTATTACGTCGTTCCTGCCGACAAGCGGAAGCAGGTCGCCGTGCTCAAGGCGGCGATGAAGGACGCCTCCGAGATCCTGCTGGCGACCGACCCTGATCGCGAGGGTGAGTCGATCAGCTGGCACCTGACGCAGGTGCTCAAGCCCAAGGTTCCGGTCAGCCGCATCGTGTTCCACGAAATCACCGAGGACGCGGTCAGGGAAGCGCTTGAACACCCGGGACAGGTCAACGAGAACCTGGTCCGTGCGCAGGAAAGTCGGCGCATCCTCGATCGACTCTACGGCTACACCCTGTCGCCCGTCCTCTGGAAGAAGGTGCAGACGGGGCTGAGCGCCGGGCGCGTGCAGAGCGTGGCCGTTCGCCTGATCGTCGAGCGTGAGGAAGAGCGGCGCGCGTTCCGGACCGGCGCGTACTGGGACGCCGAAGCACGGCTGCGCGGTGAGGGTCGTGAGTTCACGGCGACACTCGTGCGTCTTGGCGACAAGCGTGTGGCGACGGGCAAGGATTTCGATCCGCAGACCGGTGCGCTCAAGGCGTCCAGTGTCCGCCTGCTCGACGAGACAGCAACCCGAACCCTGGTCGAGGCGATCAGCGCACACCTGCCGTGGACGGTCACCGCGGTCGAGCAGAAGCCTGGCACCGAACGTCCAGCGGCGCCCTTCACTACGTCGACGCTGACACAGGAGGCGAGCCGCAAGCTCGGGTTCTCCACGGAGCGGACGATGCAGGTGGCGCAGCGCCTGTTTCAGGGCGTGGACGAAGGCGAAATGGGCGGCCTCATCACCTATCACCGAACCGACTCGACGACGCTCTCTGACAAGGCGCTGCAGGAATCGGCGCGGGTGATTCGGGAAATGTTTGGCGCCGAGTATCACGATGGTCCGCGTCGCTATCAGACGCGCGTCAAGAACGCACAAGAGGCGCACGAAGCCATTCGTCCCACCGACTTCGCGCGCGCGCCCAGCCAGCTCGAAGGCGTGCTGCAGGGCGACGAACTGAAGGTCTACGAGCTGGTGTGGAAGCGGGCGATGGCGTCGCAGATGGTCGACGCCCGCGTGCTGCGCACCTCACTCGAGATCACGGCGCGCACTGCCGGCAGCGAGTCGGCGATCTTCACGGCCTCAGGCAAGGCGATCGAATTTGCCGGGTTCCGCAGGGCCTACGTCGAGGGCAGCGACGATCCGGCAGCCGAACTCGAAGAGCAGGAATCCATCCTGCCGGTGTGCGCCGTCGGCGATCGCATCAACCGGGACGGGACCGCGATCACGCTGCTGGGCACCGACGCGAAAGGGCACGAGACCTCGCCGCCCGCCCGGTTCACTGAAGCGTCGCTCGTCAAGGAACTCGAACGTCTCGGTATCGGTCGACCGTCCACGTACGCGCCGACCATCGCCACGATCATTCGTCGCGGTTACGTGTTCAGGCAGGGCAAGGCGCTGGTCCCGAGCTTCACCGCGTTTGCGGTCACCAAGCTGCTTCGTGAGCATTTCGGAGACTTCGTCGAGACCGACTTCACCGCCGGGATGGAAGATGACCTGGACGAAATCTCGCGCGGTGAGCGCGAGGGGGTGGCCTTCCTGCGGGAGTTCTACTACGGAGACGCGAAGCATCGTGGTCTGCTGCCGGCGGTCGAGACCGGAGCCGAGAAGGCCGACTACCCGTTGCTCGATCTTGGAACCGATCCGGAGACTGGCGAGCTGGTGCGCGTGCGTATCGGTCGATTCGGTCCCTTTGTGCAGGTTGGAGAAGGCGGACCCGGTCGTACGGCGTCGCTCCCCGAGGATGTCGCGCCGGCCGACCTGAAGGTGGAGAAGGCGCTCGAACTGGTCCGCGCCAAGGCCGACGGCCCGCGAACGCTCGGCACGGATCCGTCCGGCCAGAACGTGTACGTCATGAACGGTCGCTACGGCGCCTACGTGCAGCTCGGCGAGACGCCCGAGGGCAAGAAGGCGGAGAAGCCGAAGCGCGCCTCGCTGCAGGCCGGGATGACCGAGAGCACCGTCACGCTCGAGGAAGCCCTGCGGCTGCTGTCGCTGCCGCGGGTTGTGGGTCTGCATCCTGACGACAACGAACCGATCAGCACGAACTTCGGCCGATTCGGCCCCTACGTGAAGCACGGCGACAACTTCCGCTCGCTCGAGTCGGAGGCGGACGTGTTCGACATCGGCTTCGATGCCGCGCTGGCGCTGATTCGCGCGCCGAAGCAGTCGCGCCGGAAACAGTCGGCGGCCAAGGCGGTCCTCAAGGAACTGACCAAAGACGCGGCGACGCTCAAGGTGCTGTCGGGACGTTACGGTCCCTATGTCACCGACGGCACGACCAACGCGTCACTGCCCAAGGGGACCGCGCCCGAGGGCCTGACCTTCGAGCAGGCGATGGAGCTGATTGAAGCCCGTCGCGGTCTTGCCCCGAAGCCGCGCCGCGCTGCCGCGGGGCGTCGCAAGCCTGCGGGAACCGCCGCGCCGAAGCGTGCGGCGCGCCGGAAGACGGCCTGAAGAGCCGGACCTGAAGGTACGTAGGCCGGGTCCGTAAGGACCCGGCGACCCGCCCTACAATCAGACAGACATATGGCGCGCATTCACGTGATCGGCGGCGGGCTCGCTGGATCAGAGGCTTCGTGGCAGGCGGCCGCGGCCGGCGTGGATGTCGTCCTGCACGAGATGCGTCCGGTGCGGCCCACGGCCGTGCACAAGACGGACGGGCTGGCTGAACTGGTCTGCTCGAACTCGTTCCGCGGCGACAAGCTCGATAACGCCGTTGGCCTGCTCAAGGAAGAGATGCGCCGGCTCGGCTCGCTGGTCATGATGGCCGCCGAGGAGAGCCGCGTTCCCGCAGGTGCTGCGCTCGCCGTCGATCGCGTGCGCTTCTCCGAGCTCAT
Source organism: Vicinamibacterales bacterium (assembly GCA_040081265.1). Classification (GTDB taxonomy): domain Bacteria; phylum Acidobacteriota; class Vicinamibacteria; order Vicinamibacterales; family UBA2999; genus JBEBGV01. The sequence goes on from JBEBGV010000060.1 coordinate 6,687, forward strand.
CACCTCCGCCATCGGCAGGCATCCGCGCATCACGGTCGTACGCGAGGAACTGATCGCCCTGCCGACGGATCCGGCCATGTTCCCGCTGGTCGTGGCCACCGGTCCGCTGACGTCGGATTCACTCTCGCGTGACATCGCGACGCTGGTCGGCGCGGATCACCTCTACTTCTACGACGCCATCAGCCCGATCGTCTCTGCCGAATCCATCGATCGGACCAGGGTGTTTCGCGCGTCGCGCTGGGGACGAAGTCTGCGTGCGGCCGATCCCGTCGCCGGTCCCGCGTGCGGCGTTGATGATGGCGAAGGCGATTACCTGAACTGCCCGATGACGCGTGAGGAATACGAGCGCTTCTATCAGGCGGTCGTCACCGCGGAGTCGGCCACGGTCCACGACTTTGACCGTGAGAAGTTCTTTGAAGGCTGTCTGCCGATCGAGGTCATGGCCCATCGCGGTGTCGATACGTTGCGGTTCGGCCCGATGAAGCCCGTCGGCTTGTCCGACCCGCGCACAGGTCGCCCGCCGTACGCCGTCGTGCAGCTGCGGCAGGACACGCTGGCTGGTGACCACTACAGCCTGGTCGGTTTCCAGACGCAGTTGAAGTGGGGTGAGCAGGCGCGGGTGCTGAGGATGATTCCCGGCCTCGAGAACGCGGAGTTCGTGCGCTTCGGGATGGTTCACCGCAACACCTACATCAACGGTCCCACGGTCCTTCACGAGACGTGGCAGACGCGACTGCGTCCAGACCTGTTCTTTGCCGGCCAGATTTCCGGCGTCGAGGGTTACGTGGAATCGGCCGCGTCGGGCCTGCTCGCAGGACGCAACGCCGCGGCGGTGGCGCGCGGTGTTGCGCCGGTAGCGGCGCCGCGCACGACGGCCATTGGTGCGCTGGCGTACTACGCCTCGCATGCCGACCCCAGGCACTACCAGCCGACCAATATCACGTTCGGGATCATGGCCCCTCCGCCCGAACCGCCAGGATCGCGTCGGCTCAAAGGCGCGGACCGGAAGGCGGCGACCTCGGAGCGTGCGCTGGCCGACCTCGACGCGTGGATGCGGCCGGTCGAAGCGACTCCGCTCGCATGAAACCGTACTATCGCGAGTTTCTCGACTATCTCAGGCTCAATCGGAACGCGTCGGCCCACACCGTCGAGGCCTACGCCAGCGACATCTCGCAGTTCCTCTCCTTTACTGCGCACCATCTCAAGAGACGAGAAGACGAACTCGAGCCGACCGACATCGACCGGAGTGTGCTGCGCGCCTTCATGGCGGACTTGACTCGACACGGGCAGGCTCGCACGTCGGTGGCGCGCAAGCTCTCGGCGCTTCGCGCGTTCAGCCGGTTCCTGCGCCGGGAAGGCTGGATCGAGACCGACCCGGTCGCGCTGTCTGTGGCACCACGTCGCGAGCACAAGCTCGCGGCGCACCTGTCGGTGGAGGAGATGTCGCGGTTGCTCGACGTGCCCGACATGTCGACGCCGCTCGGCCGACGTGACCGCTGCATTCTCGAGCTCTTCTACGCGTCTGGCCTCCGGCTGAGCGAGCTGGTCGGTCTCGACATCGACGATGTGGATTTGCGGGGGCGGATGGTGCGCGTGCTCGGCAAGGGCGCCAAGGAGCGCCTGGTGCCCTTCAATCCGACGACGCAGACGGTGCTGCGCGCCTGGTATCAGGACCGCACGGCCCTGCGGGCAGGAGCCGCGCCGCCGGCAACTGAGCGGCCGTCACCGCGAACGCGGGTGCGACGCGTTGAAGCGCGTGAGCCATTGTTTGTGAACTTCCGGGGCGGCCGGCTCACCGGCCGGAGCGTCCAGCGACTCGTGGCGAAGTACGTGTCGCTCTGCAGCACCCGGTTCGGGATCAGTCCCCACGCGCTGCGGCATTCCTTCGCGACGCACCTGCTGGAACGAGGGGCCGACCTGCGGGCGATTCAGGAACTGCTCGGACATGTGCAGCTCTCAACGACGCAGCGCTACACCCACGTGAACGCCGCCCAGCTCATCGACGTGTATCAGAAGGCGCATCCGCGCGCCCGCGGCAAACGCTCATAGCGCCAGGGGCGTTCACCGCGCTTTACGATCCCTGTCGACGGGCGCATCGAGACTCGCACCCTCGTGCCCGGCCTTGGTCAGACCGTCGTAGCGACCGAGGATGGCGTTGCGGCGAATTTCCAGCAACTGCCTGAAGGCCGACAGGCCGCTCTGCATGCGCACGCGGCTGCCCGGCTTGTGCCGCCACACGATAGGCACTTCCCGCACGCGCAGGCCGGCGCGTCGCGCGAGGTAGATCAGCTCGACGTCGAGGGCGAAGCCATCCACGAGCGACGCCTGGAAGAGCGCGCGTGTTGCCGCGGCGCTGAACAGTTTGTAGCCGCACTGCGTGTCGTGGATGCCGGGCACGACGAGCGCGCGCACGCACAGGTTGAAGACGCGTCCGATGAGGTGTCGCGTCAGCGGTTCGCCGATCCGCTCGGCGCCTTTGGCCTCCCGCGACGCGATCGCGACGTCGACGATCGGATCGAAGAACTTGGGCAGCTCCGACAGGTCCATCGAGAGGTCCGCGTCGGCAAAGAGCCGCCACTGGCCGGTCGCCGCACGCATGCCGGCGCGCACGGCTGAGCCCTTGCCGGCATGCGGCAGGCGCAGTACCCGGATACGTTCGTCCCGTGCGTGGAATCGGTCGACCAGTGCTGCCGTGTCGTCAACGCTTCCATCATCAACGACGAGGATTTCCCACGTCTCGGACCAGTTCTCGAGGAAGGCAATGCAGCGGCCGAGCGTGTGCGGCAGGCGCAGCGACTCGTTGTACGCGGGAATGACAACCGAGAGAAACGGCGACGTCATGAGCAGCGGGAGAATCAGGATAACATTCCCGGCGAGATGCACCCGTTTCCGCGACCTCGCACCTCAGTGCGATGGAGTCTCTATGTCGCGGCGTTCGTCCTGACGGCGCTCTTCCGGTTCCTCACCCTCGGCGACGGATTTCCCAACGACCACTACGTCTACATCAGCGGGGGCTGGCAGATGCTGGCGGGCGAGTGGCCTACCAGGGACTGGGTCGATCCGGGCCTGCCACTGATGTTTGCCGTCTCGGCGGCGGCGCAGGCGGTGTTCGGCAAGGTCCTGTTTGCCGAAGCGGTTCTCGTGTCGGTGGCATTCGGCGCCGGCGCGGCGCTGACGGCGGCCGCGGTGCTTGAAGTCACGGGAACGCTGTGGATCGCGGCACTCGCGACCCTGCTCGAGGTGGTGGTGTTCCCGCGAACATACGGCTATCCCAAGGTGCTGGTGTACGCCGCGGTCTTCCTGTGCTGCGCGCGATTCGTCAGCCGCCCTGGGCACTGGCGGGCGGTGCTGATGGCGTTCGCGGTCGTGGTGGCGTTTCTGTTCCGCCATGACCACGGGCTCTTCCTTGGTGTGGGCTGCGCGCTGACCATTCTCCTGGCACCCGACTCGGGCACGCTCGCGCAACGGTCCCGCACGCTGGCTCTCTTTGTGTTGGCTGGCCTGCTGATGGTTGCGCCGTACCTCCTGTATGTGCAGCTGAACGGAGGGCTTCCGGCGTATATCCGCGCCGGCGTCGACTTCAGCGAGCGCGAGGCCGCCCGGCAGTGGCACATCTGGCCGGCCGTGTTCGGCGACGACAAGCCGTTTCAGTCCGCGCTGGTCTATGAGTTCTACGCGATCCCGGTCCTTGCGCTGATCGTGCTGGTCGCGCAGCGCTTTGGCGGACCTGAAGGTCCGCCCTACGTACACGGGACCGATCCGCCCTACGTACACAGGGGCTTGGATCCGCCCTCAGCACACAGGATTCCGCAGTGGAGCGCGCACGTCATTCCAGCGGCGATCGTCGCGCTGCTGGCCAACTACTATCTCGTTCGAGATCCCCTCGACACGCGTGTTGCCGACGCGATCGTTCCGGCGGTGATGCTCGGGGCGTGGCTCGCGGCTCGCGCGGTGCAGGCCACGCGCCACCGAACAGCGGCGCTGGGCGTGCTGGCGCTCTCAGTTGCGCTCTTCGGCGCATCGGTGTCGTCGGCCGGCAGCATTGTCGAGAATCTCGATCGCACGGACGTGCGCCGTGAGTGGGATCACCTTCCCCGTCTCTTCATGACGCGAAGCGCCGAGCTGCACGAGCGATTCTCCACGCACCAGATTCCGACGCGGGCCACCCTCAGCCTGGTGCCGTTCTTCGGATATCTCGATCGATGCACCGCCGACGACCACAGGCTGATTGTCGGCGGCTATCTGGTCGAGCTGCCGTTCTTCGCGCAGCGGCGCTTTGCCGGAGGGATGGGCTATCTGGGGGGGTCGTTCGGGGGCGATGAGACAGAGCGCCTGACACTGCTCAGGCTGCGCACCCAGGTCGCGCCCTTTGCGGTGATCCCGAGCGACTACATGGTCGACCTCGAAGGCCGCTTCCCACGCATCGTCGAGTACCTGCGCGCGAGGTACACGAAGCTGGCCGACGTTCACGTCACCGACGAGCTGGACGTGAATGTCTTCGTGGACACGACGCTCGCGCCCGTCGGTCGGGACAGGGACACCGGCTGGCCGTGTTTTCGCTGAGGTCCGGCTACGCGGCGGTGGGATCGTGCTGCGCCAGCGCCGCGCGTCGACCGCGCGGGAAGTCGATGCCGAGCGTCTTGATCTTGTAGTTCATCACGCGCGGACTGATTGCCAGCAGTTCAGCCGCGTCCTTCTGGACCCAGTTCGACATCTTCAGCGCTTCGATCAGGGTAATACGCTCGACTTCCTCGAGAGGAATGCCCGTTGGTGGAATCTTGACGACCGAGGACGTGTCCCGGGAGCCGCCGACACTGCCGGTGTCACCGAGCCGGAGGTCGGTCGACGAGATCGTCGCGCCGTCGGCGAGCAGCATCGCGCGCTCGATCGCATTTTCCAGCTCGCGGATGTTGCCGGGCCAGTTGTAGCGCATCAGCAGCTTGACGGCGTCGGGGTCGAGGCCGTCGATTTTCTTCTTCAGTTCGCCGCCAAAGCGCTTGATGAAGAAACTTGCCAGTGGCGGAATGTCGTCCTTGCGCTCGCGCAGCGACGGCATCTCGATGGTGACGACGTTGAGGCGGTAGTAGAGGTCTTCGCGGAAGGTGCCGGCTTCGACCATCGCGTTGAGGTCGCGGTTGGTCGCGGCGATCAGGCGCACGTCGACGCGAAGGGTGCGCGTACCGCCGAGGCGTTCGAACTCGTGTTCCTGCAGCACACGCAGGATCTTTGCCTGGGTGTTGGCGCTCATGTCGCCGATTTCGTCCAGGAACAGCGTGCCGCCGTCGGCCTGTTCGAAGCGGCCGATGCGCTGCTTGTCGGCGCCGGTGAACGCGCCCTTCTCGTGTCCGAAGAGTTCGGATTCGAGGAGGTTTTCCTGCAGGGCGGCGCAGTTCACCTTGATGAAGCTCCGCGCCGCGCGGTGCGAGTTGTGATGCACGGCCCCGGCGATGAGCTCCTTGCCCGTGCCGGTTTCGCCACGGACCAGCACGGTGGTGTTGCTCTTGGCAACCTTGCGCACCACGTTGAGCACCTGCTCGAGCGCGCCGCTCGACCCGATGATGCTGTCGAAGGAGTAGATGTCGCCGGCCGCGTGGCGGAGGTAGTCGATCTGGTTCTGCATCCGGCGCACCTCGAGCGCCTTGGCGATCTTGACCTCCATCTCCTCGATTTCAAACGGCTTCTGCACGAAGTCGAACGCACCCGACTTCATGGCCTCGACGGCGGTCGAGACCGTGCCGAAGGCGGTCATCAGGATCACGGCCGTGTTCGGATGCAGTGACTTGGTCGTCTTCAGCACCTCGATACCGGTGCTCCCGCCCATCTTCAGATCGCTCACGACAACGTCGTAGAACCCCTCGTGCAGCTTCTCGATTGCGGCGTTTCCGTTCGGCGCCTCGTCCACTTCGTGTCCTGCTTCTGACACGGCCTGCGCGAGCCCGCGGCGAAGGGAATCGTGATCGTCGGCAATGAGAATCCGGCCCATGCTCATCCTCTCGGGACGTTGAGACGCGTCGCCCCGTTGTCGCCGGCAACCACCGGCAGCGTGATACGAATCCGCGTCCCCTCGCCGGACGCGGTGTCGAGATCGATTTGTCCGTCGTGGGCGTCCACGATCTTCCGGACGATGGCGAGGCCGAGGCCCGAGCCCTGAGGCTTGGTGGTGAAGAACGGCGAGAACACCTGGTCGGCCACGTCGTGCGTCATGCCGGGGCCGTCATCGGCGACCTCGATGCGCACCGCGTCGCGACCGTCGAAGCCGTCCTCGATGCGCGTCGGCTCGGCGGAGATGGTGATGCGACCGCGTCCCTCCATCGCTTCGTAGGCGTTGATCACCAGGTTGGTGATCACCTGGGTCAGCTGGTGCAGGTCGGCGTCGATGTGCGGCACGTTGAGCGGCACGAACGTGTCGACGGCCACCTCGCCCTGGCGGGCTTTGCTCTCGGTCTGCTGCAGCGCTGAGTGAATCGCGTCGATCACTCGTGTCGGCTCGACCTGCAGCCGGATCGGGCGCACGAACTCGAGCACTTCCTGGACGATGGCGTTGGCCATCTTGGCTTCGTTGATGATGTCGGTGAGCACCGCCTGCGTCTCGGGCGACTCGACCGTCTTGCGACGAAGCAGGCCGGCCATGACCTCGATGCCGGCGAGGGGATTCTTCACCTCGTGGGCGATCGCGGCGGCCATCTCGCCGACGGCGGCGAGCCGGTCGCGCAGCCGCTCCCGTTCCTCGAGCTGCTCGACGCGCGTCAGGTCCTTGAAGAACATCGCCGCGCCGATCACCGCATCGTCGTCGTCGCGGATCAGTGCGAGCGTGTACCCGATGACTTTGCCCGATGGGCGCAGCCTCAGCTCTGCACGGTTCGGCAACAGGTTCAGATCGAACGCTGCGGTCAGCGCCCGTGCGATCTCGGGCACCGGGACCACGTCGGCCAGGGGTCGGCCGATGTCGTTGGGACCGCGGGTGATGGCGAAGATGCGGTAGGCCTCGTCGTTGATGTGCGCGAGGGTGCCCGTGTGGGTCATGGCGAGCACACCGTTGCGCATGCCACGCACGAGGTGGCGGAAGAGGGTGTCGTCGACCTGCGCGTCCGAGAACGTACGAATAGCCCCGCGTCGCGGCTGGGTGCGCCGTGACGCGATGCTTTCGACGACGGCACGCCGTTGGTGGGACATGTGTTTCGGATGACCAGCTGGCATTCGCGAGTACAGGAGGAAGGGCAAAGGGTGTGCCCCTGCACCGCCTGCGGCCCTATAGCCAACAATCGAGAAAACGCGGGGGATCTTGAGGGCGGCCAGCCGCCTGGGACGACTAAACCGTGATCGGCGGTCGAAATCCGTGGTCGGGCCGGGGGGGACTTACGATTCGGGCGCGTGCTCGGAGGCGTGTTCCTGAAGGGCCTCCCACTGCGCCATGAGGTCGCCAACCTCCCACATGAGGGACTGGTGGCGACTGATGAGGGTGCGCGAACCCTCGACGTCTTCGTAGAAGCCTGGAGCCGACATCGCCGCCTCGATCGTCTTGACCTCGGCCTCGCGCTCGGCAATGCGCGACTCGAGGTCGCCGATCCGCTTCCGGAGCTGGTCCTGCTCGCGCTGCTTCTTGCGGCGCTCCGTTTCGATCTGCTTGCGCGCTTCACGGTCTTGCGCGCCGGTGGGTGTGGGGACGGGAGACGGAGGAGCCTTGCCCGTGCCGGGCGGCCTGGCGGTGGACGGACGTGCTGGTTTGGCGGGCGGTGGCTCGGTCTTCGGCCGCGCCGCCTGCTCCTTGCTCCACAGGAACTCGGTGTAGGTGCCAGGGTACACGGTGACCGTGCCGTGGCCGACCTCGATGATCTTGGTGGCGAGTCGTTCCACGAAGTAGCGATCATGGGAGACGAAGATCAGCGTGCCGCCGTAGTCAGCGAGTGCCTCGAGCAGGACGTCCTTGGAGTCGAGGTCGAGGTGGTTGGTCGGCTCGTCGAGCAGGAGCGTGTTTGACGGGCGAAGCAGCATTCGTGCAACAGCCAGGCGCGTGCGTTCGCCACCCGACAGCACCCCGGCGCGTTTGTTCACATCGTCGCCCGAGAAGAGGAATCCGCCGAGGATGTTCCGGATTGCCGGAACCATGCTCATCGACGAGCCTGCCTGGAGCGTTTCGTAGACGGTGAGGGTTGGATTGAGACGGATCGCCTCGTCCTGGGCGAAGTACTCCATCACCACCTGGTGTCCTGGCGTGCACTGTCCCCGGTCGGGCTGTTCCTCGCCGGAGAGCATCCGCATCAGCGTGGACTTGCCGCTCCCATTGGGACCGACCAGCGCGATCCGGTCACCGCGCTCGATGTGCAGGGAGACGCCGGCAAACACCGTCAGCGGACCGTACGCCTTGTGGACGGCGGTCAGTTCCAGCACCGTCCGGCCGCTCTTGGCGCAGGTCGGGAACGTGAAGTGAATCCGCTTGCGCTCCGGCGGCACTTCGATCGGGACCACCTTGTCGAGCATCTTGATGCGGCTCTGGACCTGCGCCGCCTTGGTCGCCTGGTAGCGGAACCGGTCGATGAACAGCTTGACCCGCGTCACCTCTTCGTCCTGCTCGCGTTTGGCCTGACGGAGGCGTTCGAGCATGGCGTCGCGCAGTTCGACGTAGCGGCTGTAGTTGCCGACGTAGTCGGTGAGCGTGCGCAGATTCAGATCGGTAATGCGCGTGACCACCGCGTCGAGGAAGAAGCGGTCGTGCGAGACGAGGATGACGGCGTAGGGGTAGTGGGAGAGGTACTCCTCGAGCCAGTTGCGGGCCTCGAGATCGAGGTGGTTGGTCGGCTCGTCGAGCAGCAGCAGGTTCGGTCTGCCCAGCAGCAGCTTGGCGAGGGCAATGCGCATCTGCCACCCGCCCGAGAAGGTCTCGGCAGGCCGCGTGGCGTCATCGGGTGAGAAGCCGAGGCCCCGGAGGACGGTGGCGATCTGCAGGTCCATGTTGTAGCCGTCAGACAGCCGGAAGCGGTCCTGCAACTCGCTGTAGCGGTGGAGCATGGCCTCGTGCTCGGAGGCGGGGACGTCCTGGTCGGCGAGTCGATGCTCGATGACGTGCATCTCCGCCTTCATGTCCAGCAGGGGCTGGAACGCCGTGCTGACTTCCTCGAAGACGGTCCGGCCGGAGTGAGTCAGTCCGTCCTGCGGCAGGTAGCCAATGGTCAGGTCTGAGGGCTTGACGATGGTGCCGGAGTCGGGCTCGTCGAGCCCCGCGAGCATGCGCAGAAGCGTGGTCTTGCCGGCGCCGTTGGGACCGCACAGGCCGACACGGTCCCCGTCGGAAATCTGCCAGGTGACCGGGTCGAGGAGGGAACGAGCGCCGAAGGACTTGGAGAGGCTGGAAAGCTGGATCACGCCGGTTGGGACATTATCCCCCGGTCGCCCGGGCACCTGGGCGGCGCCTGGGGCCGTATGATCAGGTCAGGCCGACCGCCGGGCGATGCCTGCCGTCTTAACAAGCGAACGTCGGAAGGGCCCTTAAGGCATCAATGACGCTGACCGATGAGGAACTCGTCACCCGCTCGAGGGGGGGCGATTCCGACAGTTTTAACCAACTTGTGGTCCGCTGGGAGCGGCCTATCTACGCGCTCGCCTACCGGGTCCTCGGCCGCGAGGAGGACGCGCGAGATGTGTGCCAGGAGACCTTCCTCCGGGCGTTCCGGGCGCTTCCGGGCTTCAAGGGGCAGGCGAAGTTCTCGTCGTGGCTGTACAGGATTGCGCTGAATCTGTGTCGGGACTGGATTCGCCGTCAGCGCCGTGCCCCGGTGATGCAGATGCCGGAGGATGCCGACCCGGTCGAGATGGTGGGCGAGAAGGGGCCGGCCGAGTCGATCGAGACGCTGGTGGCCCGGCGCGAGCTGAGCGCGGTAGTGGAGAAGGCCATGGCCAAACTCCCAGAGGAGCAGCGCACGGCGATCATCCTCAAGGAGTACCACGGGCTGACGTTTCAGGAGATTGCGGACCTGCAAGGCTGTCCGCTGAGCACGGTGAAGACGAGACTCTATCAGGGTCTCATTGTCGTACGGCGTCACTTGGAGGAAGGCGGCCAGTTACGGCCGCGGCTGGTGAAACGAGCATGACTGTCAGGATGCAGTGTTTGGATGAGGCTGCCCTCATCGGGTACGTCTATGACGACGATGTCCAGGACGCGACTGCCGTTGCGGCCCACGTCGCCACGTGCGCGACCTGCGCGGAGGAAGTGCGGGCCCTTCAGTCCACGCGCGATGAACTTCAAACGTGGACGCCGCCCGAGGCAGTACTTGGCTTCCAGTTCGTGTCCACCCAGCAGGCCCCTCCGACCGTGCTGCGCCCGGCGCGCTGGTGGCGGCAGCCCTTGCCGGCGTGGGCGCAGGTCGCCGCGGCCGTCGCACTCTTCGGTGCCGGGGCAGCACTTGGCGCCCTGCGCGGGTCTGCTGTTACGCCGGCAGGTATCTCGACGGCGGTAACCTCGGCGCCGGCTTCTGGTGTCGCGCCTGTGTCGGCTGGTGACCTTGCGGCGCTCGAGGCGCGTCTGCGTGCCGAGCTCGCCCCCCGTGGAGCGGCGCCCGCTCCGGTGATCGCGGCCAGTCACGATGATGCGGCGCTGATGCAGCAGGTGCGGACGCTCATCGGTGAGAGTGAGCGGCGCCAGCAGCAGGAACTCACGCTGCGGACGGCTGAGCTCGTCAAGGACGTCGACGCCCAGCGCCGCGGCGATCTGGCGCGCATCGAGCGGACCTTCGGACAGATGGAAGGAACGACGGGCGTGCGGGCTGATCAGCAGCAGCAGTTGCTCAACTACCTGATGCGTGTCTCACAGAGACAGCCACAGTAGTCGGTCTGACGTCAGTAGGGACAGCAGGGACGCCGTGAACCACATGCAGACAGACAGAGGAGTACGCGCAGTGAGATCGCTAACCGCCGGCATCATCATGCTCACCTTGTCGACACCGGCATGGGCACAGCAGCCCCAGGCCATGCAGGCTGATCAAGCGCAGGCTCGCTACAAGATTTTCGTGATGGAGGGCGTGCTCGAGAAGGCCGTCCAGAATGGCGCAGCCATTGTCAGCCGGCAGGTGCGGTCGATTGCACCCGACGCAATGTTCCTGACCGGCGCGACCCAGGTTCGAGGGTTCAGGCTCGATGGTCTTGGCGTGTTCTTCGACGTCGAGGTGCCGGCCCTGCAGCCGACCGCCGCATGGATTCTCCGGGCGACGCTGGTCGACAACGGTAATTCCCTGGCTCAGCTGAAGGCGTTCGTGCAGAAGGTCACCGATCCTCGTGACCGCGAGGAACTCCAGCGGGCTATCCGTCAGCTCGAGCTGGTGATGCCATCCAACCGACAGGTGGATGTGCAGGGCGCCGCGCGTGGTCAGGTCGTCGGACAGGTGGCCGACCGGACGTCAGCGGCACCGCCGGCGCTCCCGCCCGATGCGCTGCTCGTCACCGACCCGGCAGCAGCGTATACGCGAGAGGTGAAGGGCGCCCTCATCGAGGCCATGCTCGAAAACAGCGGACCGCTTGGCGTGAGCAACGACGAGTGGCTGGTGGTGGCGGCGCGTGACAGTGAGCCGGCCAATCGCCTGGTGCCGGGTGACGCCTACGACACCACGACCTGGGTGCTTCGGGTCAAGGGCTCCGATCTTGCCGCGTTCCGCGCCGGCCGTCTCACGCTGGCTGAAGCCCGGGCCCGGGTCGAGGTTCGCGAGTTCTAGTCGCCCGATCGCACGGTGCCGGTGTCTAATGAAGACATGAGGCGCCTCCTTGCCACCCTCCTGGTTGCGGCCGCCGCCGCGGGCTGCTCGCCAACCGTCGACTTGGTACAGTCCGTCGCGGTCACCGAGGTCAAGACCGGCTGGTTTGATCTCGGTATCCTCGACAGCGGACAGAACAAGCTCGTGCCGAGCATCTCGCTGAAGGTGCAGAACACGTCGAGCGATGCGATCGCGCGCGTTCAGCTCAACGCCATCTTCCACCGCGTGAGCGAGCCCAATGACGGATGGGGCGAGCACTACGTGAGTGCGATCGATTCGAGCGGCCTTGCCGCCGGTGCCTCCACCAACGCCATCGTCCTGCGCTCGACGCTGGGCTATACGGCGACCGGACAGACTCGAGCCGAGATGTTGCGGCATGCATCCTTTGTCGACGCCACCGTGACCATCTTCGGCAAGCAGGGGCGGGGCGGGTGGATCAAGCTCGGCGAGTACCCCATTGACCGACAGCTACTCACGCAGTAGCCCCCCGGTCCTCGAGCGGCGGCTGGGTCGTTACGACGCCGCCGCGATCATCGTCTCGAACGTCATTGGTGGCGGCATCCTGTTCACCCCGCCGCAGGTCGCGGCGGCGGTGACCAGTGCACCACTGTTTCTGTCCACGTGGGTGGCCGGTGGCCTGCTCGCCTTCGCGGGAGCGATGGCCTACGCCGAACTCGCCGCGCTGAGGCCGCGGGCCGGAGGGGAGTACGTCTACCTCCGCGAAGCGTACGGCCCGCTCTGGGCCTTCCTTACGGGATGGACGTCGTTCATCGCAGGTTTTTCGGGCGCCATTGCCACGTCGGCGGCCGTGCTGGCCTTCTACGTCGGGCGTTTCATTCCGGCGGCCGGCGACTCCACGCCGTTTTTCAGCCTGCCGGTCGTGCCTGGAGTCATTCAGATCAGCGCGTCGCCTCAGACCGTGGTCGCGCTGGCCGCCATCTGGGGGCTGGCCTGGGTGCATCTCAGGGGGGTCGGGCCGGGCCGGCTGGTGGGCAACGTACTGGCTGCGCTCAAGGTGACCGCGTTTGTGTTGTTCATTGCGCTCGGGTTTGCGCTGGGCGACGGCAACGTGTCGAATGTCGTCGAACCGGGGCCATGGACGTCCACCGGATGGCTGATGGCGCTGATCCCGGTGATGTTCACCTACTCGGGGTGGAACGCCGCGGCGTACGTGGCCGAGGAAATCCACGATCCTGGCGTCAATGTGCCGCGAGCGCTGGCGATGGGCACGGCCACGGTTGTGGCGATCTACCTGCTGATGAACGCGCTGTACCTCTATGTGTTTCCGATCGGTGAACTGGCCGGGATTCGCGGCAGCGTGCTGGACGTGATTGCGGACAGGTTGCTCGGTCCCGCGGCGGGCAACGTGATGGGTATGGTGTCGATCGTCAGCCTGCTGGCCAGCATCAGCGCGATGACGTTTGCCGGACCACGCGTCTACTTCGCCATGGCCAGGGACGGCGCCTTCTTCAAGCGGGCGGCGCGGGTGCACCAGCGCTATCGCACGCCGGCGACGGCCATTGTCGCGCAGGCGGCCTGGAGTTCGCTGCTGGTGGTGTCAGCAAGCGCGGACACGCTCGTCAACTACACGGGTTTCGCGATCGTGCTGTTCTCGGGAATCGCCGTGCTCGCGTTGTTCGTGCTGCGTCGCAGGCATCCGGATGCGCCGAGACCCTTCCGGGCCTGGGGCTATCCCTTTGCGCCGGCCATCTACGTGATTGTCAGCGCTGCGATCCTGGTCAACAGCCTCATCCGCAATCCTGCGCCCACCGGTGCCGGCATCCTGGTGATTGCGGCGGGCGTTCCCCTCTTCCTGCTCTTCCGTACAAAGCGAAACCCGGCATAGAACCGGGCCTCGCTCACTCACGCAGCCGCGTCAGAACTCCGGGCGCATCTCTCCGCGGTAGGTGATCTTCTGTCCCGGTGAAATACGCAGATCGACCTCCAGCGTTTCGAATCCGGGAGCCACGATCTCGACGTGGTACGGACCCGACTCCAGTTTCAGGGACTGGAAGGTGCCGTCGAAGTCGTCCACCGTGCCGGCAAAAAAGCCGTCGACGTAGACCTCAGCCCACCTGGGCTCGACGCGGAGGCGGACTTCCCCCGAGTCGTAACCATAACCCCGGCCGAAGTATCCGCGGTCATACAGATAGGTTGAACGCGGGTACCACCCGAACGACCCGTAGTAGAAGTAGCCCGGCCCCAGCGACCCGTAGACGTACGGCCGGTTGAATCGCGGGGTATACCGGTAGACCGGGGGTCGCACGACGTAGGTGTTCGGTCGTGATGGACGAACGACGACGCGGGGCGGTGGGCCCTGTCGAGGTATCGCGACGCGCGACCCTGCGCCGTCACGATCGCGCCGACCGTTGTCGCTCTCGCGCCGGTCGTTCTCACGGCCGCTGCCGCGCTGTGCTGACTGCGGCGTTCGGTCGTTGCGATCGCGTTGACGGGCGTTGCGCTCGTCGCCCCCGCGCTGGGCCGGCTCCGCGGCGCGCGGCTGTGGCTCGCGCTCACGGGCGCGGGCGCCCTGACCGACACCCTGTTGACCACCCCCGCGAGGGGCCGGCGCCGGCGCGGCTTCCCGTTCGCGAGTCGGCCAGCGCGGGACGCCACCATCACGCTGGGCGAAGGCGGGCACCACGCCAACTTGCAGTGCCAGAAGGACAACGACTGGTCGGAAAGTCATGGGTTGCACTCCGTGACATTGCAACTGAGCAACCTTGCTGCCATCCACGACCCGCACGTATTGCGTTGAAAACAGGCCCGAATCGCCAGCGCGTACACCGTTGTGCCGGCTTCTGTCTCCCGGAGCGGCCACAACCCTTCTTCCGGCAGTCCTGTGAAGCGGACGCAGGAGCGGAGAGCCTTCACTCTGAGTCGGCGGTCGACCTGCCCATCACCTCTCGCCAGACCTGCCGGCCGACGTCGATGGCGGCGTTGGTGTCGTAGACGAAGTCCATGCCCGCCCGACCCGCCTTGCCGAACCGCGCGTACTCCCCGCCAAGCGACGCGGAATCGACGATGGACGGCGTGGCCGCGATCTCGACTGCATGCATGAGCTCGTGGCCAATGGTGGCGATCTTTCGCTCGGGCAGGGCGTCGTGTTCGATGGACACAACAACGTAACGGAGCCCGCTGGAGGCGCCCATGAATGTCAACTGTCCGCTCAGTCCCGATCGCATGCTGCGGCCACAGCGGATGTAGACGACGACGTCAGAGGCGTCGAGCTGCGCCACGAGCGCGCGGAACGACGGTGATTCCCGGATGCCCGATTCGACCAGTGCGCGGAGGTCTTTGTCGAGCGGACGGATGTGCGGATGGGGCTCGGTACCGGGGTGAGCCGAGGCGCCGAGCGGAAGAGTAAGAAGGAAGAACACGGAGATGAGGGCACGACGAAACGAGGTCATGCGCCGGGTTCACCGCAAGTTGCGAGCCATGACGTGAATATGACGTGGCGCCCTGCAGAACCCGCGTGATTTCGAGAAAAGATCCTGTAGAATGTCCGTGGTGAGAGGCTGGAAATCACACAACGGTGTTTGTGTATATTTCAAGTTTAACAAAAATGTAGGACAGGCACACTGACACCACAGGAGTTTCGCCCATGCCCGCCGCCAAGCCGTCTGATGCTCTCGCTGCCGCCCGTGATGCGCGGCGCATGTCGTCGCTTCTTGAAATCAGTCAGGCCCTGTCCGGCACCCTCAACCTGCGCGCCGCCGTCCAGCGGGTGCTGCTCATCCTGATGCGCCACCACGGCGTTGTCCGTGGCATGGTGACGCTGCTGCGCGACGGCGAGCTGCACGTCGAGGCCGCCGAAGGGTTCGAGGATCGTGCGCAGGGCGTGCGCTACAAGGTCGGGGAAGGCATCACCGGCCGCGTCGTCGAAAGCAGCAAGCCGATCGTGGTCCCGCGCGTCAGCCGCGAGCCGGCGCTGCTCAATCGGGCTGCCCGGCGCACCGATTCGACACGCCAGGAGCTCTCGTTCATCTGCGTCCCGATCCTGCTGCAGCGCACCGCGGCCGGTGCGCTCGGCGTCGACCTGCGGTTCAAGGCCGAACGCGACTACGAGAGCAGCGTCAAGTTCTTCGGGATCGTGAGCGGCATGATCGCGCAGGCGCTCAACGTGCAGCGCCAGCTCGAAGAGGAGCGGCGTCGCCTCCTCGACGAGAACACCCACCTCAAGCAGGAACTCCGCGAACGGTACGACTTCTCGAACATCATCGGGACCAGCGGCCCGACCCGGCTGATGTACGAGCAGGTGGCGCAGGTCGCCCAGACCAACACCACGGTCCTGATTCGCGGCGAGTCGGGGACCGGCAAGGAACTCATCGCCCACGCCATTCACTACAACTCGCTCCGGGCGAAGAAGCCGTTCGTGAAGGTCAGCTGCGCGGCGCTGCCCGACACGCTGATCGAGTCGGAGCTGTTCGGCTACGAGAAGGGCGCGTTCACCGGCGCCCAGGCCCGCAAGAAGGGGCGCTTCGAGCTGGCCGAGGGCGGGACCCTCTTCCTCGACGAGATCGGGGACATCAATCTCAGCACGCAGGTGAAGCTCCTGCGGGTCCTCCAGGAACGTGAGTTCGAACGCCTCGGCGGCACTGAAACCGTCCGCGTGAACGTGCGCATGATCGCCGCCACGAACAAGGACATGGAGAAGGCTCTTGCGGAGGGCACCTTCCGCGAAGACCTCTACTATCGACTCAACGTCTTCACGATCTTCGTGCCGCCGCTGCGCGAGCGGAAGGCCGACCTGCTGCTGCTGGCCGATCACTTCCTCGAGAAGTTCTCGCGCGAGCACGGCAAGGTCATCAAGCGCATCTCCACGCCGGCCATCGACATGCTGATGGCGTATCACTGGCCGGGCAACGTCCGTGAACTCGAGAACGCCCTCGAGCGCGCCGTGCTCGTGTGCGACAGCGCCGTCATCCACGCGCACCACCTCCCGCCGTCACTGCAGACGGCGGACTCGTCCAACACCGTCACGCGCGTGTCGCTCAAGGACGCCGTAGCCGCCTACGAGCGCGACCTGATCCAGGACGCGCTCAAGACGACGCGCGGCAACCGCGCCAAGGCCGCACGCCTGCTCGACACGACCGAGCGCATCCTCAACTACAAGGTGCGCGGGCACGGCATCGACGTTCGCCGGTTCAAGTCGTCAGACCTGTCGCGCCGGGCCATCGATCGCCACGCCGGCGATGTGGTCAGCGCTCAGGCGATCGAGTGACACAATCGCGGGCGCGCTGGCGACAGGCGTCGAGCCTGCTGTGCGTGGGGCTTGTCGGCGTGGTGCTCATCGCGTGCGGCAAGAAGGGTCCGCCACTGGCGCCGATTGTCCGGCTCCCCGCCGCGGCTGAGCGGGTGACCGCGCAACGCGTCGGCCGCGATATCTACGTGACGCTGACGGTTCCCGCCGCCAATGTTGATCGGTCGACACCGGTGGACATCGGGTATGTCGACGTCTACGCGTTCACCGGCATCGCGGCCCCGCCGCGCCTCATGTTCGTCGATCAGGCGACGCGGATCGCCAGGGTGCCGGTGGTACCGGTGCCGGTCGACGGCGAGGTGGTGCCGGAGCCGGGCCCGGACGGCGTTCGCCCCGGTGCCAGCGTCACCATCACCGATACGCTGACCGTGCCCGTCGCCGCCGACACCAGTCGTTTCTACATGGCCGTGCCCTTCAGCACGCGCAACCGCCCCGGCCCGCAGCACCCGCCGATCGCCGTGAAGCTGGGTCCCGTTCCGGCGCCGCCTGCCGGAATTGCGGTGACGTATACCGCCACCACCATCAATGTGGCGTGGACCCCCGCGCCCGCTCCACCAGCACCGGCGCCGGCGACGATTCCGGTGGCCCCCGCTCCGACCCCGGGCACAGCGACGCAGGCTGAACCGGTCGGGGCTCCGCGCGTGAACGTCTACCGCGATGTCCTGCGCGCTGACGGGACAGCAGCGCCCGCCTGGCAGGCGGCTCGCCCCTCCGCCCTCAACAGCGCCCCTCTCCAGGCCCCGCCGTTCTCGGAACCGGTGACCTTCGGTATCGAGACGTGTTACGTCCTGCGCGCGGTGACAGGACTGGGAGAGATGGCCGTCGAAGGCGACGCGTCGATGCGCGCGTGCGTGACGCCGGTCGACCGCTTTGCGCCTGCCGCCCCGGCCCAGCTCGTGGCCATCGCCACCGCCGGTGCGATCAACCTGCTCTGGGAAGCCAACACCGACCCGGATCTCGCCGGATACATCGTCTTGCGCGGCGCGGTCGGCGATGCCACACTGCAGCCCCTCACGCCGATGCCCATCACCGACGTGCGTTTTTCAGACACGACGGTCACCTCGGGGATGCGGTACGTTTATGCTGTCGTGGCCGTCGACCGACAGACGCCGGTCGCCAACACGAGCGTGGAATCGGCCCGCATCGAAGAAACCGCCCAGTGAGGCGCCACCTGGGCTGCCGGGAGCAGGGAAAGAGACATGAAACTGTTTGTTGATACCGGAAACGTCAAGGAGATCGAGGCGCTTGCGGCGACCGGCATCCTCGACGGGGTGACCACCAATCCTTCGCTCATGGCGAAGGAATCGGGTGATCCGCGAGCCATCCTGAAGCAGATCTGCCGCATCGTTCAGGGCCCGGTGAGTGCCGAGGTCGTGGCTACCGATGCCGCCGCGATGATCCGCGAGGGACGCGAGCTGGCGGCTATCGACGAGCACATCGTCATCAAGGTCCCGTTCACGAAGGACGGCGTGAAAGCGTGCAAGACGCTGTCAGGTGAAGGTCACCGGGTCAACGTCACCCTCATCTTCTCCCCCACCCAGGCCTGGCTTGCGGCCAAGGTCGGGGCGGCGTATGTCAGCCCGTTCGTGGGGCGTCTCGATGACATTGCCACCAACGGGATGACGCTGATCAAGGAGATCGCCGACATTTTCGACAACGGTGAGTATGCGACCGAGATTCTGGCCGCCAGCATCCGTCACCCCATCCATATCGTCGAGTCGGCACGGCTTGGCGCCGACGTCGTGACCGTGCCTCCCGCCGTCATTGAGCAGTGCTTCAAGCACCCCCTCACCGACATCGGCCTCGAGCGTTTCCTGAAGGACTGGGAAAACGCACAGGCTGGCAAGACCACCGCCTGAGTCGGGACGTGTCGTCACACGATGCCTACGACCGGCTCGACGAGCTCACGCGTCGAGCCCAGCTCGGCGGCGGCGAAGCCCGCCAGCAGCGTCAGCGCGACGCCGGCAAGCTGACCGCGCGCGAGCGCATTGAAGGCCTGTTCGATCCGGGCACGTTCGAGGAACTCGACGCGTTCGTCATTCACCGGTGCCGCGACTTCGGGATGGAGGAAGAGCGCATCCCGGGCGACGGGGTGATCAGCGGACACGGACGCATCGACGGCCGTCTCGTGTTTGCGTTCGCGCAGGACTTCACCGTGTTCGGCGGCTCGCTGTCGGAGACCAACGCCGCCAAGATCGTCAAGATCATGGAACTCGCCCTCAAGATGGGGGCGCCCATCGTCGGGTTGAACGACTCAGGCGGTGCCCGCATTCAGGAAGGCGTGGTGTCGCTGGCTGGCTACGCCGACATCTTCCTTCGCAACACGCTCGCCTCGGGGGTCGTCCCCCAGATTTCGGCCATCATGGGGCCGTGTGCTGGCGGTGCGGTGTATTCGCCGGCGATCACCGACTTCACGATCATGGTCCAGGACACGAGCTACATGTTCGTGACCGGACCCGACGTGCTTCGGACGGTGACGCATGAAGAGGTGACCAAGGAAGAGCTTGGCGGTGCGAGGACCCACAACAGTCGAAGCGGGGTCGCGCACTTCTCAGCCGCCGATGATCGCGAGTGTCTGCTGCTCATCCGTGAGCTTCTCGCCTATCTGCCTGGCAACAACGTTGACGAAGCGCCGCGTCGGCCGTCGCACGATCCGCCGTCTCGTCAGGACGCGCGCCTCGACGAGATCGTGCCAGACCAGCCGAATCAGCCGTACGACATGCACGAGGTCATTCGTGCGGTCGTCGATGACGGAGAGTTTCTCGAGGTTCACGAGCATTTCGCCCGCAACCTGCTGGTCGGGTTCGCGCATCTGGGCACGAGGGCCATCGGCATCGTGGCCAATCAGCCGGCAGTCCTTGCCGGCACGCTGGACATCGACGCGTCGGTGAAGGGTGCGCGGTTCGTCCGCTTCTGTGACGCGTTCGGCATCCCGCTGGTGACCTTCGAGGACGTTCCCGGATTCCTGCCGGGCACGGTGCAGGAGTTCGGCGGCATCATCCGGCACGGCGCCAAGCTCCTGTATGCCTTCGCCGAAGCCACCGTGCCGAAGCTGACCGTGATTACGCGCAAAGCCTACGGCGGCGCCTACTGCGTCATGTCGAGCAAGCATCTGCGGACAGACGCCAACTTCGCGTGGCCGACCGCTGAGATTGCCGTGATGGGCGCCGAGGGCGCGGTCAACATCCTCTACCGTCGGGAACTCGACGCCGCCGCCGACGAAGCGGCACTTCGCGCCAGCCGCATCACCGAGTATCGGGAGAAGTTCGCGAGCCCGTTTGTCGCCGCAGAGCGCGGTTTCATCGACGCCATCATCCGGCCGCGTGAAACCAGGCCTCGACTCATCGCGGCGCTCTCGGCGCTCGACGCCAAGCGCGACAAGAACCCACCGAAGAAGCACGGAAACATTCCGCTCTAGCCTCGGCTTCCTGTTCCACAAGGCACACCCGGTGATCGCCCGCAAGTAGTAGAATTGCAGGGCTTTGCGCAAGATCTTGATCGCCAACCGCGGTGAGATCGCCGTCCGAGTGATCCGCGCGTGCCGAGACCTGGGACTTGGCTCGGTGGCGGTCTATTCCGACGTCGATCGCGCATCGCTGCACGTGCGCATGGCGGACGAGGCGTATCACATCGGCCCCGGCCCTGCCGTCGACAGCTACTTGAAGATTGGAGCGGTGATCGACGCGGCCCGTCGCTCGGGGGCCGACGCCGTGCATCCGGGTTATGGCTTTCTTGCCGAGAGCGCCGGGTTTGCCTCGGCGTGTCGCGATGCGGGCCTCGTGTTCATCGGTCCGACTCCAGAGGCAATAGCCGGGCTCGGCAACAAGACCGCAGCGCGAGGCTATGCCCGTCAGGCCGGTGTGCCTGTTGTCGAAGGCACCGATGAGCCGCTCGGTCCCGACGTCAGCGATGACGTCATCGGACGCGCGGCGGCGCGGATCGGCTATCCAGTGATGGTGAAGGCGGTGGCCGGTGGCGGCGGCAAGGGCATGCGCGTCGCACGCGAACCCTCGGAGCTTCCGGCGGCACTTCGGCTTGCGCGCTCAGAAGCGCAGGCGTCGTTCGGCGACCCGCGCATCTATCTCGAAAAGCGGATCGAGCATCCACGGCACGTCGAGGTGCAGGTCCTCGCCGACGCACACGGTACGGTCGTGCCCTTCGTGGAACGTGAGTGCTCCATCCAGCGGCGCCACCAGAAGGTGATCGAGGAATCGCCATCGACGGTCGTGAGCCCGGCGCTGAGGTGCTCGCTGCAGCAGGCGGCCGCAGCTGTGGCGGTCGCCGCCGGCTACACGAGCGCGGGCACGGTCGAGTTTCTCCTTGACGCCGACGGGCGGTTCGCGTTTCTCGAGATGAACACCCGGCTGCAGGTGGAGCATCCGGTCACCGAGATGGTCACGGGCGTGGACCTGGTGACCTGGCAGATCCGGATTGCCCGCGGTGAGCCTCTGACACTCGATCCCGCGATGGTCGCGACTCCGCGCGGCCACGCGATTGAGTGCCGCGTCTACGCCGAGGACGCCGACGCCGGGTTCGTCCCTTCTCCAGGACAGCTGACCACGCTGCGCACCCCGGATGGGCCGTGGGTTCGGCACGACGGGGGCATGGACGAAGGTGCCCGCGTCTCGGTCTTCTACGACGCGATGATCGCCAAGCTGATCGTGTGGGGGGCAACCAGAGCCGAGGCGGTCGCCCGGCTCCGGCGCGCGTTGCTCGAGTATCGCGTCGGTGGCGTTCGCACGTCGGTTCCGTTCCTCCTCTGGCTCATTGATCAGAAGGAATTCCGGTCGGCGGCGTTCCACACCGCGTATCTGGACGAACTCTTGCACCAGCGTGCCGGCAGGCCCTTCAGCGAACCCGATGTGTCGCGTGAAGAGGTCGCCATGATTGCCGCCGCTCTCTACCACTCGAGTCAGCGTGTTCCACCTGTGGTCGAGGCGGGTGCCTGGAAGGCCCGCGCACGGATGGAAGGTCTGCGATCGTGACTTTCGACGTCGAGGTGCGCGGCCGTCGTCACCATGTCGAAGTCGTTCGGACCGCTGCCGGCGATCATGTATCGATCGACGGCCGGATGTTCTCGAGCCTCATCACAGGTGTCGCGCCCTTCTGGTCGCTCCTCGTCCAGGACGGGGTTGACGCGGACCAGGGCGCAACCCGCAGCCACGAGGTCGCGTTTGACTTCGAGGACGCCACCGGGACGCTGGTCGTGAGCGTCGACGGTTCGATCGTGCCGGTTCGCCTGGTCGACCGTCGTCGATCCCGTGCACGCGGCGGCCCGTCGCCCGAGTTGACTGGCGCGCACG